>NZ_JBSGSS010000008.1:0-365423 GCF_053606985.1 Nocardia sp. NPDC055165
GTGAGCAGCGGCCGCAGCACCGCGAGATGGACGAACCGCCATCCGGCCGCCATGATCTCTCCTCACGACTCGGTGTCCAGCCCCGCGGTGGGTGACCGCGGGGCCGGGGCCGGGTTCGTTCTGATCAGCCCGCGGTCTTCTCCGAGCTGCGGATCTCGACGATCGGCAGGACCAGGGCGGCAGGTGCGCCCGCGGGCACGACCGGCTGGTTGGGGCGGACCGGGGCGATCTTGGTGTAGCCGGCGTCCTGTTCGGGGCGGGTGTCGAGTTCGCCCTTGTTCGGCCAGTAGGCGGCCGCGCGCTCGGCCTGCGCGGTGATGGTGAGCGACGGGTTCACGCCGAGGTTGGCCGACACGGCGGCTCCGTCGACGACGCTGAGCGTCGGGTAGCCGTACACGCGATGGTAGGCGTCGATCACGCCGTGCTCACGGTCGGCGCCGATCGCCGCGCCGCCGAGGAAGTGCGCGGTCATCGGCACATTGAACACATCACCCCAGGTACCACCCGCGACGCCGCCGATCTTCTCCGCGACCCGGCGGGTCACATCGTTGCCCGCCGGGATCCAGGTCGGGTTCGGTTGTCCGTGGCCCTGTTTGGAGGTCAGCTTGCGGCCACCGAACAGTCCGCGCTTGGTGTAGGTGGTGATCGAGTTGTCCAGGTGCTGCATGACGAGGGAGATGATCGTGCGCTCGCTCCAGTTCTTCACACTCATGAAGCGCAGGAATATCAGGGGATTGGACAGCACGAGGCCCAGGAACCGCAGCCATCGCGGCACCCGCCCGCCGCCGTCGACCATGAGCGTTTGCAGCATGCCCATCGAGTTCGAGCCCTTGCCGTAGCGCACCGGCTCGACGTGGGTGTCGGGGGTGGGGTGGATCGACGAGGTGATCGCGACGCCCTTGGTGAAGTCCTGGTCGGGCCCGAGCGTCTTGGTGGCGGCACCGACGATCGACTCGGAGTTCGTGCGGGTGAGCAGGCCGAGCTTGTCCGAGAGGTTCGGCAGCGCACCTTCGTCGCGCATCGCGTGCAGCAACTTCTGCGTGCCGAGCGTGCCCGCCGCGAGGACGACATGCTTGGCGGTCACGGTCTTGGGCGCCTTGCGCACCCAGGCGCCGGTGCGCTCGGTGGCCACATCCCAGGTGCCGTCGGGCAGCGGTCGCAGCGACGACACCGTGGTCATCGGAATGACCTGTGCGCCGGCCTGTTCCGCGAGATAGAGGTAGTTCTTCACCAGGGTGTTCTTGGCGCCGAACTTACAGCCGACCATGCAGTCGCCGCATTCCACGCAGCCGGTGCGCTCGGGGCCGGCACCACCGAAGTAGGGGTCGGCCTCGGTCTTGCCGGGCGTACCGAAGAACACCCCGACGGGCGTCTGCACGAACGTCTCGCCCACACCCATGTCCTCGGCGACGGCCTTGAAGATCTCGTCGGCGGGAGTCATGTGGGGATTTGTCACCACACCGAGCATCTTCTTCGCTTGCTCGTAATAAGGAGTGAGCTCGCTGCGCCAGTCGGTGATCTCGCGCCACTGCGGGTCCTGGAAGAACGGCTCCGGCGGCACGTAGAGAGTGTTGGCGTAGTTCAGCGAGCCACCGCCGACGCCGGCGCCGCCCAGGATCAGGACGTCGCGCAGCGGGTGGATGCGCTGGATGCCGTAGCAGCCGAGCTTGGGCGCCCACACGAATTTGCGCAGGTCCCAGCTGGTCTTGGGCAGTTCGTCATCGGCGAAGCGGCGACCGGCTTCGATGACGCCGACCTTGTAGCCCTTCTCCACCAGTCGCAGTGCGGTGACACTGCCACCGAAACCGGAGCCGACGATCAGAACGTCGAAATCGGTGGTGCGCTCGGGCATGGGGGAGCTCCTCGATCGGTGTCGACAGTGACGCGGGTAACGCTAATGGCGACAGCCAGAGCTGTCAACGTTGGCTCCGAGCCCACCTATGCTGGTCGGGTGGCCCGATACACCCGAGCGGAACTCGCCGACGTCAGCGGCGTGGCGTCGCGCACCATCCGCTACTACCACTCGCTCGGCGTGCTGCCGAAACCCGGCCGAGCGGGCAAGGAAGTCGTCTACACCGACGAGCACTTGGACCGGCTGCGCGACATCGTCGCCATGCAGGCACGCGGGCTGCGGCTGGACGCCATCCGTGAGGTATTCGACACCGAACCGCAGGCAGGCGACTGGCGCACGCTGTTCGATCCGCGCGCGGGACAGTCGATCGAACGCTCGTCCTACCTCGACGATGTCGAACTCGCCGCGATGCTGGGGGAGCGTGGCACCGATGTGCTCACCGAACTCGCCGCGGCGGGGTACCTGGAACGACGCGGCCACCGATGGTTCGTCGCAGACCGCACGATGCTCAAGGCCGCACTGGTCCTCTACGACGTGGGTATCGACGTCACGCTCAGCGGGGTCTTGCGGACGCTGATCCAGTCGCGCATCGCCGATCTCGCCGACGAGGTGGTCGGCACGGTGCGCGACGCCTCGGGCACCGGGTACGGCGGTGAAGGGGTGGGCGTGGACCTGAGCCGCTTCCGCGACCGATTGCTGGCGACGGCCTGGGCGGTCGGCGGCGCGACCTTGGCCGCCGAGATCGAACGCGCCGCCGCCGAGGACGACACGGCCGGACGCCGGGATCCGGCCCGCGCCGTGAGTGGGCGATGATCGGACGATGAGCTCCGACCAGCCGGGTCCGCGCGCACTGGCCCGCGCGCAGACGATCGCCGACATCAAACGCATCGGCCGCGAGCATCTGGCCACGCAGGGTGCGGCGGCGTTGTCGTTGCGCGCGGTTGCCCGCGATCTGGGCGTGGTGTCGTCGGCGGTGTACCGGTATGTCCGCAGCCGCGAAGAACTGCTGACCATGCTGGTGGTCGACGGCTACAACGCACTGGGCGACGCGGTGGACGCGGCCCTGCTCGACGCACCCGACGACCCCGCGACCCGATTCCGGGTCGTCGCGCGAGCGGTACGGGAGTGGGCGTTGGCCGAACCCGCCTGGTACGGCCTGCTCTTCGGTACCCCCGTCCCCGGCTATGCCGCACCGGCGGCCGACACGGAAGCGCCGGGCGTGCGCGTGATCGCGATTCTGCTGGGCATCGTCGACGGTGCCTACCGACTGGGTCAGCTCAACGGCCCCGTGCTCGAGCCCGCGATCTCTCCGCGGACGGCTGCCGATTTCGCGACGATCCGCGAGCAGTTCGGCCTCGCCGCCCCTGATCGGGTGATCGCGTCCGCCCTCACCGCGTGGACCACGCTCTTCGGTGCCGTGAACTTCGACGTGTTCGACATGTACGGGCGCGACACCTTCGCTGATCGGGCGGAGATCTTCGACCTGAACATCGACCAGCTTCTGCTTCTGCTGGGCTTCGTCGTGCCGCGCCCGGATCATGTGGACCGGTCGGTACGGTAGCGAATTGAAGAGTTCCCGCGGTATGTGGGGAGAGGGAATGTGTGAACGGCGACATCGGCGTCGCCAACGAAGGAGAGTGCCCGAGTGAATTCTCGCGAGGAGATCTTGCGCCGAGTCCGTGACGGGCTGCTCGACCTGCCCGAGGACGAGCGCCGGGTACCCATGCGTCGATCCGCGGGCAGGCACGCGATCGTGGATCCGACCGAGCGGGCCGAGGTGCTCGAGCGGTTCGTCGACCGATTGCGCGAGTACGGATCGCTGGTGCGCACCGTCGATGTAGCGGGCCTACCCGCCGCGGTCGCCGACGTCCTCTACGGCATGAGCGTGCAGACGGTGCTCGCCGCGGTCGAGCCGGGTCCGGCGTGGCTGGATCACTGGGCCGGCGCGCCGGGTCATCAGGTCGTGCACAGCGGTTCGGATTCGGTCGAGTCCGGTGACGCGGTGGTTCGCGATGCGGTGGCAGGCGACGCCTCGACCGGTTCGCTGGCACTCGATGTCGATGGTGGACCCGCCGTCTCGGAGTCCGTGCCCCAGGTCTGCGTCGTGCGCGCCGATCGCGTCTTCGTATCCCTGCCCGAAGCGCTGGACCATCTCGATCAACGTCGCCCACTGATCTGGCTCGGTGGTCCCGGTGATGTCGAGCTGGCTCGTCAGTTGGTGGTGCTGCTCGTCGAATAGGCGGGGAGAAAACGTTATCGCGCCAGGGTTGTGTGGGACTGACGGTCTCAGTTATTCTCGGGGAACGGTGTGACGGCGATAACAGTGCCGTGCGCGCCGGACGCGAACCGAGGAGGCACCGATGACGCTGACCGAATCGAGCCGTGGCGGACCCATCACCGAGGAGTACCGAGAGGCGCTGGCAACCCTGTCACAGGGTTCTGTCGACCGTCATTTCGATCCCTACCTCGATATCGACTGGGATTCGCCCGAGCTCGCCCTTGACCCGAACGACGTGCGGTGGGTCCTCTCGCCGGAGATCGACCCGCTCGGCGCTACGCAGTGGTACCGCGATCAACCGCTGGACCGGCGCATCGAGATCGGCAAATGGCGCACAGCCAATTCGATCAAGGTCGGCGCAGCCTTCGAGAGCATCCTGATCCGCGGCATGATGCAATATATTATGAAGCTGCCGAACGGGTCGCCCGAGTTCCGGTACTGCTTGCACGAGATGACCGAAGAGTGCAACCACATCCAGATGTTCCAGGAGCTGGTCAACCGCATCGACGTCGACGTGCCCGGCATGCGGCCGTTGTTTCGCGCGTTGTCGCCGCTGATCGGTGTGGCGGGCGGCTACGCCCACACGATCCTGTTCATCGGCATCCTCGGCGGCGAGGAACCGATCGATCACTACCAGAAGGCCGTGATCCGCGCGGGCGCGACGATGCCGCCGATGGTGTTGCGCACCATGGAGATCCATATCGCCGAGGAAGCGCGTCACATCTCCTTCGCCGGTGACTTCCTCACCGCGCACATCGGGCGGATGGGCAAGTTCAATCGCGGCGTCTGCTCGGTGGCCTTCCCGATTGCGATGCGCTGGCTGGCCAACGAGATCATGGCGCCGCCGCGGTCGTTCGAGAGCGAGTTCGACATTCCGCGCGAGGTCATCGAGCAGGCGTTCTGGAAGTCGGAGCATTCCCAGCAGATCCTGTCGGGCTACTTCGGCGACATGCGCAAACTGGCCAACGACCTTGGTCTGATGAACCCGACCGCCAAGTGGCTGTGGCGCAAGTTCGGTATCGACGGGCCGGCGTCGCGCTACCGCAGCGAGCCCGAACGCAGCGCGCGGCGCGCCGCCTGAGCGGATCCCGGCGGCGATTCAGTTGCCGGCGACGAGCTGGGTGATGATCTCGGTGAGTTGCTGATCGGGATCGAGGTTCAGGCCGTGGCGGCGGGCGACGCCGTCGACCACGTGCCAGGCGTAGGAGGCGACTTCCTCGATGAGCTGATCCCTGGTGAGCGCGGGCTCGGGGTCGTTGGCCCAGCGGGTGACGGTGGCCTCGGTCATCGACACGATGGCGAAGGTCATCGTGTCGGCCGAGGCTTCGTCGGTCACGCCCACGACACCGGCCAGGCCGGTGACGAGCGCCCTGGTCGAACCCGCGAGGGTGTCGATCAGCGCGCTCATCGCGTCGATATCGGGATCGGCCTCCGATGGTCCTGTCCGCAGGAACTCGTGTAGCCGGGGATGGTCCTGGATCCAATCGACGACGCCGCCGATCGTGCGAACCAGGATTTCGTGGATCGATCCCTCGGCGATGTCGAGGGCATCCTCGATGTCGGCGACGAAACGGTCGGCGATCTCGCTCCTGATCCGGCGATCCAGCTCGTCGCGACCGGCGAACTGCCGGTAGACCACCGATTTCGCGAGCCCCGCGTGCTCGGCGATCTGGATGATCGGCACCTCGACGCCGGCGGGCGCCTGTTCGATCAGCTCGACCGCGGCCAGCACGATCCGCTCCCGGCGGCTGTCGTTGTGCGGCTGCCATCGGGCTTGCCTGCCGCTCACGGCGCTGGAGGGGCGTGACGCTGTGCTCGACACCCGCCCGAGTGTAGAGCAAACGTTGACGCTTCAAACCCCTACCGGGGGACCGACACCGGATCGGTGCAACTGTCGAGTCCGTCGACGAGCGAGCACGCAGCGACGGGGCGCGTCGGCCGGTAGTCGGGGCCGACGCCTCCCGCCGTGGTGATCGCCCGGTAGGCCGCGACCGCGTCGGTCGGTGTGCGGGTCAGCGTCGGGTCGGTGAGCACGTCGACGGTGTAAAGGCCGAAACGTGGTGTGTAGGAGCCCCATTCGTAGTTGTCGGTCAGGCTCCAGTAGTTGTAGCCCATCACCGGGATGCCGTCGGCGGCGGCGCGCTGCAGCCAGTAGACGGTGTCGCGGAGCGAATCCGCGCGGGTGTAGCCGTCGGCGCGCGGGCGGCCGTTCTCGGTGGGGATGCCGTTTTCGACGATGTAGAGCGGGCGGCCGGGGAACTTCCGCGCGTAGTGGTCGAGCGCGTAGTAGATGCCTTCGGGTTGCAGCGGAATCGTCCAGAGGCGGTCAGGATCGGGGACTTGCAGCTGTGCGGGGGAGAAACCGTAGTAGTAGTCGATGCCGATGTAGTCCAGGCGGGCGGAGATCCGGTCGAGCAGGGGTCCGCTGACCGCGTCGTCGACGCTGGGGATGTAGGCGACGTTGCTGGTCACCTGAGCGCCGGGGTGTACGGCGTGGATGTAGTCGTAGATGCTGTTGTGGGCCTGGGTGATTCGTTCACCCATCGTCAGTACGTCGGCCGCGCCGATGCCGCCGTGCCGCAGATCGTTGACCAGATAGAACGTGGGCTCGTTGAACGTCACCCACAACGGGTCGGTGCCGGCGTACCGGTCGACGACGCGGCGGGCGTTGGACAGCCAGTTCGCCACGATCTCCGGATCGCGCCAGCCGCCGCGGTCGGCTGCCCAGCCCGGGTACACCCAGTGGTCGAGGGTCAGCATCGGCCGCATTCCGGCCTCGGTGACGGCCGCGATGACATCGTCGTAGAACGCGAGCGCCGCGTCGTCCCAGATTCCGGGTTGCGGTTGAACCCGGGCCCACTCGATGCCGATGCGGTATACCCGCACACCGAGTTTCGCGGCAAGGGCGATGTCGGAGCGGTATCGAGCGCGGAAGTCGACCGAGTTCAGGTAGGGGTCGGCCGTGCTCCCCGATTCGACATAGCGGCGCCAATTGCTGTCCGGCGCATCACCTTCGGCCTGAAAGCCGGAAGCTGCCACGCCCCACAGGAATTCGGGTCCGAGGGGCGCCAGGTGAGCCGGTGCGGGTGGTCGGGCGAGAGCGGGGGAGGGGCCGGTTGTGAGCAGGGCCGAAGCGGCCACAGCGAACGTAGCGAGGATGCGTCGACCACTGGGGGAGGGCATGGCACTCCTGGCGGGCTAGGGGAGGGGAGTGAGATCAGTGTGCGACATCGAGGGGAACGGTGCGGGGAATTAAGGCGGAGCGGCGAGGCTGGAACGTCACCATAATCACATGTGGTTACGTAGATATGCGCATCTACTTAGGTGTCACCTCATCATGACCCCAAACATCGCTCAATCCACGACATGTTCTAACGAAAAGATAAACTCACCAGCACAGACAGGGGAGGGGCTTCCGTTAGACCGCGAGGTCGACGGCTACCGCACGGCCGGTGTCGAACCAGTACTCGTGCAGTCGCCGGATCTTTGCCCGTGAGGGCATACCGCGCAGGTGAAGCGTGCATTCGCCGAAGTCGACCAGCACGACGGTGTCGCACAGCAGAGCGCGCGCGGTGGCGAGTTCGGCCGGGTCGGTGATCTCCCTGGCAATTCCGCTGTGGGTGCCGTCGGGCAGCTTCACTGTGACGTGCGGATCGGCGCGGACGTTGAGCAGCCAGGAATTGACCGCGCCGGGCTGCTCAACCGTCACGTGCGGCGGCATCAACTGGACCAGGTACGCGCGATCGCCGTCGCGCAGGATCCGGACGCACTTCGGGCGCGGAAGACCGGTCTTGCGCCCCGTGGTGGTCAGAATCCCGTACCCACGCGGTGTGCGGCGGCGGAAGAACGGCAGCATGCCCGCGCTGAGCAGCTTGCCGTCGCGAGGGCCGCGAACGAGCCGCCCGTGTTTGCCGATTTCGGCCTGCGCCGCGATGCGCCGGGCTTCGTTTCGGGCCTCGTCCATGCCCCTATGGTCCGCCTGCGGCGATCGGTCGTCCAGCACACCGAGTGAGTTGGCTCTCAGCACACCGTCGTGAGTGGGCGAACCGGGTTCGCTCGAGCCAGGATTCGGGGATGGTTTGGAATCCCTTGCCGGGCTTTGCGCGCGTGTTCGCGTCGCAGCCCTGGGTGATGCGTGGCGCCGGCGTTGTTCTGCCGACCGAGCGGCTGTTGCGCAGGCTCAGCGGCGGTCGGTGGGGTGTGCTCGATCTGGCCGGGCTCCCGTCGATCGAGATCACGGTGGTCGGGCGCAAGTCGGGACAGCCGCGCACCACCTCGCTGCTGTGTGTGCCCGACGGCGACGGCTTCTATCTGGTTGGCTCGAACTGGGGCAAGCCGGAGCATCCGGCCTGGTCGGCGAACCTGCGCGCGGCCCGCACGGCATCGGCGCGCTTCGACGGCAGCTCCGCGTTCCCGGTGTCGGTCACCGAGATCGCCGGTGTCGAGCGTAAGCGGGTGTGGGACCAGGCCGTGGAATTCTGGCCGGGCTACGAGATGGAGTTCCAGCGCTCGGGAGGTCGCGAGTTCCGCATCTTCCGACTCGACCGGATCGTCTGATCAGAGGGCATTGTCGGTGGCTCGCGAGCTTCGATCGCGTTGTGCGGCGCTGACGGCCGATTGCCGCCGCACGGGCTGGTTCAGAGGCCGAGTTTGGTGACGGCGTTGTCTTCGAGCGGATTCGCGGTGCGGATGTAGCCGTGGACGGTGCGGGGGTTGGCCCAGCGTCCCTGGCGCATGATCTCGCGGTCGCTGGCGCCGCCGAGGGCGGCCTGGGTGGCGAAGCCCGCGCGCAGGGAATGCCCGGAGAACAGGTCGGGGTCGAGGCCCGCGCGAGCCGCGTAGCGCTTGACCAGTTCGGCCACGGCCCGGCCGGACAGCGCGGTGTCGCCGATCGAGCCGTGCCGGTTGATGGTGGGGAACAGCGCGCGGTCGGTGTCGGTGCTGAGCCGGGTGCCGGTGAAGCCGTGGCAGCGATGGATCGCGGTGTCGGCGGCGAGGTTGTTCGCCGTCCAGGATCGTGTGCCCTCGTCGCCGGTGTCGGCGTGGACTTCCAGCAGGCGGACCCAGTCGGCGAACGCGCAGATCGGGCAGGTGCGTGGGTGTTTGCCGCGGGGTAGAGCGATGCGCTGTTCGGCGATGCCGGTCGGGTCGGTCTTGGTTGTCGGCAGGTGCACGACGAGCAGCGGTTCGCCGGTGGTGTGGTCGGTGCGTACGTGTACGTCGCTGATGCGCAGGCCCGCGAGTTCGCTGCGCCGCAGTGCGCCGGCGAAGCCGACCAGCAACGCCAGACCGTCTCGCCGGCGCGCGGGTTCAGTGGGCCAGGCGGGTGCGGGGAGTTCGGCGAGAAGTTGGTCGAGGGTGTGCAGCAGGACCGGGCGTTTCCGGGTCGGCGGGGTGCGGCGGGTGCGGCGGATGCCGCGCAGGGTGAGTCGCACGACGTCGGAGCGGGTCGGTGAGGGGAGTCCGTTGGCGGCGTGGACTGCGGCGATGGCGGCGGACTTGCGATCCAGGGTGGCCGGGCTGAACGCCCATGTGCCGTTTTCGCGTCGGGCGTCGGCGGAGGCGGCCAGGTAGACGGCTACGTCGAGTGGGTCGGCGGGCAGGGCCTGTCGGTGTTCGGCCGCGCACCAGCCTGCCCAGGCGATCCAGTCGGTTCGGTAGGCGCGCAGAGTGTTCGCCGATTGGGACGCTTCGAGGTAGCGGCGCAGTGCGCCTGCCTGGGTGTCGTCGAAGCGTTCGCGGACCAGGCGCAGGGCTGCGGTGTCGACGAGGACGCTGCGCACTCCGCGGCGTAGTTCGGTGCGGACCTGCTCGGGAAGCACCACCGATGCGTCGCTCAAGCTCGCCACTCCTCCGCGTGAATCGCCTCTGCCGCCGATGATTGCCGGTGTCGCAGCTTATGTCATCGGCGTGCGGTCACGGCATCTCTTCGAGTTCGGCGAGCTGGGTGTGGATGTAGGCCGCGAGGCGGTGGCGGGCCGCGCCGGTGAGGAAGCTGGTATCGCCCAGGCGCGGGAAGTGGTCGTCGACCTCGCGATCAGGCGCCGAGGCAGTCTCGGGAGCTTCGCTGACCAGTTCGAGACGGGCCGGATGCTGTTGGGGCAGAGGCACATTCGGTTCGTACGGCTCTGAGGTTACTGCTCCGGTACGCACCATGGTCGAATCCTAACGTTTTGATTACGGCGGCTGCCAACATGACGTGGCAAGTAGTGATTACCGCCACGTTTTGTTCCATATAGTTCATGGCACCCGGTCGGAGCCTGCGCCAGCCGACATCATGGACCGATGCAGGTGGTCATCGCCGACACGGAAATCCGGTTCGTCGACTACCCTTTCGCGGACGCGTCGGTGTATCCCTACGGCGTGATCGCGGTATCCGCGATCAGCGAAGCCGATCCGGGCGCGATACGCCCATACCTGCGTACCGTCACCGGTGAGACGCTGTTCGTGCACGCTGAGCATCGTCCCGGGCTGGACGAGTTCTGCCGACGCAACGCGATCGCGATCCATCGACGTCTCGATATCTGGGCTGATCTGCTCGAGCCGTTCCTCGACACCTGGTTCGATGCCGAGGACCAGCGGGCGACCGAAGCACGGTTGCACGGGGTGGGACTGGAGTCGAAGGAGATCGCCGAGATCCGTGGGCGCGTCGAACGGGCGATGATGTCCTACAACTTCGACAGCATGCTGTGGGAGTGGGTGTATCTGGGTTTGTACGATCTGTTGTCAGCGGCGAACGGCGTCCTCGTGCGGCCTGAATCGCAGGCGACGCTGGGAGATCCGGTAGAGCTGTACCGCTGGGCGATGAGCATCGCCGGGCGAGCCGGATCCACCTGAACGGCAAGACCTTTCGGCTCATGAGGCGCGTGCTTGCGGATCGGGGCGCGCAGTTGCCGCGACATATCCGGCCACCGGACTCAACCGCAACACCGCGGGCATGCGGCGGGTCAGCGCGGGCGGGCCGGTGAAGGTGATCCGCCCGGTGCGTTGCGCGTGGGTGAGCGGCATGCGCCCCAACCACACTTCGTAGAGCCCAGCGACATCCGCGCTGATCGTGACGTCGACGGGATAGCCCGGATCGGTCTCACACACCGAGGGCACCGCGCCTTCGACCACGATCCAGAAGCGACGAACGTCGTCGGTGAACCGGACGTGCAGCACCTGCCGTCGGCCTGGCAGCATGGAGGTGTCGACGCGGGTGTGCATCCACCACACGAGCAGGGCGGCGTCGAGTTCTTCCTCCTGTGGCGCGCCGAAGGTCCAGCGTGCGCCCCATTCGCCGAGGCCGAACAGAATGGGCTCGAGCTGGCCGCCGGCTTCGGTGAGCAGGTGTTCGGTGCCGAGTTTCTCGATGAGTCCGGCCCGTTCGAACTGGCGCAGGCGTTTGGCGAGCAGGCTGCGCGACAGCCCCGGCAGCCCGCGGGCGAGGTCGTTGAAGCGGGTGGTGCCGAGGAACAGGTCGCGCAGGATGAGCAACGACCAGCGTTCGCCGAGCACGTCGAGAGCACGCGAGATCGGACAGTACTGGCCATAGCCTGCGGTCGTGATTGTCATGGGCACCTCAGCGGTCGGCAATTGCTCCTCCGTCACACCGACGGGGTCCACTTTCTGGACCGGGAGAGTCCACTTTCTGGACTATCTGGTTATCGCGGCGCTTTCTAACTTCGAAACATGACTTCCACAATTTCTGACACCACGTCCAGCACCGACCGGGTATCGGTGGCCCGCGAGATCGGTGAAACCTTGCGTCTCGAGGTCCCTGAGCGGGACCGCACCGGCGAAATCTCTGTCGCCGCGTTCGATCGATTGCGAGCGAGCGGACTGTCCGCGGCGCTCGTGCCGGTCGAGTTCGGCGGTGGGGGCGCCTCTCATCGGGAGATGGGGGAGATCCTGCGCGAACTCGGCAGGCACGATCCGTCGACGGCGGTCGCGTTCGCGATGCACTCACACCTGGTGGCCGCGCAGGTGTGGCGGCACAACCATGGGGTGGACGCTTCGGCGGTGTTCGCGAAGGTGGCCGGCGGTGCGATTCTGGTCAGTACGGGCGCCTCGGATTGGGTCGATTCCAACGGGCAGGCGGTGCGCGTCGAGGGTGGGTATCGGGTGAGTGCGCGTAAGGCGCCCGCGAGTGGGTGTGAGGTGGGTGATGTGCTCGTCACCAGTGTCCGCTGCGACGGTGAGGTGCTGCATTTCGCGATCCCGTTGGCCGCCGCGGGCGTGAGCATCGACAAGACCTGGGATTCGTTCGGTTTGCGGGCGAGTGGGTCGCACACGGTCGTGCTCGACGAGGTGTTCGTGCCCGATGCCGCGATCTCGATGACTCGCCCGGCGGGTCCGTGGCCGCCGGTGCTGAATGTGGTGATCGGTGCGGCGCTTCCGCTGGTGCTGGCCGCCTATCTCGGTGTCGCGGACGCTGCTGTCGAGCTCACCGCGCGTCTGCTGGAAGGCCGTTCCGGCGCCCACACGGTCCAGTCGGCGGGTGAGATGCTCAACGCCTACACCACCGCCGAGGACCTCGTCGCCGCCATGTTCACCGCCTCGGAGAACCTGAGCTTCCCCAACACCGATGCCTACGCCGCCCGCACCCTCAGCCGCAAGACCGTCGCGGCCGACGCGCTCATCACCACCGTCCGCCTGGCGATCGAAACCACCGGCGGCGCAGGCTATTCCCGCGCCTGCGACCTCGAACGCCTCTACCGTGACATCCACGGCTGCCAATTCCACCCACTGCCTCGCGCGAAGCAGACCCGCTTCAGCGGCCGAGTTCTGCTGGGGCACAGTCCACTCGGCTGAGCGGCGAGGGGTCATCCACACCGGGTGACCCCTTGTCTACTGGTACAGGTGTGCGGTGACGGTCGGGTCGTTGGCCAAGACGAAGTCGACGACGTCCCAGAACTCCGGGAGGCGGGGGTGGACCAAGCCGTCCGCGCGCGAGAGCACCACTCCGTGGACGTCGTCGGCGGATCCGTCCAAGCAGGCCTGGACCAGGGTCGCCGCCGGGTACGGGTTGCTCTGGACCGGGCCGACGCGACAACCGAAAGTCACATGATCGTCTGCGGATTCGGTATCCCAGGTTCCCAGGATGACGTCGATCCAGGTGTCATGGGCCTGGTCGGTGTGGTGGTAGCTGTTGGCGAAGTACGCCGCGTAGGCGATTCCGTCGCGGGTGACCATGTTCCAGGTGCGCTCGATCGGCTCTTCGCAGCAGGGACATTCGTACCGGGCGAACTGTCGCTCATCCAGATCCGCTGCGAGCTCGGTCGGATTCATGTCAGACCGCAGATCACCACGACCGGACGCCACACCAGCATCCGGACCTCGAGTGTGCCGGCGAATTCCGTCGCCCTGACCCTCAATCGATCTTGATTCACCGCCACATGATCCGCTACGGCGGTGAAAATCTCCTACTCGAGCGAACTTCCACGTGGTTCAATCACCGGGTGATGATGTTCGCGCAACAGTGGTGGCCGCTGACCTAGCGGCTGACCGAGTTGTGCGCGGCCGCCCCGAGGGTGGCCAGATCTGTCGTGACGACATCTGTTCCGGCCCCACGGGCGGTCCTGGAACGGAAGGACGACCATGATCGACAACGACGCGTCTACGGGGACCGGAGGGTTCGGCGAGATCCTCGTCAGCTCGCGCTCCCTGCACGAGTACCGGGCGATGTTCGCGCTCACCGACGACGATCTCGGGCGCCGAATTCTGGACTGCCCGGGTGGGGCGGCCGGCTTCGCCGCCGAGGTCAGTCGACGCGGCGGTGATGTCACCGCCTGCGATGTAGCCTATTTCGACGATGGTCTCGACCGAGTGGCCGCCACCGCGGTCGCCGAAGCCGACCGCGGCAACAGATACGTCCGCGAGCACGCCGACGCCTACCGCTGGACCTTCTTCGCCGACCCCGACGAACACCACCGCGCCCGCCGCGAGTCGGCACAACACTTCGCCACCCACACCCGCACCTCCCCCCACCACTACATCCCGGGCCGCCTGCCCACACTCCCGTTCGCCGACAACACCTTCGACCTGGCCCTGAGCTCCCATCTGCTCTTCAGCTACGCCGACGACCTCGACTACACCTTCCATCACCAATCCATCATGGAACTCGCACGCGTCGCCACCACCGAGATCCGGCTGTTTCCCCTGACTCCCATCGGTTCGTCGGAGCGCTACCCGCAGCTCGAGAAGTTGCTCGCCGATCTTGCCGAATCAGGTATCAGCAGCCGAATCGCGGAGGTCGACTACGAATTTCAGGCGGGTGCCAACGAGATGCTGGTCTGCCAGGTGCCGAGGTAGTCGGCGGGCTCATGTCATCGCTGTGCTGTGACGGCTTGCAGGACGGTGCCGAACAGGTCTGCGGGCACGACACCGGGTTCGGTGAATTCCTCTATCGAGAGCCCGCTGTTGAGTGCCAGCACCAGGACGGCGGTCGTGGCGGGGTCGATCTCGGTTCCGAGATCCAAGCGCTCGACCGCCTCCGCGATCGCGGCGCGGACGATACGACGGTGCTGTACGAATCTCTCGCGGACCGACTCGTCTCGGAGCGCGCGCAGCCAGTATTCGGTGAACAGCAGCTGCCAGTCTCGGTTGTCGAGCATGCCCTGCATCAGCAGATCGCCGATCGCTGTGATCGTGGGGCGAGTGGCTGCGGCGTCGGCCAGCGCGGTGACCGCCTCGATCCGTCGACTGATCTGCTGGTCGAGCAGCGCGAAGAACAAGTCGTCTTTGGAGCCGAAGTTGGAGTAGACGGCGCCCTTGGTGAATCCGGCGACGTCGGCGATCGCGTCGATCGTGGTGCCGACGAACCCTTTGCCTGCGAACTCGGACAGGGCCGCGGCCAGGACTCGTTCCCGTACTTCGGCGCGAGGAGTGCGGATTCGGGGGTTGACTGTGGTCACCACGCTGACGATACTCGCGAGTATCGAAATTTCAATACTCGCCAGTATCGAGGGGTTCTGATGTCGCATTATTCGCTCGTCATCCGCAACGGCACCGTGTTCGACGGTGCGGGGTCGGCACCCGTTCGCACTGATATCGGCGTGCGTGAAGGCAAGATCGTCGCGCTCGGGATCATCGAGCCGGCGACTGCCGAGCGCGAGATCGACGCCACCGGCAAATGGGTGATCCCCGGCATGCTCGATGTACACACCCACTACGACGCCGAGGTCCTGGGATCGCCGGGCCTGGGTGAGAGCGTGCGGCACGGAGTCACCTCGGTCGTGCTCGGCAATTGTTCGCTCTCGACTGTCTATGCCGACGCCGACGACTGCGCCGACCTGTTCGCCCGCGTCGAGGCATTGCCTTGGGACGCAGTGCATTCCGCGGTCAAGGAGCACAAGACCTGGACCGATCCCCAGTCCTACGTCGATGCCATCAACGCACTACCGCTCGGTTGCAATATCGCCGGATTTCTCGGGCACTCCGACATCCGTGCCGCGGTCATGGGTTTGGATCGCGCGACCTCGTCGGGTGTCGTCCCCACCGACGCCGAGCTGGCACGGATGAAAGCCATGCTGACCGCCGCCCTCGATGCCGGATTCGTCGGTCTTTCCACGATCCGCAGCTCGTTCTCCAAGCTGGAGGGGACCCGCTGGCCGGCACGGTTGCTGCCCTCGACCTATGCCAGTTGGCGCGAATTCGGTGCGCTCAACGCGCTGCTGCGCGCGCGTGGCCGGATCCATCAGAGCACACCCAATCTCGCCAAACGCTCGGAGATGGCGCGCTACTTCGCCCAGAGCATGGGCCGAAAGCGCAAGCCGCTCAAGACCACCATCATCAGTGCCGCCGACGTCAAGGCCGACCGGACCGTGGTACGCATGGCGATCGCCGCGGCGAAGATCGTCAACACACTCGGCGGTGACGGGTTCCGCTGGCAGCACCTACCGGTCCCGTTCGAGGTCTATGCCGACGGTATCGACGTGGTCGTGTTCGAGGAATTCGGTTCCGGTGCAGCGGCGTTGAACATTCGTGAGGTCATCGCCCGCGGCGAACTGCTGGACGATGAAACCTTCCGAGAGTGCTTCCGCGAGGAGATGACGGCGAGCGGCTTCAAGGTATGGCATCGCGACCTGCACGACGCCGAGATCGTGGCCTGCCCGGACGCCTCGGTGGTGGGAAAGTCGTTCGGTTCGGTCGCCGTCGAGCGGGGCGTCTCCCCGGTCGACGCGCTGCTGGATCTGGCGGTGGCCTACGGTACGGACCTGCGCTGGCGCACCACCATCGCCAATGACCGCGACGATGTGCTCGATCGACTCCAGCAATCGGCCCAAGTGCAGGTCGGGTTCGCTGATTCCGGCGCCCACCTGCGCAATATGGCCTTCTACAACTTCGGGGTCCGGATGCTCGAGCGGGTACACACCCGCAAATTCATGCCCCTCGAGGCCGCGGTGCATCGCCTCACCGGCGAGTTGGCCGATTGGTACGGGCTCGACGCCGGACACCTGACCCTCGGGTCGCGCGCCGATATCGCGATCATCGACCCTGCCGGCTTCGACGGTTCCAGTGCCGCCTACGCCGAATCGCCCATGCCCGGCCTCGACGGGGTCGACCGCATGGTCAACCGCAACGACCGCGCCGTCGCGGCCACGATCGTGGCCGGGCACGTGCTCTACGAATACGGTGTTTTCGCCGAAGGATTCGGCACCAGGGTGCACGCCGGGCAGTTCCTGCAAGCCAGGTAGTCGCTCAGCGCGGCCTGCTCGGCTGTCCGCACCGAACGAGGCGCAACCAGTGCTGTTGCTCGACCGCCACTGCGCGTGTGTCCATCATTGGTGTGCCGTGGTCATTCAGTGCGGCGGCTGGTCCGAGTTCCCGGTTTGTTGATCGTGGTGGTCCAGCAGCTTCGAGAGCAGCTCCGTCAGTTGGTCTCGCTCTGCGGGGGAGAGCGGGTCGAGGAGTTCTTCTTGGCTGTGGGCGAGTTGTTTTTCCAGGCGGCGGAGTTGGCGTTTTCCCGGGGTGGTGAGAGTGATGACGTTGCGACGGCGGTCGGTGGGGTCGGGGGTGCGGTCGACGAGGTCGAGTTCGGCGAGTTCGTTGATGGTGGCGACCATGTCGCTGACGTGGATGCCGCTGCGGCGACCGAGGGTGGCTTGGCTGGCTGGGCCGAATTCGTCGAGGGTGGCCAGGATCCGGTAGTGGTAGCCGCGGGCGTCGGCGGCCGCGAAACCATCGCTGACCAGGCGGTGGGCGTGGTTCGCTGTTTGGGTGAGTAACCAGGTGGGCAGGTTTTTCCACCTGGCTGGGGTCGGCTCGGGTGGGTGTTCCATGTGACAACTCTAACAAATCGTTTGTGTGACCAACGATCGCGATATCGTTGGTCACACAAACATTAGTCGCCCGAACGTTGGGTAGACGAAGGAGTTGAGAACATGATCGAGCGGTTCCGCGTCGACATCCCCCAGGCTGATATCGACGACCTCAACGACCGCCTCGCCCGCACCCGCTGGCCCAACGAGCTCGCCGATGCCGGCTGGGACTACGGCTTCCCGCTGGCGCGGCTGAAGGAACTCGCCGAATACTGGCGCACCGGCTACGACTGGCGAGCGCACGAGGCGAGACTCAACGAACTCGCGCACTTCACCACCGAAATCGACGGCCAGAACATCCATTTCGTCCATGTCCGCTCGCCGAAGCCGGACGCGCTCGCCCTGGTCCTCACCCACGGCTGGCCCGGCTCGTTCCTGGAATTCCTCGACGTGATCGAACCGCTGTCGCGCGACTTCCATCTGGTGATCCCGTCCATTCCGGGCTATGGGTTCTCCGGGCCGACCCACGAGCGCGGCTGGGACATCGTCCGGGTGGCGCGCGCGTGGGCCGAGTTGATGCGGCGGCTCGGCTACGAGCGTTACGGCGCGCAGGGTGGCGACTTCGGCTCGGGTATCTCCCAGTCGCTCGCAGCGGTGGCGCCGGACAACGTTGTCGGCGTCCATGTGAACTACCTGCCGACGCGGCCGAACCCGGATGTCGAACTCTCCGACGCCGACGAAGCGCGACTTGGCAAGATCAAACAGCTGATGGTGAACCGACCGCCCTACCAGGCGCTCCAGGCCGCCACCCCGCAGACCATCGGCTACGCGCTCACCGACTCGCCCGTCGGCCAACTCGCTTGGATCGCCGAACGTTTCGCGCAATGGACAGACCCACGCTCACCGATCAGCGACGACCGGATGCTCACCGACATCTCCCTGTACTGGCTCACCGCCACCGCGGCATCCTCGGCACGGCTACACCGCGAATCGGCGAGGGGGAGCGCGCCGTGCCCGGTGCCTCTGGGCGTCGCCGTCTTCGCCCATGACATCACCCAGTCGGTGCGCCCGCTGGCCGAGCAGCTCTACGACATCAGGCACTGGTCGGAATTCGACCGAGGCGGTCACTTCGCCGCGATGGAGGTTCCCGACCTGCTCGCCACCGATATCCGAGAGTTCTTCCTGAAAAGCATCAAGGAGGGCTGACCTCGCTCAGCGGCTGTCGCGCGGTGTGGGCCGCCAGAAGACACCGAGCAGCAGCGTCGCAGAGACGCCGCCGAGCACGACCGAGATCATCAGCGGCGCTGTGCCGTCCATCGCAATGCCGACCAGATGATCAACCGACCCGCCGTGCCGGTCAGCTTGCCGTCACCCCAGGCGTGATTGATGCCGTGAGCGAGGACGACGGTGCCGAGGGTGAGCCGGAGAACGAGGGCCGCGGCGTCGACGGGATTCATGCCGCCTGCTTCTTCGCGACACTCCCCACGGGTTTCCGCGTAGCCGGTTGCCACCCGGGCGGCGCGAAGACGTAGCCGAGCCGGTCACGCCACCGGCTCGCACGGCGAACGTCGCGGACGATGTTGGCGTACTCGTGGTACTGCAGGCGCAGCACGTTGTAGGTGCCGACCGGGGTGGTGAGACCGTAGGTGGGAGTGTGCAGTTCCGCCTGGAAGGTGCCGAACATGCGGTCCCAGATGATCAGGATGCCGCCGTAGTTGCGGTCCAGGTATTCAGGGTCGCTGCCGTGATGGACGCGATGGTGGGACGGGGTGTTGAACACGAATTCGAGCGGGCGCCACATCTTGTCGATCGTCTCGGTGTGGGTGAAGAACTGGTATATCAGGTTGAAGGCGAAGGCCACATAGATCGTCCACGGTGCGAAGCCCAGCAGGGGTAGCGGCGCCCAGAAGATCGCCTCCGACCAGGGGTTCCACTTCTGTCGCAGGGCGGTGCCGAGGTTGAAGTACTCACTCGAGTGATGTGCCTGATGTGCGGCCCAGCCGATGCGGACACGGTGGGAGAACCGGTGATTGCAGTACCAGGCGATATCGACGACCACCAGCAACAGCGGCCAGTACCACCAGGAGCCGGTGGGCAACTTCCACGGCGCCAGCTCGGCGTAGAGGATCACGAAAACGAACAGCGTCGCGAGCTTGAACAGTGCCATCGCGCCCATCGCACCGAAACCCATCGTGATGCTGGTGCGCGAGTCGATGGGCGAGTAGGCCCGCGGTGTGTCCTCGGCGTTCGCGTGGCGCAGACTCAGCGCTTCGATGGCGATGAAGACGAGAAAGAACGGAACTGCGTAGATCAAAGGGTTGTTGATGTGGTCCCAGAACACGGACAGCAAGCCGACTCCTCTTATTGACGTATGAGTAATTTACAAAATAGTAAATTCACTGTCAACGCCTGTCCAACGGCCGTCTCGCCGCCGCTGTCAGGAGCTGGACCTCGACCGACTCCCCGACGCGAAGACGTTGATGCACGCCCTCGCCGGGCAACGTCGATCTGCCTGTCGGACGGCGAAGATCGGGCGGAAACATGACACAAGATGTCAAGGTTGTGGTCGAGGATGGGAATCGTCCGTTGCCGCACCATCCACAGATAAGGGACCGCCTTGCGTGAAACTCCAGAAGATCTCGCAGCACTTCAGTCGCTTCTCGACGCCTCGCTCACCAGTGCCACATCACACTTGCGATCGATCATCGACGCCGAGAACACGCTGACCGCAGCGGAACTGACCCAGACCCTCACCGGCATGTGCACCCTCGCGCTGTCCACCGTGACGGCGAAGGGCGAACCTCGGATCAGCGCGGTAGACGGACATTTCCTGCACGGACAATGGCACTTCGGCACGGCGCGCACTGCCGCGAAGGCGCGCCACCTCGCGGCCAGGCCCGCTGCCAGCGTCGCACACTTGCGCGGTGAGAACTTGGGCGTGTTCACCCACGGCACGGTCGAGATCCTCAACCCGCTGGGCGGTGAGCCCGGCGCGGGCTGGCCGGAACTGCTGGCGTACTTCCAGGATTTCTACGGCGGCGACGCCTTCGACTGGGACAGCGAGGTGGTCTACTACCGCCTGCGTCCACATTGGATGACGGTCTACGCGCCCGATGTCGCGAGGCTCGCTCCCTGATCATCTGTGCACAGGCGGAAACTCGCGCTTGCGCTATACGTATACATCTACTTATAGTGAGAGCACGCAATGTACGTATACATCTACGTACAACCTTTGTAGCCTAGGAGTACAGATGCCTACTTTCCAGACGCCGCAGCCGGTCGCCGTCGCCGTCGATGTGCCCTGTGGTGACGTCACCGTGGTCGCCTCCGATCGCGCCGACACTGTGGTCGAGGTCCGCCCGGTTGATACCTCCAGCAAGGCTGATGTCCGTGCCGCCGAACAGCTTCGGGTCGAGTTCGTCGACGGCAAGCTCACGGTCGAGGCTCCGAAGAGGTGGAAGTCCTTCACCCCGTTCGGTGGCAACCCGTCGGTCTCGGTGACCGTCGAGGTGCCGATCGGCTCCGCTCTCGACGCGACCCTCGCGATGGGTCGACTGGTGAGCGTCGGCGAATTCGACCGGTGCGATCTCGAAGTGTCCGCCGGTGACATCGCGGTCGAACGCCCGAGCGGTTCGGTCAGCGCGAAGACCGCCAAGGGCAACATCCGCGTCGACGAGGCCGCGCGGGGGGTGCTGCGACTGGAGACGTCGATGGGCGATCTCGAGGTCGGCATCCGGCCGGGTAGCGCGGCGCGGCTGGAGGTCAACGCCCCGCACGGCAGTGTGCAGAACCGGATGGAACCCGTCGATCAGTCGAAGGTGAGCGGGGAGGCCGTTCAGGTTTTCGCGCGCAACCTCTACGGCAACGTCATCGTCGGCCACGGAACCCTCGTATAGGCCGAGGGTTTCGACACTGGTGTGCCCGAAGCCGTTCGCGTGCCACCTCGCCGTCCTCGCAGCGACCGCGTCCCCGATCGGTGGGAGTGGGTTATCGGGTGAATGCGCCCGCGTCTGCTGCGAGGGTGGCGCTGGTCGCCGCGAGGTCGGGCAGATGAGGACCGGGTGGGGTGCGTAACAGGACCAGGTGGTGGTAGATCGGTGCGGTCGCGGCGATCAGGAGGGCTCGTGCGTCGACCTCGGATGGCAGCTCGCCGCGACCGATCGCGCGCTCGACGATGATCTCGGACTGGGTGTAGCGGTCATCCCAGAGGCGACGCAGTGCTCGGGCGGCTTCCTCGGATCGGAACGAGGCGGCGATCAGCGCCATCGCGAGCGAGGGCTCCTCGGTGAACGAATCCTGGATCTCGTGGTTGAGTGCGGCGAGGTCACCGCGTAGGGAGCCGGTGTCGCGGGGGTGCCATTGCCGGCCGCCCGCCGCGTCGAAGAGGTCGGCGAGCAGGCCGCCGACGTCTTGCCAGCGGCGATACACCGTGGCGCGGTGGACGTTCGCGCGGGCCGCGACCGCGTCCATGCTGAGCGCGTCGTAGCCGTGTTCGGCCAGCTCGGCGGTGACGGCGTCGAGCACTTGGGTTCGGATGCGGGCGGTTCGGCCACCGGGACGCGAGCGTGCCGGGGAAGGGGGTTCGGAAGCATCCGATGCGGATCTCATTGTCGGCAATCCGATCGCTTGACGGGACAGTACTACCGTCGTAGCTTAGTGCGACAGTTGTCGTATTAGGAAGCCGTAGGTGTTCGGCCTCCACCGGATAGCCCACGCGCCGAAGGAGTTCCGCTGTGCAGCACGATCACTCGCCTGTTCCCGCCGACCCGACCGTGCTGCACCCCATGCCCGAGCAGCCGCGAGTCGTACTGTTGAAGCCGCTGATCACCTCACCGCTCATCGAAGTCGGCGAGTACTCCTACTACGACGATCCCGACGACCCGACCGCCTTCGAAACCCGCAACGTCCTCTACCACTACGGTCCGGAGAAACTGATCATCGGGAAGTTCTGCGCCCTGGGCACCGGAACGCGGTTCATCATGAACGGGGCCAACCACCGCATGGACGGCCCGTCGACTTTCCCGTTTCCCACCATGGGCGGTTCCTGGTCGGACCACTTCGACCTGCTCACCGGCCTGCCGGGGCGAGGCGACACCGTTGTGGGCAACGACGTCTGGTTCGGCAACGGCGCGACGGTGATGCCCGGCGTGCGGATCGGCCACGGCGCCATCATCAGCACCGGCTCCGTCGTCACCGGCGACGTCCCCGACTACGGCATCGTCGGCGGAAATCCCGCCCGCCTCATCCGCACCCGCTTCGGCGACCGCGACATCGCCCGCCTGCTGGCAGTCGCGTGGTGGGACTGGCCCGCCGAGCACATCACCGCACACGTGCCGACGATCATGTCCGGCAGCATCGACGACCTCGAAGCCGCCGCCGAATCCTCGAAGTGAGCGAAATGCCTTCTCGTCCAGCCCATATCGCGATGATCGGCATCCCCATCGTCAGCCATGTCCTGCCGAGCCTGGAAGTGATCCGTGAGCTGGTGGCTCGGGGCCATCGCGTCACCTACGCCAACGACCCGGCCGTCGCGGACCTGATCACCGAAGCCGGCGCCGAGCTGATCGCGTGCACCTCGCTGCCGGTGGCCGACAACACCTGGCCCGAAGACCCTGTCGCGGTGATGAACCTGTTCCTCGACAATGCCCAGCTCGCGCTGCCTCAGCTACGCGCGGCCTACGACCACGACCCCGCAGATCTCTATCTCTACGACATCGGCGCCTACGCCGGCCGCGCCCTCGCCGAAACCCAACACCGCCGCATGATCCAGCTCTCGCCCACTTTCGTAGCGTGGAAGGGCTACGACCACGAAGTCGCGGCACCGTTGCGGCAGCTGCCGGGCGCCGACTCCTACCAGGCGAGATTCGCACGCTGGCTCGCCGACTGCGGTGCCGCGACCACCGATGTCGACGACTTCTCCGGCGTGCCCGACCAGGCGCTGGCGCTGATTCCCCGAGCGATGCAACCGCACGCCGACCGAGTCGATTCCGGCACAGTGACTTTCGTCGGCCCCTGCTTCGACACCCGCCCGTCAGCGGGCTGGGACCGCCCCGCCCACGCCGAGAAGGTCCTGCTGATCTCCCTGGGCTCGGCATACACCCGCCGGCCCGAGTTCTACCGCCAGTGCCTCCAAGCCTTCGGCGACCTCCCCGGCTGGCACGTCGTTCTGCAGATCGGCAAACACACCGACCCGAGCGAGCTCGGCGACATCGCCGCCAATGTCGAAGTGCACTCCTGGGTTCCCCAGCGGGCGATCCTGGAACGCGCGGACGCCTTCGTCACCCACGCCGGCATGGGCGGCTGCGGCGAGGGACTGCTGGCGGGTGTCCCGATGATCGCCGTGCCCCAGGGCGCCGAGCAGTTCATGAACGCGGACCGGCTCGTGGAACTGGGGGTTGCGCGCCGCATCGACACCGCGGACGCCACCGCCGCGAACCTCCGCAAGGCTCTGCACGACATGGTCACAGATCCGGACGTCGCTCGCCGCTGCGCTCGGCTGCGCGCCGACGCACACGCCGAAGGCGGGACGGTGCGCGCGACCGACCTCATCGAAAAGCTGCTGGGCTGAATCAGGTCCAGACGTAGCGTTGCGGATCCATGCGTCGCCATGCTCGGTTCATCGTGGTGTAGGCGGCCCGGCGGTAGTGCGTCCATGTGTAGCCGCCGGCGCGCAGCGCGCGGTGGTGACCGACCCACACCAGGAGCATCACTGCGAGGAACAGGACACGGTGGGCGAGCATGGTGCAGCGGTAGCGGGTGCGGGAGCGGGTGTGCAGCAGCACCGCGAGTCGCTCACATTGCAACCGCACATGGGGCACTTCGTCGGCGAGGATCTGGGCGCAGACCGCACGCAGGACCGGTGAGCCGGTAGCCCGACGGATCGCGTTGTAATAGACCATCGCCAGAACTTCGACCATGACCACGGGGGTGGTCCAGACCTCGATGTCGGTGATGCTGTACCGAAGTCTGCGAAAGAGTGTGTCGCCCCAATCAGCGTGTCGCCGTGGGATGCCCGCATCGTCCAAGATCCGGCCCAGCAGCGCGCCGTGGCGTTGCTCCTCACGGATGAACAGGTCGATGACATCGCGATACGCGGGATCGTCGGTGGCAGTGGCAAATCGGTCAGCGGACGCCGCCAGATGCTGTCCATCCGATGTCTCGCCGAGCTGCCAGGCCTGCAGCGACCGGCGAAGGGGTGCCATCTCGGCGGGAGATGCCCCGACCCCGTTCGATTGCCACGGAATCTCACGCTGCCGGAGCGCATTCTGCTGGAAGTAGGCGAGCCATTCCTCGGTGGAACGCACTCTTCGCCCACCTGCCCCGTGACCGATCGCTGATGTCGCGCTTTTCGATTCCCGCACAGCTTCCCCCTCTGCTCGCCTCCAGTCGTACCCGAAGCGGGAGTCGGCCGCCAGCGGACCCTGTACGAGACCGACGCCGAGTCACCAGCAGGACAGCTTCCCGGTGACTCGGCGTCGGTGTTCGTCTGGCTACTTCCAGGACGGCAAGCAGCCGGCCGCACGCAGGCGGGAGGCGAAGCCGGTGTCGACGCTGCTGCTCGATCCGGTGGCCGAGCCCGTCGTAGCTCCGGTGAACGCGGCGGCGAGTTCACCACCGAGCCCGGCACCGATGGAGCACCCGAGCAGATTGAGGTCGATGGTGATGATCTCGTTGGGCTCCGCGGGGTTGTCGACGGCATTGGCCGGCCCGGCGAGGCAGGCGATGGTGGCGGCGACGGCTACCGCGACGGCACCGGCTGTGACAGAACGCATTTTTCTCCTGGCAGTTGATTCGGCGAGATTCCGGTGCCGATCAGTCGGCGGACGACCGTCGGCACCGCGGCAGCGCGGTCCATCCGTTGAGGGCGGGGCGACTGCCCTGAACGAACTACCCAGGACACCCACTGTCGAAAACCTCGATCGTCGAGATGCGCAGTGAGACATCCCTCGCGTTGTGCGCAGCGGTATTTCGTGGCCGACGTGCGCCTGTGCCCTGTGGCGTCGGTGCTGTGAACTGGGATGATTCTCTGTGGTCGGCACAACCTGGACGCGAATTCCTCAGTGCGGGTGAACCGTTGGCCATATCTGGCGGACAGGGGCGTGCGCAGCGAGAGCGAGAGCCCACGACAGCTCGGTACGGTCGGATTCATGGAGTGGAGCTTTCAATCGGCCGAACAACTCGTCTCCGCGCTGCGGGCGGGTGCGGTGTCATCGGTGGAATTGACCGAGGAGGCAATCGGCCGTATCGAGCGTGACGACACGGCGATCAATGCGATCTGTGTGCGTGATTTCGACCGTGCGAGGCAGGCCGCACACCGTGCCGACCAGGCACGCGCCCGCGGTGCCGACAGCGCACTGCTCGGAATTCCGGTGACGGTCAAAGAGTCCTACAACATCGCCGGGCTTCCCACGACCTGGGGCATGCCGCAATTCGCGAACTACTCTCCGCCCGCGGACGCGGTGCAGGTGTCGCGGCTCGCCGCTGCGGGCGCGGTGGTGCTCGGCAAGACCAATGTGCCGCTGGGACTGCAGGACGTGCAGAGCTTCAACGAGATCTACGGCACCACCAACAACCCGTGGGATCACGCTCGCACCCCTGGTGGATCCTCCGGTGGGTCCGCGGCGGCACTGGCGTCCGGATTCGGTGCGCTGTCCATCGGGTCCGACATCGGCGGTTCGCTGCGCACCCCCGCGCATTTCTGCGGCATCTACGCACACAAGCCGACACTCGGGCTGGCAGCGACCCGCGGCATGGTCGCACCGCCCGCGACGGCATTGCCGACCGATCTCGACCTCGCGGTCGTCGGTCCGATGGCGCGTACGGCTCGCGACCTCACCCTGCTCCTCGACGTCATGGCGGGACCGGACCCGCTGACGAACGGTGTGGCATACGACCTGGCACTACCACCTTCGCGCCACGAGCGACTCGCAGACTTCCGTGTCCTGATCCTCGACGAGCATCCGCTCATCCCGACCGGATCCGCGGTGCGCGCAGGTGTGAACCGGGTGGCCGACGCGCTGGTCGACAGTGGCGCCCGCGTGCAACGGCACAGTTCACTGCTGCCTGATCTCACCGAAGCCGCGACGGTCTACATGCAGTTGCTGTTCGCCGGCGCGGGCGCGCGTTTTCCCGTCGACGCCTACGAGCAACTGCGGACCCGAGTCGCACAGCTGAGCGTCGACGATCGTAGTCTCGTCGCGGTGCGCCAACGCGCGCTGGTGTTCAGCCACCGCGACTGGCTCGAAGCGAACAACAGTCGCGAACTCCACCGCGCCGGCTGGCGGCGACTGTTCACCGAATTCGATGCCGTCGTGTGCCCGATCACGCCCACGCCCGCGTTCGCCCACGATCACGACCCCGACCTGCTGGGCCGCCGGCTCGACATCGACGGTGCGGATCACCCGTATCTCGACCAGCTTGTCTGGGCCGGTGTTGCCACGATGCCCGGCTTGCCCGCCACCGCCATCCCGGCGGGACGCTCACCCGAGGGCCTACCGGTCGGGGTGCAGCTGATCGGCCCGCAGTTCGAGGACCGCACCCCACTGCGGCTTGCCGAACTGCTCGAACAGAAGATCGGCGGCTTCCAGGCGCCGCAGTAGAGCCGTGGCGGCTGTCTCCTCAGTACCTATAGACGACAGATTCCGGATCGCTGTCGGCCACCTAACTTGGTGACGACAACGCGATTTCGAGCATCGAGCCGCAACGGAGCCGAGGAGAATCATGACCGCCTACGCCATCGCCAGATTGCAGGACGCCCCGCTGCACGCGGACATCGCCGACTACATCGAGCGCATTCCCGCCACCTTCGAGCCTTACGGAGGCCGCTTTCTCGTGCACGTGACACCGCACGAAGTGAAGGAAGGCAGCTGGAGCGGGGGCATCGTGATGATCGGCTTCCCGGGGATCGACCAGGCGCGCGCCTGGTGGGACTCACCGGCGTACCAGGAGATCGCGCCGTTGCGCTCGCGGCACATCGAGGGCGACATCATCCTGGTCGGCGGGGTCGCCGAGGACTACGATCCCGCCACCACCGCCGAGGCCATGCGTGCCGCGCTGAGCGGCTGAGGTCCGAGCAGTCCCGGTGTGATCACCCTCCGACGCGGTGCGCAGCTGTGACGGCCAAGGCGGCCGGGAAGGCTCAGGATCCGGGGGCCGGCCAGGCGGCCGCGTCGGTGTTGCGCGATACCCGGCGGAGCAGGGTCGCGAGCGTTTGCCGCTCCTGCTCATCGAGTCCCTCCAGCAGCCGATGGTCGCGTGCTACGCGGCTGGGCAGTTCGGTGTCGACGAGATCGCGCCCGGCCGCGGTCAGCTGCAGCAGCACCACCCGGCCGTCGCGCTCGAACGGCAGCCGTTCGACCAGTCCGATCTTGGTCAGCCGGTCGGCGTGCTTGGTGGTCGAAGCGCCGCTGGTCATGGTCCTCGCGGTCACTTCGCTGGCGCGCAGTGGGCGGCCGGCGCGGGCCAGGGCGCACAGGATGTCGAATTCGCCGCGGTTGACGCCCCTCGGCGCGAGTGCCCGGTCGAGCTGGTGCAGCGCCAGCGAACTGATCCGGTTGATCCGCCCGATCACCTCGATCGTGGAGGTGTCCACCTCGGGATAGGTCTCGGCCCATTCGGCTCGAACGCCGTCGACGAAGTCGGGGGAGGTGTCGGCCATGTACTCATCCTAGCGATCGGTCTCACACTATTTCATATATACTTTACTAGTAAAATACATTTAGGATGGCAGCGTGCCTGCCGCGATGTCCGACCTACACAACCCGCCCACCGCCACCCGGCTGCGGCACTCCCGTGGCGCGTTGGCGCACTCGGTCTCCGCGTCCACCTGGCGGCGCGCGTTCGAGGTTCGGCCTGCCGACGCGACCGTGGCGGCCTCGTTGCGCGTCGGCGTTGCCGCAGCGCTGGTCTTCGTCGGCTGTGGTCTGTTCGATTTGCGGCAGTACGTCGGCTTCGCGGTACTCGGCGCGCTGGCCTCCGCTTTCGCCCGGCACGAGCCGATGGTTCGGGTCGCTGCCAAGGTGACGCTCGTCGGTGTGCTGGTTGTCGCTTTCGTCGCAGGAGGTGGGCTGCTCGCCCTCGCGCACGTGCCGATGTGGGCCGAGGTCGCGTTGATGTCGGTCGGTGCCGCGGTTGCGGCGATGTCGGTATCGGCATTCCGGATCACCGGTCCCGGCCCGGTGATCCTCGTCTTCGCGGCCACCGCGGCGATCGGATATGTCAGCGCCCCCGGCGATGTCGTCCGCGTGTGCTCGGCCGCGGCGATCGGCGCCGCGGTGGGACTGCTCGCGCAGACGGTGCCACTGCTGGTGCTGCCCCTGGGGCCCGCCCGGCTGGCCGTCGCCCGGGCGCTCTCGACTGTCGCCGCGCTCGATCGCGGTGGGTCCGTCGAACCGGCCCGCGTCGCGATCGCGCACGCGCGGGAGAAGGTGGCGCTCAGCGGTGTTCGGGGCGGGGATGCCAGACACCACCGTGACCTGATCACCTTGCTCGACGAGGCGGAGGCCGCGGTCGACGACTGGACAGCGGGGGACCGAACGCGACTGCTCGACGTGGTCGGGCACGAGGCAGAACTGCGCAAGATCAAGCGGCGCAGCATCATTTTCGACCGTGGCGCCGAAGTCGGGGCGTCCGCGCTGCCGCGTCCCGAGGGGTTCCTGGCGACGGGCCTGTCCGGACTGCGCTCACGCGCGGTCCTCGGCAACGCGGCGCGCATCGCGCTCGCCTCGGCCTGCGCGGGGTGGTTCGCGGCGGCCGCCGGGCTCACCCATCCGCTGTGGGCGTCGATGGGTGCGATGGCCGCGATGCAGGGTGTCTCGTACGCGATGACCGTGCAGCGTGGAATCCAGCGACTGCTCGGCAATGTCGGCGGCGCGGTCATCGGGGCGCTGCTGATCGCGGCGGGCCTGGGGTACTGGGCGACCGCAGTGGTGATCGTGGTCTTCCAGGTGAGCGCCGAAGTGATGGCCGCACGCAGCTACGCGCTCACCTCACTGGCGGTCACGCCGATGGCGTTGCTGATGGTCGGCCTCGGGGTGCACCTCTCGCCCGAGATCGGCGTCAGCCGGATCGTGGACACCCTGATCGGCGTCACGGTCGGCGTGGTCATCGCGGCCGTGACGATCAGCCGCTCGGATCTGCAGCATCTCCCTACCTGCTCGGCCATCGACACGAGGCAAGGCGCCACACGCGTTCGTCCCTGAGATCGGGGTGGCGAGCACAGCACGGGCGACTGTCTGAGCGCGCCGTGCGGCAACGTGGGATCGGAGTTGAGCAGCGCTGCCAGACACCGACTCCGATCAACCAACCGCTCGATGGTGATCATCCCGCGTCGCCGCGATGTAGGCGCCACCGAGCATCCAGACACAGCCGAATAGCTGCAGCTGCGTGGGGTTTTCATCGAGGAAGAGCGCCGCCGACCCCAGCGCGCCGACCTGGACCAGCATGAGGACGGCGGCATTCACTGTGCTGCTCGGCCCGTCAGCGGCGAACAGTACCCCGGCCATCGCCGCGACCATGACCGGCCGCCGGGACAGTGGACCGTCCCGACGACGTTCCCTGCGCGAGCAGTCACAGTGCGGGCACGGCCAGCGCATATCGAAAGAAGGTGGCAGTCACGGGGGAGACCGCTGCCAGTGCGATGAACACGCCCGAGGTGGCGATCCCGAACGAACCACCACCATCAACAGGCGCGGTCGTCTCCCGCCCAGGGGCGTCCGAAGCTTCGAAACCGTGTGCTGCCTTGGGCCGCGGACCATCGGGTGACGCTATGTCGACTGGCAAGGGTGAGCATCTGATTTTCCGGGGCGCGGGTTTCGTGCAGCCGCTGAATCGGCCGTGAGCTCACAGTGAATCGGTCATTGGTACGCCCGTACAGGCGAGCACAGTTTTTCATGAGTTCCGTAGCTATTACGTTGCGTTGTCTGCGACCAAACGTAAACGTAAATCATTCAAGGTCATTCGGAACCATCTCAGATCCTGACCACCGATAATGTTCACTTATCGGAGGTCAGGCTGGGCATCGTCGGATCTGACTCGCGAAGGGGCGACACGGATTTCGTTTCGTGTAATACGTAACGTATTGACGAAACCAACGCTACGATTCACCCGTGTCGAGCGTATGCAACTATCCGGGCTGTGCCCGTCCCATTACCCGCGCCGGTGGGCCGGGTCGTCCCTCCGAGTACTGCGATCACCCCGACCACACGCGGTGGCGGGCGTGGCGGGAAAGGCAACGGCAGCAACAGGAGTCCGAGAGTGCGGCCCCTACCGTCACTGTGACGGCTCAGGGGCCGGTGACGGTGGCGCGTCTGCGGGCCGATGAGCTGCTCGGGCAATTCCGGGGACTGGCCGAGCAGCTGGGGACCACGCTGAACGCAGCGGTCGCCGAGCTGCAGACAATCGGGGATCCGTCGGTGGCCGAGGCGCAGGTCCAGGCGGTCCAAGCCGACGCGGCTCGCCGGATCGCCGAGGCGGAGATGGCGACAGTGGCGGCCGAACAAGCGCGGCGCGAGGCCGAAGAGGCACGCGCACTGGCGGAATCGGTGGCCGAAGAGGCGGTGGCGGCCGCGGAACACGCCGAACAGGCGGTGGGGGAAGCGCTCGCGGCCAGGGACGAAGTCGTGGCCTCGGTCGACGCGCTCACCCGACAAGCGTCCGAAGATGTGTTCGCCGCGCGCAGCGACGCCGAGGCGCAAGTGCGTGCGGCACACCAACAAGCAGCCGACGACATCGACGCGGCGCGACAAGAAGCCGACGACACCGTGGCCCGTGCCCAACAGCGCGCCGACACCGAGATCGCGCACCAGCGCCGCGACGCCGAGGCCCGGATCGCCGCCGCGAACGCCGAACGGGACCTGGCGATCCAGCGGGCCGCCGACGCCGACCGTGCCACCGAACGCGCCGAACAAGCCACCGCCGAACGCGTGGAGGCCGCCGCCGAAGCACGCGAGGAGTGGCGCCGGGCCCGCACCGAACTCGACACCGCGCGCGGTGAACTCGACCGCACCCGTACCGAACTCGCCGAGCTGCGCCGTACCACCACCGCCGAAACCCAGCAACGCCGCGACGAAGCGGCAGCCGCACTCGAGCAGGTGCGCACCGAAGCCGCCGAACGGTGGGCCGCGCTCGACGACGCCCGCAAACAAACGCTGGCCCGTGCCGAACGCGCCGAAGCGCAGCTCGACGAACTCCTCGCCACCACCCGCACCCCGCTACCGCAAACACGAGCGGGGGTATCGGGGGCGGCGAGCAGTGACCTGGACTAGCGTCACGCACATGACCGAGCAGCCCGGCCCTCTCGAATCGACGCGTGAGTTCGCCGCCATCGACATCGACGACATGCTGAACGCCGACGAAACCTACACCGGACCGACCTCACGGACGCGACTGATCGCGATCCTGGTGGTGGTGGCACTGCTACTGGGCGCCGGTGCCACCACCCTCGCGATCCTGCTGGCCTGACCTCTCACGCGGGCCGGGGCAGCGGAGTGTCGGGTTCGCCGGAATTGCGCAGCGCGACGATCTGTTCGGGCACCCAGTAGATCCGGCCGAACTCGAATGCCTGGTAGGCCCCGTCGTCGTGGGCGGTCTCGTCGGAGGCCGGCCAGCCGAGCTCGCCGTTCTCGTACCCGGCCGCCGCCCACCGCGCGCCGATCGCACCGTGCACCCAGTACGCGGGTTGGCCGGCGCGCCGGTAGACCATGCCGCCCTGAAACGCTTGCGCCAGCCCGGGGCCGGACCCGCGCGGATCGGGCAGTTCGGTGTGCTCGGCCGTCGGATAACCCAAGGGGCCTGTCTCCCACTCCAACTCCGCGTACTTGTCCATGACCGCGGTGGGGACGGCGTGGGCATCGGTGCTCGGATGCCAGTACACGTAGCCGTGCTCGAATTCGGCGAAACGTCCCACCCCGTCCGGTGTGCTGAGTTCGCCGTCGGTGCGCCGCGCGCCCAACCACGGGGACGCGGCGGCACGGACATCGATCGCGTTCGGTCCGGTCCCGTCGGCGAACGAGGCGACGTGGGCGGCGAACACATCCCACGGGAAGTTCGGGCCCACATCGGTATGCGAGCCGATGCCCAGTGCCCTCGTGACGTACTGATGGTCGGAGATCCCGTCGCCGACGTGGTAATCCGGCTCGATCACCTCGGTCGAGTACCCGTGCCGGTGCGCGCTGCGGACAGCGAGGAACGCCGCGATCCGCAGGTCGCCGTCGATGGCCAGCCACTGTTGCCGCGACCACGCGATCCGGCTGCCCGCGAAGCACAGATTCACCGTGAAAGGGTTCGCCGAGAGTACCGACCAGGACGCGAGCTCCTCGGGCACCACGCGCACCACCACCGCGTCGCGCAGTGTGTAGTGGTAGGACACCCCGTTGGCGGGGTTGTTGAGGTAGGCGGCAAGGGATTCGGCGGTGCCGTTGCCCTCTTGGGTGTGCAACAGGAAATTGGTGATGCGAGCCCCTTCGCGCGGGGAGTGGGAGGGTCCGAGCCGGTCGATCTCCGTGAACTGAGGTATCGATACCGAACGGTCGAGCGCCCACTGCCCGAAGTCGGGGGCGAGGATGTCGTTGACGTCGACGCGGGTGCCGTCGATGATCGGTCCGGGGTTGCTCGGGGTGTCGATGACCCGCTGGTAGAGCACCGCGCGTGGTTCCCGTTCGGTACCCGACCAGGCCCGCGTCTGCCATGCCCAGCTGAATTCCCCGCGTGCGCCGACCACCCCGTCCTCGATCGCCCACGCACACACTCGCGAATGCCCGTAGATCCCGGTCCAGGCGGTCCCCAGTACCGAGTTCACGCCCCGGAAGAACTCCACGGCCGTGCTGTTCCACTGCGACAGCGAGATGTCCTCGTCGACGGCGAAGAAGATCGGCGCGTGTTCAGGCGCGCCTACGCTCAGGTGGGTGGCCAGCGCCTGTTCGGCCATCCGGCGACCGCCCTCGAAACCGGTAGTCCAGTCGGAGGGGGTCGCGTCGCCGGGTTTGCCGTACTGCCAGATGGAGACGATGTCGAGCCCGGCAGCGGTGAGTGCGCGAGCGTAGTCGGCGGTGATCGGTTTGGCGCCGAAGTTCGCACCCGGCCTGCTCGGTGAGATGTAGGCGAGAACCGCCGAATGGCCCGCCGCGACGATCGCCCGCGGTTCGATGAGCCTGGCCGCGAAATCGACAGCTGTAGACATGATTGACCCCCTGTATGGCTGCGTATCCGATGGAATTCCGAGATGGTGGAACTATCGCGATGATTGACGCTGGTACCCGAGGAGCGGCACCGGGGGGTGAGGATCTCACCGTGCATCATTCTAAACGAAACACTCACTCCTGCACCGGCGTTCACCAACGAACAGGGTAGTACCCGAATTCGGGAGTAGTTTCACTCACGCGTGCCCGCCCGTGGGCCCGCTAACCTTTCGCCATGGTGGCGCAGCTGATGTGGGGGATCCCGACGCACGGGTTCTTCGTCGCGCTCGGTGTCGCCGTGGCCGCGGTGGTGTTCGTGGCCGAGTGCAGGCGCCGCGACGCGCTGCGCGAAGAGTCCCTGGTCGCGGTCACCGGGGCACTGGTCGGTGGGGCGATCGGCATGCGGTTGTCGAGTCTGGTCGAGACCCTCGATCCGTACGAGAGCTGGATGTTCGGTGCGCGCAGCGTGCTCGGCGGATTGTTCGGCGCGTATGTGGGCGTGTTGATCGCGAAAAAGATCATCGGATATCGGGAACGGACCGGTGACCTGTTCGCTCCCGCGGTGGCGCTGGGCATGGCGGTGGGGCGCGTCGGCTGCTTGCTCACCGAGGCACCGGGACGGCCGACGAACCTGCCATGGGCGATCCACGCACCCGCGACGGTGCCGCAGTGCCCGGGATGCGTGGCCGGTGTCGCGATGCATCCGAGCTTTCTCTACGAAATCGTGTTCCAGTTGGCCGCTTTCGGCGCACTGTGGTGGTTGCGAGACCGGATCAGCACGCCGGGTGAGCTGTTCACCCTCTACGTCGGGGCGTATGCGATCTTCCGGTTCCTGGTCGAGTTCACCCGCGCCAACGACACGGTATGGCTGGATCTGACGCGCCCGCAATGGTTCCTGGTGCCGGGACTGGTCCTGGTGGCGGTGCGCTGGAGCATCGGCTACCGGCGCGGGAACTACGACGGTGTACTTCGACGAAAGGTCGTGGCATGAACTTTCCTCCTGGCCCACCACCGAACATGCCGCCCCCACCGCCGCAGCAAGGCGGGAAACCGCCGGGCCAGGGCGGTCAGGTCGCGGCGATGGCGTTGGCGGGGGCGATGGCGTTCATCGTGGCGAACGCGATGGCGGGATTCTTCGTGTTCATGGTCGTCGCCTCCCTCGATGACGACGCCGCGACCAAAGCGCTGTTCGGGCTGACCGCGGTGGTCAGCGCGGCAGCGGCATTCGGGGGTGGCTGGCTGTTGATCCGGCGCAAACGGCCCGCGCCCAAAGGGTTCGGGATGGGGCTGATGATCGGGTGGTCGCTGGTCACGGTGTGCACGGCGGGTTTGTGCACGGCCATCAACCCGGAGCTGTACACGGGCATGTTCGGGATGGCGCGATGACCGGGATGCCGTTGCGGGGCGATCGGATCCTGCGCTACGTGACCGCGTTCTGTCCCCGCTGCCACGACGAACACCCCGACACCGCGCTGCCCGACGTCGCGAGACTGTCGGGGTGGCTCGCCGAACGCGACGGGAAGGTCTTTCTCGAACGAGGGTGTCGAACCCACGGCATGGTGCGGACCCTCTACGACGAGGACCCCGAAATCCTGGCCTACCTCGAAGAATGGACCGCTCCGACCAAAGCGCACCTGCCCGACACCGCGGGCAATTTCGACCCGGTGCCCTCGGCGTATCTACGGGGGCTGCCCGAGATGCAGACCCAGCACACCTGCATCCTGCTCGAAGACATCATCGACAGCTGTAACCTGCGCTGCCCCACCTGTTTCGCCGACTCCTCGCCCGAACTGCGCGGGGTGGTGTCGGTCGAGGACGTGCTGGCCAATGTCGACCAGCGCCTTGCCCGCGAGAACGGGCGCTTGGACGTGCTGATGCTCAGCGGCGGCGAACCGACTCTGCATCCACAGTTGGCGCGGCTGCTGACCGAATTGACCGCACGGCCGATCACCCGGATCCTGCTCAACACCAACGGACTGCGCATCGCCGTCGACGACGAACTGCTGGCGCTGCTGTGTGCCCATCGCGACCGGGTCGAGGTGTATCTGCAATACGACGGGGAAACCGCGCAGGCCTCCCGCCATCACCGTGGCGGTGACCTGCGTGTCCGCAAACAGCAGGCACTGCAACGGCTGTCGTCGAACGCCGTCTTCACCACCTTGGTGATGACCGTGGCCCTGGGTGTGAACGACGACGAGATCGGCGCGGTCCTGCGCACCGCCATGGACACACCGTTCGTCGGCGGGGTCTCGATCCAACCGCAATTCGGTTCCGGGCGTTCGGGAACGATCGACCCGATGAACCGGCTCACCCACACCGGTGTGCTGGCCCGACTCGGCCCCCAGACCGACGGATTGGTGACCTGGCGTGACCTCACCGCACTGCCGTGCTCGCATCCACACTGCTGCTCGGTGGGCTATCTGCTGCGTGACGACGCGGGTGAATGGCGGTCGCTGGTCTCGCTGATCGGGCACGAGAGACTGAAGCAGCAGCTGGGACTGGTGTCCAACCGGATCGCGGATTCGGCGCTGCCCGCCGAACTGCGGGTAGCGGTCCAGGAATCGTTGCTGGGATTGCTCTCGGAGCAGTCGTCGCTGTCGCATCCGGAGATCGGGCGGGTGTGGCGCAACATCTGCGAGAACTGCGATCTGGGGATGTCCACGCTGCTCACGCTGGCGTCGTCGGCGTTGCCGGGGCGGCGTCAACGGTTGCGCACACTGCTCGGGGAACGCGTTGTGCGGATCACGGTGAAACCCTTCATGGATATGTCGACGATGATCGAGGAACGGCTCACCCAGTGCTGCGTGCACGTGGGGACCCGTGCCGATGCCGATCAGTGCGCGCCGTTCTGCGCGGTGCAGGCCTGGCCCGCACTGTCGCGGCAGCGGTTGTCGGCGGCGGCACCGGCGGGGCGAGCGTTGTTGCCGGTGGAGGTGCGGTGAGCGAACGCGGGGTCTACTACGAGGAGGCGATGCGCGGGCAGCAACCGCACGACCCGTTGACCTTGTGTGTGGTCGCGACGGTGGCGTTGCTGACGTGGTTGGTGGGGCCGTGGGCGGTGGTCGGGTTCGGTGCGCTCGCGTTCGCCGGATACTGGCGGGCGTGGCGGGCGGGGTTGAAACGCAGTCGATGCTGGTTGCGCGATACCCGGCTGGTGCTGGGGTATGTCGGGGCGATCGCCGTGATCGGGGCCGTCGCCGCGGTGTGGTAGCGGCGTGTCGCCAAAGCCGGTGTGGCAGAACGGTAGCGGGCGGGCGCGGGGCACGGTTGACTGGTAGCCATGGCCTCCACCCGATCCAGCAGGCAGCGCCGACCCGGGGTGCCCGCACCCTCGGTCCCGCCGGGCGAACTGATCGTCGTCACCACGCCGACCGGCCCGGAGATCACGCCGATCGCGCTGCGCGAGAACCGGTCCGTACGCACCAGGGTCGACGAGCTCCTGCCCGCCACCGCGCGTCTGGTACCGATCTTCGGCCCGGACAACCGGCTCGCGGCCCGCCTGGCCGATACCCCGCAGGCGCCGGTCGCGGGGGAGTACCTCAGCTACTACTCGGTGCACGGTGAACTGGGCGACCTCGGAGAGCTCGCGCACCGGCTGCGCGAGGACGACACCGTCGCCGCCGCCTACGTCAAGCCGGCGGCCGAACCACCGCTGGCACCCCTCGCGGAGAACATCGTCGCACCGCGAGCGCCCGCTGTGACACCCGATTTCCGGGTCAGACAGGCCTATCTCGACGCCGCACCGCACGGCATCGACGCGGTGTGGGCCCATGGCAGGCCCGGCGGGCTCGGCACCGGCGTGCGGGTGATCGACGTCGAGGGCGCGTGGCGGTTCACCCACGAAGATCTGCGACAGAACCAGGGCGGAGTCATCGGCGGTACCGCCTCCGCCGATCTGGGATGGCGCAACCACGGCACCGCCGTCGCCGGCGAGATCAGTGGCGACCTCAACGAATTCGGCGTCACCGGAATCGCACCCGACGCCCACATCAGGGCCATCTCGATCTTCGGCATCGGCTCGGCCGCCGCGATCCGCTCCGCGGCCGACGCCCTGCATCCCGGCGACATCGTGCTCATCGAACTGCACCGCCCCGGACCACGATTCGACTACCAGGCCACCCCCGATCAGCGCGGCTACATCGCCGTGGAATGGTGGCCCGACGACTTGGCCGCCATCCGCTACGCGGTGAGCCGGGGCATCGTCGTCGTGGAAGCGGCGGGCAACGGCGGCGAGAACCTCGATGACGCCGTCTACGACACCCGTCCCGGCGACTTTCCCGCCACCTGGCACAACCCGTTTCGCGCGGGCCCCGCCGATTCCGGTGCCATCCTGGTCGGCGCGGGCGCCCCACCGCCGGGCCTGCACGGCCGTGACCACGGGCCCGCCCGCTCGCGTCTGGACTTCTCCAACCACGGCGCCCGCCTCGACACCCAGGGCTGGGGTCGCGAAGTCACCACCACCGGCTACGGCGACCTGCAAGGCGGTCCCGACGAAGACCTCTGGTACACCGACGAATTCAGCGGCACCTCCAGCGCGTCTCCGATCGTCGTCGGCGCCATCGCCGCCTACCAGGGCATTCGCACCACCGGCCCCGGCCGCGCGACCCCCGGCCAGATCCGGACCCTGCTCCGCACCACCGGCTCGCCCCAAACCGCCGCCCCCGGCCGTCCGACCACCCAGCGCATCGGCACCCTGCCCGACGTGCGCGCCATGACCGCGAAAGGCTGAGGCCCCCGATGGCAGTGATCCATCAGACCACCGTCACCCCGTCCAAGCGCGATCTCGTCGCGGCGTGGTTGCCCAGTCGGCAGTGGTACCTGGGCACGACCCCGTGCCTGGACAGAGTCGGTGGCTTCCGCCTCGACGACCCGGCCGGAGAGGTCGGGATCGAATTCGTGCTGTTCGTCGACGGGTCCGGTGCCGACCAGGTGCTGTATCAGGTGCCGATGACCTATCGCGGGGCACCGCTGCACGGCGGCGACTCGGCGCTGATCGGCACGGCCGAGCACGGGGTGCTCGGCCGGCGCTGGATCTACGACGCGACCCGCGATCCGGTCGCGATCGCCGCCGTCATCGATCTGCTGACCGGCCGCGCGACCGCTCAGGCTCAGAGTCTGAGCGACACGACCGACCCGACGGTCGTTGTGACACCGGCCGGGTCGGCCGACGGCAACCTCGGCCTGGCTGTGGACGGCGTCGCGCACACCGATGTGCCCTGGGGGTCCGCTGCCGTGCGATTCCATCGGGTGCCGGTGTCGTTGTGGGTCGGCGGAGCCGGTTCGGTCGCCGCACCCTCGGCGCTGGGCCCGGTTGTCGAGTTGATCAGCGTGGTGACCGACTGGGCATAGCGCTGCCCGTGCGTGACGGACCGACACGTGCTCTGCCGGGGAGAAAACCGGATGTGCCGGGGCGGGGTGGCGTGGCAGGGTACGAGCATGGCATCGGCGAAGAGCGTGTGCGTTCGGACGGCGACTCCCGCGGACTCCGCGGCGATCGCGGGGTTGCAGGAGGCCGGGTTCGGGATGCGGTACGGGAGTGATGAGAACGAATACCGGGGAGCGGTCTTTCCGGTCGAACGGTCACTGGTCGCGGTGGAGGGCGACCGGATCGTCGGGCACACGGTGGATCGGACGATGACGATCACGGTGCCGGGGGAGCGGACGGTGCGCGCGTGTGGGGTGTCGGGGGTCGCGGTGGCGCCGACGCACCGGCGGCGGGGGATCCTGCGCGAGCTGTATCGGGCCCAGCATGCTCGGACCGAGGCCGACGGGTTGCCGTTGACGATCTTCACCGCCAGCGAGGGCACGATCTACGGGCGGTTCGGCTACGAGGTGGCCGTCCTCGACACCGCGATCTCCATCGATCCGCGGCGTGCCGAATTCCGTTCCACCACACCGGATCCCGGTGGCGTCACTTTGGAAACGTTGCACGAGGCCGCCTCGCGGATCCGCGAGATCTACGAGCGCTGGCAGCAGGTGACGGCGGGGGCACAGGTTCGGCCGGATGCCAAGTGGGACCTGTTCTTCGCCGACATAGAACGCCACCGCCACGGTGCGACGACGCTGTTCGTCCTGCTGCACGCCGACGGCTATGCCCTCTATCGGCGCTCGCGGCGCGAGAACCGTGACATCGCCTCGGTGTGGGAATTGCGTGCGGTCACCCCGGACGCGCACGCCGCGCTGTGGCGGGTGCTGCTCGGTATGGATCTCGTCGACACCGTGGAAGCCGAGATCGCCGACGACGATCCGCTCGCCTACATGCTCACCGACCCGCGCACCGTGCAGATGACCCACCGCGGTGACGCACTGTGGGCGCGGGTCATGGATGTCCCCGCCGCTTTGACCGCCCGCGCCTACCGCGCCGACCTCGATACCGTCGTGGCGGTGCGCGATCCGTTCCGCGACGCCGGCGGGAACTTCGCCCTGCGGATCCGCGACGGCGTCGCCGAGTGCGAGCCGACCACCCGGACAGCGACTCTCGGCTTCGATATCAATATTCTCGGCGCCCTCTACTTCGGTGCCCATCGCGCGAAGACGTTCGCCGCCGCGCACCGGATCGCCGTCGAGGATCCGAAGGCATTGCGTGCGTTCGACGAAGCCTTCACCACCGACCGTGCCCCGCAATTGGGGTGGTTCTTCTAATATCTCGGCAACGGGCGCGTTCGCCCCGAAGGTTGCTCCCCCGGGAGTACGGTGGGTAGCTGTGGATTCGCACGAGGTCGATTCTTCGGTTCGGGTGCGTGGCGCCCGGGTCCACAACCTGCGTGATGTCGACGCGGACATGCCACGAAATGCCCTGGTCGCCTTCACGGGAGTGTCGGGTTCCGGCAAGTCTTCGTTGGCGTTCGGCACGCTCTACGCGGAATCGCAACGCCGCTACCTGGAGTCGGTGGCACCGTATGCCCGCCGGTTGCTGAACCAGGTGGAAGCGCCCGATGTCGACACCGTCACCGGCCTGCCGCCGACGGTGGCCCTGGCCCAGCGCCGATCCTCGCCGTCGTCACGCTCGACGGTCGGCACCGTCACCGCGATCTCGAACACGCTGCGCATGCTCATGTCCCGCGAAGGCGACTATCCCGACACCCCGGCCAGGACGGGCCCCGGGCACTACCCGGAGGGCACCAACCGTCTCTACTCCGACGCGTTCTCCCCGAACACCGTCGAAGGCGCCTGCCCGCGCTGCCACGGACAGGGCGTCGTCCACGAGGCCACCGAGGCGTCGATGGTCCCGGACCCGTCGCTGAGCATCCGCGAGGGCGCGATCGCCTCGTGGCCCGGTGCCTGGCAGGGCAAGAATCTGCGCGACGTACTCGGCGCGCTGGGCTACGACATCGACCGCCCGTGGCGTGAACTCTCACCCGCCGCCCGCGAATGGATCCTGTTCACCGAGGAGAAGCCGGTGGTCACAGTGGAACCGGTGCGCGAACCGCATCGCATCCACCGCCCCTATCAGGGCACCTACACCGGCGCCAAGCAGTTGCTGTTGCGCTCGCACGCCGAATCCAAGAGCGCGGCGACCAGGGCCCGCGCGGCCGAATACCTGCACACCGCCGTCTGCGGACTGTGTGCGGGTCGACGACTCAAACCCGAAGCGCTCGCGGTGACCTTCGCCGGGTACAACATCACCGAGCTCGCCGACCTGCCGCTCAGCGAACTCGTCGAGGTGCTGCGCCCCTACACCTCCGGCACGGAAGCCGCGGCGGTACTCACCCAGGACCTCACCTCCCGCATCGATGTGCTCATCGAGCTCGGGCTCGGCTATCTGAGCGTCGACCGGGAGAGCCCGACACTGTCCGGCGGTGAGCTGCAACGATTACGGTTGGCCGGACAGTTGCGGTCGGGCCTGTTCGGCGTCGTCTACATTCTCGACGAACCCTCGGCGGGACTGCACCCGGCCGACACCGCGGCACTGACGACAGTGCTGGACCGGCTCAAGCGCTCGGGCAACAGCGTGTTCCTGGTCGAACACGATCTCGACGTCGTCCGCCACGCCGACTGGCTCATCGACATCGGTCCCGGCGCCGGTGTGAACGGCGGTGAGGTGCTCTACGCCGGTGAGGTCGAGGGGTTGCGGCAGGTGGCCGACTCGGTCACCCGGCCCTACCTGTTCGACGAGATCGTCCGCGCACCGCGCGCGGCCCGCACCCCGACCGGCGAGCTCCGATTACGCGCCGTCACCAGCCACAACCTGCACGACCTCGACGCCGACATCCCCCTCGGGGTGTTCACCGCGATCACCGGCGTCTCCGGTTCGGGCAAATCCACTCTGCTGCACGCTGTGTCGACGACCGCCGCCGCCGACCCGGACATCGTGCGAGTCGTCGAAGTCGATCAGGCGCCGATCGGGCGCACCCCACGGTCGAACCTGGCCACCTACACCGGCCTGTTCGACACGGTCCGCAAACTCTTCGCCGCGACCGACGCCGCCAAAGCCCGCGGATACGGCGTCGGCCGGTTCTCGTTCAATGTCGCCGAAGGCCGTTGCCCGACCTGCCAGGGCGAGGGATACATCACCGTGGAGCTGCTGTTCCTGCCCAGCACCTACAGTCCGTGCCCGGCCTGCCACGGTGCGCGCTACAACCCCGAAACCCTCGACATCACCTACCGCGACAAGACCATTGCCGAGGTGCTCGATCTGACCGTCGACCAGGCCGCCGACTTCCTCGACGACGTCGACGTCGTCGCGCGCGCCCTGCGCACGCTGCGCGATGTCGGCCTCGGCTACCTGCGGCTGGGCCAACCCGCCACCGAACTGTCCGGCGGTGAGGCCCAACGGGTGAAACTGGCCACCGAATTGCAGCGGGCCCGGCGCGCGGGCACGGTCTACCTGCTCGACGAACCGACTACCGGGCTGCATCCGGCCGACACCGATATCCTGATGACACAACTGAATTCGCTCGTCGACAGCGGCGCCAGTGTGGTGGTGGTCGAACACGACATGACCGTTGTCGCGGGGGCCGACCACGTGATCGACATGGGACCGGGCGGCGGCGGGCAGGGAGGCCGGATCGTGGCGCAGGGGACACCGAAACAGGTGGCGGACAGTGCGGTCAGCCGGACTGCGCCCTACCTGCTGGAGCGGCTGACATGACCGGCAGCGCGGATCGGGCCCGCACCGCGATGCTCGTCGCCGGCGGATGTTCGTTCCTGCTCGGTGTGGCGCTGCTGCTGTGGCCCGGGCGCGACGAATCCACGCTGGCGACGCTGTTCGGGGTCTCGCTGATCCTGAGCACCGTGGTGCAGGTGTACCTGGCGTTCATGGCACGGATCGCGTTCCCGCTGCGGGTGCTGGTACTGGTCAGCGCCGCACTGACGGGGATCTTGGCGGGCCTGGCCTTCCAGGGCGGCAATATCGAACTACTGGCCCTGTGGATCGGCATCGGCTGGTCGGTGCGCGGTGTGGTGCACGCGCTGGTCGCCGCGTGGGACGACAGCGTCGAGGACGGCTGGGCGCACGAACTGTGCGGGCTCGCCACCACCGCGATCGGCATCGCCATCATCGCGATCACCTTCCAGACGGTCACCGGGCTGGCCACGATGGCCGGTGCCGGGCTGGTCGTGATCGCCGTGATGGAACTGCTCGCCGGTGGGCTCGGGCGGGCGGCGATGCAGGCGGCGCGCGGGTCCGCGACCGAGGAACAGCCGCCGCCGGTTCGGGCCGCTACCGAGCTGCAGTAGCGAATCACACACTGCGACTTCAAGATTCGAGGTTTACGCGAACTCACGGACAACGTGACATTGCGGGCAGTCGAGCGAGCGCTGAACTCTGCGTGCACCCTCGCTCACGGCTGGGGTATCTGTGCTGCGCGACGGTAGCGTGGCCCGCGGCGTGCGCACGGGGAGGGCCCTGTTCGGCGCGCCGCGTCCGCAGCCCGAATGTGAGCCCAGGAGAATGTGGTGTCGCGCGTAGTCCCCGGCGTAGCTGCCGATGCCGTCCAGCGTGAAGAGCTGGCTATGCGGCGCATGACCGAGAGTTTGGTCGAAGACCTGTCCGAGAACGTCCCCGTCGACCAGGTGACGTCGGCGGTCGGCGCCGCGCACCACCGATTCACCGGTAAACCGATCCGGGAGTTCGTGCCGATCCTGGTCGAGCGGATCGTGCGCCGCGAACTCGCCGATCCCGACCCGACGGTACGGGTTCCCGCCCCCGCGGCCGGCGTGCGCGCCGCGGAACTGATCGCGCGCGAGTCGAACACCACCGAGGAACCGCCGAAGCGTGCGGTGAGCAGGCGTGCGGTGGTGCCGTTGTCGATCGGCGCGGCCGTGGTCGTGGCCGGTGTCGTCGCCGGAGTCGTGCTCTTGCCCGGCGGCGCCGATGCGCCGGCCGCCGCTCCTGTCGCCGCCGTGACGGTGGTGCGCGGGGTGGTGGGGTCGGAGAAGATGTCGTTCTTCGCCGACGAGCGCGTGGCGAAGGTGCTCGCCGACAACGGCCTTCGGGTCGAGGTCGAACCGGCCGGTTCGCGCCAGATCGCGACCACCGTCGACCTCGGTGCGTTCGATTTCGCGTTCCCGTCGAGCATTCCGGCCGCCGAGCGAATCCAGCGCCAGCGCAACATCACCACCAAGTACACGCCGTTCTCGTCACCGATCGCCATCGCCACCTACCGGCCGATCGCGGACCTGCTCACAGCGGCCGGAGTGATCAAGCCCGGCCCGGTCGCGACGTTCGACATGGGCAAGTACCTGGAGCTGGCCGGGACCGGCGTGCAGTGGGACGACCTGCCCGACAACACCACCTACCCGGTCGCCAAGAACATCCTGGTCTCGACGACCGACCCGCGCAGCTCGAACTCCGCGGCCATGTACCTCTCGATCGCCAGCTATGTCGCCAACGACCACACCATCGTGCGCGGCGCCACCGCCGAACAGCACGTGTTGCCGGCACTGTCGAAACTGTTCCTCGCCCAGGGTTACACCGACAACAGCAGCGACGGACCGTTCAACCAGTACCTCACCAACGGCATGGGCCCGACCCCGCTGGTCTGTATCTACGAGGCGCAGTTCGTCGAAGCCGCGGGCAAGGGCCGGATCAAGCCGGACATGGTGCTGACCTATCCGACCCCGACGGTCCTGTCGAGCCACACCCTCGTCCCGCTCGACGCCACCGGCGACAAGATCGGCAAACTGCTCACCGACAACGCCGAATTGCGTCGCCTGGCCGCCGAACACGGCTTCCGTACCGGCGACACCGCCCAGTTCACCTCGGTTGCCGCCGAACGTTCGGTGCCGGTGGCCGCCGATCTGATCGACGTCGTCGACGTGCCGGCCTACGAGACCCTCGAGCACCTGCTCGACGGGGTTGCCAACTCCTACAACTGAACTCACCTCCCCGGTGCCGCGCAGCTCCCCGGCTGCGCGGCACCGGTGTTCCGGTGGCCAGGAGGACGCGTTCAGGACATGCGGCGTCGCACTGATTCGTGTTCAGGTGACGGGCGGACTGTAGTGCCGGATTCGGGGGTTGACACGAGTTCGGCGCACGACTGTACACTGATGTGTTGCCAGGCATCCGAGCTGGCCCGCACTGCGAATGGAGTTCCACCGAGATGGACAAATTCGAACCCGGCCGAGAACTGATCCACGAGCTGTCCATCGCGGCACGCCGCACCGGTACCGCGCTCGCCGCCATCTTGGGCGACGCGGGTCGCAAGAGCGCGCGCGAGGTGGTCGATCTGGCGCACGAGGGACGTGAACTGGTCGCCGGAACGCTGCGGGCCAGCGCTGACGAGCTTCGCCGCCGCCGTTGAGTGCGCGCCCGCGCGGATTCCTCCACACCGCTGCGGCGTTCGCGGGAAGTCCCCGCGGCGGCGGCGAGCGGGTCTCGGTAGGATTCGGCGGGTGCCAGATTCTTCCGAGATAGCCCGGCTCTTCGATCGGCGACCGCGCCACTGGGGGTCGCCCGCGGACCCGGTGGCTTGGAATGCGGTGCGGGACAAGGTCTGCGCGCAGGTCCCGCCGGAGACCGCGACGGAGTTCGTGACGCTGCTGCGGCGTGAGATCGTCCAGGTGACCGGGGTCGACGTCGACGATGCGGACGCGTTGTCCGGGGCGTCCGTGCTGGTCGAAGGGCGATCCGAAGCTGTGGACCTGCCGACCTGGCGCACCGTTGTGCTGCCGCTGCTGACTGCTCGCGCGCGGCAGCTGTACGGCGAACTGCCCACCGAGCGCCCCTGACGCATCACCTCGTCGGGCGCGCCAAGGCTGGCTCTCTCCGTCATGTTCGCGCACTTGCCCGTCCTTTGACGAGGAGGGCTCGAGAGCATTCAGTGCACGTCTGTACACTCCACGCGCTGGCCGTGTGCTCGCTGAGCCTGCACGTCGGCACCCCAGGGGCCACCGCAGAAATTCGCATGACCTGCGGAAGAGATTGTCGGAAAAGAATGTTCGTGGCGAGCGATGAGTTCTTCCGGCGCGCACCGTCTGTATGAGTGCTACCTGTAGCCGAGATCCGGGAGAGCCTCATGACCGCCAGTTCCGCCGTCACCACCGGCACCCTCGTGGTGCCGGACGCCTGCCTGTACTACGAGGTCCGTGGTGCGGGACCGCTGCTCGTCCTCGTCGGTGCCCCGATGAACGCCGCCTCGTTCGCCGCGGCCGCCGAACAACTCGCCACCACCAACACCGTGCTCACCACCGATCCGCGCGGGCATTTCGGCAGCCCCCTCGACGACCCGAATCAGGATTCGACGGTGCTCGCCCGCGCCGGGGACCTCGCCCAGCTCATCACCCATCTCGGCGCGGGCCCGGCCGTGGTGTTCGGATCCAGCGGTGGCGCGGTCACCGCGTTGGCCCTGGCCCAGACCAACCCCGACCTGGTCACCACTGTCGTGGCCCATGAGGCGCCGCTGCGTGAACTGCTCCCCGACGCCGAAGCCCAGCGCCCACTCACCGAGGACATCGTCGCCACTTACGCCACCGGCGATGTGATCGGCGCCTGGCGAAAGTTCTTCGCCCAAGCCACTATTGCCATCCCGGAACCGATGCTCGTAGAGATCTTCGGCGGCGACCGCGATCCCCGACAGGTCGCCAGCGAACGTTTCTGGTTCGCCCATGAACTGCGCCCGACCACCTCCTGGGTACCGGACCCGCCGTTGCTGCGTTCGATCCCGACCCGGGTGATCGTCGGGATCGGTGCCGAGTCCACCGGTCAGTTCTGCGATCGCACCTCGCGGGAACTGGCATCGGCGCTGGGCGTCGACCCGGTCCTGTTCCCCGGCGACCACATCGGATTCGTCAACGATGCCGTCACCTTCGCCGCCCGCCTGCAGGAAGTACTCGACGAGCCGTGAGCGTGGTTGCTCGCGCACGAGCGGGCCGGGGGAGAAGATGCCAGGCATGAGCGAATCACAGGACTGGAACAGCAAGATCATCGCCGAGTTCCGAGCCAACGAAGGGCGCGTCGGTGGGCCGTTCGAGGGTGCGCCGATGGTGCTGGTGCATCACCGAGGGCGGCGTACCGACCGGCAACTGGTGTCTCCGATGATGTACTTGGCCGACGAGAACGACCCGAAGCTCGTGTACGTCTTCGCTTCCAAAGCCGGTGCCCCCACCAATCCCGACTGGTACTACAACCTCATCTCGGCGGGCGCGGCCGACGCCGAGGTCGGCACCGAGACCTTTCCGGTCACCGTTACCGAAGTGACCGGCGACGAACGCGACCGCCTCTACGCCGAGCAGGCACGACGGTATCCCGGTTTCGCCGGATACGAGGAGAAGACGAAGGGCATCCGCACCATTCCGGTGCTGGCGTTGCGCCGGAACTGATCGGATGAGGTAGCGGGGCAGGGCAACCGGACCGCCCTGCCCCGCTACCGAAGACCGAGGCGGGGGTAGTACCGCAGTCCGATGCGTGTGCGGGCCTCGGCTTCCTACCGTTCGATCATGCGTTTTCGAACCCTCACTGCGCCGATATTCGCCGTCGCGCTGGGCTTGTCCGCCTGCACGACCAGCACGGCCGATCCCCTCGCCTCGGCTCGCGGGGACAGCGTGCGCGGCGACCTCCACGCGCTAGTCGGCTCCGGTGCCGTCGGAGCCATCGCCACGCTGACCGCGCACGAAGCCGACACCGTTATCGGTTCCGGACTGGCCGACGCGGGCGCGGCGACCCCGATCGGAACCGATGTTCCCCAACATGTCCGGGTCGGCAGTGTCACCAAGTCCTTCACCGCCGCGATCGTGTTGCAGCTGGTGGCCGAACACCGCGTCGACCTCGACAGGCCCGTCGACACGTATCTGCCCGGATTGCTCACCGGTGCGGGCGTGGACGGGCGCGCGATCACCGTCCGCCAGATCCTGGGCCACCGAAGCGGCCTGCCCGAGCCGGCCCGCTCCCCGGAGCTCGACGAACACGAAGCGGCGAAGAACGGCCGCACCTTCACCCCGGCTCAGGAGGTCGCCCTGGCCCTGGAACATCCGGCGAAGTTCGCGCCCGGCGGCCGGTTCGAGTACGCCAACATCAACTACATCGTCGCGGGCATGCTGATCGAAGCCGTGACCGGGCATCGCTACACCGACGAACTGCGCGACCGCATCCTGACACCGCTCGGCCTGTCGAATACCTACCTGCCCGCCACCGGCGAAACCGGTCTCCGTCAACCGCATCCGACCGGCTACACCACCGTCGACGGGACACTCACCGACACGACCCTGATGGAGCCGTCGGTGCCGTGGGCATCGGGCGCGCTGGTGAGCACCGGCGCCGATGTGAATCGGTTCTTCCTCGCGCTGCTGGCCGGTCGGGTCGTGCCCCAACCCCAACTCGCGCAGATGCTCGAAGGCATCGACATGGGCAACGGTGACGGCATGTCCTACGGTCTCGGCCTCGGGTACACCCAGCTGCCGTGCGGTGCGCAGTATGTCGGCCACATCGGCGGCATCCCCGGCTTCTCCACTGTCGCCGGTGCCACCAGGTCCGGCCTCGCGGTCACCATCGCCTATACCGGCACATCGTCGTCTGTCGATCTCGGCGGGATGCTCACCCACGCGCTGTGCGACTGAATCCTTCGCCTGGTCGGGGCGCCGACCGCCGTGCAGCAAGGTCGAGGTGACTCCGCGACGCCGTCAACGCGGAAATGGCACACGCTGCAAGTCGGCACCCGGTGCATCAACGATCGCGTCACGGCATCGCTCGCTCACCGTCCGCAGCGCCGCGACGAGCTCAGGCGGGTCGGTGACCGTGAATCCGATGTCCAGGGCGGTGATCATCCAGGCCAGTGCGGCAGGGGAATCGGCGCCCAGATACAACAGACAGCTGACATCGTCGACCGCTTTGAGGACGCCCATGCCCGGCCAGACCCGATCGGCCACCTCGGTGGCCGACCCGTGCAGGGTGACGACGGTGCGCCACGGCCACGACGCGACCGAGAGCCTGCGGGACAGATAGGTCGCCGCGTCACCGTCGGGCAGCGGTCGCGGGGTGAACCGTGGGCCCGTCGGCACTCGCGGCTCGAGCCGGTCGACGCGGAACGACCGCCAATCGGCTCGATCGACATCCCACCCGACCAGATACCAATGCCTACTCACATTGACCAGCGAATCGGGTTCGACATCGCGGCGAGACGTCCGACCGGCGTGATCGGTGTAGTCGAAGCGCAGACGCTCGTGGCATCGACACGCCTGCGCGATCGTCAGCAGCGTCTCGGGTGCCACCCGCGGTGCTTCGGCGGCGACCCGCACCATCGATTGCTGCAAGGTGGTGAGCCGGTGCCGCAGTCGCGAGGGGAGCACCTGTTCCAGCTTGGCGAGCGCGCGTAGCGAGGCGTCCTCGATACCGGTGACCGTGCCGCCCGAGGTGGTGCGCAAGCCGACCGCGACGGCCACGGCCTCCTCGTCGTCGAGCAGCAGCGGCGGCATCGACGCACCCGCTCCCAGCCGATATCCCGCGCTGCCCTGCCATGCCTGCACCGGATAGCCCAATCCGCGCAACCGTTCCACGTCGCGGCGCACGGTGCGCGCGGTGACATCGAGCTTGGTCGCGAGTTCGGCACCCGACCACGCGCGGCGGGTCTGCAACAGCGACAGCAGCCGGAGCAGCCGAGCGGATGTTTCGGACATCTCTCCATCATGCCGCGAACTTAGGAACAGTACTGACCTAAGTGCTGCCTAGCGTTGTCGGTATGAGCGACATCGACAGCTTCCGGATCGACATCCCGCAATCCGACCTCGACGACCTGCGTGAGCGGCTCGCCCGCACCCGCTGGGTCGACGACCTGCCCGGCACCGCCTGGACCTACGGCCTGCCCACCGCCTATCTGCGCGAGCTCGCCGACTACTGGCGGACCGGGTTCGACTGGCGCGCCGCGGAAACCGCACGCAACGCCCACCCACAGTTCGTCACCGAGATCGATGGGCAGCGCCTGCACTTCACCCACGTGCGCTCACCCGAATCCGGCGCATTGCCGCTGGTCTTGGTGCACGGCTGGCCGTTCACCGACTTCGGTGCGACGATCGGACCGCTGACCGACCCCCGCGCGCACGGCGGCGACCCGCGCGACGCCTTCGACCTCATCATCCCGACCCTGCCCGGATTCGGCTTCTCCGGACCCACCCACCAGCCCGGCCAGGCGGCCACCGAGCGATCCGCGGAACTGATCGCCCGGCTGATGGGCGAATTGGGCTACCAGCGCTACGGCGTGCAGGGTAGCGACGCGGGCTCGTTCATCGCCCCACAGGTGGGTCGGGTCGACACCGAGCGGGTCGCCGGTGTGCATCTCAACGCCGCGATCACCATCCCCGCCTGGAACGACGACGGTGCGGGCTACACCGAGCAGGATCAGGAAAAGCTCGCCGCGCTCCAGGATTGGAGCAGCAACGAAACTTCCGCCTACGCGGGTGTGCACAGCACCCGCCCGCACACCCTGGCCCACGCCCTCGCCGATTCACCAGCAGGTCTGCTCGCGTGGGTCGTCGATGTCGTCAACACCTACAAGGACCCCGCCGCCGCGCTGCCCGAGGATTCCCTCGACCGCGACGCCATGCTCGCCGAAACAGCGATCTTGTGGTTCACCGGGACCGCGGGCTCCTCGATGCGGCTGTACAAGGAATCCCAGCAGTGGGGCGCGGACCTGCCCAGCTCCGGTGTCCCCACAGCGGTCGCGGTCTTCCCCGGTGACACCACGATTCGCGGCATCGCCGAGAAGCAGAACAACCTCGTCCGGTGGACCGAATACGACCACGGGGGCCACTTCGCCGCGATGGAAGTGCCCGAGCTGCTGATCGAGGATGTGCGCGAGTTCTTCCGGTCGGTGCGGTAGGAGTCGGTGGCCCCCGGGTTATGGCCGGGGGCCGTCGCCATCTCGATGCCACGCGGCACCGATCTCGCTCAGCCGCTCGACGGCGTAGGTGGGGTCGATCAATGCCTCCGGGGTGTGGATGCCCGGTGCGGGACGGTCGCCGCGCAGGCCGAGCAGCCGTTCGACGCCGAGTGCGATCCCCACTGCGGTCAGCGGTCGCTGACCGTCCTGATGGACGAGGTGCTGTGTTCTGTTGAGCGGTGCGCCGTTCCGGCCGGTTCCGGCGAGATCGATCCGAACCTCGACGGAGGCAGGTTCACCGCGCCGCCTGCTCGGGGTGGCACCGACCGCGAAGTCGACCCGGACGTTCGGTGCGCCGGTAGCGAGGGCCAGGCTGGGCACGTCGAGAACCGGGATGCTCTGGCCGGGCAGGGCGGTGCCGTCGACGGTGCGGACGTCGGCTTGCGCGTCGGCCTCGGCGAGCCAGGTGAAGACGCCGTCGCGGCGCACGAGACCCGCCGTCGTGACGGCCGACCAGCGTTCCAGGTCGGCGATTCCCGCGGGTCCGCCGGTGTCGGTGTCATCGAGCGCGACGCCGACTCGGACCGTGTCGACCCGGTCGAACTCGCGCGCGGAATCCAGCGCGGCGAGGACGATGATTCCCGCCATCAAGTGGCTGGCGACCAGAACCGGTGCCGCGCTGGACCTTTGTGCCCTCGCGACGATCTCTGGGCCGATGTCGAGCAGGCCGCTGGAGATGCTGAGGTAGGGCAGGCCACGGTCCTGTGCGTAGGGCAGGCCACGGTCCTGTGCGTAGTGCAGGCCGTTGAGCCGATGGTCCCACAGGGTCGCCACGACCGCGGAGTAGTCGGCGTCGGCGAGACCGAGGTCGCGGCGTGACAGATCGATCGTCACCGCCGTGGCAGTGCCGACGGCGTCGGCGACCCGTTGCGCACGACCGAGATCACGGCCCGCGATGGTCAACGGCAGGGTCGGATGCCATTGACGCAACAGGGCGGCGGTGTCCGACCCCGCCTGTCCCGACCCGCCCAAGATCAGTACCGATTGCTCCATGCTGAAATCCCTCTCCGCTAAACTACAAGTTGTAACTTACTCTTTGTAGCTAAGCTGTGGACATGGCGCAAGGGAGGACGATGACCACACGATCGGGCAGATTGGCGAAGCCGGCCAGGCGCGAGCAGCTGCTCGGCACCGCCTTGACGCTGGTGCGAGAGCAAGGCACCGACGGCCTGACCTTGGCCACTCTCGCCGAAGCTGCGGGCGTGAGTAGGCCGATCGTCTACGGCCACTTCGGTACCCGCCCCGAACTGCTCCTCGCGCTCTACCGTCAACTCGACGAACGCCACCGCCTGGCCTCGGAACAAGCCGCCCGCGACGCCACCCCCACCGTCGACGAGATCGCCCGCGTCATGAGCACCGCCTACTTCACCTGCGCCACCGACATGCCCGAATTCGACGCGATTTCCGCCGCCCTGAAAGGCAATCCGGACGTCCAGGCGATCCAGCACGACATGCTCGACAGCTACCGCGACTGGATGGCAGCCACCCTGCAACCGTTCTCGCCACTCACCGCCACAGCACTGCGACTGCGCTGCGTCGGCGTGCTCGGCGCGGCCGAAACACTGGCCGCGGAACTGAACCTGGGTACGACCACGCCTGACGAAGCGATCTCGGCGCTGACCGATCTGATCGTCGGCAGCATCGGTGTGCGATAGCGGCACCGCAGCAGACCGAAGCTGATGCCGTTGTCTGCCGACAGGGGGGCGGCGTCGGAGCCTGTCGAAGCGACAGCGCCTCCGGGGCCCGAAACCCGTGGCGTAGGCCAGGACTGGATCGTTTGCATGCTTGTCGTTCCCGCCGAGCCGGTAGTGTCGGACACCGTGCCAGGGGTGGTTGTCGACTCAGCTCGATCTCCTTCTACGACCGATGATCAGCGCCCGCCCTTCGCGGGGTTCGCTGTTACGGTGGTGGCAGTGGTCTTCGGCATCGTCGCGACGCTGTCCGCGACGCGGTACGGCTACTACTACGACGAGCTGTATTTCATCGCCGCGGGCAAGCACCCTGCGTTCGGCTATGCCGACCAAGGTCCACTGGTGCCGCTGCTCGCGCGCTCGATGGACTGGCTGTTTCCCGGATCGTTCATCGCGTTGCGCATTCTGGCAGTGGCGGCGTCGCTCGCCGTAGTGGTGTTGAGCGCGGTCATCGCCCGCGAACTGGGCGGTGCTCGCGGAGCCCAGTCACTGACAGCGATCGCCTGCGCGACATCGGCGTTCGTACTCGGCCAGGCGCAGACTTTGTCGACGAACGCCATCGATACCTTGCTGTGGGCGGTGCTCACCTGGCTGCTGGTGCGCTGGGTACGGACCCGCGACGATGCGTTGCTGTGGGCGGCTGGGCTCGCGACAGCCGTTGCCGTGCAGGTCAAATGGCTGATCCCGATTTTCTGGATCGCGGTGGTCGTCGCCGTGGCCTGGCTGGGGCCCAGAGCGTTGTTGCGGCGACCGGCGCTGTGGTGGAGCGCGAGCATTGTGGTGCTGGCGGCAGCGCCAGGGCTGATCTGGCAGGCCATGAACGGTTGGCCGCATCTGGGCATGGGGGCGGTGGTTCGCGGCCAGACCGGCGGTTTCGCCGGCTCGCTGTGGTTCGTCCCGCGCACCTTGCCATGGTGGGGTCCGCTCGCCGCGGTGCTCGTGGTGTGCGGTGTGTGGCAGTTGTGCCGATCGCCGCTCCTGCGCCGCTACCGGTTCCTCGGTGTGGCGTTTCTACTGGCGGTGGCGATCATCGCGATCAGCGGCGGTCGCAGCGGCTACGGTGCGGGCATCTACCCGGTGGTGATCGCGGCCGGGGCCGTGGGATCGGCCGCGATACCCAGACGCTGGCTCACCACTGTCGCGGTGCAGGCGGCAGCGCTGTCGATGGTTGCGGCCGTCGTGTACGTGACGCCGTGGCGTGCCGCCTCGGACTACGCCCCTGCCCCCGATCTCGCTGCCGCACTGGGACCTTCGGCATACAGCGAACTCGGATGGCCCGAGCTGGTGGCGGCTACCGCGAACGCCTACCGCGCATTACCGCCGCACCGGCAGCGCACGGCCGTGGTCGTGACGCAATGGTATGTGCAAGCGTCAGCGCTCGATCACGCTCGTTCCACTGCGGGTCTACCGCCGGTCTTCAGTCCGAACCGCGGCTTCGGCTACTTCGGTGTTCCGCCGGATACCGCTGACACGGTCGTCTACGTCGGCGGTACCGAGGCGGATCTGCGTCGCTGGTTCAGCTCCGTCGTCCCAGCGGGCCGAACCGACTACCCGCTCGGAATTCCCGGCATCACCACCGATGCCACGATCTGGGAATGCGTGGGTCCGATTCAGCCGTGGTCGTCGATGTGGTCGACGATGCGCGGCCTCTGACACCAGGAAGTGAGTATCGAGTGGGCAACGAACCTGAAATCCGCACGGGCGCCGGTGTTGTGCGCGGCCGGTGGGAAGGCGCTGTCGCGGTCTTTCGGGGGATCAGCTATGCAGCGCCGCCGGTCGGCGCACGACGATTCGCGGCGCCTGGGCCTGCACAGCGGTGGCAGGGCGTTCGCGACGCGCTGATGTTCGGCCCTCCGGTTCCCCAGGCCCGCAATGGCGGTTCGGTGATGTCGTCGGCGTCCGGCTCGACCGATGACGGATCCGAGGACTGTTTGACGCTGAATGTCTGGTCACCCGACCTCGGGGCCGCGAAACTGCCGGTGATGGTGTGGATCCAGGGCGGCACCTACCTCGAGAACAACACCGCCAACCCGCATTGCGACGGTGCGCTGCTCGCAGCGGCCGGCGTGGTGGTGGTCAGCATGAACTATCGAGTCGGCGTCGACGGTTTCGCCCGCATTACCGGAGCTCCGGACAATCGCGGCATCCTCGACCAGATCGCTGCTCTGCGCTGGGTCCAGGACAACATCGCCGTATTCGGTGGCGACCCCGCCAACGTCACCGTTTTCGGGCAGTCCGCGGGCGGTGCGTCCATCGGTGCGCTGCTGGTGATGCCGATGGCGGCCGGACTGTTTCGCCGAGCGATCAGCCAGAGCATGCCCGGCACCTATTTCACTCCGAGCCTCGCCGCCGCGATCTCGACCACGATCGCCGCACAGCTCGGCGTCCAGGCCACCGTCGAAGACCTCGCCCTGCTGCCGCCACGCGCACTCACCGACGCCACCACCGCGGTGATCGCCGCGATGCCCGAGTTCGTCGATGCCTGGGGCCCGATGGCGCTCACGCCCACCCCGTTCTCCCCTGTTGTCGACGGTGAGATATTGCCGTGCGCGCCGTGGCGTGCGATCGCGGGCGGTGCCGCACGCGACGTCGACCTGCTCGTCAGCCACACCCGTGACGAGTTCCGGCTCTACACATCTCGCCCGGGGAGCGAACCGGCACCGGAGACCATGACCGCAGCTTTTCGCCACCTCGCACCAGGCACGGATGGTGACAGGCTCTACCGCGCGGCCTATCCGGAGGCGACATCTGGCCAGCTGTTCGAAATCCTCAACTCCGACTGGCTGTTCCGGATGCCGAGCCTGCATCTGGCCGATGCTGCGCACGCGGGCGGCGGGCGCGTGTGGCTGTGCGAACTGGCGTGGAGCTTCAACTCGCAACAGGGCGCCGCGCACTGCCTGGACTTCCTGCTCGTCCTCGGCACCCTCGGTCCCGACGAGGTCCGCGCCCACCGCTTCGCCCATCCGAACGCCGCGAACGAAATCACCGATGTCGCCCACCGCATGCGTACCGACTGGGTGAATTTCGCTACCTCGGGAACCCCCGGCTGGGCGCCCTACGATCCACAGGCGCGAACCACGCGCGTCTACCACGCCGAACCCATCACCCAGCCCTACCCCGAAGAAGGCTCCCGCCGCATCTGGTCAGCCCACCAGTTCGACACTCTGGACCTCCCGAGCTGAATCACCCAGCCGGTCTCGTCCGGCATGCGCCGGCCGCACCTTTCCGAGAAGCTACGTCAGAGGTCGGTGGGCGGTGACACGGTCGGGCTCGATACATCGACGAGGAAACGGTTGGGATCGGTTACCAGCAAACGTCTTTGGCCGTAGAACAGATCCCGGGGCTCCTCGACGATGGGAATGCCGAGGTCCTTGGCACGGGCGTAGACAGTTTCCACATCGTCGACGACGATGGTGAGGTAGGAGCCGCCGAACCCGCCACGAACATGGTCGGGCACCAGCTCGTGATCGCGCGCCATGATGCCGATGGTTGTCGCCGAGCCCGAGTCGACGAGTTGCACGAACCAATCGCTGTCGTAGGCGACTTGGAAACCCAATAGGTCGACGTAGAAGTCACGCGTCGTAGCGAGTTGGTCGCTAAGGATGTTCACAAAGCTCCGTGCAATGGTCACATCGGCGAGACTAGCAAGCGGGCCCGAATTCCCGGCGGTTCGATTCGGTTCGCCCACTAGATTGAAAGAGTGTTCACCTCCAATGGAATTCCGGTCGGGTCCGGGCACAGATTGATCTCACCCAGTGTCGATATGTACGGAGAATGGCGCGACGCGCATGTCGAGTGGGGGCCCGGTGTCCACGAGGACGGTTTCGGTTTGTTGCCGAGTGACGATGTCGACTCGGCGAGTGGATTCGAGCTCTGGGTCGCGCGGCTCATCACCGCGTCAGGGGACGGGCGTTGCTCGTATCGCTGGATAGTCGAGGGTGATCGTGTACTCGGCGGGATCGCATTGCGGCACGGGGACGCTGAACTTGTGCGGACGGTCGGGCATATCGGGTACGGGATCCGGCCGTCCGCGCGCCGTCGAGGGCTGGCCACGTGGGCATTGGGAGAGATCATCGCTGAGGCGCGAGTGGCTGGGATGGACCGAGTACTGGTTGTTTGCGCGGCCGAGAATATCGGGTCGGTGAAGACGATCGAGCGCTGTGGTGGCGTCCTCGAGAGCATCCAGGACACCGAACTCGGTCCGGCACGGCGGTATCGGATCACGGTCGGGGAGTCGCGCACGTAGGCCACTGGCGGGAGGGGTGAGCGAAGGATCGGCCTGCTGGGCGAATGGCCGCAGCGATGGTCATGATCTGGCCGTGGAATTGGTAAGCACCGTGCTCGTGCGCCAACGGTGAAGAGCTCAAACACCCTTCAGGTCACGCCCGAAATCGGCCGAGCTGTTATCGGCGTTCGATCGTGGCGAGCCAGGCGGAGGTCGAGTCGGCGAAGCGTGTTCGGAGATGCTCGGGGGCGATGGCGGCGATGTGCCAGGCGGGGTTGTCATCGAAGGGTGCGGTGAGGGCTTGCCTGGTGACGGGGTGCGGACCGGTGTCGGGACCGGTATCGCTGAAGCACAATACGTACAAGGTGCCACCGGAGTCGGTGACCGAGGCCAGGCTTGCCGCGTACTCGGTGCGTTCGGACTCGTCGAAGGTGTGGAACAGGCCGCAGTCGAGGACTGTTTCGAAGCGGCGATACAGGCGCTGGAGATGTAGGGCGTCTGCCATGGCGAAGGCCACCTCGATCCCGCGATCGTCGGCTGCCTGCCTGGCGGCGGCCAACGCCGTTTCGGCCACGTCGACACCCAGCACGGGCAACCCGCGGGCGGCGATGAACAGGGCATTGTCGCCGGTGCCACACCCGACATCGAGGACCGGTCCGCAGAACCCGCCTGATTCGGCCAGCCGCACGACAGCGGGCTGCGGGGTACCGATGTCCCACGGTGCGGGGCCGTCGAGATAGGACGCGTTCCACGGCTGACCGGCGTGGCGTTCGTGGCTGGTCGGTGGGCGGGGGTCGGGCGGGGAACTCGGCGGCATCAGCGGATGAACAGGTTGGAGCGGTCGGCGAGGTCGAGAACCGGCTGGGGGAACAGACCGAGCAAAACGGTGGCGCCCGCGCTGAACGCCACGACCAAGGTGGTGGCGAACGGGGCGGTCACGATGGGCGCGTCGGCCGGAGGGTCGGTGAAGAACATCAGCACGATGACCCGGACGTAGAAGAAAGCCGCGATGGCGCTGCAAAGGACACCGACGATCACCAAGGCGGTATAGCCCGCACCGGAGGCAGCGGCGAAGACCGCGAACTTGCTGACGAATCCGCTGGTGAGCGGGAGACCGGCGAAAGACAGCAGCAACAGGGCGAATGCCGAAGCGAGCCACGGGGATCGGCGACCGAGGCCCGCCCACTGCGACAGCGCGGTCGCTTCGTCACCGGAGGCGTCACGCACCAGACTGACCACCGCGAACGCACCGACGGTGCCGAGGCCGTAGGCCAGCAGGTAGAACAGCACGGCGGCCACACCGGCGCTGTCGGCGGCGACGACACCGACGAGCAGAAAACCGGCGTGCGCGATCGATGAGTAGGCCAGCATGCGCTTCACATCGGTCTGGGTGATCGCCATGATCGCACCGACGACCATCGTCGCCACCGCGACCGCGGCGAGCACCGGACGCCAATCCGAGCCCAGCGCACCGACTCCCACCATCAGCACCCTCATGGTCGCCCCGACGGCGGCGATCTTGGTGGCGGCGGCCATGAACGCGGTGATCGGGGTCGGAGCGCCCTGATAGACATCGGGCACCCAGGCCTGGAACGGCACTGCACCGATCTTGAACAGCAGCCCGACGGCGAGCATGCCGAGACCGAGCAGGGCCAGAGTCGCGTTCTCGGGCTGCTTGTCCAGTACCGCACCGATTCCCGGCAGCGACACCGTGCCGGTCTGCCCGTAGAGCAGCGCGACACCGTAGAGGAAGAACGCCGAGGAGAACGCACCGAGCAGGAAGTACTTCATCGCCGCCTCTTGCGAGAGCAACCGCCTGCGGCGAGCCAGCCCACACAGCAGATACAGCGGCAGCGACAGCACTTCGAGCGCGACGAACATCGTCAGCAGATCGTTCGACGCGGGAAACAGCAGCAGACCACCGACCGCGATCATCGTCAGCGGGAACACCTCGGTGGTCGAAACCCCCGAGCGGACCGCCGCGAGCTCGTGCGCGCTGCCGGGCACCGCGGAGGCCTGCGGTGTGAACGCGTCGACCCCTCGATCCAACGCGGCCGCCGCCCGACTCCACGTGCCCGGCCCGCTGCGCGCCCGCGGGACCGCCCCACGCTCGGCGATCAGCAGCAGGCCCAGCAGCGAGACCAGCAGGATCGTGCCCTGCAGGAACAGCGTGACCCCGTCGATCGCGACCGCGCCCACCACCGCGGTGCCCTCGGATCCCGCGAGCAGCACCACGGCAACCAGAGCGCCGACCACGCCGGCTGACCCGAGCACCAACTGCGTCGGATACCGGTAGGGCCGCGGCACGAACGCTTCGACGAGTACACCCACCACGCCGACCCCGAACACGATCAGCATCGGGGCGAGCAGGTGGTATTCGATGCTCGGTGCGGGCGCGATGGCCGCGAGCTCGGTGATGGTCACGGAGTCCGTCCTCATTTGTGGCCGCCTGCGGGCGGGGTGGCCGCACCTGCTTCGGGAGCGGGGACCGTCGGAGCGGGATCGTGCTTACCGATCGTCGAGAGAGTGTGTCCCACCGCGGGATCCACCAGATCCAGGATCGGTTTCGGATAGAACCCGAGCACCAGCAGCGCGACCAGCAGCGGCACCACCACGGCCAGCTCGCGCGGCACCAGATCACGCAGGTGTTCGTTGCCCTTCTTCAGCGGGCCGGTCATCAACCGCTGATACAGCCACACCACATAGATCGCGGCCAGGACCAGTGCGCCGGTCGCGATCACCGCCGCCACCTGGTACTTCGGGAAGGTGCCGATCAGGACCAGGAATTCGCTGACGAACGGCGCGAGACCGGGCAGCGAGAGCGTGGCCAGGCCCGCGATGAAGAACGTGCCCGCCAGCACCGGCGCGACCTTCTGCACGCCGCCGTACTCGGCGATCATCCTGGTGCCACGCCGGGAGACGAGGAACCCGGCGATGAGAAACAGTGCGGCCGTGGACAGTCCGTGGTTGACCATGTACAGCGTCGCCCCGGATTGGGACTGGCTGGTCATGGCGAAGATGCCGAGGATGATGAACCCGAAGTGCGAGATCGAGGTGTAGGCGATCAGGCGCATCACATCGGTTTGGCCGATGGCGAGCAGCGCGCCGTAGAGGATGCCGATGACGGCCAGGGTGATCACCAAGGGCGCGAAGGTGTCCGATGCCAGTGGGAACAACAGCAGGCAGTAGCGCAGCATGCCGAAGGTGCCGACCTTGTCGACCACCGCCATCATCAGCACCGCGCTGGACGGGGTGGCCGAGACCGCCGCGTCGGGCAGCCACGTGTGTAGGGGCCACAGCGGCGCCTTCACGGCGAAGGCGAACATGAACCCGAGGAACAGGGCGTTGAGAACCGCTGTGCTGCCCCCGAGTTCACCGTTGTTGGCCGCGGCGACCACGACGCGCAGATCGAAGGTCCCCGCCGATCCCTCGCCGAGGCCCGCCCGGGCGGTCAGCACGTACAACCCGATGACCGCGGCGAGCATGATCAGCCCACCGAAGAGGTTGTAGAGCAGAAACTTCACCGCCGCGCGCGAGCGTTGGGCGCGGACCGCGGCGTCGGTGGTGCGGGTGCCGAAGCCGCCGATGAGGAAGTACATCGGGATCAGCATCGCTTCGAAGAACACGTAGAACAGCAGGATGTCGAGGGCGAGGAAGGAGATCAGCACCATCGACTCGACCAGCAGCATCAACGACATGTAGAGGTGGATGGTCTTGGGTCCGTCGCCGGTGGGGGTGTCGTCGTTCCAGCCTGCCAGGATCAGCAGCGGCACCAGCACCGCTGTCAGCAGGACCAGGGCGGTGGCGATACCGTCGAGGCCGAGTGTGTAGCCCACACCGAATGTCGGGATCCATTCGTGGGATTCGACGAATTGGTACTGGGCACCGCCGGGCTTGAACCGCACCGCAAGGACAACGGCCAGTGCGAGCACACCGATCGACACCGCGAACGCCACGCTACGCGCCACCGTGCGGCGGGCGGCGGGCAGGACGAGCACCACACCCGCCCCGATCGCGGGGGCGAGCCAGAGCGTCGTCAGCCAGGGAAACGAGTTCACCAGAACCTCACCGCCAGCAGGGCGGCGGCCACCAGGGCCGCGCCGGTGAACATGGACAGGGCGTAGGAGCGCACGAAACCCGTCTGCACCTTGCGAATTCGCGCCGACAGTCCGCCGATCGAGGCAGCGGTTCCGTTGACGATCCCGTCGACGCCCTTCGCGTCGAGGAACACCAGCGCCCTCGTGAGGTGGCGGCCCGGGCGTTCGAACACGGCTTCGTTGATCTTGTCGCCGTAGAGATCGTCACGGGCGGCCCCGGTCAGCACGCTGACCGGCTCGGGCGCGACCTCGGGGATCGGGCTCTCGGCGTACTTGCGGTAGGCCACGGCGACACCGATGGCGACCGCGGTCAATGCCAGACCGGTGACCACCGCCGCGGGGATCACCGGCTCCGCGTGATGAGAACCGACGACGGGTTCGAGCCAGTTCACCAGCGACGAGCCCCAGACGAACAGACCACCGGCGAAGACCGATCCGAACGCGAGCAGGATCATCGGCCCGGTCATCACCGCCGGTGACTCGTGCGGGTGAGTGTCGGGCTTCCAGCGGCGCTCACCGAAGAAGGTCATCAGCATGACGCGGGTCATGTAGAACGCGGTGAGCGCGGCGCCGACGAGAGTGACCGCGCCGAGCAGGATTCCGGTGGATCCGCCGTGGTCGAAGGCTGCCTCGATGATCTTGTCCTTGGAGAAGAACCCGGACAACGGTGGCACTCCGATGATGGCGAGATAGCCCAGGCCGAAGGTGATGAACGTGATCGGCATCAGCGTGCGCAGGCCGCCGTAGCGGCGCATATCTGTTTCGTCGTTCATCGCGTGCATCACCGAGCCGGCGCCGAGGAACAGCCCTGCCTTGAAGAAGCCGTGGGTGAGCAGGTGCATGATCGCGAACGCGTACCCGGCCGGGCCGAGGCCGACGGCCAGGATCATGTACCCGATCTGGCTCATCGTCGAGGCCGCGAGGGCCTTCTTGATGTCGTCCTTGGCGCAGCCGATGACGGCGCCGAACAGCAACGTCACCGCGCCGACGGCGAGCACCGCCGTGCGCGCGTTCGGCGCGAGGTCGTAGATCGGGTTGGCGCGGGCGATCAGGTACACACCGGCGGTGACCATGGTGGCGGCGTGGATGAGCGCCGAGACCGGAGTGGGGCCTTCCATCGCGTCGCCGAGCCACGACTGCAGGGGCACCTGCGCGGATTTTCCGCAGGCGGCCAGCAACAACAGCAGACCGATGGCGGTGAGGGTGCCTTCGCTCGCGCCCGGGGTCGCCGCGAACACAGTGCGGAAGTCGAAGGAACCGAATGCCGCGAACATGACCATCATGGCGATGGCCAGGCCCATGTCGCCGACCCGGTTGACCACGAACGCCTTCTTGGCTGCCGTTGCGGCCGAGGGCTTCTCGTACCAGAAGCCGATCAGCAGGTAGGACGCCAGGCCCACGCCTTCCCAGCCCAGGTAGAGCACGAGGAAGTTGTCGGCCAGGACCAGGACGAGCATCGCGGCCAGGAACAGGTTGAGATAGCCGAAGAACCGGCGCTTGCCCGGATCGTGGCTCATGTAGCCGATCGAGTAGAGGTGGATCAGCGACCCGACCCCGGTGATGAGCAGTGCGAAGCAGATCGACAACTGGTCCAGTTGCAGGCTGAACCCGACCTGTAGATCACCGACGGGCACCCAGTTGAACAGTTCCTTGTGCACGGCCCGGTCGGCGTCGGCGCGCCCGAGCATGCCGAAGAACGCGACAGCGGCGACGACGAACGAGGACAGCGCGGCCGTCGTGGCGAGGTAGGGGCCCCAGCGGTCGGTGAGGTGACCGAACAGGAGCAGAACGATCGCGCCTGCGAGCGGGAGGGCGGGCAGCAGCCACAGCGTTGCGGTACCCATGTCAGAACTTCAGCAGGTTGGCGTCGTCGACCGAGGTCGACCGGCGGGCACGGAAGATCGTCATGATGATGGCCAGGCCGACGACGACCTCGGCGGCGGCGACCACCATGGTGAAGAACGCGATCACCTGACCGTCGAGGTTGCCGTGCATCCGGGCGAAGGTCACGAACGCCAGATTCACCGCGTTGAGCATCAGCTCCACGCACATGAACACCACGATCGCGTTGCGGCGCAACAACACTCCCGCGGCGCCGATGGTGAACAGCAGCGCAGACAGGAACAGGTAGTTCTGGGGGTTCACCGCTTGCCTTCCTCGTCGGCCGTCGGATTGTCGTCGCGGACCGTGCCGACCGAGAGCACAGCGGCTTCGGTGTGGGCGCGGTTGCGGCGGTGACGCAGGATCGTGCTCACCGAGAGTTCGGCGAAGGAACCGTCGGGAAGCTGGGCGGGGCTGTCGACGGCGTTGTGCCGTGCGTAGACACCCGGTGTCGGCAGCGGGGTGGCCCGTTCGCCGGCAGTGCGGAAGCGATCGCGCGACATTTCCCGCTGTCCGCGTTTCGGGGTGAACTGTTCACGGTGGGCCAGCACCATCGCACCGATCGTGGCGGTGATCAGCAGTGCGCCGGTGAGTTCGAACGCCCACACATAGCGCAGGAAGATCAACTCGGCGAGTTCGGCGATCACGTCGCGGTCGCCGAAACCACGGCCGGGGAAGCTGGTTCCGCTGTCGCGCAGGGCCGCGCCGATGCCGCCGATGAACAGCAACCCGAATCCGAGCCCGACGATCGCGGCGGCGATACGCTGACCGCGCAACGTCTCCCGCAGCGATTCCGCGGAGTCGACGCCGACGAGCATCAGCACGAACAGGAACAGCATCATCACCGCGCCCGTGTACACCACGATCTGCACGACGCCGAGGAACAGCGCACCCTGCGCGATGTAGAACACGGCGAGCGCGATCATGGTGGCGGCCAGGCACATCGCCGAATGCACGGCCTTGGCCGCGGTCACCATGCCGAGGGCGCCGAGCACCGCGATCGGGGCGAGTACCCAGAACAGCACACCCTCACCGGTGGAGGTGCGGGCGACTTCGGCGGCCAGCACGTGTGCGGTGCTCATCGCAGTACCTCCTGCTCAGACGGTGCGGGACCGACCCGGCCGAGGTAGTAGTCGGCCGCGTCGGTGCCCGGTGCCATCGGGTGCGGCGCGGGGGTCATGCCCGGTTGCATGGGGGCCAGCAGCTGGTCCTTCTCGTAGATGAGGTCGGCGCGGTTGTCGTCGGTGAGTTCGTATTCGTTGGTCATCGTCAGCGCGCGCGTCGGGCAGGCCTCGATGCACAGGCCGCAGCCGATGCAGCGCAGGTAGTTGATCTGGTAGACGCGGCCGTACCGCTCACCCGGGGAGAAACGTTGCTCCTCGGTGTTGTCGGCGCCTTCGACGAAGATGGCGTCGGCGGGGCACGCCCACGCGCACAGTTCGCAGCCGATGCACTTCTCGAGTCCGTCGTCGTAGCGGTTGAGCTGGTGGCGACCGTGATAGCGCGGCGCGGTCGGCACCTTCTGCTCCGGGTAGGACTCGGTATTGGGCTTCTTGAACATCGTGGCCGCGGTGACCGCGAACCCGGCGAGCGGGTCGAACAACCCGAACTCGGGCTGGTCGTTCGCGGGGCGTGCCGGCATCGGCGGCACCGGGAAACCCAGGAACACCGCCGAGGTCGAGGGCTCCTGCGGCGGCAAAGGCGGTAGCCCCTTGCTGCGGCCTGCGCGCAGGAACATCGCGATCATGGCCGCGGTGATCACCAGCCCCACGCCGACCAGGATGAAGTTCTGTCCGGGGATGCCCTCGAGATCGAGCACCCGTGCGGCGGCCACGACCATCACCCACACCAGCGAGGTCGGGATGAGCAGTTTCCAGCCGAGGTTCATGAACTGGTCGTAGCGCAGGCGGGGCAGCGTGCCGCGCAGCCAGACGAACACGAACAGGAACGTCCACACCTTGAGGGTGAACCACAGCAGCGGCCACCATCCGGAGTTGGCGCCCTCCCACAGGCTGATCGGGAACGGCGCCCGCCAGCCGCCGAGGAACAGCGTCGTCGCCAGGGCGGACACCGTGGCCATGTTCACGTATTCGGCGAGCATGAACATCGCGAACTTCAGCGACGAGTACTCGGTGTGGAAACCGCCGACCAGTTCACCTTCGGCTTCGGGTAGGTCGAAGGGTGCCCGGTTGGTCTCGCCGACCATCGACACGCAGTAGATGAGGAACGAGGGCAGCAGCAGGAACACATACCAGGTGCCCTCCTGTGCGCTCACGATCTCGGAGGTCGCCATGGTGCCCGACAGCAGGAACACCGTGGCGAAGGTCAGCGCCATCGCGATCTCGTAGGAGATGACCTGCGCGGTCGAGCGCAGGCCGCCGAGCAGCGGATAGGTCGAACCCGAGGACCAGCCGGCGAGCACGATGCCGTACACGCCGATAGAGGTGATGGCGAGGATGTAGAGCACCGCGACGGGCATGTCGGTGAGCTGCAACGCGGTGTGGGTGCCGAAGATCGAGACCTCCGGGCCCATCGGGATCACCGCGAAGGCCATGAACGCCGGGATCACCGAGATGATCGGAGCGAGCACGAAGATCGGCTTGTCCACGATCGCCGGGATGATGTCTTCCTTGAGCGCCATCTTCACGCCGTCGGCGATCGACTGGAGCATGCCGCCGGGACCGATCCGGTTGGGCCCGATCCGCATCTGCATCCACGCGACGACTTTGCGTTCGGCGTAGACCGCGATCAACGGCACCAGCATCAGGTAGATGAACACGCCGAGTGCCTTGACGACCACCAGCCACAGCGGATCGGTGCCGAAGACAGGTCCGGCGTCGGCCGCGAGGAGTAGGACTCGATCACTCATGACGGTGTTCCTTCATCCTGTCGTCGGCGCGACGCAGGCGCACCACGGCGCCGGGTGTCACACCGAGTTCGGCGGCGACCGTCGAACCGGGTGAGTGCAGCGGCAGCCACACCACCCGGTCGGGCAGGTCCGTGATCATCAACGGCACCGAGATCTCGCCGCGGTCGGTGGAGACGATGACGTGATCGGCATCGTCGGCTTCGATCTCGGCGGCGGTCGCGGCCGAGAGCCGTGCGACCGGCGGGCGGGCGACACCGGCGAGATTGGGTTCACCGTCTTGCATGCGGCCGGCGTCGAGCAGCATCCGCCATCCGGCGAGCACCGCCGTTCCTGGCCCGGGCACGGGTCGGGTCTGGCTGGTCAGCTCCGGAGCGGGGATGGGCTCACCGTTCCAGGCGCCGAGCCCGTCGAGTTCGGTGCGGGCGGCGGCGGGGTCGGCCAGGTTGATCGGGACGCCCATCTGCGCGGCCAGCGAGTTGAGCACCCGCAGGTCCGACAGGGGAGCGGCGACGCGGCGGGTGGTGTCGAGCGAGGCCGCGGCGAAGGGGCGCGGGCGGCCTTCCCAGGTGCGGAAGGTGCCGGACTTCTCCATCGCGGTCGCCACCGGGAACACGACGTCGGCGCGTTCGGTGACGGCGCTGTGCCGCATTTCGAGGCTGACGACGAACCGGGCCGCGTCGATCGCGGCCAGGGCGGCGGCCGGGTCGGGCAGGTCGGCCGGGTCGACGCCGCCGATGACCAGCGCACCCAGTTGGGCGGCGCCGGCCAGGATCGCGTTGGCGTCACGGCCGACGGTGACGGGGAGTTCACCGGCCTGCCACCGATGCCGAACCTGTTGACGCGCCGAAGGATCCACGACAGGCCTGCCGCCGGGCAACAGGCTGGGCAGGGCACCGGCTTCCAGCGCGCCGCGTTCGCCCGCACGACGGGGCACCCACGCCAGTGCCGCGCCGGTGGCATCGGCCAGGCGGGTCACCGCCGACAGCGCGCCGGGGCTGCCCGCGAGCCGCTCGCCCGCCATGATGACCGCGCCGGGCGTGTTCAGCATCGTCACGAGTTCGGCGGCGTCGGCGGACGTTTCGGCCATGATCGAGGTGATCACGTCGGCTTCCCCGCACGGCGGGGTTTGGATGAGCGCGCCCGACATACGTTCGAGGCCGCGGGAGGCGAACGGTGCCAGCGACACCACCCGTTGCCCGCGGGTCCGTGCGGCCTTGCGCAGCCGCAGGTAGACGATGGGCGATTCCTCTTCCGGTTCGAACCCGACCAGCAGCACGACGGGGGCTCGGTCGAGCGCGGCGAAGTCGACCCGCACACCGCGTCCGGCGATGCGGGCGGCAAGGAATCGTTCTTCCTCCTCCGAATGCACCCGGCTGCGGAAATCGATGTCGTTGGTCGCGAGGACCATGCGCGCGAACTTGCTGTACGCGTACGCTTCTTCCTCGGTGACGCGGCCGCCGACGAGCACTCCGGCATTGCCGATCGCCGCGCTCAGGCCCGCTCCGGCGGCGGCGAGAGCTTCGGGCCAGGAGGCCGCGGCGAGAACGCCGTCCCAGCCGCGCACCATCGGCGTGGTGAGGCGGTCGCGCTCGGTGGCGTAGGCGAAGGCCCAGCGACCCTTGTCGCAGTTCCATTCTTCGTTGACCTGCGGGTCGTCACCGGCCAAGCGGCGCAACACTTTTCCGCGGCGGTGATCGGTGCGTTGTGCGCATCCGGAGGCGCAGTGCTCGCACACGCTCGGGGTGGAGACCAGGTCGAACGGGCGGGCCCGGAAACGGTAGGAGGTACCGGTGAGAGCGCCCACGGGACAGATCTGGACGGTGTTGCCGGAGAAGTAGGAGTCGAGGGGTTCGGCTCGAGCGATGCCGACCTGTTGCAGCGCACCACGATCCATCAGTTCGATGAACGGGTCGCCGGCGACCTGCTGGGAGAACCGGGTACAGCGTGCGCACAGCACGCACCGCTCCCGATCGAGCAGCACCGCCGTGGACAGCGGGATCGGCTTCGGATACGTCCGCTTCTCGCCGTCGAATCGGGACTCGGCGCTGCCGGTGGACATCGCCTGGTTCTGTAGCGGGCACTCGCCGCCCTTGTCGCACACCGGGCAGTCCAGCGGATGGTTGATGAGCAGCAGCTCCATCACCCCGCGCTGGGCTTTTTCGGCGACCGGAGAGCTGACCTGGGTGCGCACGATCATGCCGTCGGTGACCGGGATCGTGCAGGAGGCCACCGGCTTTCGCTGCCCTTCGACCTCGACGAGGCACTGACGGCACGCGCCGACCGGGTCGAGCAGGGGGTGATCGCAGAAGCGAGGGATCTGCACGCCGATCAGTTCGGCGGCACGGATCAGCAAGGTGCCCACGGGAACTTCGATCGTGGTGTCGTCGATGGTGACGCTCACCATGTCGGCGGGCACCACATCGCTGCTGTTGCCTGGCGCGATGGCTGTCATCGGTCCTCTTTCGCTGGTGCCCACACGGTCGAGGCGGCCGGGTCGAACGGGCAGCCGCCGAGTCGCTGATGCGCGAGGTATTCGTCGCGGAAGTACTTCAGCGAGGAGAAGATCGGGCTGGCCGCGCCGTCACCGAGCGCGCAGAACGATTTGCCGTTGATGTTGTCGGCGATGTCGGCGAGCTTGTCCAGGTCGGCTTCGGTTCCGTCGCCGGCTTCGAGTCGGCGCAGCAACTGCACCAGCCAGTAGGTGCCTTCGCGGCACGGTGTGCATTTGCCGCAGGATTCGTGGGCGTAGAACTCGGTCCAGCGCAGGACCGCGCGCACCACGCAGGTGGTGTCGTCGAAGATCTGTAAGGCCTTGGTGCCCAGCATGGATCCGGCGGCGGCGACACCCTCGTAGTCGAGGGCGACGTCGAGGTGTTCGTCGGTGAACATCGGGGTCGAGGAACCGCCGGGGGTCCAGAACTTGAGGGTGTGCCCGGCTCGCACACCGCCCGCGTAATCGAGCAGCTCGCGCAAGGTGATGCCCAGTGGAGCCTCGTACTGGCCGGGCCGGGCCACATGCCCCGACAGGGAGTACAGGGTGAAGCCGGGTGACTTCTCGCTGCCCATCGAGCGGAACCACTCGGTGCCGTTGCGCAGGATCGAGGGCACGCTGGCAATGGATTCCACATTGTTCACGACCGTCGGGCACGCGTAGAGGCCCGCGACGGCGGGGAACGGTGGGCGCAGACGGGGCTGTCCGCGCCTGCCTTCGAGGGAATCGAGCAGCGCGGTTTCCTCGCCGCAGATGTAGGCGCCCGCGCCGGCGTGCACGATCAGGTCCAGGTCGAATCCCGAGCCCAGGATGTCGTGGCCGAGCAGGCCGGCCGCGTAGGCCTCGGCGACGGCGGCTTGCAGTCGGCGCAATACCGGCACCACTTCGCCGCGCACGTAGATGAACGCGGTCGCGGCCCGGATCGCGTAGGCGGCGATCACGATGCCTTCGATGAGGGTGTGCGGGGTGGCCAGCATCAACGGGATGTCTTTGCAGGTGCCGGGTTCGGATTCGTCGGCGTTGACGACGAGGTAGTGCGGTTTCGTGGTGCCGTCGGGGCCGGGACCCTGCGGGATGAACGACCACTTCATCCCGGTGGGAAAGCCCGCCCCACCACGACCACGCAGACCCGCGTCCTTGACGGTGTGGATCACCTCGTCGGGCGTCTTGCGTAAGGCGGCGCGGAGACCGTCGTAGCCACCGGTCGCGCGATAGCTTTCCAGGGTCCAGGACCGCGGGGTGGCCCAGTGTTCGCTGAGTACCGGGGTGAGGGTCATCATCGCGAATCTCCTGCCGAGTCCTCTTCTGCGGCAGCGATGTCGAGCCCTGCCAAGGTGGGGGCGCCCGGGGTTCCTTCGAGCGCGCCGGGACGCTCGTCGGGGAATCCGGCGAGGATGCGGGCGGTCTCGCGGAACGTGCACAGCGGTGCGCCACGGGTGGGGCGGACCTGGTGGCCCGCTCGGAGGGCGTCGGTGATCGCGACTGCTGATTCGGGAGTCTGGTTGTCGAAGAATTCCCAGTTCACCATCATGACCGGGGCGTAGTCGCAGGCGGCGTTGCATTCGATGTGTTCGAGGGTGATGGCCCCGTCGGATGTGGTTTCGCCGTGCTCGACGGCCAGATGTTGTTGCAGTGCTTCGTAGATGGCGTCGCCGCCGAGGATCGCGCAGAGGGTGTTGGTGCAGACCCCGACGTGGTAGTCGCCGGTGGGGGTGCGCCGGTACATCGAGTAGAACGTGGCGACCGCGGTCACCTCGGCGCCGGTGAGATTCAGGTGATCGGCGCAGAAGTCGATGCCGGTGCCCGTCACGTACCCCTCTTCTGCCTGCACCAGGTGCAGCAGGGGGAGCAGGGCCGAGCGGGGGTGCGGGTAGCGGGTGATGATCTCTTTGGCGTCCAGTTCGAGACGTTCGCGCACATGCGGCGGAAACGGTTCGGGACGAGTGCTCAGGCTGAGGAGAATCGGTGTGCTGGTGGGGTTGTCGATTGTCATCTGTCCACTCCGCCCATGACCGGGTCGATGCTGGCGACCGAGGCGATCACGTCGGCGACCATGCCGCCCTCGCACATCGCGGCCACCGCTTGCAGGTTGGTGAACGAGGGGTCGCGGTAGTGCACCCGGTAGGGCTGGGTGCTGCCGTCGCTGACCATGTGCACACCCAGTTCCCCGCGGGGGGATTCCACTGCCGAATACACCTGTCCCGCAGGCACTCTGATGCCCTCGGTGACGAGCTTGAAGTGGTGGATCAGCGATTCCATGGAGGTGCCCATGATCTTGCCGATGTGCTTGGGTGAGTTGCCCAGACCGTCGGGGCCCAGTTCCAGGTCGGCGGGCCAGGCGATCTTCTTGTCGTCGATCATCACCGGTCCCGGGCGCAGCTTGTCCAGGCACTGTTCGACGATCTTGATCGACTCGGTCATCTCGGCGATCCGGATGATGTAGCGGCCGTAGCAGTCACAGCCGGTGGTCGTCGGGATGTCGAATTCGTAGTTCTCGTACCCGCAGTACGGATCTGATTTGCGCAGATCGTGCGGCAGGCCCGTGGCGCGAAGGACCGGCCCGGTGATGCCGAGGGCCATGCAGCCGGTGAGATCGAGGTAGCCGATGTCCTGAGTGCGCTTCTTCCAGATCGGGTTCGCGCTGAGCAGGTGCTCCATGTCGCGCAGGCGTCCGGGCAGCAGGTCGAGCAGTTCCCTGACCTTGGTGACGCCGTCGGCGGGCAGATCCTGCGCCAAGCCGCCGGGACGGATGTAGGCATGGTTCATCCGCAAGCCGGTGATGTTCTCGAAGACGTCGAGGATGAGTTCGCGTTCACGGAAACCGAACAGCATCGGGGTGAGCGCGCCCAGTTCCATGCCGCCGGTCGCGAGGGCGACCAGATGCGAGGAGATGCGGTTGAGCTCCATCAGCAGCACGCGCACCACGGTGGCGCGCTCGGGGATCTGGTCGGTGATGTCGAGGAGTTTCTCCACGCCGAGGCAGTAGGCGGTTTCGTTGAAGAACGGGGACAGGTAGTCCATCCGGGTCACGAAGGTGACGCCCTGGGTCCAGTTGCGGAATTCCAGGTTCTTCTCGATGCCGGTGTGGAGGTAGCCGATGCCGCAGCGGGCCTCGGTGACGGTTTCACCTTCGATTTCGAGGATCAGGCGCAGCACCCCGTGCGTGGACGGATGTTGGGGGCCCATGTTCACCACGATGCGTTCTTCGGCGCCGCCGTCGATCACTTCGCTGACCTGGTCCCAGTCCTGGCCTGCGACGGTCACTACCGGTGGTTCGTCGCGGCGGAAGTCGGTGTCGGTCATCAGCTGTAGGTCCTCCGCTCGTCGGGCGGCGGTATGCGCGCGCCCTTGTACTCCACCGGGATCCCGCCGAGCGGGTAGTCCTTGCGCTGCGGATGCCCGCGCCAGTCGTCGGGCATGGTGATGCGGGTCAGGGAGGGGTGACCGTCGAAGAGGATGCCGAAGAAGTCGTAGGTTTCGCGTTCGTGCCAGTCGGTCGTCGGATAGACCGAGAACAGGGACGGAATGTGTGGATCGGCATCGGGCGCGGACACTTCCAGCCGCACACGGCGTCCGTGTGTGATCGATTTCAGGTGATAGACCGCGTGCAGTTCGCGGCCGTCGTCGTCGGGGTAGTGCACGCCGTTGACACCCAGGCACAGTTCGAATCGCAGTGTGCTGTCATCGCGCAACGCGCTCGCGACCGCGACGAGGTGTTCGCGCTTCACGTGCAGGGTGAGTTCGTCGCGGAAGACCATGATCCTCTCGATCACGGTATCGAAGGCGATGACCCGGCCCACGAGTGCGGCGCGCAAGGTGCCGACGAAGGCGTCGAACCAGCTGCCGTACGGGGGAGGTGTGCCCGCGGGCAGGGCGACGGGGGTGACCAGGCCGCCGTAGCCGGAGGTGTCACCGGTGCCGCTGACGCCGAACATGCCGCGCCGGGTGCCGATCACCTCGTCCTGTGGCGGTTTGGGTTGCGCCTGCGCGGGCGATTCCTCCGGAACCGGGTGTCCCGCAGGGTTGTCGGTGTTGTCGGGGGAGTCGAATGTCATCGCAGCAGGCCCTCCATCCGGATGGTCGGCGTGCTGGCCAGTGCGGCCTGCTCGGCGGCGCGGATCGCTTCCTCGCGATTGACGCCCATCGGCATCTCGGCGATTTTCGCGTGCAGCGCCAGAATCGCGTTGAGCAGCATCTCCGGGCGGGGCGGGCAGCCGGGCAGGTAGATGTCGACCGGGACGATGTGGTCGACGCCCTGCACGATGGCGTAGTTGTTGAACATGCCGCCCGAGGACGCGCAGACCCCCATGGCCAGCACCCATTTCGGTTCGGTCATCTGGTCGTAGACCTGGCGCAGCACCGGCGCCATCTTCTGGCTCACCCGGCCCGCCACGATCATCAGGTCGGCCTGGCGTGGGGAGGCGCGGAACGCTTCCATGCCGAAGCGGGCGATGTCGAACCGTCCGGCGCCGGTGGCCATCATCTCGATCGCGCAGCACGCCAACCCGAACGTGGCGGGCCAGACGGAGCCCTTACGCAGGTAGCCGGCGAAATCCTCGACCGTGCTCAGCAGGAACCCGCTGGGCAGTTTCTCTTCGAGACCCATTATTTCCCACTCATTCCCAGCTGAGGCCGCCGCGACGCCACTCGTAGGCGTAGGCGACAGACACGTTGACGATGAACAGCGCCATCGCGGCGAGACCGAACAGCCCGAGCGTGTCGAAATGCACGGCCCACGGGTACAGGAACACGATCTCGATGTCGAAGATGATGAACAGCATCGCCGTGAGGTAGTACTTCACCGGAAAGCGCTGTCCCGCTGCGTTTCCCGGACCGCCGGCGATGGCGTGCGGGGTCGGCTCGATGCCGCATTCATAGGGTTCGAGTTTGGCCCGGTTGTAGCGTTTCGGGCCGATGAGCGCCGCCATGATGACGGAGAACACCGCGAACGCCGCGGCGATGGCGCCGAGTACGAGTGCGGGCACCTCGATGTTCACGACTGCACTTCCCCTCCTCGCTGGAGCAGGCCGAGCCGTGTGGCCCGGCCGCGGACGGCAGCTTTCGGCGAGACGGGGCCGACAACGTTGTCCGCCGAACCGGGGCTCGCGCAAGGCTGTGCAGCGATGGCGGAGCGTTATACAAGAGCCCGTGCTCGTGTGAGCTAGAGCACAGACTACCGCCGTTTCGGGGGTCCGCCGCACGTTTCCGGGGTGGGGTTTGATCGATATCGGTACCGCGATTCATGAGCGATACGGGGGTAATCAGCTCCGGGCATGCGGCAGCGAACCACTGGCGTTACCAGTGGTGATAGATAGAAAGGTGCGAAGCGGACTATCCGACAGGTCGGGACGATGCCCGGATGGTCCTGTTCAGCGGGCGAGCAGGATGCCCGCGACCGCGTTGGTGAGCTGCATGGCGTCGATCGGGTGGGAGACGGCGGCCTCGGCGCGCGACCAGTTGGCCAACCAGGCGTCATCGGGTCGGCCGGTGAGCACGACCACCGGCGGGCACTGATCGATCTCGTCTTTGAGCTGTTTGGCGATACCGAGTCCACCCGTCGGGGCGGATTCACCGTCGAGGATCGCCAGATCGATCCCACCGGCATCCATCTGCTCGATGACCACCGGCGCGGTAGCGACCTCGAAGAATTCGAGCTCCGGTAGGTCGGCGCGCGGCTTACGGCCCAGCGCGAGGATCACCTGTTGGCGGGTATCGGCATCGTTGCTGTAGACCAGCACACGCAGAGGGGTGGAACCATGGGATTCGGCCACGCTCGGATCGTACGTCCGAGGGTGGCGCCACCGTGGCAGGTTCGCCGGATCGACCAGTCGCGCAGTGGTATCGATGACAGCGGGCCCGGCGCTCACGACCGCGGAGGTAGATCGAACTCGCCGCGGATGCCGGTGAACAGGCTCTCGACGTCTGGGCCGAAGGTGATCGCGGCTTCGGTGATCGCGGAGAGCGCGCCCTGCAACGGATCGGTATGCCGCGCATGGAAAACCGTGTTGAGGGCGAAGTGGGGGCGACTGATGTTGCCGCGGTCGTACGGGTTCGGCGTCGGGCTGAGGGCCTGCGCCACTTCCCGCACGACGCTGCTCTGGAAGCTCGCCTCGTCGGGTCCGTACTGGTCTTTGTCCAGTCGCGCGAACGCGGCGTCGTTGTCGTGGAAGGGTTCGGGCAGCGGTGCGCCGGATGCGAGCGCGTCCAACGCGGGGCGCACCCAGACGCGTTCGCTGAGACCGGCGAGGTCGTAGGCGCGCTGTGCGCAGTACTCGGCCAGTCGACGCAATCGCGTGGCACTCATGGCGGCTATCGACTCGGCCAACGCACGGTCGTAGCTCGCGAGTTCGCGTCCGTGATAGGTACCGGCGAAGGCTGGTATCGGGTCGCCGCCCCATCCCTCGCGGTCTCTGGCCTGGGCTTGTGTGCGGAGCTCTCGCTGCCGGTCCGATTCGGGCTCGGGCAGATTCGGGGCAGGCTCGGTCGGCGGTGCGGCGCTGTTGGCGGGAATGCCGTAGCCGGGCATGTCCCACTGCCGGGCGGGTCGAGGAGCGGTGCCGTCGTCGGGCCAGAGCCGGATTCGCCAGTGGTCGCCGGGGGTGGTGTCGCCAGGCCAGCCGTAGTTCGCGAAACCCGTTCCGGCGATCTCGGCAAGGTAGTCGCCGGGCGGCACGGGTGCGTCGGCCCAGCCGTCGACGGGTGAACTGATGGTCAGGCCGTGCTCGCCGATGTGTAGCCGGGCTTCGCTGACCTGCTGCCACTCGCCCTCGTCGGCCGGTCGCCGATCCCACACCTGTATGTGCATCGGCATGTCGAAGTTGTTCTGGTGCGGGCTGAGCACCACCACGGTGTGTCCGTCGCCTGCCGAGGGCCTGTCCGCATGCGCGGCGTCGAGCAGCGCGAGCTCTACGTCCTCCTCACCCTCCCCTCCGTGCAGGATGAACTGGCCGTAATCGAGCGTCAGTTCCAGTCGATGCTCGGCGAGGAGATGGGAGGGTTCGGTCACGCGTGAGATCGTGGCACAGCCCACCGACAGCGATCGATGGGTGTTCGTGTGGGGGCGGAGGTTTCGGGATCAGTGACGCACTGCGTCGTCCAACTCGGCGAGGAGCCGGGCCTTGGAGCGGGCGCCGACGAGGGTGCGCAGGAGTTGGCCATCGCGGAAGAGCAGCAGCGTCGGAGCGGCCATGACCTGGTAGGTGCGGGCCGTGAGTGGGTTCTCATCGGCATTGAGCGTGCGAACGGCGAGTGTGGCCGCACGTTCGCGGGCAACGTCGGCCAGCACGGGGGCGATCATTTTGCACGAAGGGCACCACGTGGCCCAGACGTCCACGAGAACGAGGCCGGGGTGGGCGAGCACGTCGTGGTCGAATGTCTCATCGGTCACCGCGATGGTGCCGGCGATCGCAGAACTCAGGGTCATCGGGATTCCTCTTGTTCGGTGGGGATGTCGTGTGTTCGCTCGGCCTGCTGGGTCGCCGCATCGGAGGGCTGCAGAACGGAGACGGCCGTCGGCCACGGAAGCCTTCGGGTGGTGCTGTGGCGGTGTGCGGCCTCGCGGAGGCGATCGGTGAGGGCGTCTCTGCGGGCGGTGAGGGCGTCGATTTCCGCGGTCAGTGCGTCGATGGTCCGCTGGTATTCGGCCAGGGAGGCGGGACAGTCGTCGACGTGTTCGCTGCCGGTTGCCAGGCAGTCCAGAAATGGCCGAGTCTCCTCTACCGGGATGCCCAGACGGTTCAGGGATCGGATTTCGCGCACCAGGCGGACGGTGTGGTCGTCGTATTCGCGGAAGCCGTTGGGGTGCCGTTCGGGTGCGACCAGCCCGAGTGCCTCGTACCGCCTGATGGCCTTGGGGCTGAGCTGAGCCAGCCGCGCGAGCTCTCCGATCCTCATGCAGCGAATGTAAACGCTGCCCCCAGGGGCAAGGTCAAGTGAGAGTTCACATTGCCTATCGGCGGTCGGTGAGCCATTCTGAAAAGGGCAAGGGACGCACCGGATTTCGCAGGGGGTCGTGACCGAATGCCGAATGGACCGAAAACGCTGACGCGGTACACGATCGAGGAAGAGCATCGGCATCCCGGTTCGTCGGGGGAATTCTCCGCGCTGGTGAATGTGGTGGCAACGGCGGCGAAGATCATTGCCAATCAGGTGACTCGCGGGGCGATCATCGGGTCGGGGGTCGAGGACGAGACGTCGGTGAGTGGGCGGCTCGATGTGTTGACCGATGAGATCATGGTGGGGCAGACGCAGTGGTCGGGGCATCTGTCCGGGTTGCTGTCCGAGCAGCATGCGACGGTGCTGCCCGCGACGCAGCGCCGGGGGAAGTACCTGCTGGCGTATGACGCGTTGGACGGGTCGAGCAATATCGACGTGAATCTGCCTGTCGGTTCGATTTTCAGCATTCTGCGGGCGCCGGAAGCGGTGGTCGCCGGCGACGCCGAACCTGCCGACACCGACTTCCTGCAGCCAGGAGTGGAGCAGGTCTGTGCGGGGTTCACCCTGTACGGGCCCGCCACGATGTTGGTCCTCACCACGGGCAGTGGCGTCGACGGGTTCACCCTCGATCGGGAGATCGGTGCGTTCGTGCTGACTCATCCGCAGATGCGAATCCCGGAGGACACCTCGGGTTTCGCGATCAATGCCGCCAACGAGCGGTTCTGGGAGCGGCCCGTGCGCCGGTATGTGCTCGAGTGCTTGGAGGGAGTCGAAGGGCCACGCGGGCGCGATTTCAATATGCGGTGGGTGGCGTCACTGGTGGCCGATACCTTCCACATCCTGACCAGGGGCGGGCTGTATCTGTACCCGCGCGATACGCGCAATCCCGCACAGCCGGGCCGAGTCTCGCTGCTGTACGGGGCGAACCCGATCGCGTTCATCGTCGAGCAGGCGGGCGGGGCGGCCACCACCGGGCACGAGCGCATGATGGAGGTTCCCCCGGCCCAGGTGCATCAGCGGGTGCCGTTCATCTTCGGTTCCCGCAACGAGGTGCTGCGCATCGAGCGGTATCACCGGGAACCGGACGCGGGCAAGCGGTTCGACAGTTCACTGTTCGGAACGCGGTCATTGTTCCGGCCCGCCAAACACGATCAGCGCACGTAGATGCGCGATCGGCACAGTGCTTCGCGGGTGATCAGGCCGGGTCCTGGTCGCGTTCTTGCTGTTGCCTGCGGGCCTCGCGACGTTGCTGTTCGGCACGCTCGCGCAAGCCGCGCAGGAAGGCCTCGTCGTCGTCGGGATTCGACGCGACCCGGCGACCGGGGCGATCGTATTCACCGAACCGGGTATTCGAGACAGGTCCTGACTCGCCGACCGGCCTGCCCGCGAACAACCACAGCAGCGCACCGATCGTCGGGATCAGCACGACGACAATGATCCACCCCATCTTCGGTAGGTGCCGGATGCCCGCGTCGGGGCTGGTGATGATGTCGACCAGGCAATACACCCACAGGGCGAGAGTCAGAAAGCCGATGACGGCGTAAGGCATTCGGCGATTATTCCACGCCCACTCACACAGTGGATCCGTAGTGGTCGGTGACCACCGACGTCAGTCGGGCAGGAGCGGGACCGAGAGGCCTTCGCCGCTGCGCAGGAGTGCGGCGCGGGTGACGGCGGTGGAACCGAAGCGGCGGCGCAGGTCGTCGAGAGTGGCGTCGAGGGTGTTCTCGGCACGCGCGTCCAGCGGCAGGGTGAGTTGCATGGTGTCGGCGTCGTCGAGGTTGGTCAGCGAGATGCCGATCAGGGTGATGCCGCGTTCGATGATCAGCGGTTGAGCGGCGTGCAGCAGCAGGCGGGCGGCGTGGCGGATCGCGGTGGAGGCATCGGTGGCTTCGACGAGGGTGTGCGATCGGGTGGCGCGGGTGAAATCGTCGAAGCGTAAGCGCAGCACCACCGTTCGGCAGACGCGGTCGGCGGCGCGCAGGCGGCGACCGAGGCGGTCGGTGAGGCCGTCGAGATAGGCGGCGATCTCGTCGGGGTCACACGGGCGGCGGCCGAGGGCGCGTTGGGCGCCGATCGAGCGCCGTCGTTTGCCGGTTTCCACGCGGCGTGGATCGCGAGCCAAGGACAGGGCGAACAGGTGACGGGCCGCGGCGGGGCCGAGGATGGCGCGCAGGTGGGGTTCGCCGAGTTCGGCGAGCTGGCCGATGCGGGTGATGCCGTTGGCGTGCAATGTCGCCGAGGTGACTTTGCCGACGCCCCATAATCGCTCCACCGGCAGTGGATGCAGGAAGTCGAGTTCTTTGCCGGGTTCGACAAGGCGTAACCCGTCGGGTTTGGCGACGGCGGAGGCGACCTTGGCGAGGAATTTGTTGCGTGCGATGCCCACGGAGATGGGCAGGCCCACCCGGTCGGCCACCTGCGCGCGCAGCCGGTGCCCGATGTCGATCGGTTCGCCGCTGATCCGGCGTAACCCGCTGACGTCGAGGAACGCCTCATCGATCGAGATCCCCTCCACCACCGGGGTGGTGTCGTGGAATACCGCGAACACCGCTTTGCTTGCCTCGGCATAGGCCGACATCCGTGGCGGCACCACGATCGCGTGCGGACACAGGCGCAGCGCCTGGCCCGCGTTCATCGGCGTGCGGATCCCGAACGCCTTGGCCTCGTAGCTGGCCGCCAACACCACCCCGCCACCCACGATGACCGGTTTGCCACGCAGCCACGGCTGGTCACGCTGCTCGACCGAGGCGTAGAACGAGTCGAGGTCGGCATGCAGGATCGAGGCCTCGGTGCGGGACTGGATACGCGGGCGACGCGGGGCGGCGGAATCGGACACGAACATATGTTCGCATCGGGGTCCGACGAGTTCGGCCTTTCAGGGTGTGGAGATAGTCCTGGCCTGCAGGTTTTCGGCGAACTCGCGCGCGGCGGTGAGGTCGATGGCGTCGGGCCGGCCTTTGCGGATACCGCCCACCAGGCGCAGCGGCAGCCAGGTGTCGAAGCCCCGGCAGTCGAAGGCGTCGACAACGTCGAAGCCCTTGTTCTCGATGTCGCGGGTCAAGGTGGTGACGTAGCGGCGAAACGGCGGTTCCGGGAATCCACTGGTGCGGAACACGAACGCCTTGCCCCCGTGTCCGGCCGGCAGGGAGGCGATGAACCGGCGCAGTTCCGGATGGAAAGCCATGTTGTAGATGCCCGAGCCGAAGCCGACGAGGTCGTAGTCGGCGAGCCCGGCCGGATCGATGTCGGCGGGGGCGACGACCCGGCCGCCGAGCACCTGGCCGATGGCTTCGGCGACGCGCTGGGTGTTGCCGTGCGACACCGACTTGCACACGAGGATGACCTTCATGGGGATGGTCCTTTCGTTCCGCTGCGTTGCTGGACACCCTCGGAGACACCGCTCAGGTTCCCAGCGTGACACCCAAGTGCTGTGCCCTCCGTCACAGCGTGCGTTCGGCCGCGATGTCGAGAATGCGCACGACATCGATGGACTGCAGTTTGTCGGGGTTGCGGACCGCATACAGCCCGGTGATGAGGTCGTCGGTCAGCTCGACCACCAGCACGGTATCCAGATCGCCGTTCTTCGATCGGGCGATCACCGTGGGCTGCGCGTTGAAGCTGCCGAATTCGACTGTCGCGCCCGCCATCGAGTTCTGGGTCAGCCCGATCAGGAACCGCGCCACGGGCTCGGCGCCGATGATCGGGCGGCGCGCGGCACTCACACGGCCACCGCCGTCGGAGATCTGGAGGACGTCGGGCGCGAGTACCGCCATGAGGGCGCTGACGTCGCCGGTGTTGGTGGCCAGCAGGAAGCGGCCGATCACCGCGCGGCTGGTGTCGGAGTCCGGTTGGAAGCGCCGTCGCCGCGACGCGACATGCGCGCGGGCCCGGTGGGCGATCTGCCGCACGGCGGTGTCGGATTTATCGATCATCCGCGCGATCTCGCGATGGCTGTGTCCGAACACCTCCGACAGCACGAACACCGCGCGCTCGGTGGGACCGAGAGTTTCCAGCACGAGCAGCATCGCCATCGACACCGATTCGGCCAGCAACACATCCTGCCCCGCGTCGGGCGCGGTACGGATCGGTTCGGGCAGCCAGGTGCCGACGTAATCCTCGCGGCGACGCCGGACCGTGCGGAGATGATTGATCGCCTGACGGGTGACGATCTGCACCAGATACGCGCGCGGATGCGTCACCTCCGTCGCGTCGCGCCAGCGAAGGTAGCTGTCCTGCAACACGTCCTCGGCGTCGGCGGCACAGCCCAGGATTTCGTAGGCGATCGTGAACAGCAGTGGCCGGAATGTGGCGAATGTGTCGGACTCGGTCATCGGGCCACCCCTGCGCGCCTCATACACCGATGATTCCGGGCGACAGCGAGTCAGCGCAACCACGCTGTCGCGCAGACGATCCCCGTCGATGCTGCGGACGACACCTCATATCGCTGCGGTGCTGTCGCGCCGACCGAACCAGACAGGCAGGTGGTCGAGTAGGTCCTGCTGCTCTCGACCGACCCATGCCACATGCCCGTCAGGGCGAAGCAGTACCGCGGGGGCGTCGAGTTCTTCGCTGACGTCGACGATGTGGTCGACCCGGTCCGCCCATCCCCGCACACAGAGGTGGCCGGTCTGGTCGAGCAGCAGTCCACGGCCCGCGTGCATGTGCGCGTAGAGGCGACCGCGTTTCAGGGCGATATCGCGCAATCGCCGACCGAGCAGTGGGTCGCCCTCGCCGAAGTCGTAGCGTATCGCGATGGCGATGATCTTCTCGGTGAGACAGCGGCTCACCTCGTCGAATTCCATCAGCTGAGATACCAGCCTGCGTACCGCCTGTGGTCCCGCGTCCAGCGACATCAGCTCCATCTGGGCGCGGGTGTTGTCGAGCACGTCGGCGGCCACGGGGTGGCGTTCGGTCTGGTAGGTGTCGAGCAAGCCCGGCGGCGCCCAGCCGTTGATCTCGGCGGCCAGTTTCCAGCCGAGGTTGAACGCGTCCTGCACGCCCAGGTTCAGGCCCTGTCCGCCGGTGGGCGGGTGGATGTGGGCGGCGTCGCCTGCCAGCAGCACGCGGCCGACGCGGTAGTGCTCGGCTTGGCGGGTGCCGTCGCCGAAACGCGACAGCCACCGCGGCGAGTGCGCGCCGAAGTCGGTGCCCGCGGTGGCGATGAGCTGTTGTTTCATTTCCTCGAGGGTGGGCGCGACAGCCCGGTCCTCGGCGACTCCGGCCGCGGGGGCGAGGACGCGGTAGACCCCGTCTGCCAGGGGCATCGCGCCGAATCGCAGCTGGGTCTTGCGGACTTCGGTCATCACCTCGGTGATCGTTTCCGGTGACGCGGTCAATGCCATTTCGCCGAGCAGGGTCTCGACCCGGCTCGGCTCTCCGGGGAACGCGACACCGAGCAGCCTGCGCACGGTGCTGCGGCCACCGTCGCAGCCGACGAGATAGCGCGCACGCAACCGGGTGCCGTCGGCCAGTTCGACGGTGACCGCGTCGTCGCGCTGGTTCACGCCGACCACTTCGGTGCCGCGCCGGATCTCGGCACCGAGTTCGGTGGCGTGCTCGCTCAGCAGCTGATCGGTGCGGGGTTGCGGGATGGCCAGGACATAGGGGTGGGCGGTGTCGAGTCGCTCGGGCGCCGGTGTGGGGATGCCGGCGAAGAACCCGCCGAGCGGATGCCGGCGTCCGAGCGCGAGGAACCGGTCGAGCAGGCCGCGCTGATCCATGATCTCGATACTGCGCGCGTGCAGGCCGAGCGAGCGGACGATCTTCGTCGGCTCCGCGTCCTTCTCCAGCACGACCACCCGCACCGCGTGCAGCCTCAATTCGGCGGCCAGCATCATGCCGGTCGGTCCACCGCCGACCACGATCACGTCGATCATCGACTACTCCCCTTCGACAAGATTCCCGCAGGTTGCGGGCTCGCCGAGAGATTGTGCGGCATCACCGGGGTCTTGCCGCAAGCCCCGGGGTGCGCTATATGTTAGAGGTGGCAAGGAGTGGTTTTCCCTCCTTGCCTTTGCCATGCTCGCGACTCTCACCGAGGCGGTGCCGGTACTGTGAAGCGGTTCGGGCAAGGTGAAGGAGTCGGTCGGCGGTGCGTGGTTTCGGGGATCTCGAGGCAGTGCTGATGGATCGGCTGTGGGACCGCGATGTGGACACGACCACGGTGCGCGAGCTGTTCGACGAGTTGGCGACCGAGCGCGACATCGCCTACACCACCGTGATGTCGACGATGGACAATCTGCACCGCAAAGGCTGGCTGGCCCGCGAGCGTGAGGGCCGCGCGTACCGGTATTGGCCGACGGTGACCCGCGAGGAACACAGCGCCCGGCTCATGCACGAGGCGCTCGGTGTGGGCGGGCGCTCCGACCTCGTCCTCAACTATTTCGTCGACCGGATCAGCGACGACGAATTCGCGGGATTGCGAGCCGCGTTGCGCCGTGTCGCCACCCGGCGGACCGAGGCGAGTTAGCCCGATCGTGTCGGAGTGATCTGATCTGATGGGACACCGATGGGATCGGTCACGGGGACGGGACGCATGCTGAGTGTCGGATGGGATCAGGTGTTCGCCTGGCGGCTGGGCCGCCAGTTCGTCGCGGCACCGACCGCGGGTTCTGCCGAGGATGTCGCGACCCGGTTGGCCGGGGTGCAGGCGCAGGTGGCGTCGGCGGCGGAGATGGCTGTGGCGGTGCGCAGTCCCGATTCCCGCGGCCTCGGTGTCGGTGCGGCGTTGGCCGCGGGCACGTTGATCAAGACTTGGGCGATGCGCGGCACGCTGCACGCGATGGTGCCCGAGCAGGCCGCGGCTGCGCTGTCGCTGATCGGATCGGCGCGGACGTGGGAGAAACCGTCGTGGCAGAAGACGTTCGGCGCGACCCCGGCGCAGGTGGCCGGTCTGGTGGAGGTGGTGTCGGGAGTCCTGGCCGGTCAGGTCCTGACCCGGGACGAACTGGTCGAGGCGGTCCTCGCCGAACCCGGCTTCGCCCACCTCGGTGAGCAGTTGCGCTCCGGCTGGGGTGCGGTGCTCAAGCCGTTGGCCTGGCAGGGCGCGCTGTGCCACGGTCCCGCGCGCGGGAGCAAGGTCACCTTCACCGCGCCGGGCGACCTGACTCCCGGGTGGAAGGGCATCCCGGAACCCGATATCGCCGCACCGGCGCTGATCCGCGCTTATCTCGGCGCGTACGGTCCCGCGACCCCGGCGGCCTTCGACGCGTGGCTCAGTCGCAACAGCGTGCGCAAAGCCGTGCTGCGCGGGTGGTTCGCGGCGATGGGTGACGCGCTGACCGAGGTCGACGTCGAAGGACGGATCGGCTGGATTCCGAGCGAGTTCGCCGACGATCTCGCCGCGGCGACTCTCGACGGCGGTGTCCATCTGCTCGGTCCGTTCGACCAGTACGTACTGGGACCCGGTACCGCCGACACCGTGCTGCTGCCCGCCGAGCACCGGTCGAAGGTGAGCAGGACGGCGGGCTGGATCTCGCCGCTGGTGCTGGTCGACGGTCGCATCATGGGCACGTGGGAACAGGTCGACGACACGGTCGTCGTGTCGACGTTCGACGCGCGCGAGCTCCCCGAGCGCGCCCTGACCGCAGCGGTGAACCGGCTGGCAGCGGCTACCGGCACACCAGGGCTGGGCGTCCGCGCGAGCTGAGATTTCGGATACGCCAGACGACGAACCAAGCGCTTGCTACGGTGGCTCGATGATCCCCACGATCGTCTGGGGCACCGGAAACGTCGGCCGCGCGGCCATCCGTGCCGTGGCTGCCCATCCGGCGCTGGTTCTCACCGGGGTGCTCGTGCACAACCCCGACAAAGTCGGCCGAGACGCGGGCACGCTCGCAGGCCTCGACACCGAATTGGGGGTGGCCGCCGTCGACGACATCGACGCGCTACTCGCCACCGGACCCCAGGCGGTGGTGTACGCGGCGTCCGGAGACATCCGGCCCGACGACGCGCTCGCCGACATCGTGCGGGCGATCCGGGCCGGCGCCGTCGTGGTCACCCCGGCCCTCTACGCCCTCTACGACCCGCGCAACGCACCGGCCGAAATGCGCGAGCCGGTGCTGGAAGCCATTGCCGCGGGCGGTGGTTCGCTGTTCGTCTCCGGGGTGGATCCCGGCTGGGGCAACGATGTGCTGCCGCTGTTGATCAGCGGGCTCGCCGCCACCATCGACGTGGTGCGCTGCCAGGAGATCTTCGACTACTCCACTTACGACCAACCCGACTCGGTGCGCTACCTCGTCGGGATGGGACAGCCGATGGACTACCAGCCGCCGATGCTGATGGCGAGCGTGCCGACGATGGTGTGGGGCGGCCAGATCCGGCTGATGGCCAGAGCATTGGGTGTCGAACTCGACGAGATCCGCGAAACCGTCGACCGGCGCGCCCTCGACGCGACAGTGCAGACCACCCAGATGGGGGCGTTCGACGCGGGCACACAGGGGGCGGTGCGGTTCGAGGTGCAAGGCATCGTCGACGGGCAGGCGCGCATCGTGATCGAGCACGTCACCCGCATCCATCCCAGCTGCGCACCGGACTGGCCGACACCACCCGACGGTGACGGTGCCCACCGGGTGATCATCGAGGGTTCGCCACGCATCGAGGTCAGCGTCGAAGCGACCGATGAAGGCGGCAATCGCGCGGCGGGCGGAAATGCCACGGCGGTGGGACGTTTGGTCAATGCCATCGACTGGCTGGTCGAGGCGCCGCCCGGTCTCTATGACGCACTCGATGTGCCGCTGCGCGCCGCGGTCGGCAAACTCGGAAGGACACCACGATGATCATCGACATTCCCGAGGGCAAAGATCCCATCGGCTACGTGTGGGGCGAGATGGTGCCCGGCATCGGCGTCGCCGCAGCGGCATTCTCGCTGTCGGTCTACGAGCACTCCACCCTCGGCCTGCGTGAATTCGAAGCGGCCCGGTTGCGGATCGCCCAGATCAACGGCTGCCTGTTCTGTCAGGACTGGCGCACCGAACGCGACGGACAGAAGGTCGAAGCGGAATTCCCCGATGCCGTCACCCACTGGCGTGACACCGACCGGTTCGACGAACGGACCCGCCTCGCCGCCGAATACGCCGAGCGCTACGCCACCGACCACCACGGCCTCGACGACGAATTCTGGGCCAGGATGTTCGCCGAATACTCCCAGGCCGAGGTGGTGGAGCTGAGCATGAGCATCGGTTCCTGGCTGGCGTTCGGCCGCCTCAACCGGGTCCTCGGGCTGGACACCGTGTGCGTGCTGCCCGGCCACTGACCGCCGGATGCGCCAGAGGTAGCACCGCCTCGCCGGCGGCCGGGCGCCAGGGACTGGGCAACACCGTCGCGCCCGCGCCGATTAAGCTGCGGGCCGTGATGGAACCTGCGAGACAGCAGCTCATCGATACGGTGGCCTGGGTACTGATCGAGAACGGTCGCATCCTGTGTGCCCGCCCGCGCGGCAAGGACGTGTTCTTCATCCCCGGCGGCAAACGGGAAGGCGTCGAGACCGACCTGCAGACCTTGGTCCGCGAGATCGCCGAAGAACTGACCGTCGAGCTCACGCCCGAGAGCGCCACCCACGTCGGCACCTATGAGGCCGCGATCGCCGACGGGCACGACACCGTCGTCCGGATGGCGTGCTACACCGCCGACTATCGCGGGGTGCTCACGGCAAGCAGCGAGATCGAGGCGCTGGCCTGGTTCGGATTCGGGGACCGCGATCTGGTTCCCCCGGTCGACCAGTTGTTGTTCGACGACCTCGCGGCGGCCGGGTCGCTGCGGTGATCGGCACGGTGGCACGGTCGGCGATCTACGAACTGCTGGCACTGCCACTGGCCTTCACCCGGGTGCGGACCCGGCTGCGGGTGCCGCGACTGCTCTTGCGCGAACCTGTCGGCGCCCACGACATTTCCCTGCGACGCTGCCTGATCCAATCGGTGCTCTCCGGTGGTGTCGGGCTGCTCGGCTGGTTCCTCGCGATGCTCAGCGTGCTGGTTCTGGTGCGTGGGTTCGCCTATCCGTTGGTCGCCGCCGACAGTTACCAGACCTCGTGGGGCGGGCCGACGCTGGCGGGCGCGTGGCTGGTGCACGCGGTGTCGGGTGCGTTGATCGCGCCGGCATTCGTCGCGGTGATCGCCCTGTGCGGCCGGTTACAGCTGCGGGTGACGCGGACTGTGCTCGGCGGTGACCGGTCGTGGTGGGCGATTCCGGTCGCCCTGGTTCTCGTGGCGGCGGGCGGGTTGTTCTTCGTCGCGTGGGTGCGGCAGATCTGAGCGTGCGGGTCAGCGAGATCCGGGGATGTAGACGCCGGCGGCCCGCAGCTTCGCCTCGACAAGGGCCGAGAGCCGGGCCGGGGCCGATTCCTGCTCTTCACCGTGGTGGCGGATCAATTTGTAGCGTGTCGCGGCGTCTGTGCGGGCTTGCAGGCCCGTCACGATCTTCAGCTGGTCGGGGTGGGCGAGATAGTGCTCGGCCAGCGCGGTAGCCACTTCCTCGACGCGCGGGTCGTCCGGTTCCCAGCTGGCCGATTCCGAGGCGCGCCTGCTCAGGGCGAGGAACTCGGTGTCTTCGAGGGCGTTCTCGACATTGGTGAGGTAATCGTCGAAGCCCTCCGGGACCAGCGCTCTGGCCAGCACCCACCCTTCCCTGGCCGCTGCCACCTCCGCCGGGGGAAAGCTTAGGCCGGGTAGGCGAGCGAGCAGCTCCACCGCGCGGTCGGGCAGCAGCGTGCGGTCGCCGTCGGCCAGCCGGTGCAGCGTGTCTCGGCGCACGATCAGTTCCTCGATCCGCTCGGTGAGACGCCGTTCGACGTCGGCGAGCTCGGTGGCGAACGCGTCGGCGTCGGCGTCGAGCAGCGATCCGATCTCGGCCAGCGGAACTCCGGCGGCGGCGAGGGTTCTGACCTGCACCAACCGTAACAGTTCGGCCGAACCGTAGCGCCGGTAGCCGGAGCTGTCGCGGGCCGGTTCGTCGAGTAGACCGTTCTTCTCGTAGTGCCGCACGGTCTTGATCGTGACACCGGCGAAAACCGCGGCCTGGCCGATCGTGACGCCGTTCATCATCTGCTCAGTCCGCCTTGTTCGAGGTAGTCCTACTCAGAAAGTTGACCTTGATGGTGCGTCGAGGTCAAGCATCCGGGGCCGCGAGCAGCTGGGCGCGACCCCGGAAGGTGCGTTCAGGCCGTAGCGGCACCGAACACTTCGTCGAGCAGTCGCTGCGTCGCGGCCTGGAACGTCGCCGACATCGACAGGTCGGCGTCGTCGATGTAGTTGAGTGCGGCGGTCATGGTCTTGGTGCCGTCGAGCGTGCTGTACATCAGCGCAGCATGGCCACCGTGGCCGCCGTTGTGGGTGATGACGGTGCCGGTCTCGGTCTGCTGGACGAACACCCCAAGGCCGTAGCCGACCTTGGCTTCGGGGGTGAGCATCTCGGCCAGCAGCGGGGCGGGCAGCAGCGTGCCGTGCAGCAGTGCGGAGAGGAAGGTGTGCAGGTCCTTGCTGGTCGAGATCATGTCGCCGCCGCTGGAAATCCAGGACGGGTTCTGGGAGGTGACGTCGATCGTCTGCTCCACCCCGGCGTCGTCATAGCGGTAGTAGGCGTGGGCGTGCGGTCCGCCGATCTCGGTCGAGGTCTCCGGCACGACGGTGTCGCAGAGCCCGAGCGGGCCCAGGATCAGTCGCTGCATCTCCTCGGCCAGCGAGTGACCGGTGACCGCTTCGATCAACAGCTTGGCGAGCGCGTAATTGGTGTTGGCGTAGCTCCAGTCCGTGCCCGGTTCGAACCGCGCGGGCTTTGCCAATGCCCGCCGCACCAGCTCGTCGGTGTGGTGGGTCTGGAAACGGTTGTCCACCCAGTCTTTGCCACTCCAGGCGACGACTCCCGGCGCGCTCGTCCCGTCTTCGTAGAACTCGCCGGTGAAGTTGAAGATCCCGCTGGTGTGCTGCAACAGCATGCGGACGGTGACGCGCGGATCCAACTCGAACCGGGGCAGGTAGTCGACGACGGGAGCGTCGAGGGCGATCGTGCCCTCGGCTACCAGTTGCAGGACCACGGTCGCGACGAAAGTCTTGGTATTGCTGCCGATCCGGACGCGCCCGTTGATCGGCGGTGGTGCGCTCTGGCCCAGCTCGCTGCGCCCGGCGCTGCCGACCCACACGCCCTGCGCGTCGTCGACTCGCACGTGCAGGCCGACGAATCCGGTGGCGACGATCTCCTCGATGGTCTGCTGCAGGGTCGAATAGTGGTGTGCGGCAGCGGTTGCGGTGGTGCTCGCTGTGGTGTTCGCGTTCGAAGTCATGAGATGAGCGTCCACGTTGACCCAAGGTCAACCGCAAGAGTGATCTGGGTCACTCAGCGTGTCCGGGTCTGATCGTGCCGGACCCGGACACGCCGGTGTCAGGCTGTTCGGGCCAGGTGGCGGGTCAGGAATTCGGTGGTGGTGATCAGCTGGAACGCCGGGACCTGGGCGTGTCCACCGGGGTTGGCGTGCAAGGTCTTCTCCGCCGAGCCGAACGCGTCGAACAAGGCGAGCGCGCTGTCACGGTCGACGTATTCGTCGTTCCACTGGAGCAGGAACTCGACGGGGACGGTGATCGAGGCGGCCGCCTCGATCAGGGATCGGTGACCGAGCAGGCCGAAGACGGCGGCGGAGATCCGGGGGTCCGCCGCGGTCAGCGCGACACCGATGGCGGTACCCAGCGCGGTGCCGCAGTACGCGACGGGGGCGTCGACGCCGATGCTCGGAAGTTGCTGCACTGCGTCGAGGGTTGCCTGCCATTCGGGGACGGCGCGCGCGGCCAGCGAAGCGTTGTATTCCACGATGATCGGTGCGACGGGCTCGCCCGCAGCTCGGGCATGTCGCAGCGCGGCAATGAGGTCGTCGTCCGCGGGAGTTCGTGGCCTACCACCGTGGCCCGGAGCGTCGATCGCGACCACGGTGAAGCCGCAGGCGGTGACGAAATGCTGAGCACGCGCCACGATGCCCGGTGCCTGCTTGTGCTGACCGCCGCCGTGGCCCATCAGCACCACCGGGGCGATGGTGCCGGAATCGGCTGCGCGAGACCAGAGGACGCCGGTGATCTCACCCAGGGTGAAATGGCGTTCGGCGACACCGTTCAACGATGTGTGTGCGGTGAAATGCATGATTGTGCCCTTCGGGAGTGCCTTGTGGGGGCGCTCCCGGCGACCTTGGCGTCAGGCGGCCGACCGTGCTGGGCGGGAGCACCCATGGACTACTGCGTTGATGGGTCTCACCTCCTCCTGCGATGTCACGGACACCGCGACGCTACCAGGCCGACAGCGCCGCGCCACACTCGGTTTCGGCTAGCCCAGTTCCTTGCGGAGCGTGTCGGCGATGACGGTGAGGGCGTGGTCTTCGGTCATGCGCCAGTGGGTTGCGGCCACCGCATGATTGTCGACGGTGCCGGTCACCGCCTCGGACCAGGACGACGCACCGGTGGTTCCGGTCGGATCACTGTGGGCCGCGGTGAAATAGGTGATGGTGCCGTCGAAACGTCGGGGGTGGTAGGCGGCGTCGAGGGCGACCGAGGTGGTCGCCGCGTCGACGATCCGGTCGATACGGGACGGGTCGACCGCGGCTTGTGGTGCGGAGCGCTCGAACAGCGTCCGGGCGAGCTGGTGGATGTCGACAGGGTCGGCGAGGTCCACCTGCTCGGTGCCGGCGAATCCGCCGAGCAGGTCGGCGGCGGTCACCGTCGTCGCGACAGCCGTCGAAGCCGACGACAGGGTGCTGTCCAGCATGGCCAGCACCGCCACCTGCTCGCCGTCCTCCTGGAGTTGCACCGCCATGGCGTGCGCGATGACACCGCCCAGGGACCAGCCGAGCAGATGGTACGGACCTTCGGCCTGCACCGCGCGAATCTCCTTGAGGTAGCGCAGCGCCCATTCCTCGATCGAATCCGGCAGCGGCTCGCTCGAACTCAGCGCCGGTGACTGGAGACCGTACAGCGGGCGGTCGAGGTGGGCTGCGAGGCCGCTGAAGGACCAGGCGATACCGCTGATGGGGTGGACGCAGAACAGCGGTTCGCCGGTGCCTTCGGTGCGCAAAGGCAGCAGGACGTCGAAAGCGGCGTCGATGCCCGCGCTGTCGGTGCCCTCGGCGCGCAATGCCGCGACGATGCCCGCCGGGGTGGGGGTGGTGAAGATCCAGGTGACGGGGACGGTCGCGGCCGTCGCGGCACCCAGCTGGGTCGACAGGCGGGTGGCGCTCAGTGAGGTGCCGCCGAGTTCGAAGAAGTGGTCGTCCATGCCGACGCGGTCCAGGCGCAGGACATCGGCGAAGATTGCGGCGACGGTGTGTTCGATGGCCGTGTCCGGGGCCCGATAGGCGCGGGTGGCGAGTGCGGGCGCGGGCAGCGCGGCGCGGTCGAGTTTGCCGGTGTGGGACAGGGGGACTTCGTCGAGCACCGTGATCGTGGCCGGAATCATGTGGGTGGGCAGTGCCTGAGCCGCCCATCGCGCGACACTGTCCACGTCGGCCTCGTGGCCGTGCGAGGCCACCACGTAGGACACCAGAACTGTTTCCCCGGCCTGGTTCTCACGACCGACGGTGACGGCGAAGCCGACGTCGGGATGGGAAGCCAGCACCGCATCGATCTCCTGGAGTTCGATGCGGAAGCCGCGGATCTTGAGCTGGAAGTCGGTGCGGCCGCGGTATTCGAGTTCGCCGTCGGCGCGCCAGGCGGCCAGGTCGCCGGTGCGGTACAGGCGGGTGCCCGCGTGGAACGGGTTGGCGACGAAGCGTTCGGCGGTGAGATCGGGACGGCCCAGGTAGCCGGTGGCCAGCTGAGTACCCGCGAGGTACAGCTCGCCCGGGACACCGACGGGGACCGGGCGTAGCCGTGCGTCCAGGACGTAGACCTGGCTGTTCCAGACCGGTGTGCCGATCGCGACGGTGGTCGCGTCGGCGGCGCTCACCCGGTGGCAGGTGATCGAGACCGCGGCCTCGGTCGGGCCGTAGACGTTGAACAGGGCGGTGTTCGGCGCCGCGGTGGCGAATCGGCGGGTCAGTGCGACCGGCAGAGTCTCACCGATGGCCAGGACGCGGCGCAGCGAGGAGGGGAGTTGCTCGGTGACCAAGGTGTCGAGCATCGACGGCACGACGTGCAGAGTTGTCACTTCTTCGCGGCGCATCAGGTCGGCGAGATAGGCCGGATCCCGGTGGCCGTCGGGCGCGGCGAGGACCAGTCGACCACCGCAGATCGCCGCGGACCAGAACTCCCAAACTGACAGGTCGAAGGTGGCCGCGGTCTTGAGGAGCACGCTGTCCTGTGCGGTGAGACCGAATTCAGCTGTCTTCCAGCGCAACTGGTTGACGATCGCGGCGTGGGAGACGGCGACACCCTTCGGGCGGCCCGTCGATCCCGACGTGAAGATCACGTAGGCGGTGTTCGCGGGCCGCAAGGGCGCGCGGCGATCACGGTCGGTGATCGGGGCGGGGCTGTGTGCGGCGAGGTCCACCTGCTCGACACATCGAACACGGGTTGTCGCGAGGTCCTCGGCCGCGCCGAGCCAGGTGTCGGCATTGGTGAGGACGAGCAGCGGGGCGGCCGTGTCCAGGATGTAGTCGGTGCGCGATCGAGGGTGGTCGGGGTCGACCGGCACGTACACCCCGCCCGCGGTGCTGACCGCGTACATCGCCACGACCAGGTCGATCGATCGCCGCATCGCCAGTGCCACCCGGGTTTCCGGGCCGACGCCCGCGGCGATGAGGTAACGGGCCAGGCGGTTGACCCGGTCGTCGAGATCGGCGTAGGTCAGCCGGGTGTCGTCGGCGACGAGGGCCAGGGCGTCCGGGGCGCGCGAGACGGTCGCATCGAACATCGAGGCGAGGGTCGCGGCCGGATCTGCCTGTCGCGCTGTGTGATTCCAGGTGTCGAGGATCCGGACTCGTTCGGCGGGGGCGAGCAGATCGATGCTGTACAGCGGTGCGCCCGGGTCGGTGACCACCGCGGTGATCAGGCGGGTGAGCCGAGCCAGGAAACCTGCGACCGTGGCCGCGTCGAACAGGTCGGCGGCGTAGGTGCAGTAGCCGGTGATGCCCGCCGGAGAACCCTCGGCGGTGTAGCGGTCGGCCACGATCAGGTGCAGGTCGAACTGGGACAGCTCCCGATCGAGTTCTACCGACGACACACTCGTGCCGGGCAGGTCCATGCGCACCTCGGCCAGGTTCTGGAACGACAAACCGACCTGGAACAGGGGGTGGCGGGCGGTGGAGCGGGCCGGGTTGAGGACTTCCACCAGCCGTTCGAACGGGATGTCGGCGTGGGCGAAGGCAGCCAGGTCGGTGTCGCGCTGGCGGGTGAGCTGTGCGGCGAAGCTCGCACCCGCGTCGACGCGGGTGCGGAAGACCAGGGTGTTGACGAACATCCCGATCAGGTCGTCGAGGGCGGCGTCGCCGCGGCCGGCGACCGGTGTGCCGATGGCGATGTCGGTGGTGCCCGACAGCTCGGCGAGTACCACCGCGAAGGCGGTGTGCACGGCCATGAACAGGGTCGCGCCGTGGGTCCGCGACAGTTCGGCGAGGGCGGCGTGGGTGGCGGTGTCGACGGTGAACGGAACCCGGCCGCCCGCGTAGGACTGGATCGCCGGTCGTGGCCGGTCGCGGGGTAGTTCGAGTTGGTCGGGCAGCTCGGCCAGAGCTTGCCGCCAGTAGGCGAGCTGGGTGGCCGACACCGAGGTGGGATCGGTTTCGTCGCCGAGCAGGGTCTGCTGCCAGATCGCGTAGTCGGCGTACTGCACGGGCAGCGGTGCCCAGGTGGGGCTCTGTCCTTGCGCGCGTGCGGTGTAGGCGATGACGAGGTCGCGGGTGAGGGGTCCGCCGGAGAAGCCGTCACCGGCGATGTGGTGCACGGCCATGGCCAGGACGTGGTCGGCCGGGCCGAGTTCGAACAGGGTGGCACGCAAGGGCACTTCTCGGGTGACATCGAAAACGGTCGACACCAGTGCTGTCACAGCGGGGGTCAGGCTTTCGTCGACGTCCGGGGCGATCGTGGTGACGTGCAGGCGCGGTACATCCGGGTGGTCCGGAGGCAGAACGATCTGGGCCGGTACCTGGTCGACAGTCGGGTAGATCGTGCGCAGGATCTCGTGGCGTGCGACGAGATCGGTGAAGGCCTGCCGCATCGCGGTGGTGTCGAGGTAGCCGGTCAGGCGGAGCACGACCGGGATGTTGTAGGCGGCGGTTCCGGTATCGAAGCGGTTGAGGAACCACATGCGCTGCTGGGCGGGCGAGAGGGGGATGTGATCAGGTCGTGGGCGCGCCCGCAGGGCGGGTCGACGGGCCGCGCGGGCCAATCCGGCGATCTCGTGCGCGCATTCGGCGACGGTGGGTGCGGCGAACAGCACGCGCACCGGCACCCGGATGTCGAGTGCGGCACCGATCCGAGCGGTCAGGCGGGTGGCGAGCAGCGAGTTGCCGCCCAGATCGAAGAAGCTGTCGTCGGCGCCGACGCGTTCGGCACCGAGCACCTCGGCGAACGCCTCGGCGACGGTACGTTCCAGCCCGGCCGCGGGCGCACGGTAGGTGCGCGTCACGAACTCCGGTGCGGGCAGCGCAGTCCGGTCGATCTTTCCGGCGGCCGAGAGCGGGATACGGTCCAGGACGACGACGGCGGCCGGGACCATGTGCGCGGGCAGCATCGACGCGGACCACCGTGTGATGGCGCCGGGGTCGATCTCGCGGCCTGTCACATACGAGACCAGCACGGTGTCCCCGGCGGGGTTCTGCGTGCCGAGCGTGAGAGCGAAACTCACCTGCGGGTGCCGCAGCAGGACGGCGTCGATCTCACCGGGCTCGATCCGGAAGCCGCGGATCTTGATCTGGAAGTCGGTGCGGCCCAGGTATTCCAGCTCGTAGGTGTCGCCGTGCACCCAGCGGACGAGGTCGCCGGTGCGGTACATGCGTGCGCCGGGTCCGGCCCAGGGGCAGGCGACGAAACGATCCGCGGTGGCGGCGGGGCGGCCACGGTACCCGCGTGCGAGTGCGGGACCCGCGAGATAGAGCTCACCGGTGGCGCCCACCGGCACCGGGTGCAGACGGGCGTCGAGGACCACGGCCCGCATGCCCGGCACGGGGCGACCGATCGTGACGCGGTCCCCGGCACGCAGCACCGAGTAGGTCGCGCCGATGGTTGCCTCGGTGGGACCGTAGCCGTTGAGGAAGCTGCGGCCCGGTTGCCACGTGGCCAGCAGTTCGGGGGCGGTGGCTTCGCCGCCGGCGGACACGCACTGCAGGTCGGGCAGGGTGGCCGGGTTCAGGGTGCTCAGCAGGGCGGGGGTGATGATCGTGTGCGTCACCTGTTCGGTGCGCAGCAGGTCGTCGAGGTCGATGCCGCCCAGGGTGTCGGGCGGGGCGATGACCAGGGTGGCGCCGTGGTGGAAGGCGGTGGCGAGTTCCTCGATCGACTGGTCGAAGCTGGGTGAGCAGACGTGCAGCATGCGGTGGTCGTGGCGCAGGCGCATCAGGGCCGCCGAGTGGGTGACGAGGGCGCCGAGTCCCGCATGGGTGACCGAGACGCCCTTGGGTGTGCCGGTGGAGCCGGAGGTGTAGATCACGTAGGCGATGTTGTCGCGGCGCAGGGGTGCTCGGCGGTCACGGTCGCGTACCGGGGTCGACGAGCGGGCGGCGATACGGGCCCGGGCGGCCGGTTCGTCCAGCGCCAGCCAGCGCAGCGAGCCGGGCAGGCTGTTCGCCCTGGCGGCGACGGTGAGGCCGATGGTGGCGCCGGAGTCGGCGATCATGTGACGGACACGGTCTTCGGGGTAGTTCGGGTCGACGGGGAGGTACACGCCACCCGCCTTGGCGATGGCCCAGAACGCGAGGATCGACTCGTAGGAGCGCGGGATCGCCGAGGCGACGACTGTTTCCGGGCCGATTCCCTCGTCGATGAGGACTCGGGCCAAACGTGAGGAATCGGCGTCGAGGGTGCCGTAGGTGTAAGTATTCGCGGTGTCGCGCACGGCGATTCGATGCTGGCCGTAGCCGGTGCCGCGCACGAGCAGCTCGGGCAGGGTGGAGGTGGCCGACGGAGTCGGGCCGTCGCCGAGATGAGTCAAGAAGGTGTACTCGGCGTGATCGGACAGCGGTAGATCACCGGCCGGGATCCGTGGGTCGGCGGCGATCGCGGTGAGCAGCCGGGCCAGGCGCCGCACGAACGTGTCCGCTTCGTGGTCATCGAAAACGGTTCGGGCGAACGACATCTCGATCGCCGCGCCCGACGTCGTCTCGAGCACCGTCACGAGGAGTTCGCCGGCTGTCACGGCGTCGTCCCCGGGCAGGGTGTGCCGCGCATCCGAACCGGCTGCGGTCGTCGCCGCGGCGGGCACGGGCAACGGGGCGTCCGATGAGCCGGTGGACCGTACTTCCAGCGACACCTGTCCCAGCGCGCGGGGCTCGACGCCGAGCAGCTCGGCGAAGTCCGCGAGCGGGATTCCCGCATGAGCCAGCGCCAGCGTCTCGGCCTCGTGTGCCCGCGTGAGCAGATCGAGGAAGGGCGCCGCGAGATCGATGGTGATGCGCAGCAACAGATCAGGAGTGCGGGTTCGGATCACGATGTCGTCGGATGCCGTGAGTCGCGCGAGGAGTACAGCCAAGGCGGTGCCGACCAGCGATTGCCTGCTCACGTTCGCGGTGTCGGCGAGTTCATGGAGGGCTCGGTGCACCGTCGTCGGGACGGTCGATCTGGCACAACCGTGCTCGGCGCCGAGGCGACTGTCGCCGTGCTCACGCTGCACGCGCGAGAGGTCGGGGCGTGCGCCGCCGACGACCACGTGGTCGGTGGGCAGGACCAGGCGAGCCGGCAGGTCGGCCAACGTCTGGCGCCAGTAGCGGGATCGGGTGATCGGGTCGGCGGGGTCGGTGGTGAGCTGGTGGGCGAGGTCGACGACAGCCGTGGTCGGGGCGGCGACGAGATTGTCGATCGCCGTGCGGAGACGGTCGGTGAGCGCGCGGGCCGCGGGATCGGAGACGAGGTCGCGGCGGTACTTGATCTGCACCTGGGTGCGGGCACCGAGGAAGACCAGGACCGTGATCGGGTAGTGGGTGTGGTCGGCGCCGTGCAGGTCGTCGATGCTCAGGTCGTCGAGCGCGCCGCCGGCCTGTTGGAGACCTTCGACGTCGACGGGGTAGGACTCGAAAGCGAGCATGGTGTCGAAGAGTTCGCCCGGTCCCGCGACGCGCTGGATCGCGCCGAGGCCGAGGTGGTGGTGATCGAGCAGGGAGGCCTGCTCGGCTTGGACGGCGCGGATCAGGTCACCGACGGTGGCGGTGGGGTCGATGCGCACCCGCACCGGGACCGCGTCGACGAACAGTCCGATCATGTCGCCGACGCCGTCCAGCTGGGGCGGGCGCCCGGACACGGTCGCACCGAACACGACATCCTCGCGTGCGGTGCTCGCGGCGACGACCAGGCCCCAGGCTGTTTGGAACACGGTGTTCGCGGTGACCTCGGCGGCCGCGGCGACGGCGGTCAGCGCGGACGTCCGCGCGGCGTCGAGTTCGAACTCGCACAGGCCGTAGCCGTGGCCGGTCGCCGGCGGCCAGGTGAGCTCGGGGGCGATCATCGTCGCCGACACCCCGTCGAGGACCTCCGACCACGCGCGCTCCGCGGCGGTGCGGTCCTGGCGGGTGAGCCAGGCGAGGTAGTCGCGGTAGGGGCGCACCGGCGGCAGCGGGGTCGCGTCGCCGTGGGTGGCGTAGAGGACGAGCAGTTCCTTCATCAGCAGCGGCATGGACCAGCCGTCGAGGAGGATGTGATGGCCGGTCAGGACGAGATGGCTGCGCCCGGAACCGATGGTGTACACCGTGAATCGCAGCAGCGGCGCGATCGTGGGGTCGAAACCTGCCTGTTGATCGGCGGCGAGCAGCGCGGGCAGCTCGGTGTCGGTGGCTTCGACGATCCGCAACGGTGCCTCGACGGCGTCGGCGACGAGCTGAACGGGGGTGCCGTCGGGGGTGGTGACGAAGGCCGAGCGCAGGTTGGCGTGCCGGTTCAGCACCGTCGCGGCCGCGTGGCGAAGCCGGTCGATGTCGAGCTCGCCGGTCAATTCGGCCATGAGCTGGATGACATAGGCGTGGACCGACTCGTCGAGCATCTCGCCCAGCGCGAGCAACGAGTGCTGCAACGGCGACAGCGGCAGCACATCCGACAGACCCGGGTGGGTCGTGCGCCAGGTGTCGAGGTCGTTTTGCGAAACCTGTACCAGGGCAACATCGGAGGGGGTCAACCCGCCCGCGGACGGGTGGAGGGTGTGGTCGGCCAGTGCGGTGAGCCAGCTCGTCCAGTCGTCGGCCAGCTCCTGGACCTCGGACTCGGACAGGATGCCGGTGGCGTAGCGGAAGTCCGCCCGCAGTCGCGGCCCGGTGTCGGTGGTGACGGCGATCGCGTTGATGTCGAGAACGGTGTGCGCGGGCAGGGTGGGGTCGTAGTCGACGGCGATGTCACCGAGGTCGGCGGTGGGCAGCCACGCGGTCTCGTCGGTGGTCCGGGCCGCGGTGCTCGCGCGACCCAGGTAGTTGAAGCCGATCTGGCCGATGGTGCCGGACAACCGGTTTCGGGTGTGCGGGTTCCGGCGCAGCACACCGAAGCCGATACCGTTGTCCGGCACGGCCAGCAGCTGTTCTTTGACGGTGCGCACCGTCGCGGCGAGGGCTTCGTCGTCGAAGACCGCCGGTGTGATCGCGGACAGGTCCAGGGCAACGGGGTAGACGGTGGTGAACCAGCCGACGGTGCGGGTCAGATCCGCGCCGGGGACGGCGTCCTCCTGGCGGCCGTGGCCTTCGAGTCGCAATCGCAGAGTGGGAGCGTCGACACCGCGCCGGGCACGCCAGACCCGCACAGCCAAGGCCAAGGCGGCGAGCAGCGGGTGATCGGCGCCTGCCCGGTATTGCGCGGGCAGCGTCGTGAGCAGGGGTTCGGTGATCTCGGCGGGGATCTGCACGGTGATCGACCGCATCGTCGCCTCGGTATCGAGGCTGCTGTCGACCGCGCGGGCGCCGAGCAGCGGGTCAGGGGTGGACAGGACCTGTTGCCAGTGGTCGAGTTCGGCGGTGCGCTCGGCGGTGGCGAGGCCGTGCGCCCACCGGCGGAACGACGTACCGACCGGCGGCAGGGCGATCCGCTGACCTGCTGCGTACTGGGCCCAGGCCACGACCAGGTCGGGGAGCAGGATCCGCCAGGAGACACCGTCGATGACGTAGTGGTGGGCGGCGACCGCCAGGACATCGCGAGCGCCGTGCCTGCGGATCCAGGTGAAGGCGATCATGCGGGCGGTGGCGGGATCCAGCGCCGAGAGCGCCGAATCCATGGCGGCCGTGCCGATTCGGGTCAGCTCATCCGGTGTGAGCGCTGAGAACGCGTCGATCTCGGTGATCAGAGAGTCCGCGTCGACACGATGGGGTGGCAGGACTTCGAACTGCCAGTCGTCGCTGTCGCGTCGCAGGCGCGAGCGCAGCATGTCGTGGTGGCGCAGGACCGCGGCGATGATGGCGACCAGAGCTGGGCGGTCGATGTTCTCGGGGAGTGCCAGGACCATGGTCTGGGCGAAACGGTCGCTGGAACCGGTGGTCAGGAACTCGGCAAGGACCGGCGTCAACGCGATATCGCCGATGCCCCCGCCGGGCAGTTCCGCCAGCACGGGCGACTGGGGGCTGTCGAGCGCGGCGATGTCGGACAGCTTTGCCACGGTGCGGTGTTCGAACACGTCACGGGTGGTGAAGACGATGCCCGCGGCGCGGGCCAGCGACACCAGCTGGATCGACAGGATGCTGTCGCCACCGAGCGCGAAGAACGAATCGTGCACGCCGACGCGCGGTATACCGAGGACGCGGGCGAACAGCTCGGCCAGCAGGGTTTGACTCGCACCGATGGGTGCCGCGGTGGGCGCGGTGGCGACGACCGGTTCGGGCAGGGCGTTGCGGTCGAGTTTGCCGTTGGAGGTCAGGGGCAGCGCGTCGAGCACCACGATCGCCGACGGCACCGCGTGCGCGGCCAGGCGGTCGGTGGCGTACGCGGTGAGGACGAGGGGGTCGGCGCAACGATCCGGTGCCGCGAGCACATAGGACACCAGCGTGGTCGATCCGGCGGGGCTCCGACGTCCGACGGTCACCGCGAATTCGACATCGGGGTGGCTGACGAGCACGGCATCGATCTCGCCCGGTTCGATCCGGAAACCGCGCACCTTCACCTGGGTGTCGGCACGGCCGAGGTAGTCGATCTCGCCGGTGTCGCGCAGGCGCACCAGATCGCCGGTGCGGTACATGCGGGTGCCGGGCGCACCCCACGGGTCGGGGACGAATCGGGCCGAGGTCGTCGTCGGCTGATTGCGGTAGCCGCGCGCCAACGCGCGCCCGCTCAGATAGAGCTCGCCGGTGACACCCCGCGGGACCGGGTTCAGGCGGGCGTCCAGGATCATCGCGTGTGTGCCGCGCACGGGGGCGCCGATCGAGATCGGGTGTCCGGCAGTGAGTTCGGCGTAGGACGAGATGATCGTGGTCTCGGTGGGGCCGTAACCGTTGAGGTAGCGGCGGCCGGGCTGCCATTTCGCGAGCAGTTCCGGGGTGCTCACGTCGCCGCCGACGGACAACGACTCCAGTGCGTGCAGACCGGCCGGGTCGAGGGTGCCCAGGACCGCGGGGGTGATGATGGCGTGGGTGACGGACTCGGCGGCCAGCAGATCCGCGAGTTCGATCCCACCCGCGATGTCGGACCCGACGACGACCAGCGTCGCGCCGGTGGTGAAGGCGCACAGCCATTCGAGCACGGAGGGGTCGAACCAGGGGGCGCAGATGTGCAGGAAGCGGTGCTCGGATTCGAGGCGGTAGCGGCGGACCGCCTCCTCGACCAGCGGTGCCAGACCGGCGTGGGTCACGGTGACGCCCTTGGGCAGACCGGTGGAGCCGGAGGTGTAGATGAGGTAGGCGGGGTGGTCGACGCGCAGGGGTGCGCGGCGGTCGGCGTCGGTGATCGGTGTCGTCGGGTGGGTGGCGGTGACTCGGTCGAGGTCGTCGGGTGTGAACCAGGCGGGCTCGTCGGGCAGGTCGCCGAGGTGCGCGGCGGCGGTGATGCCGAGTATCGCGCCCGAGTCGGTGACCAGGTGCTGGAGGCGACGTGTGGGATTGCGCGGGTCCATCGGCACATACACCCCACCCGCCGCGGCGATGGCGAGCGCGGCCGCGACCATGTCGTAGGACCGGGGAAGGGCAACGGCGACAGCGACTTCGGGGCCGACGCCCTGTGCGATCAGTTCGCGGGCCCAGCGGGTTGTCCGCTCGGTCAGTTCGCCGTAGGTGATCGAACGGCCCTCGTGCCGGACGGCGATCCTGTCGAGGCCCAGCGCGTTGCCGCGTGCGATCAGGTCGGGGAACAGGGCGGTGTCGGTGTCGGTGTTGCGCGCTGTGAGGGCCGATTCTTCCGCGGCATCGAGGATGGTGAGATCACCGACAGCGGTGTCCGGGCGCTCGATCGCGTCCGCCAGCAGGCGAATCAGGCGCTGCGCGAACACGTCGACCGTTGCCCGGTCGAACAGCGCACTCGCGTAAACGAATTCGGCGGTGATGGGACCGGCCGGGCGGTCGCTGGCGGCGGCGACACCTGGTCGGTGGTCATCCGCGACGCCTGATCGTCGATGGTCGTCGGAGCTCGGGGCGCGCAGCGACAGCACGAGGTCGCGCTCCACGGCAGCCACAGTCGGGCATTCGTCCGACATCACAGTGACCCGCACCAGTGGCCCCGCCGCGTCGCCGACGGCCTGGAGATTACTGTGCGACAACCCGTTTCGCCTGAATGCTCGCCGGGCGACCGTGGTCGCCTCAGCCAGCAGCTCGTCGACACAGGTCGCGCCGCACACCGGCAGTCGCAACACCAGGCGGGCATCCGGAGACTGCGGGCACGGGGTGTCGATCGCGATGTCTTCGGTGTTGGCCAGCCGGGCCAGCAGCACCGCGAAGGCCGTGTGCACGAGGCTGAAGACCGTCGTGTCGCGGGAATCGGCGAAATTCCGCATGCGGTCATGAAGTTCGGCGGGGATCTCGAAGCCGACGCGGGCGTCGGCCGACACGAGGCTCGCGGGCCGGGTGCGATCTGTCGGAAGGTTCAGTTCGGCAGGCAGGTCCGCGAGGACGCGATGCCAGTAGCCGGCCTCCGCGATCGGATCGTTGTGCTGGTCGAGGGTGTCCAGGAGCTGTGTGGCGGTCTGGTCGGGTGTGTGGACGAAGGCGTCGAGGGTGGCGCGGAGGCGGTGCGCGAGAGCTTGTGCGATGCCGGTGTCGATCAGGTCCAGGCGGTACTGGAGGCCGACGCGAATCCCCTCGCCCACCTCGACACCCACAGCCACCGGGTAGTGCGTGGCGTTGGCGGCTCGAATATCGACGATCTCGAGGCCGTCGATGGAGCCGTGCGCGCGTCGCATTCCCTCGGTGTCGACCGGATAGGACTCGTAGGCCATGAGCGTGTCGAACAGTTCGCCCGTGCCCGCGGCCCGCTGGATCTCGGCGAGACCGAGGTGATGGCCGTCCAGCACGGCGATCTGCTCGGACTGTAGCTGCGACAACATGTTCCGCAACGGCTCGGACTCGGTGACACGGACGCGAACGGGGATGGTGTTGGCGAAGAGTCCGACCATGGTGTCGACGCCGTCCAACTGTGGCGGGCGACCCGAGACCACCGCACCGAACACCACGTCGTCGCGGCCGAACGCACCGGCCAGCACCACACCCCATGCCGCCTGGAACAGGGTGTTGACCGTGACGTCGTTGGCCGCGGCGCAGGCCGCCAAGTCCCCGGCCTCCGCCGGTGACAGCTCGACGGTGCACATCCCGTGGCCCTCGCACGGCTCGGTCGGCGGCGCGACCACGGTGGTCAGCAGGGTCGGGGTGTGCCCGGTCAACGCCTCGCGCCAGCCGCGCAACGCGGCGGAACGGTCTCGGCCCGCGAGCCAGGCGAGGTAGTCACGGTAGGGGCGTACCCGCGGCAGCACCGCCGGGGCGCCGTCGGTGGCGTAGCAGAGCAGTAGTTCCTGCATCAGCAACGGCATCGACCAGCCGTCGACGAGAAGGTGGTGCGCGGTCAACACCAGATGCATGCCGTGGGTGCGGCGGTACAGCGTGAAGCGCAGCAGCGGCGCAGTGGAGAGTTCGAAACCGATCCGCGCCTCGGCGGCCAGGAACTCGTCGGCATCGTCGAGTTCGGTGTCGATGATCTGCCACGGCACCGCAACACCCTCGGCCACGAAACCGACCGGCGTGCCCGCCGCCGACGATCCGAAGGCCGTGCGCAGGATCGCGTGGCGGTCGAGGACGGTTCGGGCGGCTCGGCGCAGGCGGTCGGTGTCGACCTCGCCGGTCAGCTCGACCGCGAGCTGGACCAGATACGGGTCGGCCGGCGACACCTGGGCGAGGAAGAACAGACCGAGCTGCAGCGGCGCCAAGGGCAGCACATCGGTCAGGTGCGGGCGTTCGCGATGCCAGGTGTCGAGTTCTGCCTGGGTGACCTGGACCAGCGGCACGTCGGCGGGCGAGAGCCCACCGGCTGCCGGATCGCGCAGGTGTTCGGCGAGGATCGTCAGGGCCGCGGTCCAGCAGTCGGCCAGTTCGCGCACCGACGCCTCGTCGATGATGCCGGAAGCGTAGGAGAACGACGCGCGCAAAGTCAGGCCGGCGTCGGTACCGGTGGCCAGGGCGTTGATGTCGATGACGGCGGCAGCGGGCAGATCGGGGTCTTGTTCGGCGACGGGCTCGCCCCACCCGGCGGTGGGTAGCCAGCTGTGGTCGGTATCGCCGAGATCGCCCGCGGTGATCCGGCCCAGATAGTTGAAGCCGACCTGGCCGAGGGGGCCGTCGAGCCGCGATGCCGATTCCGGGTCCAGATGGCGGAGCATGCCGAAACCGATGCCCTTGTGCGGCACCGCACGCAGCTGTTCCTTGATGGCCTTGACGACGGCGGCCGTGGCGTCGCCACCGTGCCACGCGGCGTCGCCCTCGACCTCGCTCAGGTCGAGGGCGATCGGATACATGCTGGTGAACCAGCCGACCGTGCGGGTCAGATCGGCGCCGTCGACCGCGGACTGTTCGCGGCCGTGGCCTTCCAGACGGACGCGGGTCGTGGGGGCGTCGACACCGCGCCGGGCTCGCCACGTGCGCACAGCCATGGCCAGGGCGGCGAGCAAGCCGTCCTCGGCGCCCGCGCGGTACCGGGTGGGCAGGTCGGTCAGGATCGCCTGGGTGATGTCGGCGCGAACTTCGACGTTGATGGTTCGCACCGTCGAGGCGGTATCGCGGGAGTCGAGCGGGCGATCGCCGAGCAGCGGGTCGGGTACCGACAGGGTCCGGCGCCAGTGGTCGAGTTCCTCGCGCCTGTTCGGCGCCGCCTCGGTCAGGCCGTGCGCCCAGCGACGAAACGACGTGCCGACCGGGGGCAGGACGACACGTCGGCCGACCTGGGCCCCCGCGGCGACCAGGTCCGACAACAGGATTCGCCACGACACTCCGTCGATCGCCGCGTGGTTGGCCGCGACGATCAAACCGTCGGGGCCGTCCGGACGAGCGAGCCACGCGAAGCCGATCATCCGGTACGCCTGCGGGTCCAGCGCCGCGAGCACGGAATCCATCGCGGCGTCGGCGATCTCACCGAGCGCGTCGGTGCCCGCCGGGACATCGACGCGCTGGAGCAGGTCGCCCACGTCCACCGCGCCCGGCGGCAGAGTGTGCAGCTCCCACTGCCCGTCGACCTGTCGCAGACCGGCCCGCAGCATGTCGTGGTGGTCGATCACCGCGGTGAGGGTGTCCACCAGGGCATTTCGGTCGATACCGGCAGGCAGGGCCAACACCATCTGCTGGGTGAACCGGCCGAACACCCGCCCACCGGCCAGCGACGCGGCCAGCACCGGCGTCAACGGCATCATGCCCACACCGCCGCCGGGCAGTTCGGTCAACGTGGGCGCGGACTCGGTACCCACCACCGCCACCCGCGCCAGCCCGGCGACGGTGCGGTGTTCGAACACGGCCTGCGGGGTGAACGTGATGCCGGCATTGCGCGCGCGCGACACGAGCTGGATGGACAGAATGCTGTCGCCACCGGCGGCGAAGAACGAATCCTCGGCACCGATCTGCTCCAGACCCAGGATCTGGGTGAACAGTTCGGCGATGGCGGTCTCGACCGGGCCCTCGGGTTCACGCGAACCCACAGCCCCGAAAACCGGTGCGGGCAGGGCGTTGCGGTCGAGTTTGCCGTTGGGGGTCAACGGGATCTCGTCGAGGGTCATCAGGACGGTCGGCACCATATGGGCGGGCAGGGAGGTGCCCACGAAGCGCGCTACCGCGTCGGCGTCGATCGACTTGCCTTGCTGGGCAAGCACATACGACACCAGCACGGTCGCGCCCGAGTCGGCTTTCGTGCCGAGGGTGACCGCGTACTCGATGTCGGGGTGGGCGGTGAGCGCGGCGTCGATCTCGCCGAGTTCGACGCGGAAACCGCGGATCTTGACCTGGAAATCGGAGCGGCCGAGGTATTCGATGTCACCGTCGGCGGTGCGCCGGACCAGGTCGCCGGTCCGGTACATGCGGGAATCGGTGAAAGGTGACGCGACGAATCGTTCAGCGGTGAGCGCGGGCCTGCCCCGATAACTCTGGGCCAGCGCGGGCCCGAACAGATACAGCTCACCCGCCACGCCCGCGGGAACCGGGCGCAGGCGCGAATCCAGCACTGTCGCACCGACTCCGGCGAATGCCGTGCCGATCGTGATGGGCTGTCCGGGCCGCAGTGCGGTGGTGCCGGTGGCGAGGATGGTGGCCTCGGTCGGGCCGTAGCCGTTGAAGAAGGCACGCCCGTCGGCCCAGCGCTCGACCAGGGTCGGGCCGAAAGCATCGCCCGCGACGACGACGACACGCAGGGCATCCAGGTCGCGGGGGTCGACAGATTCCAACGCCGCCGGGGTGATCAGCAGGTGGGTCACGCGTTCGTGGCGCAGCAGCTCGGCGAGTTCGGGGCCGCCGAAGACCGTCGCCGGTGAGACCACCAGCGTGGCACCGGAGTTGAATGCCACCAGCAGCTCGAGTACCGAGACGTCGAAGTTCGGCGAACACACGTGCAGCACGCGGTCGCCTTCGTCGACCGAATAGCGTTCCCGGGCGGCCGCGACCAAGGCACCGAGACCGGTGTGGGTGACGACCACGCCTTTGGGACGCCCGGTCGAACCGGAGGTATAGATGACATAGGCCGGGTGCTGATCGATCAGCGGACGAACTCGGTCGAGGTAGGAGATCGGGTGGGCGGGGTAGGTGGCGATGCGGTCGCGCTGGGCCGGGGCGTCGATGTCGAGCCAGTCGACCGAATCGCCCAGCATCTCCCGATGTGGCGTGCCGGTGAGACCGAGGACGGCGCCGGAGTCTTCGAGAAGATAGGCGATCCGCTCGGCGGGCAGCGCCGGATCGACAGGGACATAGGCAGCGCCGGTCTTGGCCACCGCCCACACCGCCGCCACCGACTCGATCGACCGGGTGAATCCGAGCGCGACTACATCGCCGGGACCGATGCCGCGCGCGATCAGGTCTCTGGCCAGTTGGGACGAGTACTCGTCGAGTTGGGTGTAGGTGAGTTCGCGGCGTGCGCCGTCGACAGGGGTACAGGACACAGCGACGGCATCACCGGCGGTGTCGACCGCCGCGGTCAGCAGCTGAGGGAAGAGGGGAGCACTCGACTTTCGGTTGCCTCGACCGCGCGGCGCACGACGAACTTCACGTGGAGAGGTGCGCGCTTCACGCATTCGAGTACAACATCCTTCAGCTAACCGGCCCACAGCTCTGCGATGACCCACGAACCCTGTCGGATTCGGCCTACCGGGGCGGACCAGTGTCGAACAAGCAAGAAGGAGTCGATATCGGGGCGTTCGGCGACCATGACACCACATGTCACGCTGTCACGACCACATGACCGGTTTGTTTATCGACGCCGAGACCGAATCGACCAGAAATTTGTGCGGATGGCACAATGCCGTCGACAGTTTTTGTTCAACGGACGGAAGCGCGCATGGCGGCATACGGATCCCTGGTGTGGGTGGGACAGGCCCTGGGCCCGCGCGTCGACGCCATCACCGCCGACCTCATCCGGGTGACCGAGCAGATGATCCCGCTCAACGACGTCGCCGCCGATCTGGCCGAGATGCGAGCCGCCAGCATCGCCGAGAACATCGCCGCCGTGCAGTACGTGCTGGCGAACGGCATCGACCCGGCCACCGCAGGCCCGCCCCCCGGGGCCGCCGCCTACGCCCAACGGCTGGCCCGGCGCGGTGTGCCGCTGACGATCCTGCTGCGCGCCTACGGTCTGGGGCAGTACCGGATCCTCGACGCCGCGATCGGGCTCGTCCTGGCCGTTCCCGGCCCTGATCAGCCGGCCCGGATCGCCGAACTGCTCAAATTCGCGGGCACCTACCTGGATCGCCTCAATTCGTCGATGGGGCGGATCTACGAGGCCGAACGGGACCGCTGGCTCAGCAGCCGCCAAGCCGCACGCCAGCAATGGATCGCACGGTTGCTCGACAACGACGATGTCGATGTCGCCGCCGCCCAGGAAGTGCTGGGCTACCAACTCGATCAGTGGCACTACGCCACTGAAGTGTGGTCGACGGTCACCGGCGCGGAGGCTGTGCGCGCGCTCGAGCAGGCCCGACAGCTGCTCGCCGCGGCGATGGGTACCGGTGGCGCCGAATTGGTCGCCGCGTCGGGAGACCGCGCCATGTGCCTGTGGTTCCCGACCGGACAGCCCTGCGCGGTCGAGGAACTCACCGCCCAGCTCGCGGCTTCCGGCTTGCCGATACGGGTAGCGCTCGGGCCGGTCGGCGAGGGGCTGCCGGGCTTCCGGCGCTCGGCCCGCAGCGCGGCACGGGCCAAGGCGCTCGTCGTCTCGGCCGGGGAGACCGCGCCCACTGTGGTCGACTACGACACGATCGCGCCCTTCGCGCTGCTGTCCGACGATCCCGACGAGCTGACCGGCCTCGTCCACCGCGTCCTCGGATCGCTGGCAGGCGACGGCGCCAAAGTGGAACTTTTGCGCAACACCCTCGAGGTGTTCCTCGCCGAAGGCGCCAGCTACTCGCGCACCGCCCGCGTCCTCGACGTCCACCGCAACACCGTCCAGTACCGCATCCAACAGGTCACCGGCCGCTACGGCATCGCCGTCGACACCGACACCTTCGAACTACGCTTCGCCCTGGGCATCTGCCGCTGGTACCCCCACGTCCTGACTCGGACAATCTGAGCCCAGCTGGTTTGTGCGGGATGCACAGCCGGGTGGGTGCAACCATCGGGTCGGTGATCAGCTCGACGCCGTACGACGTGCCATCGCCCGAATCGGGTGGGAATGGCACTGACAGTGGCGATCTCGACCGCAGACACTCATGATGGTCTGAAGAAGGACGAACGAGGTGGGGGAATGAACAAGAAACTGATCGCCGCTGTCGCGGCGCTGTTCGCGGGTGCCATCGCAGTGACCGGGTGCTCGAGCGACGCCGACGTGGTCTCCAAGAACCTGTCCAAGGAATCGGACCAGTTCAAGATCAACCGACGCGTGGTGTTCTTCAACGGGATCACCGACAAGTACCTGCTGTCCATCGAGGGCAAGTGCTCGATCAAGGACGAGAACAACCAGCTCGAGGTGACGTGCAAGACCGGCGATGACGAATACAAGAAGCACTTTCTCGGCCTCTCGGACAACGTGAGCTACTTCGTCGAACAGCTCGAGGCCGCCGAGGTGAGTCGCTACCACTACAAGGTCATCTTCAAGCCCGAGGTCATCATCGCCGACGTCGACCGCCCCTGAGCGTGTACAACAGGCCCGCGGGCGTTCCCGATGAGCGGGAAGACAGGCAGGCGGTGACCGCGTTCCGGGCCTACGGTGGCGACCGCGGGACGTAGCGGACGCTCACAGCCACTCGAGCTTCTTCACGTCTGATCTGTCGATTCGACCAAGGAGCTCGATGTCTGCAACACCGCCGTCCGACGACCCGGCCCGCCACCTCGCACGGTTGGCGGCGATCGAGTCGATCACCGCGCTCAAGCACCGCTATTTCCGTGCCTGCGATGCCAAAGACCCGGCCGGGTTCCGTGACTGTTTCGTCGCGGCCGGCTCGGTGCTGGACTACGGCACGCTCGGTACGACCGACGCCGACGGCATGGCCGCGGTCTTCGCGTCGATCGCGCTGCAGCAGGTGGACGGCAAGAACGCGATCCTCGACATGCACCACGGCGTGCACCCCGACATCACCGTGCGCGAGGACGGCACGGCCAGCGGCCGGTGGACACTGCGCTTTCGCCAGGTCAACCTGATCGAGTGCACCGAAACCGTCGCCACCGGTGAGTACGCCGACGAATACCGGGTGCAGGACGGGCACTGGAAGATCGCGACATGCACGTTCCACCAGTTGTGGGCGATCACCCGCCCCCTCGATGACGCCACCCGGATCGCGCAGTAGGAGCGGACATGTCGAAGATCGCTCTGGTGACCGGCGCCAGCCGTGGCGTCGGCAAGGGAATCGCGCTGGCACTGGGCGCAGCAGGCTGGACGGTGTATCTGACCGGGCGCGGCACCGAAGGTGACGGCGGCCCCCTGGAAGTCGCGGCCGCTGAGGTGAGCGCTCGAGGTGGCGCCGGCATCGCCGTGCGCTGCGACCACCGCGACGACGCGCAGATCGCCGCGGTGTTCACTCGCATCACCGCCCAGCAGGGCGGGCTCGACCTGCTGGTCAACAACGTCTGGGCCAATCCCGACGGTTTCGCCGGATTCAGTGATCCGTTCTGGCGACGGCCCGTCGCCGACTGGGACACCCTGATCGGTGTCGGCCTGCGGGCACACTACGTGGCCTCGGTCGAAGCGGCACGGCTCATGGTGCCTCGCGGAAGCGGCGTCATCGCCAACATCTCCTCGTTCGGCACCCGCGGCTACCTGCACTCGGTGCTGTACGGAATGTCGAAGGCCGGCCTGGACAAGATGGCGGCCGACATGGCCGTAGAACTGCGCGACACCGGCGTGAGCACGCTGTCGCTGTGGCCCCGGCATCGTGCGCACCGAGCAGGTCCTGGCACTGGGTGTCGAGGACATCGAGGGGTTCCCGATCGCCGACGCGGAGACACCGGAATTCGTCGGCCGGGTCGTCCTGGCTCTGGCCACCGATCCCGAGGTCGGCGCGCGCAGCGGCAGTACGGTGATCACGGCCGAGGCCGCCGTCGACTACGGGATCACCGATATCGATGGCGGACAACCGGTCTCGCATCGCGCGGCATTCGGTGGCGGTGCGCTCTTCGGCGTCCGTTGAGGCGGCAGTCGTGGCTCCCGCTGGGCGGGAGACCCGCATGCGGCGAAAGACACGGCGCCGCATGCTTTCCCCCATGATGCAACTGACTCTTCTCGACGGTGTCACACTGGTCTTCGGTGGCAGTGGCGGCCTCGGCCGCGCCGTCGCCGCGGACTTCGCACGGGCGGGCGGTGACGTGGCGATCTGCTACCGCAGCAAACAATCCGTGGCCGAGACCACCGTGGCCGAATTGCGTGCGCTCGGCGTGCGGGCCAGCGCCCATCAGGTCGATGTCCGCGACCCGGCCGCCGTCGACCGGGTGATCGCGGAGGTGGTCGCCGAGCACGGACGGATCCGCACGCTGGTGTGGGGTGCCGGCCCGGTCGTCGACCAGATCACCCTCGCCGACACCGAACCCGACCGCTACCGGCAGTCGATCGAGGTGGAAGCGCTCGGCATGTTCACCGCCGTGCACGCCGTGCTGCCGCATCTGCGCGAACACGGCGGCGGCTCGGTGATCCACCTCGGCTCCGCCGGTGACCGGTGGTGGCCCCGGCTCGATGGTCTGTCCGTGCTGCCCAAGGCCGCCAACGAGGCGCTGGTCCGCGGCATCGCGAAAGAGGAAGGCAGGCACAATATCCGCGCCAATTCGGTGCTGGTCGGCGTCATCGAGGCAGGCATGTTCCTCGAGCTGAAAGCCACGGGCGTGGTCGACGCGGCCTGGGAGGCCGAAGCCCGCCGCTTCGTGCCGATGAAGCGATGGGGCACGGCGGCCGACATCGGCGCCGCCTGCGTGTTCCTGGCCTCCGAACAGGCCGGGTACATCACCGGTCAGCAACTGTCGGTCTCCGGCGGTTTCGGCATCTGAACTGACGCGGGCAGACCCGGTCTGCCCGCGTACGGTGGCGTCAGTCCGCGGAAAGACCGGGCCGGACGATGATCTTCACGTGATCCTGTGGGCTACGCAGGGTCGTGAACGCGTCCGCGACACCGCCGAGATCCACGCGCGGTGATGATCGCCTCCGCGTCGATCGACCCGGCCGCCAGCCGCCGCAGCGTGATGTCATAGGCGTCCTGGTAGGGCCCGTGACCGAAATTGACGGCGATGCGCCGGAATTGGGGCACGACCGGGGTGATGGTTTCGGCCGTGAATCCGGCGGCGAGCACCTGGATCCGCGAATTGAACGGCATCTGATGGGTGAGCTCGTTCAGTATCCCGGCACGCCCACTGCATTCGTAGGCGATCAGGATTCCGTTCGCGGCCGCACCGACAACGGAGCCGGCGTCGGCGACCAGGGCGTTCCACACCTCGATGGGATTCTGCTCGGTCGGATCGACGACGATGTCGGCGCCCATGAGCGTCGCCAGTTCCCGGCGCCGAGGCGAGGGCTCGGAGGCGATCACCATCCTCGCGCCACGAGCCTTGGCCGCGACGACGGCGCCCAAACCGATGGTCCCACAGCCGATCACCAGCGCCGAGTCCGCGGCGGTGAGCCCCGACTGCTGGACGTGCATCTCACCCACGTGCAGGGGCTCGGCGAGGGTCGCATGGTCCAGTCGCAGGTCGTCGGGGACTGCGCGCACCCAGCACGCATCGACGATGATCGCCTCACCGAACGCCCCGTGGTAGGTGTTGGAGTAGCCGATGATCGTCGGGATACCGGTCGCGGCATCGGTGGCCAAGCCGATACCCGCCACCCGGTCGCCCACCGCGAAATCGGTGACCCCGGCACCGAGCTCGGTGATCACCCCGGCGTACTCGTGCCCGAGCACCACCGGTCGTTCGGTGTCGAACGCGGCCAGCGGGTACCCGCCCGCCTCGGCGACTTCGACGAAGCGGCACGCATCCTTGGACACCGACAGGTCACTGCCACAGATTCCGCAGGCAGCCACCGCTATGCGAACCTGGCCGGGACCGGTCTCGGGCAGTTCGGGTACCTCGCCGACGGTGAATTCTCCGTCGAGGAATCGCACGGCGCGCATCCTCACGCTCCCGTCACGGCGTCGGCGCCGTAGTAGTCGGTGGTGGCCTCGGTGATCGCGGTGACCAGCTGCCCGATCAGCAACTCGCGGTGATCCTCGGCGAACTGGAGGCTGGCCCGGCGTCCGGCATTGCGATTCTTGAAGTGTGGGACGACCTCGGAGGCGAACAGGTCGTAGCTGCGTTTGGTGTCCTCCCAATCGGCCATGTCCACGTGCAGGATCAGCAACGTGCCGAATCCGCCGGTCTTGTCGATCAACCGCTGGATCTGCGCGATGGCCTCGTCCGGTGTGCCGATGACGGCCTGCCCGAACTCACCGAGCGTGTCGTTGCGCCACTGCTCGACGATCCCGTGAGAGGTCCGCGCCCAGTCCGGGCGCTGCCCGGTCTGCCGGTTGACGTAAGCAGCCATGGACCCGATGCGCCGCGAGACCGCGCGCTCGGCATCGGCGCGCGATTCGGCCAAGAACATCGGGGTGACCAGCCGCCAGTTCGCCCGATCGGCGAGATGACCGTGCTCGGCACAGGTTTTCTCGTACACGCCCCAATTGCGTTCCAGCGCCGCGAAACCGGTCGGCGAACCCGCGGCCAGTGACAGCAACGACAATCCGTGCGTTCCCGCCAGGACCGATCCGTTCGGGGAGATGGTGGACGCGGTGGCCACCTCGATACCGGCCGGGTCGTAGGTGGGCAGCTGGGCCCGTGCATCGCGCAGGGTGAACCAGTCGGTCTGCATGTCGACGACATCGCCACGAAGCAGCCCCAGGATCGCCTCGAGTGCTTCGCCCTGGCGACGGCGCTGATCGGATGGGTTGATGCCCATCATGTGCGCGTCGAGGGGGATCTTGCCCGGCCCCGTGCCGAAGATGACCCGGCCGCGGGTCTGCAGGTCGAGTTGGGTGATGCGGTCGACGGTGACCAGCGGGTGATGGTAGGGCAGCGACACCACCCCGGTACCGAACCGGATGCGGTGGGTGCGTTCGGCCGACGCGGCGATGAAAAGGTCCGGCGCGGGCACGATCTCGGCGCCGGTGGAATGGTGCTCGCCCATCCACGCCTCATCGAATCCGAGATGGTCGAGGTGCTCCATCAGGTCGATGTCGCGACGCAGCTGCAGGGCTGGGTCGGCGTCGAGCGGGTGATAGGGAGCCAGAAAGGCGCCGAATCTGATCGAACTGGGGCTCCACATGGTGCGTCTCCTCATCGAAACGGTGCGGTGAGCGGGCTCACGGCGTCGTCCTCAGCTTCGACTTGGATCAACTGATCCAGAAGTGCTTCTCCCGATCAGCGGGAAATGCTGCGATTCACCGAAGAAGCAACCGATCCGACTGTTGACACCGGCCGTGTCAGATGTCGATGATTGGATCAGTTGATCCAATTTTCCCGGCGGTCACCGGCGCCGATTCGCGAGGAGTCCGACCATGTTTCTCGACATCGATCCGCGGCGGAAGCCACCGGTCACGCTGGCCCAGTCCACCGACTTCGACTCGCTGTCGGTACTCGTCCACGCGACACCCGAAACAGTGCGCCTCCACGATGTACTCCTCGGCTGGGGCGAATTCGACGGCACCCACGTGTGGCTGAGCACGCAGCGCCTCGAAGACGAACTCGGCGACCACTTCGGCACCGACCTGACCTGGCGGGAACGATTCACCGCCATGCTCGACTACGCCCTGGCCCAGGGCTGGTTCGACGAGTCCGGCCTGAGCGTCCGCGCGCACTGCCGCTGGCAGACCCTATGACCGGCACAGTCGACACGAATCCGACCGCTCCGGTCGCCAATCGCCAGGGAAACGCGACGCGCACGCGTTTGGTGAAGACCGCAGAGCGACTCTTCGCCACACACGGCGTCGACGCGGTCTCGGTCCGCGCGGTCAACGCCGCCGCCGGGCTGGGCCCCGCCTCGGTCAACTACCACTTCGGCACGAAAGACGACCTGCTGGCCGCGGTGCTGCTGGACCTCGGAGCCGGTGTGCGCGACCGCATCCGCGCCAACGTCGACGCGCTCGCCGACCGCGAGCACGCGCCGACCGTCGACGAACTCGTCGGCGCCGTCACCGACCCGTACCGGGAACTGCTCTCGCGCCACCGCACTCGCGGCATGCGCTGGATCGCTATCGTCGCCCAGATGTCGGCACAGAACCACCCCGCGCTCGACGCCGCCGAACAAGACCTGCGCGCGGTGCTGCTGCACCAGGTCCGGCGCACCTTTCCCGACACCGACCCCATCCGGCTCGAACAGCGCTGGGCCACCGCGCTCATGGTCTTCCTCCAGGCACTGAGCCGAGCCGAGGAATGGAACCACCGCCGCGGCGCGATCCCCAGCGCCGACGACCTGGTCCACTTCTTCGACGACCAGGTGACCTACCTGGCAGGCGGCCTGATCCGGCTACTCACCTGAGGTCTCGCAGGCGCGAGCTGGTCACAGCATGCGCTGCCTGCCGTGCGCGGCGAACTCCGACTCCACCGACCGCCGGTCCGCCTCGGTCATGCGCCCGTAGACCGGTCGGCCACGCCCCACCCACCGGTACACCGGTTCATCGGTGCGCCACGCCTGCTCTTGCAGTTCGCGTTTGAGCACCTTGTTCGACCCCGTCACCGGAAGATTCGCCGAGACGCGCAGCAGCCGGGGGAGACCTTTGCCGCCGAGATCGGATTGCGCACAGAGGAATTCGGTGAACGCGTCGACATCGAAACCACCCGGATCGGCGACCTCGACGGCGGCCATCACCTGATCGCCCGAACGCGGATCGGGCACCCCGAACACGGCGGCGGCGATGACAGCGGGATGACGGCGCAGAACCTGCTCGATCATCAGCGCCGAGGTGTTCTCGCCGTCCACCCGGATCCAGTCGCCCTTGCGACCGGCGAAGTACAGGAATCCACCGGTGTCGATATAGCCCAGATCCCCGGTCCAATACCAGCCGTTGCGCAGACGGTCGGCGTCGGCGACCTCGTTCTTGTAGTAGCCCTCGAACGCGAGCGCACCGGCCTTGTCGATCATCTCCCCGATGGCCTCATCAGGGTTGAGTACCCGGCCGTACTCGTCGAGCTCGGCCCGTGCGCACTCCCGCAACGAATCCGGATTCACCACCGCCACACCGGGATGCGCCGGCCTGCCGAGCGCAGCGGGCGGCGCGGCCGGATCCAGGGCGGCCAGGCTCGGGCCCTCGCTGGAGCCGTACCCCTCGAACAGCTGCGCGTCGAAACGGCGCCGGAACTCGTCCTGATCGGCCACCGACGCCTCGGTACCGAATCCGCGCACCAGCGAATTGTCGGAATCCGTTGCGGTTTCGGGCGTGGCCAGCAGATACCCCAGCGCCTTGCCGACATAGGTGAAATAGGTCGCCCCGAAGTACCGAACATCCGGAAGGAACTGCGACGCAGAGAATTTCGGCGTCAGGCAGACCGTCGCACCGACCGACAACGCAGGCGCCCACAACGCCATGATCGCATTGCCGTGAAACAGCGGCATACAGCAGTAGTCCACGTCCTCGCGCACATGCCCGAACTTGGCCGTCGCCGCGTAGGCAACCACCGACAGACGGCGCTGAGTGCACCGCACCGCCTTCGACGCACCGGTGGTGCCGGACGTGAACAGCAACAGCAGCAGCGAGTCCGGCCCACCCACCGCCGCAGGCGGCACCCGGCAGGCATCGATCCGGGCGCCATAGCCTGGATCATCGACCAGCAGGAACCGATCCTCGGCCAGATCGAGATCCAGCTGCCGATGCCGCGCCATCCCCGCGGCATCGGTGACGATCAACTGACAGTCGACATACCCGATATCGGCAGCCAATTGGGCGTCGCCCCGGGTCGGATTGAGACCCGCCACCGTCGCACCCGCCAAAGCCGCCGCGCCCAGCCAGAAGACGAAATCGGGCACATTGTCCAACAGCACCCCGATATGGAACGGGCCGTCGCGGCGCAGGGTGCGGGCAAGCTCCGCACGGGCAGCCGACTCCCGGACCACCGCATCCCAGCTCCACTCTGCGTCGCGGGTGCGCAGGCCGAGCCGCTGGTCGCCGAGCCGGTCGAGCAGCATGCACGCGATGTCCGCCCGGCGCGCGCCCGTCACTCCGACCCCGGGTAGATCAGTTTCAGGAAACCCTTGTTCACCACACAATGATCATCGACAACCAGCCGATTCAGCTCGGATTCGAGCACGTTGCTGCCGCCTGCCATTCCGAGCACCGTGCGGTGCCGCTCGTTTGTGGTGGTGGCCGAGCGCTGCTCGAGCGGCGCCCAGGTACTGCCCGGCTCGACGATCGCCATGGTGAGACTCCTGTTTCGGTAGCCGCCGACTCGGTTCAGGACGCAGCGGGAGGCGCGGCCGCGGCGACACCGGCGCGGCGACCGAAGAAGGTGCCGTCGCCGAGCGACGTGCCGCTGATGTAGCCCCACGAATGCAGGCCCGACGTGGCCCTGCCCGCGGCGTACAGACCCGGGATCGGTGCGCTGTCCAAGTCGAGGACTTGGCCGTCGACCGTCGTGTGCAGACCACCGATGGTGAACACCTCAGCTCCGCCACGGCCCGCTTCGCCGTACTCGGGCGGGGCGATGCCGCGCTGGACGTCGATCGCGGCGAACGGTGCCCGCAGCGGCCGCAGCCAGTGCGCCGCCTTGTGGAAGTAAGGGTCCTGCCCGTCAGCCGCGTGCCGGTTGTATTCGGCGACCGTCGTCGCCAGCGCGCCGGGCGGCATACCGATCTGCTGTTCGAGGTCGTCGAGAGTCTCGGCCACGAAATGCGGTTGTACGCCCCACCGTTCGTTCTCCGGCACTTCCTCGTAGGCCTGCTCGTCCAGGATCACCCACACCTTCAGGCCGTGCTTGAACAAGGCGGCCTGGCCGACGAGCCCGGGATAGACATCCTCGTTGATGAAGCGCCTGCCGATGTCGTCGACGATCATGCCGCGCACCATCATCCCCGGAATCAGCGAGATCCCCACCTGTGCGGCGGACATGTGGCGCACCGCGGCGCCCACAGCCTGTGCCATCACGATGCCGCGCCCGTCGTCACCGCCGTCACTGTTGACACCGAGCCCGACCAGTTGCGGTGCGTGCTGAGCCACCATCGCGGCATTGTCGGCGAACCCGCCCGTGGTCAAGACGACGCCACGTCGAGCACGGTAGGTGTAGTACCGGCCGTACTGCTTCGCCACGACACCGACCACGCGTCCGGCTTCGGTGACGAGCCGGATCGCGTTGGTGTCGGTGTGCACTGCCACCGCGGTCGCGGCGACGGCCTCGAACAGCTTCTGCATCAGCACCTTGCCACCGAAACCGTCGGAGGTGACCCGGTGCCCACGCGGCGACGGCTTCGCGAGATCAGCAAAGGGCCAAGCCTTTTCGCCCATCCACATGAGACCGTCATCAGTGGGCGGCACCCACGTGGGGGAGTCCCACAACGAGGGTTTGAACGGGACGCCGTGGTCGACGAGCCACTGGAAGTGCCGTGCGCTCTCCCGGCTGTAGAGGCCGACCTTCTCCCGGTCGGCGTCCGGTCCCAGCGCGGCCAGCAGGAACGCTTCCATATCCTGCGCGGTGTCGTCGAACCCGCAGGCCCGCTGGATCTCGGTGCCGCCGCCCAGATACATCTCGCCGCCCGACAGCGCGGACGACCCGCCGCCACCACTCAGCTTCTCCAGCACGATGACATCGGCGCCCGCGGCAAACGACTCGAGCGCCGCTGCCGCACCTGCGCACCCGTATCCCACGATCAGAACATCGGTTTCGTAGTCGACCTGCCCGACATCGCCCGCATCGACAGGCGCTACCGAAGTGTGTGTGCTCATGACAACTCCCATCCGCTGTGCTGCGCACGCTAAGGAGTTCTCGCGCACGCCGGACGGGGGAGTGTCCATCCACCGGGAGACCGGCTGCTGATTACCTGCTCGCTACGGGTAATCCTGCTTTCCGATCATTGAAGCGCGCCTTCTTCTGACGATTCCCGCACGTGTTCATGTCGCACCATTTGCGGGTGCGGCTCTGGCTGGTGTCGAAGAAGGCGGCTCGACAGGTCGGCGATGCGCACAAGGCCAATTTTCCGTCGCGCTCGCCGGCGAGGATGCTGATCGCGTCGGCGGCGATGACACCCAGCGCGTCGTCGACGCGGGAATCCGAGTTGAGTCGCCAGTGCCGATTGCCCTCGGGCGTCAGGACCGCTGACGCGCGGCCCTGAATGCTGCGGTCGTTGATGACTCGGACTGCAGAGGCCGGGGGAGTGTCGTGCATCGCGGTCGCGGTCGCGGCGAGGTGAATCGCCTCCCTCAATTCCCGTGCGAGTGCGAGCTGGGCGGTGGTGCAGGAATTCACGGCCAGGCCGCTCACCGTCAGCCAGTCGACGAGCCGCTGCGGCGTCGGGATGCGCTCTACAGCGTCGCCGGAGCGCTCTGTCAGCGTCGCCGTGAAGCTGGTCGCCAGCACAGTGCCGAGGCGGAAGTCGGGGAACTCAGCATGCATGGAACCACCTTAGCTGGTTGCGCGCTGACATATCGTCATGTTAGAACCGTCTAAGACGGTTCACCAATCGCAGGAGGTCTCGTGCCCAATCCGATCAGCGACGTCCAAGCATTCGAAGCCCACGCACCCGACACCGACCTCGACGATCTGCGCGCACGACTGGCCGCGGCACGACTACCGGAGCCCGAGACTGTCTATCGCGCCGCGCCCGACCCGCGCCGATGGGAGCAGGGGGTCCCGCTCGCCGACCTCGTCGAGGTCGTGCACTACTGGCGCACCGAATACAACTGGCGGTCGTTCGAAGAGCGCCTCAACCGGATCGGCCAGTTCCGCACAGCCATCGACGGTCTGGAAATCCACTTCCTGCACCGCCGATCCACGCGCGCCGATGCCACCGCGCTGATCATGACGCACGGCTGGCCGGGCAGTATCGCCGAGTTCACCGATGTAGTAGACGAGTTGGCGGATCCGCAGGACGCGGACGCGCCGGCGTTCCACGTTGTCGTTCCCTCGCTGCCCGGGTTCGGTTACAGCGACAAACCGGCCACCACAGGCTGGGGGACCGAGAAGATCGCGGCCGCCTGGGTGGAGCTGATGACAAGGCTCGGCTACAACAGGTTCCTGGCTCACGGCGGCGACTGGGGAGGCAATATCACCACGGTTCTCGGTGGCAGATTCCCGGCGCATGTTCTCGGCATCCACTCGACGTTCGCCGAGGCACCGCCCGGGTTGACGACGGACGGGCTGACAGCCGCCGAGCGCACCTGGACCGAGGAGACTCGCGATTTCTGGCGGCACCGCGCGGCATACGCGAAGCAGCAGGCGACGCGACCGCAGACCATCGGCTACTCGCTCGTCGACTCACCGGTCGGACTCCTGGCCTGGATCCTCGACAAGTTCGCCGAGTGGACAGACACCGAAGACAGCCCGTTCGAGACGATTTCCATTGACCGGGTTCTCGACAACGTCACGCTGTACTGGCTCACGCGGACCGGCGCATCGGCCGCTCGTATCTACTACGAAAGCCACAACTCGCTCGACCCCGAACTTCGTGTCGACGTTCCATCGGCAATCACCATGTATCCACGTGACGTCGACAAGTGCCCGCGGGTCTGGGCGCAAGAGCGGTACCGGCAGATCGTCCGATGGGGATCGCCCGACAGCGGGGGACATTTCCCGTCGCTGGAGGTTCCCGAGTACTTCGTCAAGGACCTGCGGGAAGGTCTCGCAGCTGTGCTGGCCGCCAGGGTAGTGACTACTTGACATAATGTGCATTATCGGCGTTTGAAGGCGGCCTGTCGGAAGGGGTTTTTGCGAATGTTTGCCGTGCATGCATAGTTGCATCGCGTACTGACAGGCACTCGCTGTCGCTTCCCTGGATTGCCGCGTCGGTGTGCGCACTTCAGTACTCGCGAGCTCGATTGGCCACATCCTGGGACATCCGAAGGAAAGCTGGCGAATCCGGATAATTCTCGGCCTGGTCGATTCATGACCGTTCCCGGCGAATGTGCTCATCGGCGAATCTGGGCCCGTATCCTCGATAAGCCGAACCGGCCACCCAAGGCTCCGGCACTCCCCCTCTCACTTCCCCGGCTTCAATTCGTCACAGTGACGAAACTATCTAAAGGTGCCTGGACGGCACACCGCATAGCTTTTATCGCGTGATGCGGTGTGCCATAGAGGATCAGACCAAAACGGCGGTGAGCCGGCGCGATTCGGTGGCCTTTTCGGAGCTGGTTTCCGGTGCGTTGTCGGCGTCGGCGGTGAGGTACTTATCGGGCAACGACAGTTTGGCGATGGTGCGCAGGGTCAGCGCGTACTGACGGACCAGGCTGCCGGTGGTGTACGGCAGGCGATATTCGGCCGCGAGCTTGCGCACTTCACGCTGAATTTCGGGCAGCCGGTTGCTCGGCAGGTCCGGGAACAGGTGGTGTTCGATTTGATGACTGAGCGTGCCGGAAAGGATGCGCATCAGGGGACCGACGTCGATATTCGCGCTGCCCAGGTATTGGCGCAGATACCATTCGCCGCGGGTCTCACCCTCGATATCGCGCTTGGTGAATTTCTCCGCGCCGTCGGGGAAATGTCCGCAGAAGGTGATGATCTGCTCCCACACATTCTTGGTGAGGTTGGCGGTGACGTTCGCGCGGATCGTCGATTTCCAGTTCCGACCGGTTACCGCCGGGAAGATCACATAGTCCTTGAGCAGCTGCTTACCTGCCTTCTGGGCGATTTCGTCGCGCGCCTGCCGGAACTTCTTCTTGTCCTTCTTGCCCGCCAGCACGCGCGGGATCTCCAGGTGGTACACGCACATACCCAGCTCGTACAGCAGTGACACCGGGACGAGGTAGACGAAGTTGCCCAGGTGGTACAGACGCCAGCGCCGGTCACGGGTGATGCGGAGCAGCCCGTACCCTTCGTCGGGGTCCAGCCCGAGCACATTGGTGAAGACGTGGTGGCGGTAGTTGTGCGCTTCCTTCCAATGGGCGGCGGGCATGGAATGGTCCCATTCCCAGGTGGTGGAGTGGATTTCCGGGTCGTTCATCCAGTCCCACTGGCCGTGCATGACGTTGTGCCCGATCTCCATGTTCTCGAGCACCTTCGACAAGGTGAGCAGGCCTGTCCCCCACCACCAACTGCTTTTCCGACCCGAGTCGATCAGCACGAGCCGGGCGGCTATCTCGCATGCTCGCTGAACGCGGATGACGGTCTTGATGTATTTCGCGTCGCGTTCACCCAGGCTGGATTCGATCTGTCTGCGCAACGCGTCCAGGCGTTGCCCGAACTCTTCGATGTCGGTCGGCGAGAGATGCGTGTACGCCTCGACGTCAGATATAGCCATCTGCTGTGTTCAACCCCTGTTCCGGTGCCCGCGCCGGGCGCGGTCCAGGTGAGAATACGAACTCGACGGGGTTGGTTCGGTACTGTGCGTGGTATTTAGTTAGACGTAACAGCCGGAAGTGCCGGAATGGGTGTCAGTGACTACTGGCGGCGGGTTCGTAGATCTTGTCCACCTCGGTGGCGTACTTCTTCATGACCTCTGCTCGCTTGAGCGACATCTTCGGTGTCAGTTCGCCGGTGGCCTCGGTCCAGTCGACGGGCAGGATGCGGACCTTCTTGATCGCCTCGGCATGGGACACCTTCTTGTTGGTGTCGGCGAGGGCCGCATCGATCTCCGCGACGAGATCCGGGTTGTCGATCAGAGCCTCGTTCGTGGTGTCGGCGGGCAGGTTGTGGCTTTGCTTCCAGGCCGGGAGTGCTTCGGGGTCGAGGGTGATCAGGGCACCGACGAACGGACGGCCGTCACCGACCACCATCGCCTGGCTGATCAGCGGGTGGGCGCGCAGCGAGTCTTCCATCAGGCCCGGGGAGACGTTCTTTCCGCCCGCGGTGACGATGATTTCCTTCTTGCGGCCGGTGATGGTGAGGTAGCCGTCGCGGTCGATGCTGCCGAGATCGCCGGTCTGGAACCAGCCGTCGGCGAAGGCGTCGTCGGTGGCCTGTGGGTTTCCCCAGTATTCGTGGAACACGACAGGGCCGCGTAGCAGCAGTTCGCCGTCGTCGGCGATCTTGACGGCGTGGCCTTCGGTCGGGCGTCCGACGGTGCCGACCCGGGTATCGGCCGGGGTGTTCACGGTGATCGCCGCAGTGGTCTCGGTGAGTCCGTAGCCCTCGTACACGGGGATCCCGACGCCGCGGAAGAAGTGACCGAGCCGCGCGCCGAGCGGTCCACCACCGGATACCGCCGCCTCGCATCGTCCGCCGAGCGCCAGGCGCAGCTTGCGGTAGACGAGTTTGTCGAACAGGGCGTGGCGCAGTCCGAGGACGATTCCGGGGCCGCCGGTGTCCTGGGATTCACTCCAGGCGATGGCGGTCTCGGTGGCCAGGTCGAAGATCTTTCCCTTGCCGCCGGCGTGTGCCTTCTGCTTGGCACCGTTGAAGACCTTTTCGAACACTCGCGGCACCGCCAGGATGAAATGCGGCCGGAAGCTGCCGAACTGGTCGACGAGTGTGGACCAGTCGGAGCTGAACGCGACGACCACCTTGGCGTCGAGCGCGGCCAGCGTCACCGCGCGCGCGAAGACGTGGGCGAGCGGCAGGAACATCAGTGTCTTGTTGCGCTCGGTGACGAACTCCCCCAGCGCGATTCGGTCGGATTTCGACTCGGCGTAGAGGTTTCCGTGGGTGAGGATCACGCCTTTGGGTCGTCCGGTGGTGCCCGAGGTGTAGATCAGGGTGGCCGGGGAGCTCGCGCCGACCTCGGCTCGGCGGGTGTGTACGGCCGCGTCGTCGAGGTCGGCACCGCGCGTGGTCAATTCCGCGACGGCACCTGTGTCGATCTGCAGGATTTCTCGCAGTTCGGGCAGGGCGCGGTCGTCGATCTCCTCGATGATTCGGCGGTGTTGGCCGCTGTCGACGATGAGCAGTTTCGTCGCGGAGTCCTGCAGGATCCACTTGGCCTGCTCGGCGGCGGAGCTGTCGTAGATGGCCACGGTGCAGCCGCCGGTGGCCCAGATCGCGTGGTCGAGCACGACCCACTCGTAGCGGGTGGGGGCCATGATCGCTACCCGGTCACCGGGTTCGATGCCCGAGGAGATGAGGCCCTTCGCCACGTCGGTGACCGTTCGGGCGAACTCGGCCGCGGTGACATCGGAGAGTCCGCCGCTGCCGTTGGAGACGTTGAACAACACCGTGTGGGGCGAGTGCTCGGCGTGCAGGAACACACTGTCGGAATTGTTCGCGTGCTCGGGAATCGTGTAGGAAGCCGGGGCTTCGAACTCGTGCATCACAGGGCCCTTCCACATGGATTGATCAGTTACTGCGCGGGCGCGTGCTCGATGCCGAGTCGCAGCATGCCGCGCAGGTCGTAGGTGTTGGTGGCGACCGCGCCGACGATCAGGCCGATCGCCAGTCCCGCGCAGGTCATCCAGAGACCCTGTGCCATGCCTGCTTCGAGGTGTCCGTCGAAGAACAGGATGGCGCGTACGGCCAGGTAGATCTGGTGCATGGGTTCGAACGTGGCCATGTCGGCGATCCAGCGCGGTGTCGCCTCGAGCGGGATGGTGCCCGACGATGACGGGATTCCGAGCACCACGAACACGATGAGGTTGATCATCAGGCCTGCCGTGCCGAAGGCGGCCATCACCGACAGGGCGGTGACCGCGATGGCGGCGATGGCCAGTGTGCCATAGAGGAACAGCATCAGTGGTCGCTCGATCGCCATGTTCAGCAGGGTGCCGACGCCGAGGAACACGCCGGAGGCCAGCGGGGCGCTGATCGCGGCGATCCCCCATTTGATGAGCAGCGTGCGCCACCGGCTGATCGGGGCCGGGGTGGTGGCCTTGTGCCATGGGCCGTATTCGGCGGGGACATAGCCGAGTGAGGCGTCGACGAGTGAATTGATCATCATCGCGCCGCTGAATCCGACGATCAGCAGGACCAGGGTGTAGAAGAAGGCCGCCAAGCCCTGGCCGGTGCCTTCGGGGAGCGGGTGGTAGGCGGTGACGACGACGTCGATCGGCTCGGCGAGCTGTAGCTGTGCGGCGCCGCTGAGTGGTGTGGCCCCGGCCGCGGTGCGGACCTGTTCGGCGAGTTGGGTGCCGACGGTGCTGTTGACCTGTGTCATGGCCTGGTCGGCGACGGTGTTCATGATCTGTGCGGCGAGGGTGCCTGCCCGCGGGTTGGTGAGCACGGAGATGATGGGCTGCTCGACCTGGCCCGGGACGATCGAGGCGGCGCCGAGGATGGCGACGCGTTTGGTGAAGTCGCCGGGGATGACGATGGCGCCGTAGACCTCGCCGTTCTGCAGCTGTTGCTGGGCTTCGTTGATGCCGAGTGGGCGCAGGTCGATCTTGTCGGCGGGGATGTTCTCGCTCAGCGCGGAGGTGATCTGTGCGCCGATGTTGGCCGGTTTGCCACCGACGGTGTCGCCGACGTCCTGGTTGACCAGGGCGATCGGGAAGTCGTGCAGGTGCTTTTCGGGGTCGGCGGTGTAGCCGAGGTACATGGTGCCCAGGAGCGCCGCCAGGATGGTGACCAGGGTGATCGGGGCCAGCCATTCGCGGATCGGCATGCTGCGCTGTGTGCGGGTGGGCGCGGTGTTGTCAGTCATGGCAATCGTCAATGTAGTCAGCGACAACAAAGTAGTCAACGCAAACATTGGGTGGCCGTCAGATATCCTGCTCGTACCATGTCCCTGCACACCCCGTACCACCACGGAGACCTCCGCGCCGCGCTGCTGACGCGCGCGGAGGCGACACTGCGCGAGGCCGGCGTGGACGGGCTGTCGCTGCGTCAACTGGCCCGCGACACCGGCGTCAGCCATGCGGCCCCGAGTCGTCATTTCCGCGACAAGCAGGCACTGCTCGACGCACTGGCCGTCACCGGGCTCGAACGCCTCGGCGCCTGCTTCGAACAAGCCGTGATCGAAGGACCCATCACGGCACGCCTGCAAACCGTCGCCTACGCCTACCTGCGATTCGCCGTCGACAACCTCGAGCTCTTGCCGCTGATGTTCGCGCGCCGAAACAACTCCACCTCCGCCGATATTCAGCAGGCCGCCGACCGGGCGTTCGCGGTGCCGATCACCCTCATCGCCGATGGTCAGGCCGCCGGCGAGATCGTGGCAGGTGACCCGAAACGGCTCGGCGTCACCGCCCTGGCCGCCCTCCAGGGCTTGGCCACCTTCGTCGGCTCCGGCTACACCGCCGACTACGACTCCGAACAGCTACTCGACGACCTGGTCCGCCACCTCACCCTGGGCCTGCTCCCCCGCGCCGCCGACTGACGATGCCGCGAACCGCATCCTGACGTGCGGAAGGCGATGGCCGACAAGGCTTCAGGCGCGCAGGAACAGCCGCATGGATTCGTCGACAACGGCCTCACGCGTTCGCCCCTCCGGGTCCGCAGCGGGCCGGAGCCAGATCGAAGCATGATTCAGGATCCCGTGCAGGCAGTGCAGCGCCACGGAGGGGTCCGAACAATCGAACTCACCTGACGCGACACCGCGATCGATGACCGCACGGAAGATCCGGTCGTGGCGTCGACGCATGGTCTTGATGGATTCACCGTGCTCGTCGGGCCACGGCGCGGGGAAGGAAAAGAGTTTGCCCACTTCCGGGTAGAGCACCGTCAGAACGCGCAACTGCTCGGCGATGAGCGAGCGCAGCTGTTCGGCCGAGGAGAGCTCGGCCGCGGTCTCCAGCGCCTCGCCGAGATGGGTCAGCACGTCAGCGGTCAGCTTTTCCAATGCTGCCGAGACCAAGGCGTCTTTGCTCGGAAAGTAGTAGTAGAGAGTTGCTTTCGCGATGTCGGAGCGTTCGGCGACGTCCTCGAATCGCATTCCCTGATAGCCGACGCTGGACAGGATCTGCAATGCGGCGTCGATCATTTCCGCCTTGCGTCGATCGCGTCGTCTCTCCGCACGCCCTGCGGGCGCGACGCTCTCGTCCGTGGTCGCGGTCATCGCATGATTCTATCTGCCACCGGCAGCCGACTATTAGGACGATCAGACGACTTGCAGGATGAAAATTCGACCCGTAGGTTGATAAATGTGAGAGATACGATCGCGCCCACGTCCTACTTCCACCGGGTCGGTGCTCACCGCTTCGCGCCGACTGCCCACGCGGGTGGAGCGTGGGACACCGCCGAGCAGCACTTCAGCCCGCTCGGCGGGCTGATCGTGCACGAGATCCAGCGAACACGCGCCCACGAACAGCGCCCAGCGTTGGCCATGAGCCGGATCAGTTTCGACATCCTGGGCAGGATCGCGTTCGGGGAGTTCGACATCGACGTTCGGACCATCCGCCCGGGTCGCACGATCGAACTGGTCGAGGCGACCGTCACCATCGCCGGGCGCAGCGTCGTCTCGGCCCGCGCGTGGTTTCTGAGCGCGCAGGACAGTGCGGGCGTCGCTGGTGGGGAGCCCGAGCGGCTTCCCACCCCCGAATCATTGGCGTCCTGGCCGCTGACCTCGGTGTGGCCCGGCGGCTACATCGCTTCGCTCGATACCCGCCCGGTCGGCATTCCTCAACCCGGGCGGACCACCGCGTGGGTGCACTCGCCGATGGACTTGGTGTCCGCGGAACCAGCTGATCCCCTGGCTTCCTACCTCGCGCTCGTCGACACCGCGAACGGCATCGCGGTGCGACAGGAGCCCACCAAGTGGATGTTTCCCAACCTGGACCTGACCGTCCATCTCTATCGGCAACCCGAAGGCGAATGGACCGGTCTCGACACGACCGTCACCTTCGGCCACACCGGACAAGGACTCACCAGTACCGTCCTGCACGACATTCGCGGTCCGGTCGGGGTTGCCGAACAGATTCTCACCCTCCGTCCACAGGATTAGGTGCCTGTGCCGAGCGGGCTCAGTTGGGTCCGGCGAGGACTACCGGGCGGCCGTTGCGCGGTTGAGTGGGTCGGTTGCTGTGCGGGAACAGGGCGCGGTAGTTGTCGACATCAGGGGCTGCGACCGGCGCAGGGTGGCGCAGCACGATCCACTCGACACCTTCGGTGCACGGGGGCGTGGTCAGGGAGCCCTGGTAGCGGAACTGGGCGAGGTCGGCTGGGAGGAATTCGCGCGGGTCGACAGTGGCGACAGCGCGGGTGAGCCCTGAGCGGTTCGGGGCGGCGGTGAGGATCCGACTCAGCGGGGTGGGGTCGGTGTGCGCGTTCAGGAGGACGGCGAGAACGGCCAACCGGCCCGATCGGGCGGTGTGGACGAAATGCAGTTCCATGGCGGTCTCGGCACCGTCGACGGTGTGCTCGCTGGGGAGATGGAAGTGGAATTGGGTCAGGGTGAACGGCGTTGCGTCGACGACGATGCGGTTGCCGGAGTCCGCTGGGGCGCTCACCTGCACGGTGTGCCCGTTGTTCAGCAGGTTCACCGACGGGATGGGGCGGTAGTCGATCTCGATGTGATCGGACGGGTGTAGTTCGGTGGGGCTGTCCAGGTCGATCGGCGATTGGGCGTGGCCGACTCGGCAGGCCGAGTAGCCGCGGTCGAGGTCGGCCCAGTGCTCGGGGCCCTCGGCGTCGTAGTCCCAGTGCGGCTTGCCCGTGGTGGCCGCGACCGAACCGCCGCAGCCGGCAGCAGCGAGCAGTGCCAGTGCGGCGAGTGCGCCGCGGCGGGTGATGACGGGGCTGAGGTCATTGTGACGAACCGGCACCGGTGTAGCTCCTTGCCATGATTCTGCCGTCGGCCCGGATGTAGACGTCCCGGGACGGCAGTGTGCGCGTGTCGAAACCAGCTGGCCGACTACCGAACCGAGAATGTCCGGTTTGCACCGAATATCCTTCTAGTGCAGTCGATTTCGCTCCTGCGCGGTGTCTCAGGCTATGCCGGTCGTCATCGCGGAGACCAGACTCGAGGGCGGCGAGATACGTCACATCGGCGGTGTCCGCGGCTCGAGATAGACGCCTAGGGTCGTCTCATGATCGAGATTCCAGAGGTCTTCACCCGCGAAACAATCAGTCGGGAAGGTGAACCCGGGCGGGCATGGATCGCGACACTACCCCGGCTGGCGGATGAATTACTGCAACGGTGGTCGTGCACTCCTGACGGGCCGGTCATGCACGGCCACGTCGGGATCGTCATTCCGGTGCTGTGCCCGGATCTGCCGCCCGCGGTTGTCAAGATCTCCTTTCCACACCCGGGCAACGTGTTCGAGCCGGACGCGTTCGCCACCTGGAACGGACGGGGTGCGGTGCAATTGTTCGACCGTGATGACGAACGGTTCGCGATGCTGCTCGAGCGCACAGGACACGGAACTCTGGCCCACATCACCGACTTCGACGAGGCAGTCGGCATACTCGGGCAACTGTCCCACCGCTTGGCGATCGACGCCCCCGCCGGGCTGCCGCGCCTGAGCGACCTGGTCGCCGACTGGACGGACGAGCTCCGCACGACGGCCGCCGAACTTGGCGATCCACTCCCCCGCCGCGTTCTGGATGCCGCGGCCGAGACCTTGCGTGACCTCGGTCCGGGTCAGCCCGAGACCCTCGTCCACGGCGACCTTCATGATGCGAATGTGCTGGTGGGAAAACGGGAGCCCTGGCTCGCGATCGACCCCAAGGGGTATGTCGGCGACCCCGCCTACGACACGATCACTGTCCTTCGCAGCTACCGGTTCGCGCCGCTGCTGTTCGCCCCTGATCCGGCCGCCGGTATTCGTCGCGGACTGGACTTGTTTTGCGAAGCAGCGGGTATCGACCGTGATCGTGCCCGTCGATGGGCGCAGGTCCGGGCGATCAAGGCCGCACTCTGGGGGCGTCGGCACGGCGATCCCGGTTGGTTGATCGGAGCGACCGACCGTCTGACCGAGATTCTGTGGTGATGTCGCGATCGGCCGTCGCTCGATTCGGCCAAGGCCTCGAGGTGGGGTCCAGCGGCTTGCCAGTAAGGACTTCCAAGCAGGGTCTTCATGGCAGTTCGTTCGATGCGGGAGTGGGGCGCATCCACAGGGCGATGATCAGTGCGGTGACGGCGACGAAGGCCATCGCGAGGAAGGCATCCGAGAATGCCGCCCCGGATCCCGTGTCGTTCAGGGGGTTGAGGGCGTCGGTACCGGCTTGTCGTCGTGCGCTGACCAAGGCGCCGAAGAGCGCCGGACCCGCGCTGGCGCCGAGGAATTGGGCGCCCTGGAGGATCCCGAGCCCGATGCCGGCCTGTGCGGGAGCCAGAGCGCCTGCCGCGGCGCTGATGATCGGCGTCATCACGAAGATGAAGCCGGCGCACAGTGCGGTGATCCCGATCGCGGTGAGGACCAGCGAACCGCCTCCGGCCACAGCGGACAGGAATACCGCGGACAGTCCCATCACAGCCAGACCGGCCAGCGTAGGGGTGCGGGCACCGATGCGATCGGCCAGGCGTCCACTCAGCGGTGAGAGCATCGCGACGGCGAGGCCGACCGGGATCATGACCAGCGCGCCGGTGCCCGGATCGAGGCCGTCGACGTCGACGAGCACGATCGGCACGAACACCAAGGCGCCGAGGTTGATGCTCATTGCCAGCGACACGACGATCACAGCGATCCGGAAGACCTGGTTGTCGAACAGTGCGGGTGGGACGAACGGCCGGTCGATGCGCCGATTGCGACCGACGAACACCACGAGTGTGGCCATGCCGACGACGAGGCATCCCCACGCCGAGGGCGCCGTGAATCCGGCGACCTGAGCCTGGGTGATTCCGAACAGCAGCAGTCCGGCGCCTGCACCGAGCAGGATGCCGCCGGTGAGGTCGAACCGCTCGGCGGTGGTCGGTGAGTCGGCGGGCAGGACTCGCCAGATCAACGGCAGCAGTACGAGCGCGATGGCGACCATCAGCCAGAACGGTGCGTGCCAGCCGAGCAGCTGTCCGATGCCCCCACCGAGGGCAGGTCCGGCCGCGGTGCCGATTCCTGCCGCGGCGGAGATCACCCCGATGCCCATCCCGCGTTTTTCCGCCGGCAGCAACCGGGTCACGCCCAGGATCGTGAGCACCGGGATCCCGGCTGCGCCGATGCCCATCACGATGCGCCCGGCCACCAGCGCGAGCAGACTCGGGGCGAGCGCGCTGACCAGGCTGCCCGCGGCATAGGTTGTCAGGCAGACCACGAACAGGGTCCGCAGGCTCACTCGGTCCGACAGGCGTCCGTAGAAGGGAATGCCGACGGAGAACATCAGCAGGAATCCGGTGACGACCCATGCCAATTCGGCTTCCGAGGCGTCGAACTCGGTGCCTATCGCCGGTAGCAGCAGATTGACCATGTCGCTGGCGATGACCGTCGCCAGCATCGCGGGCATGAGCACCGCCAGCAATGCCAGGCCTGAACCAGCGTGGTCGGTTTCGAGTCTCGTGGATGTCATGGGTTCCCTCTCCCAGCTTTACCGCAACCATTATGGTTACAGTTCGGGTAAAAAAAGAACGGCGGTCTCCCGCCGTCCTGCGATCAGCGCATACGCGCCGCTCGCTCGATGTCGAATACCTTCTGGAGCAGGTGTGCGATGGTCGTCCGACCCAACTGCTCCTCCATGGCCTGCTCGGCGTTGCGGAACTGCTCGTCGACAATCGCCTGCATATGACGACCGACCTCGCACTCGGCGCTGGGCGGGTGGGCATGTCGAGACAGCACCGGCGAACCTTCGACGGCGCGGTAGGCGTCGAAGAGGGTGATCTCGCGAGCAGGGCGGGCGAGCGTCCAGCCCCCGCCGCGACCCTCCGTGGACCGCACCAGGTCGGCGTCACGCAGGTTGCCGAGGATGCGTCGAACCAGCACGGGATTGCTCGCCAAGCTCTCCGCGATCTCCACAGACGTCAACGAACTCTCCCCGCCTTGCGCCAATTTCGTCAATGCGTGAATGGCGACCGCGCTTCTGCTGCTGACGCTCATGCATCCTCCCGGTGCCGTTGACCTTCGAAACTGAAACTAACACGGTTGCGGTTTCCGTGCACGGCGAAAAAGAGGGCCGGTCGTGATTCAAGCGGGATCGGCCGGCCAGGTCTTTTCCATCCACTGGTCCGGTTCGGGGTGAGCAGTGAAGCCGTAGGGGCGGTACATGTCGTGGGCATCGCCGGTAGCCAGGGCCATACGGCGTAGCCCCCAGTCGTCGGCGTCGGCCATGATCCGGTCAAGGAGGAGTTTGCCGACGCCTTTTCCGCGCTGTCGACGGTCTACGTAGACGTCGGAAAGCCAGGCGAAAGTGGTGCGGTCGGTGACCAGGCGGGCGAAGGCGATCTGGGAACCGTCGTGGAACACGCTGTAGGGCAGAGAATTCTCGACGACGCGGCGGACGCGTTCGCGGCTGCGGCCGAGGGCCCAGTAGGCATCGGTCGACAGGCGGTGGTGGAGCCAGTCGAGATCGACTGCGGCGGGATCGGTGGAGATCTCGAGCATCGGTCCAGAATAGGTGCGGCCGGGCTCGGAGTGAGCCCGGCCGCACGAAGTCAGGCGCCGACGTAGGTGGCCAGGTGTTCGCCGGTGAGGGTGGAGCGGGCTTCGACGAGGTCGGCGGGGGTGCCTTCGAAGACGATGTGGCCGCCGTCGTGTCCCGCGCCGGGCCCGAGGTCGATGATCCAGTCGGCGTGGGCCATCACTGCCTGGTGGTGTTCGACGACGATGACGGACTTGCCGGATTCGACGAGGCGGTCGAGCAGGCCGAGGAGTTGTTCGACGTCGGCCAGGTGCAGGCCGGTGGTCGGTTCGTCGAGGATGTAGACCCCACCTTTGTCGGACATGTGGGTGGCGAGCTTGAGGCGCTGGCGTTCGCCGCCGGACAGGGTGGTCAGTGGCTGGCCGATGGTGAGGTAGCCCAGGCCCACTTCGGTGAGGTGGGTGAGGATCTTGTGGGCGGCGGGGGTGCGTGCCTCGCCGTCGCCGAAGAACGCGCGGGCTTCGTCGACGGGCATCGAGAGCACTTCGCTGATGTTCTTACCCGCGAAGGTGTATTCGAGGACTTCGGCCATGAAGCGCTTGCCCTCACACACCTCACACATCGTCGACACGCCGGCCATCATCGCCAGGTCGGTGTAGACCACGCCCGCACCGTTGCAGTTCGGGCAGGCGCCCTCGGAATTGGCGCTGAACATGGCGGGTTTGGCGCCGGTGGCCTTGGCGAACGCTTTGCGAATGTGGTCGAGCAGACCGGTGTAGGTGGCGGGGTTGCTGCGGCGTGAGCCCTTGATCGGGGCTTGGTCGACGGAGATGACGCCTTCGTCGATCGGGATCGAGCCGTGCACGAGCGAGCTCTTGCCCGAGCCCGCGACGCCGGTGATCGCCACCAGAATGCCGAGGGGGATGTCGACGTCGACTTTGTCGAGGTTGTTGGCGGTGGCGCCACGAATCTGCAAGGCGCCGGTCGACTTTCGCACCGAGTCCTTGACCGAGGCGCGGTCGTCGAAGTGGCGGCCGGTGACGGTGTCGCTGGCGCGCAGCCCGTCGACGGTGCCCTCGAAGCAGATGGTGCCACCCTTGGACCCGGCGGCGGGGCCGAGGTCGACGATGTGGTCGGCGATGACGATCGTTTCGGGCTTGTGCTCGACGACGAGCACCGTGTTTCCCTTGTCGCGCAGGCGCAGCAGCAGGTCGTTCATCCGCTGGATGTCGTGCGGGTGCAGGCCCGCGGTGGGCTCGTCGAAGACATAGGTGACGTCGGTGAGCGAGGAGCCGAGGTGGCGAATCATCTTGACGCGCTGGGCTTCACCGCCCGACAGGGTGCCCGAAGGACGCGACAGCGACAGGTAGCCCAGGCCGATCTCGACGAACGAGTCCAGGGTCTGTCGCAGCGACTCCAGCAGCGGCGCCACCGACGGGTCGTCGACCTGCTTGACCCATTCGGCGAGATCGGTGATCTGCATGGCGCAGGCGTCGGCGATGCTGATGCCGTCGATCTTGGACGAGCGGGCCGCGGCGGAGAGCCGGGTGCCCGCACAGTCGGGGCAGGTGCCGAAGGTGACGGCACGTTCGACGAAGGCGCGCACATGCGGTTGCAGCGAATCGATGTCCTTGGACAGCATCGACTTGCGCAGTTTGGGGATGAGTCCTTCGTAGGTGAGGTTGATGCCCTCGACCTTGATCTTGGTCGGTTCCTTGTACAGCAGGTCGGCGAGCTGTTTCTTGGTGTACTTCTTGATCGGCTTCGCCGGGTCGAAGAAGCCCGAACCCTTGAAGATGCGGCCCATCCAGCCGTCCATGCTGTAGCCGGGGATCTTGAACGGGCCCTCGTCGAGGGAGAGGTTCTCGTCGTAGAGCTCGGTGAGGTCGATGTCGTTGATCTGGCCTTTGCCCTCACAGGTGGGACACATACCGCCGGTGATGGCGAAGCTGCGGCGTTCCTTGACGGTGACACCGTTCTTCTCGACCTCGACGGCACCGGCGCCGCTGATCGAGGCGACATTGAACGAGAACGCCTGCGACGACCCGATGTGCGGGTCGCCGAGGCGGCTGAACAGGATCCGCAGCATCGCGTTGGCGTCGGTGACGGTGCCGACTGTGGAACGCGGGTCGGCGCCCAGCCGGGACTGGTCGACCAGGATGGCGGTGGTCAGACCCTCCAGGACGTCGACGTCGGGGCGGGCCTGGCTGGGCATGAAGCCCTGCACGAACGCGCTGTAGGTCTCGTTGATCAGGCGCTGTGATTCGGCGGCGATGGTGCCGAAGACCAGGGAGCTCTTACCGGATCCGGACACGCCCGTGAAGACCGTCAGCCTGCGCTTGGGGATCTCGATGCTCACATCGCGCAGATTGTTGACCCGCGCGCCGTGCACGCGGATCACATCGTGGCTGTCGGCCGGCTCTATGGTGGTGCCGGTCTTCTTGGCCGTGCTCATGGGTCTCCCTTGATCAGTCGACATCGCCGGACATCGAATCTACCGGCGCGATGGCTTACTTGGTCTGCTGGATGCGGACCATATTTCCGGCGGGATCGCGGAAGGCGCAGTCGCGCACGCCGTAAGGCTGATCGGTGGGTTCCTGGACGATCTCGATGTCTCCGGCCTGCAGCTTCTCGAACAGGCCGTCGAGATCGTCGGTGGCGAGGTTGACGCCGGCGTAGGTGCCTTTGGCCATCATTTCGCTGATGACACGGCGTTCGTCGTCGGTGAGGCCGGGGTCGGCGGCCGGTGGGTGCAGCACGATGGAGGTGTCGGGCTGGCCGGTGGGGCCCACGGTGATCCAGCGCAGCCCGTTGTAGCCCACATCGTTGCGCACCTCGAAGCCGAGTGTGTCGCGGTAGAAGGCGAGCGCGGCGTCGGGGTCGTCCTGCGGCAGGTAGCTCGAGTGGATGGTGAGGTTCATGCCGACCACGCTAATTGTCGGCCGGAGCGGAAGCTTCTCGATTCCTGATCGGTCTGGTCACCTTCTTGACCACGCACGACGGCATGCCCGCGGTCTGTTCGTCCTGACGCTGTTTGTAGGTGCTGGGCGGCACCCCGACGAGTTCGGTGAAGCGGGTGCTGAAGGTACCCAGCGAGGACGAGCCGACCGCGAAACACACCTCGGTGACGCTCATGTCGCCGCGGCGCAGCAGTGCCATGGCCCGTTCGATGCGGCGGGTCATCAGGTAGGAGTACGGCGATTCCCCGTAGGCGAGGCGGAATTGCCGGCTGAGGTGCCCGGCCGACATGTGGACGCCGCGGGCGAGCGCTTCGACGTCGAGCGGCTGGGCGTACTCACGGTCGATGCGGTCGCGCACACGACGCAGCAGCGCGAGGTCGCTCAAGTGCTGTGGTTTCGCGGGTGGGCCGGTCACATGGCCGATCGTCCCACGTCGGACGGTGTTGCCGACACCGGCGGGTCGGTGTGGGTGTCGAGGACCCCGGCGAGTTCGGCGCGGAAGTGAGGGCAGGTGCGGAAGTCCTCGGCGTCGCAGTCCAGGACGTGGGTGACGGCGTCGAGGGCGGCGCGCGTGCGGGCGATCTGGTCGGCGAGGCGGTCGCGATGGGCTTCGAGTACTTCTCGGCGGGTGCGCCGATCGGGGGAACGGATGAACAGGATGGCGAGATCGTCGAGGGACAAGCCTGCCTTCTTGCCCAGGACGATCATCGCGATCGTGTCGATGTCGGTGCCGCGGTAGTGGCGGCGTCCGACCGAGTCACGGGCTGGAGTGAGCAGTCCGCGGTCTTCCCAGTGGCGCAGCACGTGGGTCGCGAGCCCGAACTGGGCTGCCACCGCACCGGTCGTGGTGTGTTCCCCGGCCATCCGCCGAGCCTATGCGGTGACGCGGTAGCAGGTGATCACGGCGACGGGATGCCAAGGCAGACGGACTGTTTCGGTGTCGACCGAGCCGAATGCGGTGCTGAGTGCGCGCCGGATCTCGCGGGTTCGGGTGAAGCGGAAGTCGAAGATCGCGGCGCCGCCGCCGGGGCGGAGTACTCGACGCAGTTCGGTGACGGCGGCGGGCAGGTCCGGCCATTCGTGCATGCTCAGGCTCGACACGGCGAAGTCGATGCTCGCGTGCGGGTGGGGCAGCTCGGCGACGTCGGCGACGGCCAGGTCGATCGGCTGCCCAGCGAGGGTGCGCCGGGCGATCTCGATCATGTGCGGGGACAGGTCGATGCCGTGCAGGCGCAGGTCGGGGCGACGAGTCGCCACGTGGGACAACAGCTTTCCCGGGCCGGTGCCGAGGTCGAGGACCGTGGCCGAATCGGTGGTGTTGGCGTCGATGTCGGTGGCGATCCGCCGGTACAGGCCGGTGAGGAGCCGGGTGGCGCGCCGGTCGTAGCCGAGGCTCTGTGCGTATCCGAATGTGGTCATGAGACCACCGTGGTTGTTCAGGTCGACCTGAAGTCAAGCTCGTCGGTCGGGCGCACGGCCGCGGTGCGACCGGGTGCTTGCTGGAATTGCCAGTACAGGTTCGTGTGGGCGATGACGTCTTCGGGTTTCGGTGCGCCCCACCGGGTCTTGTCGCCGGTGGTGTGGGCATCGGCGACCAGGGTGACATCGTATCCGCGCACGAACGCGCTGTGGATGGTCGAACGGACGCAGGCGTCGGATTCCGCGCCCGTGACCACCAGGTGGCCGGCGCCGACCGCCGCGAGCAGTCCCTCGAGCTCGGTGTCTTCGAAGGAGTCCCCGTAGTGCTTGTGAACCAGTGGTTCGGTGTCGGTGCGGGTGAGTTCGGGGACGTAGTGCCAGGGATCGCTGTGTTCGACCAAATCCTCGGAGGAGTGCTGGATCCAGATGATCGGGACATCGGCGGTGCGGGCACGGTCGACAAGGGCGTTGATGTTCGCGACGACCTCGTCGCGGCGGGGTGCTTCGTCGACGACGCCGTTCTGCACGTCGACGACGAGCAGCGCGGTGTTCGGGCGGTCGGGCAGCGTGGTCATGGCGATTCCTCTGGCGGTCAGAGCGGGCGAAGGACGACGACGCCCGGGACGGTCTGGAGATACTCGGTCAAGGGGGTATCGACGACCTGGTTGTTCGCCGCGAGCGAGGAGGCGTTGCGGAAGACCGGGCCGGTGGGGGTCGCGACGATGATGCCGACGTGGGTCACGTCGAGCCCGGCGTCGGGGGTGTAAGCGCCGAGGAAGTCGCCGGTGCGAAGGGCGGCCTGGACTGCCCCGTCGACGGCGGCCGCGGGAATATGGGTGACGGCACGGTCGACCACGGCAACGCCCGGCAGGTAGGTGCTGCCGTCAGCTTTCGCGTTGAGATGCTTGGTGGTGGTCACCGCGGCGGGGCTCAGGCTCGCGGTGATGTCGGTGGCGGCGAGCCGTTCGCGGGTGGCCCAGTCGGTGAAGAAGTGCTTGCGCTGGGCGAATTCGACGCGACCATCGATGTAGCGAGTGCTGATCAGGTTGGTGAGGAACTCGTCGCGGGTGCTGGAGCGGGAGGCGGCATCGATGTAGTCGAGGTAGGTGAAGCAGTCGACGCGGCGCAGATCCGCGACGAGCTGTTCGGGCTCGGTGGCCGAACCGATCAGCATGTTCGCGCCGTACGGGGTGCCGAGCAGCCGCGCGGAGAGCCGTTCGAGGAGTTCGCCACGGCCCAGACCGCCCGATTCGGCGCGCACGGTGAGGAGTTCGTCGATCTTGCGCGCGGAAGCGTCATCGACCGACGGTGCGGCCGAGGCCGGTGCCAGCGCGCACACGAGCGCGGCGAGCACGAGCATGATCCGGACGATGATGCGCAAGACGCCTCCAGCTGGCCACGGGTCGATCGGTGCGAGCGCTGTCCACCGTAGCCGAGACGGCGGACAGGATCGGCGACTCAGGGTTCCCGATGCCGCGATGATGGCGGAGTGTGACGTTCGGCCATCGGTGATGCCGATTGTTCGCGAATGGTCTCGTATCGACCGGTCGGTGGGTTGTTCGCGTACCGTTGGCGCAGGTAGTCCGTGTTCGCGGCGTGTTCGCGATGGGGTTGCTCCCCCGGGTGTCGTGGATGTGGTTCGTGCAGACGTCGACCGTTGGCCCGTCCGGGCGGAAGGGATGCCGAAATGCGTGCGTTGACAGTGGTTCCCATGCAGAAGCAATCGTTGCGGGTGGAGGATGTGCCCGACCCGGTCGTCGGTCCCGGCGAACTGCTCGTCGACGGGATCTCGCTGGGTATCTGCGGCACCGACCGCGATATCGCGCAGGGCAACTACGGCTGGCTGCCACCGGGCAAGTCGCAGATGGTGCTCGGGCACGAATCTCTGGGGCGGGTGAAGACCGCGCCCGCGGGCAGCGCATTCGCCCCTGGCGACCTCGTTGTCGGGATCGTGCGCAGGCCGGATCCGGTGCCGTGCGGGGCGTGCGCGCGCGGCCAATGGGACATGTGCCGCAACGGGATGTACGTCGAGCGCGGGATCAAGGAGATCGACGGGTACGGGTCGACGTCCTGGGTGGTGCGCGAGGACTTCGCGGTGCGACTCGATCCGGCACTGGAGAAGGTCGGGGTACTGCTGGAACCGACGACCGTGGTCGCCAAGGCATGGGATCAGATCGAGAAGATCAACAACCGCGCCTGGTTCGATCCGCGCACCGTCCTGGTCACCGGCGCCGGGCCGATCGGTCTGCTGGCGGCGCTGCTCGGGCAGCAACGCGGCCTGGACGTGCACGTCCTCGACCGGACCAGCGGCGGGACGAAAGAAGAGCTGGTCGAGGCGCTGGGCGGCACGTTCCACACGGGGACGGCGGCCGCCGCCGCGAAAGAGATCAGCCCCGACATCGTGATCGAGGCGACCGGTGCGCCCGCGGTGGCGTTGCAGGCGATGGAGATCGACAACCCGGGCGTGATCGTCTGCCTGACCGGGGTGTCGACCCCCGGTGTCGATACCGATGTCGATGTCGGCGGATTGAACCGCAACATCGTGCTCGACAACGCGGTGGTGTTCGGTTCGGTGAACGCGAACCGCCACCACTACGAACAGGGCGCCGAAGCGCTGGCCAAAGCGGACGAGTCGTGGCTCGAACGCCTCATCACCCGGCGGCTGCCGCTGGAAAGGGCGCTCGAGGCGTTCGACCCAGGCGGGTCCGATATCAAGGTCGTCATCGACCTGGCCTGACTCGCCGAAGCGAAGCCCGCGGTGGTCAGTCGGCCGCCGCGACCTCGGTCGTGGGGACCGCGCAGCCGTCGGGGCCGCAGCTGTCGCCGTCGGCGATGAGCTGGGGAGCAGGTCGATCGTTCCAGGCGGTGTTCAGTGCCCGGGTGAACGTTTCGGGAGGTTGGGCGCCGGAGACCGCGTACTTGCCGTCGAAGACGAAGAACGGGACACCGGTGGCACCGAGCGCGGCGGCCTCGGCTTCGTCGCGGCGGACCGCGTCGGCGTAGGCGTCGGGGTCGGCCAACACCGCGCGCACCGAGTTCTCGTCCAGACCCGCGCGCACAGCCAAGGCCACGAGGCGTTCGGTATCGCCGAAGACGGGCTCGGGTTCGGCGAAATTGCCTGCGTAGAGGGCGTCGAGCAGGGCTTCCTGCTTGTCCTGGTCGAGGGCGTAGTGCAGGAGCCGGTGCATGTCGAAGCTGTTGCCCGAGTCGCGGCCCGCGGTTCGGTAGGGCAGACCCATCGCCGCGGCCTGGGCGCCGATGCCGCGTTCGTTGGCGGCGGCCTGGTCGACGGTGATGCCGTATTTCTCGGCGATCGCCGGGATGACCGGACGCGTGGAACCGGCGGGCAAGGTCGGATCGAGCTCGAAGGACCGGTGCACCACCTCGACGTCGTCCCGGTGCGCGAAGCCGGCCAGCGCTTCTTCGAAGCGGGCTTTGCCCAGGTAGCAGAACGGGCAATTGATGTCGGTCCAGATCTCTACTCTGGTGGACAAGCGGGCCTCCTGCGGCGCATCGAGGGGTGCGGCGGTGGTCCGCCGGACAGTTCCGGACAGGCGTTCGAATTCGGGGAATGTAACGCCGGCAACGAGGCCGCTATTCCCTGGCGCGTCCGGGCACGACGGGACGAGCACGAGGGGTATCGATGGAGTTCGAGCAGCGGAGGGGGTGGGTGCAGGTGCCCGAAGGATTGGTGGTGCCACGCGCGCTGGGTGGATTGTGGGCGGTGCGCCACGCACAGAGTGAGGCCAATGTGTGGTTCTCCGACCCGGCGACCGAGCAGCGGCCGATGCGGGGCACCGATTCCGCGGTGGAACTGACCACCCACGGGCAGTGGCAGGCGCGCTGTCTGGGCGACTGGCTGGCCGGGCTGGCGGGCACGCAGCGACCCACCCTGGTGGTCTGCTCGCCCTACCTGCGCACCAGAGTCACCTGGGCGGTGATGGCCGAGGCCGCCGCCTCCCGCAACCGGCACCTGCACCCGATCCGCACCCTGGTCGACGAACGGTTGCGTGATCGGGAGATGGGGGTGTTCGAACTACATCCGTACCGGGCGATCCGGCGACGCGCGCCCGAGGAGGGGCTGCGTCGTGAACTGGTCGGCAACTGGGTCTATCGCCCGCCGGGCGGGGAGTCGCTGGCCGATGTGGCATTGCGGGTGCGCAGTTTCCTCGACGAGCTCGACGTGGTGGCCGCGGGCGAGCAGGTGCTGGTGGTGACGCACGATGCGGTGGTGGTGTCGTTGCGCTACATCCTCGACGGACTCGGTGCGCCGGTACCGGATTCGCTCGAGCCGGTGCCCAACGCGTCGGTGTCACAGTGGCGGCGTGAGGGCCCACGACTGGCGTTGCGTGTGTGGGGCTCGGTCGACCACCTCGCGATGGACGCGGACACGGGCTAGGGGCCAGCGCGACCGACCGATGTCGGCCGCAACCGTTTTCGTGATGGTCGGTGCCGACGCGGCTGTCGTTGGGTGGCGTCGACGGACTGATGGGTCCGTGGGTGGGAGAATGCGCGAGTGGATGTCGCGATCGGTCTGGTTGTCCTCATCGGCTCGGCGACCGCGCTGGCGGCGCTGGCGCGGCGATTCGGGGTGTCGGAACCTCTGGTGCTGACGTTGGCCGGGGTGGCCGCGTCGTATCTGCCGATGGTGCCGCAGGTACACCTCGAGCCGGAGGTGGTGCTGCTGGGGTTGCTGCCGCCGCTGCTCTACACCGCCGCGTTGCGCACCTCGCTGGTCGATTTCAAGGACAACCTGCGCACCATCGCGTCGCTGTCGGTGGGGTTGGTGCTGTTCAGCACGTTCGCGGTGGCGCTGGTGGTGTGGTGGTTGCTGCCGGTGCCGTTCGCGGCGGCGGTCGCGTTGGGTGCGGTGGTCGCTCCCCCGGACGCGGTGGCAGCGACCGCGGTGGCCCGACGCACAGGGATGCCGCGCAGCATCGTGACGGTGCTCGAGGACGAGTCGCTGTTCAACGACGCCACCGCACTGGTGGCGTTGCGTTCGGCGATCGCGGCGATGGCCGGTGCGGTGACCGCATGGCAGATCGGCGGCGATTTCCTGCTCGCGGCCGTCGGCGGCGGTGTCATCGGGGCCGTGGTGGCGGCGGCATTGGTGATGTTGCGCCGGCGGATCACCGACCCGGTGCTCGATACCTCGGTGTCGCTGCTGGCCCCGTTCGTGGCGTATCTGCCCGCCGAGCACTTCCACGCCTCGGGCGTGATCGCGGTCGTGACGTGCGGGATGATCCTGGGCCACGGCGCGCAACGGTGGCAGGGCGCGGCCTCGCGGGTCGCCGAGACCACCAATTGGCGCACCATCCAGTTCATTCTGGAGAGCGCGGTGTTCTTGATCATCGGGTTGCAGGTGCGCTGGATCGTCGAGGCCGCCTGGCACAGCGGGTTGGATCACGCCACGCTCGTCGTCGCGGCGGTGGGTGTGCTGGCCGCGGTGATGCTGGCGCGCCCGGTGTGGGTGTTCACGCCCGTGCTGGTGGCCAGGTTGTTCGGGCGCGCGACCGAACCGTTGAGTCATGCGGCGGTGGTGTCGTGGGCGGGCATGCGCGGGGTGGTGACCTTGGCGGCGGTGTTGTTGCTGCCCGACTCGACACCGCAGTTGCCGGTGCTGGAACTGCTCGCCTTGGTGGTGGTCGGCGGCACGCTGCTGGTGCAGGGCAGTTCGCTGCCGTGGCTGGTGCGGTTGCTGCGGTTGCGCGGACCCAGTCGCGAGGAAGACGCACTCGCCAAAGCCGATCTGCTGCAACAGGCTTCGACCGCCGGTCTGGCCGAACTCGACCGCAGGATCGGACCGGACACCCCCGAACCGGTGATCGAATCGCTGCGACAGCGACTGATCTGGCGCTCCAACGCCGCCTGGGAGCGGTTGGGCCGCCCGGAGGCCGAACTGGTGACACCGACCGCGGAGTACCGGCGGTTACGACTGGCGATGCTGGCCGCCGAACGCGATGCGGTGCTGACGGTTCGCGACGCGGGGGCGGTGGATTACGAAGTCCTCCAACATGTGCTGGCCCGGCTCGACCTCGAGGAATCGATGATCGACCGTTTCGACGAGAGCGACGACGAGCGCCGCGCCGAACCGCTGTCCACCGCCGCCGGTGCGGTGGGGTGCGCCCATCTGGAGGAGGCGCCGGCACTGGCGGAGCCGCCCGCTGGTGAGCTGGTGTGTCAGACGTGTCTGGACGAGGGTCTGCGCTGGGTGCATCTGCGAATGTGCACCGCCTGCGGGAACATCGGCTGCTGTGAGTCCTCGATCGGTGACCACGCGAGCGCCCATTTCCGGGACTCGGCGCATCCGGTGATGCGCAGTGTGGAGCCCGGGGAAGCCTGGCGATGGTGCTACGTGGACCAATTGCTCGGCTAGCTCACGGAAGTGTCCGTCCGGCCAGGGGTCGCGAATCAGCGCGGCACGAGACCCTGACGCAGTCGTCGCACCGACGTGGTCGTCAGCCGCGGTGGGAGTAGATCAGTCGCGCGTATTCGGCGAGCAGGTGGTCGAGTTCGGTGGATTCGCCCGCGGCAGCGAGCTGTTGGTAGCCGATGATCATCGCCATGCCGAATTCGGTGACGACGGTGGCGGTGGCCGTGTCGTCGACGACGCCGTCGATGACACGGTGCACGGTGCGCCGCCGCGACTCGTCGACCCGCTTGACGGTGACGTGTACCGATTCGTCGTTGGCCGCCCAGGCGCGCAGCGCGGCTTCGGCGCCGTGTTCGAGTCCGCTGGCGAGCACCGACATCGCCCGCACGTCGGCGTCGGCGTCACCGTGGCCGACGTCGAGCGCGCGTAGCTCGACCATCTGACGGTTCTCCCAGTGTTCGAGCAGAGTGTCGACGAAGCCCTGCCAGGAGCCGAAGTGGTGATAGAACGAGCCGCTGGTGACGCCGAGGCGACGGCACAGCACCCCGATGTTGAGACCTTTGAAGCCGAACTCTGCGAGCACCGCCACCGCGGTGTCGAAGTACTGCTCCTTGGTGACCACTCGGGACATCGCGATGCCGTTCTGTTCGTGCGGGCAGGGCCGAAGAATCCGAACAGTACCCCATCGTATCGAGCCCTCGCGCGTACGTAACGTTGTCTACGCTGTGCCCGGGTGGACCGTAGGGACGACGAAATGCCAAGTGGCGGAACGAAATACGTGCACAACGGCCCAAAAGCGCATCCGAATGGAATAGCAGAGCGCACGCTCTGTAAACTTTTGTTCATGCCGAGACCGCGCACCCACGACCCGGAGACCGTGCTGGACGCCGCCGAAAAGCTGGCAGCAGGCGCCGGACCCGCCGCTGTCACAGTGCGCGCGGTCGCCGCCGCTACCGGAGTATCCAATGGCGCGCTCTATCACACATTTCAGTCCCGCCAGGTTGTCCTGGCGCGCACATGGTTACGCGCCGCGCACCGATTCCTCGCCCTCCAGTCGGCCGATATCGACCGCGCCGTCACCGCGCCCGACACCGAGACCCGCATCGACGCGGTCCTCGACGCCGCCGAGGCACCGGCGCGACTGGCCGAAAACCATCCCGACTCCGCGCGCCTGCTGCTGATCGTCGACCGCGCCGAACTGCTCGCCGGCGACATCGCGCCCGCACTGGCACAGGAGATCGCCGACACCGAGAAGGCGCTCGTCGCCGCGCTCAACCGGCTCGCGCGCGCCCTGTGGGGTCGCGCCGACCGGCGCGGCGTCGCCACCGTCACCACCTGCCTGGTAGACCTGCCCACCGCGCTGCTGCTGCGCCGCGACCGGCTCACCGACCCCCTGGCCCGCGCTCAGCTGCGTGCTGCCGTGCGTGCCGTCCTCGACCTCGGTCCCCACTGAAAAGGAAACAGCCCCATGCCCACACTGCGCCACCACGATTCGATCGCCGTACTCGACCTCGGTGACGGCGAGAACCGCTTCTCCCCCGACTTCCTCGACGAGATGAACACCCACCTCGACGCGGTCGTCGCCGAGGGCGCGTCCGCGCTGGTGACCACCGCGACCGGCAAGATCTACTCCAACGGTCTCGACCTGGACTGGCTCTCGGCCAACGGCGACCGGGCCGCCGAATACGTCGCGGCGGTGCACACCCTGTTCGCCCGGGTCCTCACCCTGCCCATGCCGACGGTCGCCGCGATCGGCGGACACGCCTTCGGTGCGGGTGCGATGGTGGCGATGGCGCACGACTATCGGGTGATGCGCGCCGACCGTGGTTACTTCTGTTTCCCCGAGGCCGACATCCGCATCCCGTTCACCAACGGCATGGCCGCGCTCATCCAGGCCAAGACGACCCCCAAGACCGCCGTGGCCAGCATGACCACTGCCCGTCGCTTCGGCGGCCCCGACGCGCTGGCACTGGACCTGGTCGACGCCACCGCCGCGGAAAGCGAAGTCCTCGATACCGCACTGGCTTTGGTGGCACCGCTGGGCGGCAAAGACCAGACCACGATGACAGCGATCAAATCCGTGATGTTCGCCGAAGTCCTCGACGCGCTGCGCAACCGGGACTGAACCGATCAGGGCAGCCGGGGGCCCTTGCCCAGGTAGATGTCGCCACGGTCATCGCCTGCCCAACCGCCCCCGGTATAGTCGCCCAGCACGAAACACGAGTCGCAGAACTGCTTTCCGAACACCGTCAGGTAGATGCTGCGGTAGGAGCTGATGGCCCGCATCTTCACCGACTTGTAGGCCGCCTGCGCCGGTGGTTGCGCTTCCAGGAACGCGTAGCGGCGAAAGTCGGCGACCGGTTCGGTGGAGAAGCGGACCAGTCCGAGGCGGCTGAGGTTGCCCAGGTAGTGGTGGTCGCGGTCGGGCAGCGCGCACCCGGCCATGGCGGCGATCATGTTGATGCCGTCGGCCAGCCGTTGCGAGCCGATCCCGAACGGCGCCTTGGTGCGGATGTCGATCGCGGGTTGCGGCCCGGCGACAGCCAGGAAGCGCAGGATCCGGGCTTCGTCGGGTGTCAGGTCGTGCAGGATCGGCACGAACGAGGGGTGCAGCTCACGCGGTTGCTGCGCGGAGTCCCAGCCCTCGGTGATCATCGCATCGCCCATCGCCTTGAGATCCTCGGCGTCGACCTTGGTTTCGACCGGGCCGTAGACGCCGGTGGCGGTGCTGGTCAGACCGAGCGCGCTCAACGCCGCCCGCCGAAACAGCTCCACGCGTTCGTCGACGATCTGCGAGATCGGTTCGCCGGAACGGAGGTCGTCGACCAGATCGGTGGCGGTGTGCACAGCACCCTTGGCCACCGTGCCGACGATGTGGCGCAACGACAATCCCGCGATCCGCGCCAAACCGAGCAGATCGGTCGGGATCCTGGGTTCGCGATCAGGGTTGGGCTCCATTGCTCACACTCCGAAGATCAGCAGGTGCAGCGCGCCGATGAAGGCACCGAGCACGCCACCGTGCAGATACAGCAGCCAGGCGTCCTGTTCGATGGCGGTGTAGAGCATTTCGACGAACTCCTCGGGCGGCAGTTCACGCAGTTTCTCGGTGGCGAGCCGGTCGACGCTGGCCGCGGTGGTCTGAGAGAATTCGACGTCCTCGACCAACCACGGCTTCATCTCGGTCGCCAGGCTCGCGCCCGCGGTGGCCTGGATGGCGTCGAAATGGCGGGGTCCGATCGCGAGCCGGGTCACCGACCGCAGCGGGCCCAGAATCCGGTCGATCTCAGCCTCGAGGAAGTGCGCGATGACCGCACGCGTTTTGTCGCCACTGGGCCCGTCGAGCAATTGTTCGGTGACGACATCGAGGGTGACGATCTGATACCCGATCGCATGCCCCAGATCCGCCGCCGCCTGGTACTGCCGTTTCGCGAATTTCGCGACCCCCCACGGATATCGGTAGCGCGGCTGCGGCACGGCGGGCTCGAACACCACCTTGATCGCGATGATGTTGACCAGCACACCCACCGTCGCGCCACCGGCGAGCACCCACGCCCACGCGGGCAGGAAATGCAGGATCTCGTAGAGCCAGCCGGGCAGCGAGATCACCGCGGGGGTGTCACCGTGGGGGGTGCTGTAGTGCAGCAACGACAACCACAGCGCCACGATCACCCCGAACGGGAATCCCAGCACCCCACTGCGGATCATGAACCGCAATTCCGGTGCGCCGAGCCCGTAGATCACGTCCTTGAGCAGTTCGGGCCTGCGCCGCAGGTAGCCCACGACCATCAGCTTCACATCGAGGAGCTGGTCGATGTTCTCGCCGATGAAGTCGAACGCACGATCGGTGATCGCGGGCAGCTCGGCCTCGACCCGGGTGTAGACGGCTTCGCGTGCGCGCGGCGGCATGTCGGCCCACAGGCGCGGATGCTCGGCGACCATGATCGAGTCGACCATCGAGCGCACGTTCGGCATCGCCACCAGCGCGACCTGCGCGGAGATCTTGCGCGGATCCATCTGGTCGAAGAAGTCCTTGGCGGTGCCGATCTTGGCGACCGCGTTGTCGACCATCAGGCTCGCCATCTTCTCCGAGCGGGCCGGAATGAAGCCTTGGAAGCCGAGGATGCCACCGGGGGCGAAGGTCGGCAGGATCTGCACCTTGCGCGGCAACAGCGGGAAGATCGTTTTCAGGCCCGGCACGTAGAAGCCGGTGAACCGCACCGGCGCGAACAGCATGATCACCCCGGTCCAGTTGGTGATCAGACCGGCCATGGCACTGAAAATCGGGATGGTGATCATGTCGACCCAGAACTTGCTCAGACCGGTCGTCTTCTCCCAGTCCAGCAGGCCGAAGAAACCCGCCGCCTCGATCCCAGCATTCATCCGGCGTCCACTCCGTTGTGTGGCGAACATCGCGCGTACGGTCATCATAGGCGACCGAACTCCCCGGTCCGGGCAAGTTCCGCGGTTACCCGCTAAACCGGAGCAAACACCTGATCAGACCGGACTCGGCGCTCCCGTTCGAACGGCAATCACCACGCGTGGTGTCACCAGTGGGTGGCCGACACCTCCTGCACGCGAGGGCCGATGACTCAGTGCGTGGTGTTGACCAGCAGCAAGTTGGTGTCGATGTCGTGGGTTACCTTGTTGGCCACCGAGCCCAGAAGACGTGCGGGACCGCTCATTCCACGGTTGCCGATCACGACCAGATCGTATTTCCAGGCCGAGTTGCAGATTGCCTCCGCCGGGGGGACCCCGGTGAGGATGTCGCGTCCGAACAGTTCCGGGTCCTCGACCGCGATCTGACCTTCGACGTCGATCAGGATGTCGGCACCATCGTCATCGGTCTTGGCCGAAGCCACCAGGAACGGGCGCGCACCCAGCGCCAGAGCGAGCTCGTAGCCGCGACGGACCGCGGTCAGCGAACTCGCCGATCCGTCGGTGGTGAGCCCGATGGTGGTCCAGCGTTTGGGGACCTTGTTGGTGAACACGACGTCGGTCTGACTGTGGTGGGAGACGTGATTGGCGGTCGAGCCGAGCAGTCGCGCCTTGGAACTGCCCAGGCTGCCGCCACCGATCACGAGCAACGTGGCGGGTTCACGTTCGGCGATCTCGAGCAGCAACGCGCCTGCCGTGCCGTCGAGTTCGGTGCGGGCGACCTCGGTCACGCCGGCTTCGAGCAGGGCTTCGGCGGCCGCCCGAGTGTTGGCTTCGGCCCATTCGGCGTCGGTGGCCGACTTGCGCCCCGCGTCCTTCCACACACTCACCGCGGTGACCGCGACGCCGAGGCGCATCGCGAACTCCCCCGCCACCGCTACCGCCGTCTGCGCGGCCTCCGAGCCGTTGGTTCCCACGACGATGCGCTGATAGCACCCCATGTGACGCTCTCCGATCGACGGCAGGTCAGCTGCGCTGTGGCCCACAGTATAAGCGCAGCACACTGCGGGCAACCGGCGCGGTGGTGCCCGTCCGCGAGGTCGCGGGCCCACGTTGGACTACGAGCGGCCCTCACTTGTGCTGGGGCGCGGAGGGTAGCGACAGACGTTTGAGGTGCAACGCGTTGAGAGCGACGATCAGGCTCGACCCCGACATCGCCATCGCGGCGATCTCCGGGCGCATGGTCAGACCCCACGGGGCGAAGACACCGGCCGCGACGGGCAGGGCGATGCCGTTGTAACCGACTGCCCAACCCAGGTTCTGGCGTTCCTTGTGGACCGTGCCGCGACCGATACGCAGGGCCGTCGACACCGCGTACGGGTCCGAGCGCATGAGCACCACGTCGGCGGTTTGGATGGCCACGTCGGTGCCTGCGCCGATGGCGATACCGAGGTCGGCGCGGGCCAGGGCGGGCGCGTCGTTCACCCCGTCGCCGACCATCGCGACCTTCTTACCGGTGCGTTGCAGATCGGCGATCCGGTCGGCCTTGTCCTTCGGTAGGACATCGGCGATCACGGTGTCGATGCCGAGGTCGCGGGCGATGCGTTCGGCGGTGCCTGCGTTGTCACCGGTGAGCATGACCACGCCGACACCGAGGTCGTGCAGTGCCCCCACGGCGTCGGCGGAGGTCGGGCGTGCGGCGTCGGCCAGCGCGATCACCGCGTGCGCGTGACCGTCGACGGCGACCAGGACTGCGGTGTGGCCCGAGGCCGCCAGTTCGTCACGGTGTTTCGCCAACTCGCCCAGCTCGATGTGGTCGGCGTCGAGCAGTCCGCGGTTGCCCACGATCACGTGCTGCCCGTCGACCGTGGCCGTCGCGCCGCGGCCGGCCACATTCTGGAACCCGGTGGCCGAAAGGGTGTCCACACCATGGGCTTTCGCGTAGTCGACGATGGCCTCGGCGAGGGGATGCTCGGATTCGAGTTCCACCGCCGCGGCCAGTGCCAGCACCCGGTCGGTGTCCACGCCGGGGGCGGTGATCACGTCGGTGACTTCAGGTGCGCCCGTGGTGAGGGTGCCGGTCTTGTCCATCACCACCACGTCGATGCGCGCCGCGTCCTCCAGCGCTGTCGCGTTCTTGAACAGCACGCCACGTTCGGCGCCGAGACCGGTGCCGACCATGATCGCCGTGGGTGTCGCCAACCCGAGCGCGTCCGGACAGGTCACCACCACCACGGTGATCGCGAACAACAGTGCTGTGCTCAGCGAAGCACCGACGAGCAACCACACCGCCAGGGTGGTCAGGCTGCCCAGCAGCGCGACCAGGGTGAGCCAGAACGCGGCCCGATCGGCCAGCCGCTGACCCGGGGCCTTCGAATTCTGTGCCTGCTGCACCAATTCGACGATCTGAGCCAGAGCGGTGTCGGACCCGACCTTGGTGGCCTGCACCCGCAGGCTGCCGGTGGTGTTGATGGTCGCGCCGATCACCGCCGAACCCGGCTGCTTGGGCACCGGCATGCTCTCACCGGTCACCATCGACTCGTCGACCTCGCTCGACCCGTCCAGCACGGTGCCGTCGACGGCGATCTTCGCGCCGGGCCGCACCAGCAGCACCTCACCCACCCGCACGTCGGCGGTCGGCACCCGCACTTCCTGACCGTCGCGCAGCACAACGGCTTTCGGCGGCGACAGATCCAGCAGACTCGTCACCGCGTCGCCGGCGCCGCTGCGCGCCCGCATCTCGAACCAGTGGCCCAGCAGCACGAATGTCGCCAGCATCGTGGCGGCCTCGTAGAACACCTCACCGCCGCCGGTGAACGTCACATACAGCGAATACAGCCATCCCGTCCCGATACCCACCGAGACCAGCACCATCATGTCGAGGGTGTGGGCCTTCAACGCCGCCCACGCCCCGGTGAAGAAGATCCTCGAGGAGTAGAAGATCACCGGCACGCTCAGGACGAGCATCCAGATGTCGGCGCGCATCCCGAACGGGACGGGCAGGTGCAGGCCGAGCATGTGGGTGGCCATCGGCGACCAGAGCATCACCAGGGTGGAGAAGACCAGCGCGACGAGGAATCGGTTGCGCATGTCGCGAGCCATGTCGTCCATCGACATCGACGCGTGCCCGCCGTGCTCGTGCCCACCGCCGTGCGCGGCGTGGGGCTGATCCCGACTCGGCACGCGATGACTCGGGGACTCGCCGTGCGAGGGCATCGCAGGCGGCGCATGGCCGACCACAGAATCGGCGGACTGCTCGGGTGCCGTAGCGGATTCGGCACCGTGCGGGGCGGGTCGTGTATGCGTGGTCGGCTCGCTCGCCGGGTCGCAGACGTGGGTCGGGACCGAGCGCCCCGCGCAGTGATAGCCACAGTCGCGGACCCAGGTGCGCAGGTCGGCGACGGATGTTCGGGTGGGGTCGTAGGTGACAGTGGCGGTTTGGGCGACCGGATTGGGGTCGACAGCGAGGACGCCGGGCCGGTGGCGCAGCCCGTTGGTCAGTCTCCCGTGGGAGCTGGCGCGCAGTTGCCCACCCACGTGCAGGACGGTGGTGGCGGAGGCCGGTTGATCCTGCGGGTCGGGCATCGCCGCTCCTGTCGCCGGTCGTGCACACGACGCGACAGCGCCCCGCGCTTCACTTCCCGGCGACTCTACCGGCGGCGTGTCACAGGTCGGCGCAGGTCACCGCGGCATCAGGAAGGGCCGTCGCCGCGCTGACCTGCGATCGTGTCAGAGACTGACGCCCAGGAGCGCGTCGACGGCGGCGCGGATCAGGGCGGGGGCTTCGGTGTCGGCGCCGCCGTAGGCGATGGCCTGTTCTGCCCAGTTGTCGATCGCGTCGAGTGCCTTCGGCGTGTCGAGATCGTCGGCCAGGTGCCGGCGCAGCCGGGCGACGGTGTCGGTGGCCGAGGGGCCCGAGGTCAGCGACACGGCCTCACGCCAGCGGTCGAGGCGATGCTGCGCGGCGGTGAGGACCTCGTCGGTCCACATACGGTCGGCGCGGTAGTGACCGGCGAGCAGGCCGAGGCGGATCGCGGCGGGATCGACACCGGCGCGGCGCAGCTTCGACACCAGGACGAGGTTGCCCCGGGACTTCGACATCTTCTCGCCGTCCAGGCCGATGAGGCCGGCGTGCACGTAGTGGCGGGCGAAGCGGCGGGCGCCGGTGATCGCCTCGGCGTGCGCGGCGGAGTACTCGTGGTGGGGGTACATCAGGTCCGAGCCGCCACCCTGGATGTCGAACTCGGCGCCGATGCGGTTGAGCGCGATCGCCGCACACTCGATGTGCCAGCCGGGCCTGCCGGCGCCGAAAGGCGCCTCCCACGACGGTTCACCGGGGCGTTCGGCCCGCCAGAGCAGCGCGTCGATGGTGTCGCGTTTGCCCGGCCGGTCCGGGTCGCCGCCGCGTTCGGCGAACAGCGTCTCCATGGTGGCGCGGTCGTAGCCGGATTCGTAGCCGAACTGCTCGGTGGCGTCGGTGCGGAAGTAGATGTCGGGGTACTCGGCATCGTCGACGATGTAGGCCGCGCCGGCCGCGAGCAACTTCTGCACCAGCTCCACCACCTCCTCCACCGATTCGATGGCACCGATGTAGTGGCGCGGGGGCAGCACCTGGAGTGCGGCCATGTCTTCGCGGAACAGGTCGATCTCGCGGCTGCCGAGGTCGCGCCAGTCGATACCGTCGCGGTCGGCGCGCTCGAACAGCGGGTCGTCGACGTCGGTGACGTTCTGCACGTAGTGCACGTCGTGGCCCGCGTCGCGCCAGACCCGGTTGACCAGGTCGAACGTCAGGTAAGTGGCGGCGTGACCGAGGTGGGTGGCGTCGTAGGGCGTGATGCCGCAGACGTACATCTTCGCGGTCTCGCCAGGGGTGACCGGGCGGATCTGACGGTCGGCGGTGTCGTACAAACGCAACGGCGGCCCTGTTCCGGGGACTGTCGGCAGGGCGATATCGGACCAGGACTGCATGTCTTCGAGGGTAGAGCCCCTGTCGAGGTGCTCGGCCCGCGGCCCGGCACATGGGGTTGCTCGCGGCGTCGCGGCACGGCCCGCTACCTGCACACAAACGTGTCGCGGCGCGAGCGTCAAGGTTTGCGCTCGAGCAGATCCGCTGGTCACGGGGGTAGCGGGGCGGATCGGGCGTGTCGTGCCCAGTGTGCGGTCCCACCTGGGCGAACGGTTGCCATCGCGATCATTGTCACAGTCCGCAACTCACAAAACGTCCCTATTGATCCCTATATGTACCTTCGTTTACGGTTGTTTCATGACAGATCGTCTCTATTCAGTGGAGCAGGTCGCCGAACTGCTCGGACTGCATGTCCGCACCGTGCGCAGTTATGTGCGCGAGGGCAAACTCCCCGCCGTGCGCATCGGCAAGCAGTACCGCATCACCCACGAAGACCTCGAGACCTTCACCGGACTGCCGATCACCACACCGCAGACGACACCGCGTCGACACGCCGAGTCCTCCTGCATCGTCGAGATCGACGACATCGACCGCGCCACCGTCGACCGGATCACCACTCTGCTCACCGCCACCGCCGGTACCCGAGGCGGCGGCGGTCAGCGGATGCGCGTGGAGACCAGCTACGACCCGGCCCGGCGCCGCCTCAAAGTGATCCTGCTCGGCAGCCTCGTCGACAGTTCCCGCCTGCTCGACTACCTGGACGGAATCCTGCGCTCATGATCTACAAAACCGACGAAGGCAGACGGCTCGTCGAGCAGCGCTACCGCGAACACCTCGACGCCTGGCCGGTGCCACGCGAGGAACTGCGGATCGACACCGGCATCGGCGAAACGTTCGTCGTGGCCTCCGGACCGGTGGACGCACCGCCGATGGTCGTGCTGCACGGCTCAGGAGCCAACGCGAGCACTTGGCGCGCCGACATCGCGGACTGGTCGAGAAGCTTCCGCGTGTATGCGGTGGATCTGCCCGGCGAACCCGGCTTCAGCGTCCCCACCCGGCTGGCATTGGACAGCGATGCGACCGCGAGCTGGCTCGACGAGGTCATCGACGGACTCGGCCTCGACACCGTGGCACTGGCCGGCATGTCGCTGGGTGGGTGGACCGCCCTCGATTACGTCCTGCGCAGGCCGGGCCGGGTTACGACGTTGGTCCTGCTGTGCCCGGGAGGACTGGGCAAGCACCGCTACGGCTGGCTGGTGAAGGCGATCGGGCTGCGGATGATCGGCAGGCACAGCGTGCACGAGATGGCACGCCTCGGCCTCGGCCTGGATGGGGCGCAAGCGGATCCGATCGTCGACGACATCGCATTGACGTTCACCCATTTCACGCCCCGCCCCGGAAAACTGCCCATCTTCCGCGACGAACAACTACGCGAAGTGGACATCCCGGTCCTGATAATCGTCGGCGAACGCGACGCTCTGTTCGACTCCGCACGCACCGCCGAACGCGCCCGCGCCTTCACCCGAGGCGAGGTGCGGCTCCTGCCCGGAGTCGGGCACGCGCTACTGAATCAGTCTGCTGCGGTAAGCGAATTCGTGCTCTCGCACGCGGGATGAGACTTCGGTGCCACCGCTCCCCGACGTGCGGCGACACCGAACATGATCACATCACAGTTCGCGGCACTGCATCTGCGCCGCGTCCGGGCCGAGCTGCTGGGTCGCGTAATACGCCGCACCAACCTCGTTGCCGGCCTTCACCGTAACGTCAGGCAGCGGCGCGCCGGCCTGGTTGGTGGAGGAACACACATAGGTCTTCTCAGCCCACCACCCGGCAGGGAACGCCTGCGCGGGCGCGGCAACAGCAGCGGCAGCACCGGTGAGCAGCAACGCGGCTGCGGAGGCGGTGACGATAGAACGGGTCGACATAGGTTTCCTCAGATCTCACGGGGATAACGAAAGTGCTTGGAGCACACTAGCACCGGCGCTGACCAGGCAACAGAGCCTTGGCCACCGCGAGAAACCGCAGCTACAGCCGCGGTGAGCGGACCTCAGTCGACCTGATAGCGCATCAGCATCACCGTTTCGAAGCGCCGCGTCTCGACCAAGCGCAGCCCGATCCGCTGATCCAGGGCCGGGAACATCGGTGTGCCACCGCCGAGCACTATCGGCGAGACGAACAGCTGGTACTCGTCGATGAGCCCGTGTGGCATCAGCGCGGACGCGAGGCTCGCACCACCGACCTCCATGACGCCGTCGCCTTCGGCCTTGATCCTGCGGACCTCCTCGACAACGTTCTCGCTGACCAGGGTGCTGTTCCAGTGGACCTCGGTGAGCGTGCGGGAGCAGACGACCTTGGGTGTGCGGGTCCAGAGTTCGCCGAACTCGCGCTGGATGGGCGGTGCGTCCTCGGGCACGTGCGGCCAGTACTCGGCCATCAGCTCGTAGAGCCTGCGACCGTTCACCGCGACCTCGAGCCCGCGGAATCTGTCGTTGTGGTACTGGTGCAGCTCGTCGTCGGGGTCGGTCCAGTCGATTTTGCCGTCGCGGTCGTTGACGTAACCGTCGACTGACACGCCGAATCCGTAGATCAGTTTCCTCATACCGTGTAGACCTCCTTCGCGCTCGAAATTCATCGGCCCTCACCTCGCCGTTTCGGACACTACGGGAAGGTGTCCGACCGGATCCGTCAGGCGACACCGAGCACGAGCGCGGCGCCCACAAGCTCGATCAGGCAGTAGAACCAGTTCGGATAGAAGCTCGTCGCGCTGTCGACCAGTCGCGAGATGATGCGACCGCCCGCCATCCCGGCCAGCGCGACACCCACAGTCAGCGCCGCCCCGGACCGCAGATCATCGGCACCGAACGCCGACCAGAACAGCACCCCGGCGACGGCCAGCCCGAAACCGCCGTACACCGCGCGAATCTCGGCCCGGCTCACCGCCGTCGCCACCGTCGTCCCGAACGGACGTGCCAGCGCGGCGGGAGCGGCCAGCGCGTACAACCCCATCCCCGCGAACAGCACCGCGACAAGACTCAGCACGACGGTTCTCATCGGCTTCCCCCGACCACGCGCCACTGCGCAACCGACGGAGCCGGACCAGCATGTTGTCGCATCTCTTCTCCTCGCATCGTTGTTTGGCGATCCTCACACCCGGTCCGGCCCTTGCGCTTCCGAAAACCTGATACCGCCACGAAGGACCCAGGATCCGAACCTGCTCACCCGACCCCGGATTCGGTGGTCAGATACACCACGAGATCGCGGGGCAGACCGTGGGTGTCGTGCAGGTAGTGGTAGTCGCCGTCGGTCAAGGGTCCGCTGAAACGACGGTGGGACAAGACCTTTCGCCCGCGCCGGAGCAGCAGATCGAATTTGTGTTCCTCCTCGACCAGCAGGGTGCGCACGTCCTGGGAGCGCACGGATTGCCGGAAGTGCCCGAGGGTGTGGTCCACCAGCTCGATCGGCAGGTCCGACAGAGTGCGGGTCGGATCGTCGCGCCACAACGTGGTGAGGGTGCGGCGGATCAAACGCCGCAGGATGTGACCACGGCCCGACGGGGACGGGATGACCCCGTCGCCGAGGACGACGATGCTCGATCGCAGATGGTCCGACAGCACTCGCAGCGACCGATCATCGAGCGGGCCCCAGATTCGGGGCAAGGTGCTCAGCCAGGGCTCGAACAGGTCGATCTCGAAGACGGACTGTGAGTTCCGCAGGATTCGCACCAGCCGTTCCAGCCCCAGCCCGGTGTCGACGCAGGGTCGGCGCATCGGTTCGAGGCTGCCGTCGGGATGGCGCAGGTAGCGCATCATGACGTGATTCCACACCTCCACCCACCGGTCATCGGTCATCGGTGTGCCCTGCGGCGTGTCGTCTCCGGTCCAGACGAAGATCTCGGAGTCGGGCCCGCACAGTCCGGTCGGGCCGTTGGACCACCAGTTCTCGTCGACGGTCGGTTCGACCGGCAGACCCAGCTCGTCCCAGGTGTGCCACGACTCGTGGTCGGGCTCGACGTGGTCGTCACCGCCGAACACCGTGACGTGCATCCGGTTCGGGTCGATACCGAAGCCGTCGCGCAGCAGTTCCACTCCCCACCGCAGGCTCTGCGGGCCGCTGTAGTCGCCGAGTGACCACGATCCGAGCATCTCGAACACGGTGAGGTGGGTGTCGTCACCGACCTCGTCGAGATCGGTGGTGCGCAGGCATCGCTGCGAGCCGGTGAGCCGCCGGCCCAGCGGGTGGGGCCGACCTCTCAGATACGGGGTCAACGGGTGCATCCCGGAGGTGGTGAACAGCACCGGATCCCCCGGCGAGGGAATGAGTGATCCGTCCGGTGTGAGTTCGTGCCCGCGTTCGCGGAAATAGTCGAGGAAGGTCCGAACGGTCTGGTCTGTGGTGATCATGGTGGTTGCTCCATCGAGGTGACATCGACCGGAAGCGGCCACCATGACGAACAGCGACAAGACCGACGCACGCCAGCGGACCGTTTCCGGTCGCCGGCATGGGAGAGAAGGTCAGGCGGCAGCGACCGGCGAGCTGAGAGCTCGTGCGGTCGCGGCAGCGATTAGGGATTCGACCTTCATGGCGGCAACGGTAGCAACCAGGCCGGGCGGAGCACGACCGATTTATCGGCGCCGGACCTGCTGTCAGAATGCGGGCCAGGGGATCGGACGCGAGGAGTTGGGGACAGGCATCACCGGGTGATCCAGCAAGGCCTTCGCCCGTTCGGCCAGGGCGGTGATCTCGGCGTCGGTGATGTGGATGGCCAGCGAATCGGCCACGGCGCCGGGCAGATTCGCGGCGAAGGTGGTGATGTCGGGGATCAGCGACTCGTGCACCGGTCGTCCCGCCCAGCCCCACAACACGGTGCGCAGTTTCGGTTCGGCGTGCAGGCAGATGCCGTGATCGACGCCGTAAACCTGCCCGTCGACACCTTCCAGCGCGTGCCCGCCTTTGCGATCGGCGTTGTTGAGCAACAGATCCAGCACCGCCATCCGCTGCAGGCGCGGATCGTCGGCGTGGATGAGCGAGACCTCGTTGCCCTGCTCGTCGAGCGCGCGCAGCACTTCGCAGAATCCCGCGGGCACGGTTCCCGGCGTGCACAGATCGACCAGGTCGAGGCGCTGACGGGCATCGGTGCGGTTGTCGACCGAGGTGACCCAGCGCTGCACCATGCCCGGCCCCAGCGGCCCGTCGCGCAGCACCGTTTCGGGGATCACACCCCAGCCGAGGTGTTCGGAGATCAGATACGACGCGACCTCTCGGCCCGCGAGGGTGCCGTCGGGAAAGTCCCACAGCGGCCGTTCACCACGCACCGGCTTGTACACCACCCGCAGCGGGGCACCGTCGGGTTCGGGTGCGGCGATCTCACAGACCAGCGTGAGGTTGCTGGCGACGCCGATCCGGCCGACGATGTCGAGGTCACCTTCGGTGAGTACCGGCACAGAAGATCACTCCTCTTCGAGCTCGGCAGCGCCGAAGATCTCGCCGCGCTTGTACCCGTTGGTGCGCACACACATGTGCCCCCGCGAGGACAGCGGTTCCCCGCACAGCGGGCACGGTGGGCGGCCCGCCGCGATCACCCGCGCCGACCGCAACGCGAACTCGCGTGCCTGGATGGGGGTCAGGAAAACCCGCACCGCGTCGGGGCCTTCGTCGGTGTCATCGAGCACCACCGATTCGTCGACCTCGGTCTCGGTGATCGCGAGCAACTCGACCACCACGGCGCCTGCGTCGGAATCCCAGCCCAGACCCATGGTGCCGACCCGGAATTCGGTGTCGATGGGGGTGACCAGCGGCGCGACATCGCGCACGTCCTCACCTTCGGGTGGCACCTCGGCGCCGAAGCGGCGCGCTACCTCGTCGAGCAGCAGACCCATCCGGTCGGCGAGCACCTTCACCTGCTGCTTCTCGAGCAGCACACTCACCACCAGCGGCTCCTGCACAGCCTGCAGGTAGAACGAACGATCGCCCGGTTCACCGACGGTCCCGGCGACGAAACGATCGGGGGTGCGAAATACATGGATTGCGCGTGACACATGCACCTCCTGATACGTGACCCTGATCGACACTCACGAACACACTCCTCTAAGGAGAATCGCGGTGCCCCGCATTCCCATTATCCGCGTTCGCGGCCGCAGGTACCTCTCCACCAGGTGTCGGTGTCGTCGGTGCGGACGCGGCCAGCGCGGAAAGATCGGCGCCGGTGTCGTTGAACTTCCACACCGACGGCCCGTGCGGGCTGTAGCGGACGACGCTGATCGAGGCCGGTTCCACCGCGATCCGCTGAAAACTGTCCAGGTGCAGGCCGAGGGCGTCGGCAAGGATCGATTTGATGACGTCGCCGTGCGCGCACGCCACCCACAGCACATCCCGGCCCGCTTTCTCGGCCAGCGTGCGTTCGATGTCGCGGATCGCGGCGACCGCGCGCTGCTGGACCTGGGCCAGCCCTTCCCCACCGGGGAACACCGCGCCCGAGGCGTGACCCTGCACGATCCGCCACAGCGGTTCGGTGACCAGCTCGGCGATCGGGCGCCCGGTCCAGTCGCCGTAGTCGACCTCGATGAGGCGTTCGTCGTGGTCGGGTTCGAGACCGAGTTTCTCGGCCAGCGGCGCCACCGTGCGCTGACAGCGCAGCAGCGGCGAGCTGGCGATGTGTTCGATCGGCAGCATCGCGAGCCGGTCGGCCACCGCGGCGGCCTGTTCGGTGCCGCGCTCGGTGAGTTCGACACCGGGGGCGCGGCCCGCGAGGGTGCGCGCGGTGTTGGAGGTGGACACTCCGTGCCGGAGCAGGATCACCGTCATGGGACCAGCCTAACCATGGGTCGGGGTCGGGATCAGGTGGCGGAGACGACGCCGGCGGCCAGCAAGCCCATCACAGCGAGGCCGACGATGATCCGATACCCGACGAACCAGTAGAACGAATGCTTGCCGACGAACTTCAAAAGCCAGGCCACCGAGGCATACCCGACGAAGAACGCCAGCACGGTAGCGACCAGCAACTGCGGCCCACTGGCATTGAGCCCCTCACCTGCCGGTTCGAACGCGTCAGGCAGGCTGAACAGCCCGGACGCGGTCACTGCGGGGATCGCCAGCAGGAAGGAGAACCGCACAGCCGCCTCACGCTTCAAGCCGAGGAACAGGCCCGCGGTGGAGGTGGCGCCGGAGCGCGAGACGCCCGGGATCAGCGCCAGGCACTGCGCCAAGCCCATGATGATGCCGTCGCGGGTGGTGAGCTGTTCGATGGAGCGTTCTTTCTTACCGAAGTACTCACCGGCGGCGATCACGAGGGCGAAAGCGATCAGCATGAACGACACCAGCCACAGATTGCGGGCACCGGTGCGGATCTCGTCCTTGAACAGATACCCCAACACACCGATCGGGATCGTGGCGATGATCACGTACCAGCCGATGCGATAGTCGAGTTCGCGCTGGGTGTCACGTTCATGTGCTTCGCGGGCGCTGCGGTCCATCACCGGCAGTTTTGTGGTCACCCGATCGCCGACCGCGACCTCACGCTGCGAGCGTTCCCGCCACCGCATGCCGAGGGTGGTGAACCAGGCGACGAGGATGCGCCAGATGTCTTTGGCGAAGTACACCAGGACTGCGAGTTCGGTGCCGAGCTGAGTGACAGCGGTGAACGAGGCACCCGCGTCGTCGCCGAAGAACACGCCCGAGACGATCCGAAGGTGTCCGGAGGAGGAGATCGGCAGGAACTCGGTGAGTCCCTGCACCAATCCGAGTACCAATGCCTGGAACCAGGTCATCGACTCGCCCAACACGTCCTCCTGCTGACTCGCGCCCGAAAGACGGCGTCCTCCTGGGCTTTTCCTTCACGTGTGGCTGTGACCGCCACGATCTCGCAGCGACCCTACCCGTCGTCGCGGTCGGTCGTCGCCCGCCCATCACCGAGATCGAGTTCTGCCGCGCCGTGGCACGGGTCGCCGAGCGAGGCAGCGGTGGTGCGCGCATTAGGCTGTCGCCGTGACGAATGCGCGGGCGCGGTGATGGAACAGCGAACGGTGGGACGCAGCGGACTTCGGGTGTCGCGAATCGGGTTGGCGACCCATACCTGGGGGACACATACCGATGCCGACGAGGCATCGGTGCAGTTGGCGGCGTTCACCGAGGCCGGTGGCACGCTCGTCGACCTCTCGCCCGTCTACGGCGAGGGGGTGGCGCAGCGGATCCTGGCGGACCTGCTCGGCGACCTGGTGTCGCGTGACGAATTGGTGCTCAGCGGAAGCGCGGGTGTGGTGATGCACGCGCCCGGCGCCGGGGTCGGCGACTCGGTGCCCGCGCCCGCGGCGGTGGGCCCGGTGGTCGACGCGTCGCGGCGCACGCTGCTCAAACAACTCGATCGGACCCTGCTCGAACTGGGCACCGACCATCTCGACATCTGGAGCATCGCCGCCTGGGATCCGTACACCCCGCTCGATGAGGTCGCGGCAACCCTCGAGACCGCGGTGCGTACCGGACGCACCCGGTACGCGGGGGTGCGTGGTTTCGCGGCGTGGCAGTTGGCGAGTCTGGCCGCGATCGCGCCGATCAGCGCCGCGCAGACGCCGTATTCGCTGCTCGCGCGTGGCACCGAGAACGATGTGATTCCCGCCGCCCGCCACCATGGGGTGGGCGTCATCGCGTCGGCGCCGCTGGCGGGTGGGATCCTGACCGGCAAGTATCGCGACGGTGTCCCCGCGGATTCGCGGGGTGCCGACGAGGCGACCGCGGCCGAGATCCGGCGCAGGCTCGACGACGATCGCGCGACCAGGGTGGTCGACGCGCTGGTCACCGCCGCCGACGGGCTCGGCACGTCGCCGCTGGCGGTGGCGCTGGCCTGGATCCGTGATCGGCCGGGCATCACGAGCATGATCGTCGGTGCCCGCGATATCGGTCAGCTCACCGGTGTGCTGGCTGCCGAGACACTCGAGTTGCCGCGAGCGATCGCGGCAGCACTGGACGATGTGAGCGCCCGTTCCGAATGATGGCTAGCCTTACCTGCATGAAACTGCGTGGTGTGCTGACGGCGATGCTCGCGGCGACGGTGCTGACCGGCGCCGTCGCTTGCACCGCAAGCAATCCTGCATCGACTGCCAATTCCGGTGGGCCGGTGACAGCCCAGCTCGCCGACCTCGACCCCGTACCGATCGGACCCGCGCCGAGTCCGCGATTGCCGGTGACGGTGAAGTCCCATGACGGCACCGATGTGACGATCACCGACACCTCGCGGATCATCGCCGTCGACCGGTACGGCACCCTCGCCCAAACCGTCTGGGCCCTCGGCCTCGGCGCGAACCTCGTCGGCCGCAGCACCTCGGCCTCGTTCCCCGCCGTCGCGTCCGTGCCCAATGTGGCCGGTGGCAACGGCAGCCTCAGCGTCGAAGCGGTCCTGAACCTGCGCCCGTCGGTGTTCCTCACCGACACCACCAGCGCGGCCCCCGCCGTGCGTGAGCAGCTACGCGCAGCCGGGGTGACCGTCGTCTACTTCGACCCCGAGCGCAGCATGGACGGCGTCGTCCCGCAGATCGAGGCCGTGGCCACCGCACTGGGCGTTCCCGAGGCGGGCAAGCAGCTCGGCGCGCGCACCCACGACGAGATCGCCGCCGCGACCGCCCGCGTGCCGAAGCAGGATCCACAGCCCAAGATCGCGTTCCTGTATCTGCGCAGTGCCGCGATCACCATGATCGCCGGACGCGGCTCGGGCGCCGATTCGCTGATCACCGCGATCGGTGGCGTGGACGCGGGCACCGCCTCCGGGGTGAACGAACCGTTCGTGTCCATCACCAGCGAGGCGATGATCGCCGCCGCGCCCGATGTGTTGCTCGTGATGTCGGACGGGCTGAAATCGGTGGGTGGCGTCGAGGGACTGGAGAAGGTGCCCGGCATCGCCCAGACTCCGGCGGGCCGCAATCGGCGCGTGGTCGACATGTCCGACGCGGTGATCCTCAGCTTCGGCCCCAACACCGGCCGCGTCGTCTCCGCGCTGTCCGACGCCGTCTACGGCAAATCGGCATGAGCGATCAGCAACCGTGCCGGGTGGACACCGCATGAGCGAGGTGCCCGACCTGACCGAGTCCGCGAACGCCCCGCGGATCACCGACTCCACTCCTGATCCGCTGCCGCCCACCGCGCACCGGGCCACGCGCGTGACCGTCGTGTTCGCGGTAGCGCTGCTCGCCCTGCTCGTGCTGGCCGTGGTGTCGGCGGTGCTCGGGCAGGTCCCCACGACCGCCGCCGAGGTGCTCGGCAGCGTGGCGCACCGGATCGGCCTCGATATCGGGCCCCTGCCCGCGCATCCGGCCGGTGAGGTGACGCTGTGGGAGGTGCGGTTCCCTCGCGTGGCCCTGGCCGTCCTGGTCGGCGCCTCGCTCGCGACAGCGGGTGCGTTGCTGCAGGGCGTGTTCGCCAATCCGCTGGCCGAACCCGGCGTCATCGGGGTGTCGGCCGGCGCGGCGGTCGGGGCGGGCACCGTGATCGTGGTCGGCGGCGCGTTCGTCGCCGCGTGGTCGGTGGCAGCGGCCGCCTTCGTCGCCGGTCTGATCACCACCGCGCTGGTCTACGTGCTGTCGAGGTCGGGCGGTCGCACCGAAGTGGTGACCCTGATCCTCACCGGTGTCGCGATCAACGCCTTCGCCGGCGGGTTGATCGCGCTGCTGCTGTTCGTCGCCAGCCCCGCCGCGCGGGATCAGATCGTGTTCTGGCAGCTCGGCAGCCTCAACGGCGCCACCTGGCAGTCGGTGGCGGTGGTGGCGGCGCTGGCCTCGGTCGGCATCCTGGCCGCGATTCTCATCGCACCACGCCTGGATCTGCTCGCGCTCGGCGATTCCGCGGCCCGCCATCTCGGTGTCGACGTGGAGCGGCTGCGCAGGCAGGTGATCGTGGTGGTCGCCGTGCTCACCGCCGCGGGCGTGGCGTTCAGCGGCATCATCTTGTTCGTCGGCCTGATCGTGCCGCACCTGGTGCGCATGATGGTCGGCCCCGGCCACCGGGTGCTCGTCCCGCTCAGCGCGATCGTGGGCGCGGTGGTGCTGCTCGGCGCCGACGTCGTCGCCCGCACGCTGGTCCACAACGCGGACCTGCCACTGGGCATGCTCACCTCCCTGATCGGCGGCCCGTTCTTCTTCTGGCTGCTGCGCCGCACCCGTGCCCGCGCAGGAGGTTGGGGATGACCGACACCACCCGCGAGCGCCGCGCCTCCTGGCGTTCGCTGTTCGCACGAACCCCCGACGTGCCCACGCGCCCGGAGCTCGGCGCCGTCACCCTGCGCGCCACCGGGCTCACCGTCGAGCGGGGCACCCGTACCGTCCTCGACGAGGTCGACTTCCAGGTCGCGGCCGGAGAGATCGTCGCGCTCGTCGGCCCGAACGGCGCGGGCAAGTCCAGCCTGCTCGCCGCCCTCGCCGGCGAACTCGAGCCCAGCGCAGGCACGGTCAAACTCGAAGGCCACGCGCTCTCGCACTGGACCCCCGCCGATATGGCCCGCCGCCGCGCGGTGCTGCCCCAATCGCACGCCGTGGGCTTCCCGTTCACCGCGCGTGAGGTCGTCGCCATGGGCCGCGCCCCGTGGCTGCACACGCCCGCCGCCGGCGACGACGACGCCCTCATCACCGCGGCACTGGCCGCCACCGACGTCACTCACCTCGCCACGCGCGTGTTCCCGTCGTTGTCGGGCGGCGAGCGTGCCCGGGTAGCCCTGGCTCGCGTTCTGGCCCAGGACACCGCCACCCTGCTGCTGGACGAACCGACCGCGGCCCTCGACCTCGGTCACCAGGAAGCCGTCCTGCGCTTGGCCGCCACCCGCGCCGCCGAGGGCGCCGCTGTGGTCGTCGTGGTCCACGACCTGGGGGTCGCCGCCGCCTACGCCGACCGGGTCACCGTCTTGGACGCGGGACGCGTCGCCGCCGACGGCCCCCCGCGCGAGATCCTCACCCGCGAACTGCTCACCGCCGTTTACCACCACCCCGTCGACGTCTTCGACCACCCGGCCACCGGCGCCCAACTCGTCTTGCCCGAACGCGGTCACCACTGACGCAACGGGTTCGTCCTGATCGAACGCGACCGTGCCGAGGAAGCGTCGACACGCGGGCCGCAGCAGCGACGGAGGGCTGAGCGGGGCTGAGTAGGCTGGGCGCCGAGGTCATTCGTCCACCGCGGTCACCATCGCACACGACGATCGGTCCACTCGTCGCTCGCGAACGTGGCTCGCTCCTATCGTAAGAGGAGATCCGATGAGCCCCACCATCGCCAGCGTCGTCATCCCCGTATCCGATCTGGCCGCGACGAAAGCCGTCTACACCACCCTCTACGGCGAACCCCACACCGACGAGCCGTACTACGTCGGCTGGGCAGTCGGAGACGTCCAGATCGGCCTCGACCCCAGCGGTGACGTCACGGCGGGTCCGGTCGCCTTCGCCGGAGTCGACGATGTGGACAAGGCCAGAGCAGCGGCGATCGCCGCGGGCGCGACCGAACGGACCGCCCCGCGCGAAGTCAGCCCCGGCGCCCGTATCTGCGTCCTGGAAGACACCGACGGCAACGCTTTCGGCATCATCGGCAAGTAGCGCACGAGATCGTGGCACGCACGGCCACGATCTTTCGCCCGAGTTATTGACCTAGAGGTATAGAACGTCTACCGTCGAGACATGGCCAGGCCCCAGAACTTCGACACCGACACGGTCCTCGACCGCGCGATGGACCAGTTCTGGACCCACGGCTACGCCAACACCTCCCCCGCACAGCTCGCCGATGCCACCGGCATCGGGAAAGGCAGCCTGTACAACACCTTCGGCAGCAAACGCGCCCTGTTCGACATCGTTCTCGACCGCTACGGCCGACTCGGCGTGGCCATGGCCGAGGACTACATGTCCCGGCCCGGAACCACCCGCGAGTGTCTGCGCGAATATCTGCGCGCCGCGGTCGATCTCGACATGGCCTCGCCGACCCGGCGCGGCTGCCTCGCCGTCAACACCGCGGCAGAACTCGGCGGTCACGACGCGGCAGCCACCGCGGTGTTGCGCGGCATCGAACAACGCATCGTCGCCACCCTGGCAGCCCGTATCGACCAGGGCCGCCGCGACGGCGACGTCGACCGTGAGGTGGACCCGAATTCGATTGCGGCCCTGTTGTTCACCACCAGCGCGGGTCTGCGTCTCATGGCGAAGACCAACGATGCCGCCCAGCTCTACCGCCTCGTCGACGTAGCGCTGACCACCCTCTGAAACCCTCGTTCCCGCCAGCACGTTCCGCATGCCCTAATTATTGACCTATAGTTCAAGAAAGGTACGAGCATGGATCTCGAACTCACCGGCAAGACCGCCGTCGTCACCGGAGCCTCACGCGGCATCGGTCTGGCCGTCGCCGAAACACTCGCCGCGGAGGGCGTGCGTGTCGTCGGCGCCGCACGCACGATCACTCCCGAGCTCGACAAGGTCGCGGCCGCGACGGTCGCCGCCGATCTGGGGACCGCGCAGGGCGTCGCCACGGTCATCGACACCGCACTGGAGGAACTCGGCGGCATCGACATCCTGGTCAACAATGTCGGCGGCGGCGACCCGGATCGGCTCACGCTGGCCGGGTTCCTCGACACCACCGACGACCAGTGGCACCACTTCCTCGACATCAATCTGTTCAGCGCGATCCGGGCCACCCGCGCGGCGCTGCCGAGCCTGCTCGATCGCCGCGGCACCATCATCAACGTCTCGTCCATCAACGCGCACCTGCCCGCGGTGGGCCCCACTGGCTACAGCGAAGCCAAAGCCGCCCTCACCTCCCTCGGCAAACGGCTCAGCGAGGAGTTCGGCCCGCAGGGCGTGCGGGTCAACACCGTCTCCCCCGGCCCCGTCGGCACCAGGATCTGGCGCGACGAACACCGCATCGGCGCCAAACTGGCTGCCGCCCAGGGCATCTCCCACGAGCAACTGCTCGAGGCGCTGCCCGAACAGTTCGACATCGCCTCGCGCCGGATCTCCGAACCCGACGAGGTCGCCGCGCTGATCGCCTTCCTCGCCTCGGCCAAGTCCGCCAACATCCTCGGCGCCGACGTGGTGATCGACGGCGGCATCATCAAGACGATCTGATCTGGCCCGCGCGGTACCTCGGTATCAGATCGAGGTACCGCGCGGGAGTGATGTGGTCGGGCACGTGGCGTTCCTAGCGTGAGTGACATGCCCACAGTCTCGAAAATCGCCGCCACGATCGCTCTCGCCGGAACCGTCGCCGGTGCCGGAATCGGTGTCAGCTCAGCCGACTCCGCACCGGCCGGTGCCGCGCAACGAGTCGCGGTGATCGGCCTCGGCGGCACCATCGCAGGCACCTCCGACCGGCGCACCGACCTCGAAACCTATCGGCCGGGCACCCGCCCGATCGCCGAACTCGTCGACTCGCTGCGCCCCGAAATCGGTGACGTCGCCGCCGTGACCACCGAGGACTTCGGGCAGAAGGGATCCGGCGAATACACCGTCGCCGACCTCTACGACTTGGCGCAGCTGGTCGAACGTCGCCTCCGAGACCATGATTCGGTCGTGGTCAGCACCGGTTCGGCCACCATGGAAGAACTGAGTTACTTCCTCGACCTCACCGTGCGCAGCACGAAACCGGTGGTCGTGACCGGGGCGATGCGACCGTGGACCGCGATCGGCAGCGACGGACCGATCAACCTGTACAACGCGATCCGCCTCGCGGCGAGCAACCGCACCACCTGCTTCGGCACCGTCATCGCCCTCAACGAGCAGATCCTGCCCGCCCGCGACGCCACCAAAACCGACTCGACCCGCGTACACACCTTCACCACCCACGAATACGGCGACCTCGGCACCATCGACCAGGCGGGCATCCGGGTGCAACGCGCCCCCGCCCGCGTCCAACGCTGCGACGACCCCGCCCGCTGGACGACCCCGTTCGACCTCACCACGATCCCCCGCGACACCCTCCCCCGTGTCGACATCGCCCACAGCTACCTCGGCGCCCCCGCCGAGCCCATCACCGCCGCCGTCGCCGCGGGCGCCAAGGGCATCGTGTTCGCGGGCACTCCGTCTCCGAGCCAGGCGAGCGCCGCGATGACGACCAAGGGCATCGTCCTGGTCGCCACCAACGGCTACGGCTCGGGCGCGATCACCGTCGACCCGAAGATGGGCGTCGTCAGCGGCGGCGACCTCGCACCCAAGAAGGCACGCCTGCTGCTCCTGCTGGCACTGGCCACAACCGCCGACCACGACCAGATCGTGGCCTGGTTCCGCGATTACGGCAATCAGCAGTTCTGATCAGGATGCGATCGTGGTCGGTGCGGTAGGCCGCCCGGCGGGGCCGCTCTTGCGCACAGGACCTACGGGCGCAAGTACTCGAAATCCCGTACAGGTGGGCAAGCCGATCAGATCCGGGCACCGAAGCACAAAGGGTGAATCGTGGTACCAACCAGATGCGCTTCGGAGGGAGTACCGATGCCTGTGCAGAGCACGCCATCACCACGACGGCGCGGCGTAACTGCCCACCGTGGCCGATCACTACGGCCGCCCGCGCCGCCTGCAGCGACGCCGCCGTGGTTCAGGCGTGTGGTGCGCAACCTGTTCGAATGGCCAGGCTGGACGAAACTCGCGGCAATGACCACCACTGTTGCCGCGATCGCGGCGCTCTGGTTCACAAGCCAGTCGTTGCGTGCGACCGACAACCAATACAGCTTGTCCCAACAGGTGGCGGTGACCGGCCGCTTCCAGAACGCAGTCGAAGCGCTGACCTCAGACAAAATCGATATCCGCTTGGGCGGCATCTATCTGCTCGAACGGCTTGCGAAAGATTCACCTGCCGACCAAGAGACGGTTTTCGAGGTGCTCTCCGCGTTCGTGCGCACCCACACCACCGCTTCGGCATGTGAAATCCCCACCAGGAACACACCGGCTCCAGTCGATATTTTCGCGGTGGTGACCGTGATCAACAGACGTACCGGTAGCGGGCCACTCGACCTGGCCAAGACCTGTATGTCTGGCATGGACCTGAGGAAGGCGAACCTGACCGGGTCGTCCTTCGACTCCGCGAACCTCACCGAGACAGTGTTCTACTCCGCGAACCTCACCGATGCCTGGTTCAACGGAGCGAACATCACCCGTGGAGGCTTTTCCTTCGCGAATCTCACTGAAGCCGACCTCGGCGGTACAAACCTCACCGGTTCGTTCCTGAACCAGGCGAATCTCACCGATGCCTGGCTCGGGCGCGCGAATCTCACCGGTGTTTTCATGGAAGGCGCGAATCTCGTCGGCGCCGGCCTCATCGAGGCAGATCTGACCGGCACTGACCTGACCAGCGCGAACCTCACCGACGCTCAACTGACCGGCGCGAACCTCACCGACGCTGACCTGACCGGCGCGAACCTCACCGGCGCAGACCTGACCAGCGCGAACCTCACCGGCGCTCAGCTGACCGACGCGAACCTCACCCAGGTCTACTACGACGACACCACGCGGTGGCCCGTTGGATACGCACCGCCGAACAGCCGCCCCAATCGCTAGATGAGCGTTCGAAGACGACTGTCTACCGAGCCTGTCCGGGCCACAGCTGCCTGACAACATATGAAGGGTCCTCACCCGACTTCGACTCGAGTGAGGACCCTTCTCTCAGATAGTCACTGGGCTCACTGCAGCTCCTCGAGTCCGCACCGTCGGCCCCCTGGTCGAACCTGCTATTTCCAGATGATCTTCAACAGGGCCGGTGTGAGCACCATCCGGATGATCGTGGCGTCGATGATCAGGGCCACGATCATCCCGTAGGCGATGTATTTCATCAGCACCAGATCCGAGAAGCCGAACGCGCCGGTCACCACGATCAGGATCGCGGCCGCCGAGGTGATCACCCCGCCGGTGTGGGCCACGCCGTAGCGGATGGATTCGGCGGCATCGGCGCCCGCGGCCCGTTTCTCGGCGATCCGGGACAGCAGGAACACCTCGTAGTCGGTGGACAATCCGAAGATCACCGTCACGATCAAGGCGACTACCGCGAACATCAGCGGTCCCGGCGTGAACTGGAATGCCCCGGACCCGTGCCCTTCCACGAAGATCCAGGTCAGCACACCCAGGGTCGAGACCAGGCTGAGCGCGCTCATCGCGACGGCCTTCACCGCCAGGATCACCGACCGGAACGCCACGATCATCAATGCCAGCGCCGCCGCGATCAGGATCGCCAACAGCAGTGGCAACCCGTCGATCAACCCGTTGATGCTGTCGCGTTCGAGCGCGGGGATGCCGGCGACCATCACCTGCACGCCCGGTGGGGCGGGCAGCGCACGCAGTGCGTCGATCACGCGGTCGGCGTCGCGTTTGTCGCCGAGCCCGGCGGAGAGCACGTTGACGTTGTCCTTGGTCGCCGCCGCAGGTTCGAACCGCCCGGTCAGTCCGGGAACCTGATTGGCCTCGAACCGGATATCGCTCAACTGCTGGGGTGAGGCACCGACCACGATCAGTTTCAGCGGTTCGGTGCGAAAACCGGGAAACAGGTGATCGAAGTCTTCCTGGGCCACCCGCGCGGGGTTGTCGGCAGCCAGGTATTTCTCGCTGATCCCACCGAACTCGATGTGGCGCAACGGAATACTCAGCGCGAGCAGTCCGAGCACGATCGGGATCACCACCGCCCACGGCCGTCGCATCGCCCACTGCGCCAGCCGGGAGAAGAACCCGGCATCGATCTCGGCTTCGGTCTTGCTGCGCGAGAAACGTTTCCAGCCCAGCCAGTCGATCCGGTGGCCGGCGATACTCAACGCGGCGGGCAGCGCGGTGACCGACAGCAGCGCCGCCAGCATCACCGCGGAGATGCCACCGTAGGGCACCGAGCGCAGCACCCCGTTCGGGAAGATGAACAGCGCACCGAGGCTCAAAGCGATGATCGCCGCGGAGAACAGCACCGTGCGCCCCGCCGTGGCGACGGTCCGCGCGGTCGCGTCCTCGACCGATCGCCCGGCCGAGAGTTCCTCCCGGAACCGGGTCACCGTGAACAGTCCGTAGTCGATCGCCAATCCGAGCGCGACCAACGTCATCACCGCGCTGGCGAACACGTTGACCTCGATATGGGCGGTGAGCACCCGCAAGATCCCGGAGGTGCCGAGGATGGTGAGCCCACCGATCAGCACCGGCAGCAGTGCGCCGATCACCCCGCCGAACACGAAATACAGCAGGATCGCCACGATCGGCAAGGCGATGATCTCGGCGCGCTTGATGTCGTGCTGCATCCCGATATTGATGCCCTCGACCACCGGCTGCAGCCCTGCCAGCTGCACTGTCGTCCCGCCGGGCCCGGCGCCGGGGACATCGGCGTGCAGATGGGGTTTCAGCGCGAGGTAGTTGTTGACCGTCGCGGTTCCGCCGCCCCCGGCCAGCCCGATGCTGGCGAACGCGTGCTGTTTGGTCGGGTCGGAGGCATTGGCAGAGAAGGGGCTGTCCCAGTAGCTGTCGATCTTGTGGATGCGCTCACCGTGCTGTTTGCGCAGGTCGGCCAGGGCGGCCGTCACCGGTCCCCGGACGGCGGGATCGTCGACAGTGGTGCCGGGTGGGGCGGTGTAGATGACGATCAGATCGCCGTCGGTGTCGCGGCCGAAAATGTCATCGGCCAGTTTGGACGCCGCCACCGACTGACTCGACTCGTCGAACCAGCCCTCCTGGGTGTAGCGGTCGGCGAGGTCGCGACCGAACCACCCCGAGATCAGCACGGTCAGCACGAAGAAGCCGAGCACGAGGAATCGGTGGCGGTAGACGAACCTGCCCCACCGCATGGATCGAGATTCGCGCATCTCAGCCGCAGGCGGCGGTGCGGTAGTCGGCCGAGCGCAGGATGCCACACAGGTCGGTGCGCGAGATCTTCCACTTACCGTCGAGCAACACGAAATGCACGATGGTGGTGCGCACGTTGGTGCCCGAACCGTCCTTGTCCAGGCGCATGGTGGCGGTGAGTGTGCCGTCACGGTTGTCGAAGACCGGGTCGACGACGCCGTACACCGCGTGGGGGTTGTCGCGCAGCGCCTTGTACATGTCGGGGATGGCGTCGGAGAACGCGGCGCCGTCTTCGATCAGTTCGGTGCGTTCGACATCGGGCAGGTTGGGGTCGAGCGCGCGTTTGATCTGCGCGTCGAGCTGTTGGGCGGTCGGCAGCGGCACATTGGCCTTGCTGGCCGAGGTCGCGACGGAGGAAGCGAGGGAGGCGTTGGCCGAAGACCGTGCGGCGTCGACCGAGGCCTCGTCGGTGGTTCCCGCGCACGCGGCGAGGGCGACGAGGGCCGTGAGGCAGGCGGTGGCCGCAGCGGCCCTGGCGGAAAGTGTGGAAGACATCACCATCTACATACCATCAATGACGGCACTGATCCGTCCCAGGATGGCGCGAACTGTGGAGATGTCACTGGTTGCGGGCGCCTCGACAGGGTCGGCGTCGAGGAGCAGATCGCGCACGAAGGCGCTGACGCTGCGTTCGTCGCCGAGGTCGATGTCGGTCACCTGCGCCTGGGCTTGGGCCACCACGTCGTCGGATCTGGGCACCGCGTCGCCCAGGTCGGCGCGATAGATCTGCACCGTGAGGGTGGCGCGGTGAGTGCGGAAGGCGAAGGGGTGACCGTCGTCGGTGGTGCCGAAGCCGTGGGCGAACGGTCCCACAGAGATGTCATCGATGCCGAAACCCGCCGGTGTCCGGTCGGTCATCGTGGGGATCTCCTGCCGTTGCATGGCGATCAATTGCTCGACACGTCAACAGTAACGCGCGTCACCGACAGCTCCGACGCCAGATACCCGGTCGGAGCTACTGGTGAGTCATCATGGTCAGATGGTGATCAAGGCAGTCACCTCGTGCGGATTGAAGGAGTTCGGTGCATGCGCCCTCGTGGCTCGGTCGCCTCTGCGTTGGTCGGCGCGGCGGTTTTGGTGGTACTGACCGGGTGCAGCGGTGAAGACGGCGGTCCCGATGTGCCGACCAGGGCGCCCGCGACCGCGGCGGTCTCGCCCGCCGCGGTCGATCCCGCGGGGCGGGTCTTCGCCGCGGCCGCGACCAAAGCACTGCTCGCCGAACACTCGACCGGTCTGCTCGCCGCCCTCGATACCGCGGGCACCACGCTGTCGCTGATCGACCCCGCCGCACCGGCAACCTCACGCGCGGTCGCCCTCCCCGCCGCCGGCGCGTCACTGGCCCAGGGCAAGCCCGGCGAAGTCCTCGTCGCCGCCCCCAACCGGGTTCTGCGGGTAGACGCGGGCACCGGCGCGCTCACCGAGACCACTGTCGACGGTGACGTGCACAGCGTGCACACTCGCACCGACGGCACACTCGTCGTCGGCACCGCCGACGGCACCGTGCGCGAACTGAACGCCGACGGCACCGTCACCCGCACGATCACCGGTCTCGTCTCGGCCGACGCGATCGCGGTGACCGGCGAGAACATCACTGTGCTCGACCGCAAGCAAACCGCCGTCGTCGCGGTGGGCGAGGACGCGCTCGGCCTGATGCTGCGCGCCGGCGACGGCGCCACCAACGCCATCACCGACCCGCACGGCCGCATCATCGTGGCCGACACCGCGGGCGGTGAACTGCTGGTCTACTCGGCCGGTCCGCTCGTGCTGCGCCAGCGTTTCCCGGTATCATCATCGCCTTACGCGCTCGCTTACGACTCGCGGTCGGAGCTGGTGTGGGTGAGCGCCACGCTGAGCAACGAGGTCGTCGGCTACGACCTGTCGACCGGCATCGGTGTCGAGGTGGCCAGGCTGGCGACACTGCGCCAACCCGACGCGATCACCGTCGACGAACGCACCGGCGACCTGTTCGTCGCCTCGGCCGCGGGCGATGGCCTGCAGCGGATCGGCGTGCAAGAGCAAAAGAGAGGGCAGTGATGGCCACACCTCGCAATGCGCGCTCGGCGTTACCGCCGAGCTGGGAAACCAGCAACGACGACTACGAATACGTGCCCCTGCGGCTGCCACCCGAGGTCAACCGTGTCACCGCCTCGATGCGACTGGCCATCCAGGCCGAATTCGGTGGCTGGGAGTTGTCCCGGGTGCGCGCCTACACCGACGGCAGTCGCCGGGTGCTGTTGCGCCGCCGCAAGAATGCCGTCCTGCCTGTGCCCGAACCCGGATTGTGAGCCGACCATGTACGCCCTCCTGTTACGCCTGATGTTCCTGATCCCGCCGGAGCGGGTGCATCACCTGGTGTTCGCCGCGCTACGTTTCGCCACCTGGTTCCCGCCGACGCGCTGGCTGGCCCGCAAGCTCACCGTGGTGGGGGACCCGATCCTGGCCACCACCGCGTTCGGTGTCGACTTCCCCGCGCCGCTGGGTCTGGCCGCCGGTTTCGACAAGAACGCCGACGGCGCGAATGCCTGGGGCACACTGGGTTTCGGATTCGCCGAGATCGGCACGGTCACCGCGCATGCCCAGCCCGGCAACCCCGCGCCGCGACTGTTCCGGCTGCCCGCCGACCACGCCCTGATCAACCGGATGGGTTTCAACAACCACGGTGCCGCCGCCGCGGCCGCTCGCCTGCACGGCGCGCGCCCCACCGTCCCGATCGGCGCGAACATCGGCAAGACCAAGGTCACCGAACCCGACGCCGCCGCGGGCGATTACGCGACCAGCGCCCGATTACTCGGTCCGCTCGCGGACTTCGTCGTCGTCAACGTGTCCTCCCCCAACACCCCCGGCCTGCGTGACCTGCAGGCCGTGGAGTCGCTGCGCCCGATCCTGCAGGCTGTGCTCGACAGCGTGTCGGTGCCGGTCCTGGTGAAGATCGCCCCCGACCTGTCCGACGACGACATCGACGCCGTCGCCGACCTCGCGGTCGAGCTGGGTCTGGCGGGCATCGTCGCCACCAACACCACCATCCGCCGTGACGGCCTGGCCACCTCGGCCGCCGAGGTCGAAGCCATGGGCGCGGGCGGGCTGTCGGGCGCCCCCGTGGCGGAACGTGCGCTGGAGGTCCTGCGCCGCCTCTACACCCGCGTCGGCGATCGGGTGGTCCTGATCTCGGTGGGCGGCATCGAAACCCCCGAGCAGGCCTGGGCCCGCATCCTTGCCGGGGCCACTCTGCTGCAGGGCTACACCGGGTTCATCTACGGTGGCCCCTTCTGGACCACCCGTGTCCACCGCGGCATCGCCGCCAACCTGCGCGCGGGTGGCTACGCCCGCCTGTCCGACGCCGTCGGCGCCGAGCACCGCGCCCACTCGGCCTGAGTTCTCAGCCGTAGTTCGCCTGGGGCGCCCGGTCGTCGTGCATCGATCGGGCCGGGCGTAGCCGGGACAGTTGCGCCGGTGGATCGTGCAACGACTCCCCTGCTGGCGCGTCGTCGCCGTCCCGGCGAGCGTCGATGCGCTTGGCGAGCTTGATCAGAGCCTGCTGCCAGATGATGCCGAGCAGATCGGCGCGGGCACTGATCTCGGCGTGCGCGAGCCGGTCGTGCACAGCGGCGAGATCGCTGACGAGTTCGTCGAGCTCCATGCCCGCCCAGGCCTGCTCACGGGTCAGGGTGTACTCGGGCAACCAGCTCAATCGCCAGCCGCCGGTGTCGGTTCGCTGGGCGAATTCCGGCGTGCGGTCGCTGCGTAACGTGTCGTCGGTGCCATGAATAACCATCGCGGACCTGCCTTCCCCGGCGGGGCGCTGCGCCCTCCCCGAGCGTCTGGCGGGGCATCCACTCCCCGTAATCCAGTGTGGCATTTGCCAATTGTCTTGGTCAATTGCCATTGTTAGTAGGTAATTGCCGGATTTCGGGCATGGCAAACCCGGCATTGTGGCGATCGCAGTGCGGCGTCCGCCCCGATCGGGTGCGCGCCGGCCTCGACAAGTGGACGGGAGGCAGCATGCCGATGGTTCCCCAGGACGCCCGCGTCGCCGCGATCCGCTCCATCCTGGCCAGGCTGGGCAAGTACGCGGGCTTGAACGCAGAACGCCTGCGCCACACCGAGATCGACGCTGCGCCGCTGCTAGAGCTGCTGTCGGTGCGCCGGCACGCACGGCGTACCGGCGCCAGTGTCGAGGCCTCGATCCTGCCCGTGGTGCGCGAGGTCACGCAGTGGCTGGCGCCGACGGACCGGCTGATCGTGGACGCGGCACTCTCGCTCGGGCTGTTTCGCGACCGCCCCGGCGTGGGTGTCGATGTCGAACGCCTCTACGCAGACAACCTCGGGGAACGTCGAGAGGCCTTGACCGAGCAGTGGATCGCGCTGCACACCTTGCTCGATGTCGACCCCGTTCCGGAGGCTCCCACTGTCAAACGGTTGCGTACGGTCTCCGAACACAACGCCTTCACCGCGCTCGCCGGGCTGCTCGCCACCGATTCCGGCTATCCGATGGCCGGACCCTCCGTCGCCCAAACCACTGCCGTGCCCACGCAACGCGGTGTCGTCACGGTCTTCGGTGACGCCGTCATCGATCACCTCTACCGGGTCGACTCCTTCCCGGCCGCCGACAACGCGGCCAGCGGCAGCTTTACCGGGCACCCCGGCGGCAAAGGGCTGAACCGGGCGGTCGCGGCAGCCCGTCTCGGCATCGGCGTGCATCTGGTCTGCGCCGTCGGCGGCGACGAATACGGCCGTCGCATCCTCGAATTCATCGAATCCGAACGCGTCCACCTCGACCTGGTCAAGGTCGTTCCGTTCGCGACGTCGCTGGTCACCGCCGTGGTGATCACCCCCAACGGCGAGAGCCGCATCATCGGCTGCCGTGACAATCGCGTCCAGCTCCAAGACGAAGACCTCCACCGTCCCGAACTCCGCGCCGCCCTGGAAGCCTCGGATGCGGTGATCCTGAGTTTCGAACCGCCACCTTCGGTGATCGAGCAGGTGCTGTCGATGGTGTCGCAGATGCGACCCAAACCACCCGTTATCGTGTGTCCGACACCGGCCATGCCGGTGCCGCAGAGCCTGTATCGACATCTGGGCGCGGTCGACTACCTCGTCGGCGCGGCCGCGGACCTCGACGCGCTGCTGCCCGATGTATCCGCCGAATCCGCCGCCGATATCGCCCGGCTGTTGCGCGGCCTCGGAGTCGGGACCGTGTGCACAGTCGAGAACTTCCGGTGTGTGGTCGCCTCCGACACGATCGAGACAGTCATCGACCATTTCCCGCAGGTACTCAAGGCCTCGGTCGGTGCCGCCGCCGCCTTCACCGGCGCGCTGGCCTATCGTCTCGTCAATTCCGGAACCCCGCTCACCGCAACTGATTTCGTGTGGGCGACCGCGGCGATGATTCCGACCCAGAATCTGGGCGCGGTGGCGGTGTCGATGCCGAGTGCCGAGGAGATCGACCGCATCGTGCGCCTGTACGCGCCCCCGGCCTGATCCGGGGGTAAGGTCGCGACATTCAGCTCACGCCTGTCCGGCATCGGCGCCTTGTCGCCCTGTCCACGCACGGAGGATCGTTGACCATTCTGTCGTTCGGCGGTGCCAGGACCGGGGAAACCGGTGCCGATACCGCACACCGACTGGGTCGCCAGGGCAAGCAGCTACCGATTCGGGTGATCGAGATCCCGGACCGCGACGACGGCGGGCACCTTTTCCTCTTCGGCGAGCCCCGCGACGGCTGCCTCGTGCGGGTGCACTCGCGATGCCTCTACGGCGAGGGTCTCGGCTCCGACGACTGCGACTGCGGCGGGGAGCTCACCGAGTCGATGGACCGCATCCAGGCCGAGGGCGCCGGTGTGCTCGTCTACCTCGAACAGGAAGGTCGCGGGGCGGGCCTGATCTGGAAGGCCCGCGGCTACCGGGAGAGCGAACAGTCCGGCACCGACACCTTCGACAGCTATCGGCGCCTCGGCCTCGACGCCGACACCCGCCGCTACGAGCCCGCCGCGCACGCTCTGCGCGACCTCGAACTCACCCGGGTCCGGCTGCTCACCAACAACCCCGACAAGTGCCGGGCGCTGACCGAGGCCGGGATCACCGTCGAGCCCGTCGCCCTCACCATCGCCTTGCACTCCCCGCGCGGCAGGCAATATCTGCAGGCCAAACGGCGCCACCGCCAGCACACCATCCCCGCCGATCCGCTCGCCGACGAGCAGCGATCGGAGCGGGCGCGGTCGTGGTGGCGACCACGAGGTCGCCGGTAACCCCCCTCGTAATCCCGTATGTCCGGTTACGATAAGTGAGCCACGCCACTGTTGCCGCCCCTGTCTCGAGACAACGAGGCAGTTTCGCTCGCATTGGCTCGGCGTCCAGCTCGGCCTATGGGAACAGGGATATGACAGACATCGGTTTCGCGCACGCATCCGGGGTCACGGTGCACACCGTGCCCGCCGCCTTCCAGCAGACCGCCGCGTTGCGGCCCGACCAGATCGCCTTGCGCACGGTCGGTGGCACCCAGGAGATCACCTGGGCCGAATATGCGACGAGGGTGCGCGCACTGGCCGCCGGGTTGGCGAAACTCGGTGTGCGTCACGGTGACGCGGTCGGCATCATGCTCACCAACCGACCCGAGTTCAACCTGATCGACACTGCCGCCCTGCACCTGGGCGCCATCCCGTTCTCGGTGTACAACACCAGCTCCACCGAACAGATCGCGCACGTGTTCGCCAACGCGGGCAACACGGTGGTCATCACCGAGCAGGCGTTCCTCGACACCATCCGCGCCTCGGGCGCCGAGATCGAGCACACCGTCATCGTCGACGGCACCGCCGAGGGCACCGTCACGTTGGCCGAGCTCGAATCCGATCCCGCACCGGACTTCGATTTCGACGCGGCCTGGCAGGCGGTCCAGCCCGGCGACCTGGCCACCCTGATCTACACCTCCGGCACCACCGGCCCGTCCAAGGGCGTCGAGCTCACCCAGAGCAATGTGATCGCCCAGGTCGTCGGCCTCGTCTCGGGTCCGTTGCCGGTCGGTTTCGACGACCGCGCGGTGTCGTATCTGCCCGCCGCGCACGTCGCCGACCGCATCTCCGCGCATGCGATGAGCCTGCTCACCGGCATCCAGATCACCACCGTCACCGATCCGCGGGAGATCGCCGCCGCTCTGCCGGACGCCCGTCCGACGGTGTTCTTCGGTGTGCCGCGGGTGTGGCAGAAGATCAAGGCGGGGATCGAGAACAAGCTCGCGGTCGAGCCGAGCCCGGTCAAGAAGGCACTGGCCAACTGGGCGATCGGTGTCGGCGTCGCGCAGGCCAAGGCGAAGCTGGCCGGTGAGAGTTCGCTGGTACTCGGCGTGCAGCACAAGATCGCCGACACGCTCGTGCTGGCGAAACTGCGTGAAGCGCTCGGGTTCGCGGAGCTGAAGTGTGCGGCCTCCGGTGCCGCACCGGTACCGCCGGAGACCCTCGAGTACTTCCTCGGCCTCGGCTTCGCCGTCACCGAGGTGTGGGGGATGTCGGAAACCGCGGGCGTCGGCACCTACACCGAACTCGACAAACCGCGCCCCGGCTCGGTCGGCCGGGTGATGGACGGGTGCGAACTGCGTCTCGACGCCGATGGTGAAGTGCTGCTGCGCGGCCCGATCATCACCCCCGGCTACCGCAACATGCCCGACAAGACCGCCGAGGCGATCGACGACGACGGCTGGCTGCACACCGGCGACATCGGCACCCTCGACGCCGACGGCTACCTGCGCATCGTGGATCGCAAGAAGGAACTGATCATCAGCGAAGCGGGCAAGAACATCGCCCCCTCCAATATCGAGAACGCCATGAAGGCGGCCTCGTCGATGATCGGCCAGGCCGTCGCGATCGGCGAGGCCCGCGCCTACATCACCGCCCTGATCATGCTCGACCCCGACGTCGCGGCCTTGCGCGCCAAGGACTTCGGCGCCACCGACGCCACCCACGCGGAACTGGCCCGGCGCAAGGAGATCGTCGACGAGGTCAGGGAAGCGGTGCTCGCGGGCAACCGCAAGCTCTCGCGGGTGGAGCAGATCAAGCGTTTCGTGATCGTCGAGAACCTGTGGGAGCCCGGCGGTGACGAGCTGACCCCGAAGATGTCGCTCAAGCGGACCCCGATCTCGAACAAGTACGCCGAGACCATCACCGAGCTCTACGCCGCGACCCCGCCCGAGCATGTCGTCAACGTGAAGTAGTTGCGAAAACGGCGGTGGCCCTGGAAGTCTCAGGGCCACCGCCGTTGCACGTTCTCAGTTCTGTTCGTAGGTCCCGATCAGGGTGGCCCTGGCCAGGGTGTGGAAGAACAGGTTGAACCCCAGGTAGGCGGGCGTGGCGTCGGGCCCGACCTCGAGTTCGGGCACGTCGACGGCGTGCACGACCACGAAATACCGGTGTGGACCATGGCCTTTCGGCGGTCCCGCACCGACGAAGCCGGGAAAACCACCGTCGTTGCGCAAGCTCACCGCACCGGCGGGCAAGCTCCCGCCTTCGCTGCCCGCACCGGTATCGAGGGTGGTGACCGATGCCGGAATATTGGCCACGGCCCAGTGCCAGAACCCCGACGCGGTCGGTGCGTCCGGGTCGTACACCGTCACCGCGAAACTCTGCGTGCCCTCGGGGAATCCGGACCAGCTCAGCTGCGGCGAGATGTCCTTGCCGCCGGCACCGAACACTCCCGACACCTGATCGTTGGCCAAGGGCTGACCATCGGTGATGTCGGCGGAGGTAACGGTGAACGAGGGCACCTGCGGCAACGCGTCATACGGGTTGTAAGTCATCGAGGACCTTTCGGGTCGAGGTCAGCTGTGCAGAAGGAAGTGTTCCAGCACCCGGGTGCCGAATTCCAGTGATGCCACCGGCACCCGCTCGTCCACCCCGTGGAACAGGGCGGTGAAGTCCAGCTCGGGAGGCAGCTGCAACGGCGCGAAACCGAAGCAGCGAATCCCCAAGCGGGCGAATGCTTTCGCATCGGTGCCACCCGACAGCATGTAGGGCACGGTGCGGCCGTCGGCGTCGTGGGCCAGGACCGCGTCGTTCATGGCGTCGACGAGGTGGCCGTCGAAGGTGGTCTCGTAGGAGTCGAGTTTGGTGATCCATTCCCGCTCCACGTCGGGTCCGATCAGCTCGTCGACCTCACGTTCGAACGCCGCCTGCCGTCCCGGCACCACCCGGCAGTCGACCACGGCCTCCGCGGTCTGGGGGATGACGTTGGCTTTGTACCCGGCCTGCAGCATCGTCGGATTCGCGGTATCGCGCAGGGTGGCGCCGATGATGCGCGAGATGGTGCCCAGCTTGGCCAGCTGACCTTCGATATCGGGTCCGTGCGGGTCGAACGCCAGCCCGCTCTCCTCGCTGACCGCGGCGAGGAACTCGGCCACCGAGTCCGACAGCACCACGGGGAAGGTGTGGCGGCCCAGGCGCGCGACAGCTTCGGCGAGGATAGTGACGGCGTTGTCCTCGTGCAGGAACGACCCGTGTCCGGCGCGGGCCTTGGCACGCAACCGCATCCAGCCCAGGCCCTTCTCCGCGGTCTCCACCAGGTAGAGCCTGCGTTCGGTGCCGTCGGGGCGGGGCACGGTCAGCGAGAACCCGCCGACCTCACCGACTGCTTCAGTGACACCGTCGAACAGGTCGGGCCGGTGCTCGACCAGCCACTGCGAGCCCCATTTGCCGCCGTTCTCCTCGTCGGCCAGGAACGCGAACACCAGATCGCGCGGCGGAACCGTGCCCTCGGCCTTGAACTGGCGGGCCAGCGCCAGCGTCATCCCGACCATGTCCTTCATGTCGATCGCGCCGCGCCCCCACACGTAGCCCTCGCGCACCGCGCCCGAGAACGGGTGCACGCTCCAGTCGGCGGCCTCGGCGGGCACCACATCGAGGTGCCCGTGGATCATCAGCGCCCCGCGGCTGGAATCGGCGCCCTTCAACCGCGCGAACACGTTCCCGCGCCCGGGCGCACCGGATTCGACGTATTCGGTCTCGTAACCGACCTCGTGCAACTGCTGTGCCACCCACTCGGCGCACTCACGCTCACCTTTGGTGGTGGACAGCTCGCCGGTGTTGGAGGTGTCGAACCGGATCAGCTTGCTGACCAGCTCCACCACCTCGTCTTCCGCGCGGGACCGCCCGTTCGAACCAGAATTCTCGCCAGATGCCGACACGTCCCCTTTCCTACCACCATTCGCGCACCCGTCGCGCCAACTGCCGCCCTCAGGACCCTTGCGCCGCTGCTCGCGCGCCGAACTCGGCGTGAGCAGAACTAGGAATTCGCCTGCGTCCAGGTGGCGTGCTTGGCTGATGTGATGAGAGCGCAGGTTGTCCGAGTCGGTGTCCGCGTGCTGGCCGGTGCCGCGACGGCGATTGGCGCTGCCGGGGTCGCCTTGCATTTCACCCGCTGGCCGCTGGAGCCGCTCGTCCTCGCGGCTTCGGGCGCGCCCTATCTGATGGGCGGTGCGGTGCTCGGCGTCGCCGGTTTCGCGGCGACCAGGCAGTGGATCGCGACCGGTGTGGCCGTGGTGGTGGCGGGCGCGGGGATCGCGACACAGGCGCCGCTGTATGTCGCACAGAACGGTGGTCGGGGACAGCCGATCGTGGCGATGCAGGCCAATCTGCTCTTCGACGGCGCCGATCCGCGGGCGCTCGTCGACCAGGTGCGTGCGCGCGACATCGCCATTCTGACCGTCAACGAGCTCACCCGCGCGGCCGTGGCGAGCTTGTCGCGGGCCGGCCTCGACGAGTTGCTGCCCCACCGCTACCTCGCACCGGGCCAGACTGCCAGCGGTACCGGTATCTGGAGCCGATTCCCGTTGTCGGACACCGTCGAATACGACGGCTACGTCCTCAATCAGATCTCGGCCACCGCCACCGTCCCCGAGCTCGGCCCGGTCGCGATCTACGCCTTCCATCCCGTCCCGCCCGTCTACGACACCGGTGTCTGGGCCGACGAGCTCGCCCGCTTGCACGAGATCCTGCGCCTGTCCCCCACCGATCGCCCCGTGATCGCCGGCGGCGATTTCAACGCCACCTACGACCATGCCCGCTTCCGCGCCCTGGCGTCGGGGCGTTTCGCCGACGCGGCGTTCCAAGCCGGCGCGGGTCACCTGGTCACCTACCCGACCGACAAGGCCATCCCGCCGCTGGTGGGCATCGACCATTTCCTGCTCGCGAATGCCCGCGCCACCAGCGTCGAAACTGTCGCCGTACCCGGCGCCGATCACCGAGCGCTGGTGGCCCGGATAGTTCTCACAGCCCAGGGTTAGGCCCCGGTATTCAGCTCGCGTTCGGCGCTGCGTTCGGCCAGGCGCACTCGCCACTGCTCCATGGCCTGGCGCAGTGCCGCGCCGACGATGGCGACGAACTCGGCGGATTGTTCGAAGCGGGCACCGGCCGGGGTATCGGGGCCCAGGATCTCGACGCCGCGCCGGGTCATGGCCGACAACGAGTTCTGCATCTGCACCGAGGCGACGAGGTTGCGCAGCCAGATGTCGTCGTCGACGAGGTAGCGCTCGCGCCGTTCACCGGGAACCAGTTCGCGGCGCAGCATGCCCTGCTGCTCGAGAAAAGCGACCGCGTTGGAGATCGAGGCCGGGCTCACGCGTAGTCGCGCGACCAGCTCGGCGGCGGTGAGCGCTCCGGAGTCGGTGATCTGCAGGCAGGCAAGCACTCTGGCTTCCATCCGGGGCAGACCCTGTTCGATGAGCAGCGCGGTGAACGATTCGGTGAAGTCGGCGACCGCGCGGGGGTCGCGCCCGTAACCACCGTCGGGGATCGGTGGCGCGAGCGGTTGGGCCTGCTTGTGGCGGCGTGCGCGCTGCTGGGTGGCTGCCTGCGCGCGTTCGGCCCGGTAGTCGTCGGGTCCGCCGTTGCGAGTGACTTCGCGCATGATCGTCGAGGCCGGCCGGCCGAGCGCGCGCCCGATCTCGGCGTAGCCGAGTCCGTCCGCGAGCCCCGCGGCGATGTGCTGACGGTCCGCGTCGGTGAGTCTGCCTCCGGGCATCGCTGCTGGTCACCTCTCTGTCGACCGGTACGAAGCGGGTGGCCCGCACCACGCCCAGTATGCATTCACCTTCATTTCATTGCAAAGCGCAACGCACGAGCCCGTTGCATTCACGCTCATTGTCATTGCACTATCAGCGCTTTATCGTTCTCTACCACGCATTTGCACTCAAGTTGACTGTTGACAGATGAGTGAACGCAATCTACCTTTTAGTCATCAGTAAATGCCGAACACCGCAACGCAAGGACACGACAATGACTTCCTCGAACCCCACCAGCACCATCGCCCCCTGGACCGGCATGGTGACAATCGACGACACCGAACTGGCCGTCACCGACACCGGCGGCACCGGAACCCCGGTGGTCTACCTCAACGGCCAGTTCGCCACCCAGGGCTACTGGCGCCGGGTCATCGCCGACCTCGGCCCCGGCTACCGTCACATCACCTTCGACGAGCGGGCTCGCGGCAAGTCCAAGAAGTCGGCCGACTACTCCTTCGACACCTGCGTGCGCGATATCGACGCGATCCTCGCGGCCAGAGGTGTCACCGAGAAGCCGATCCTGGTCGGCTGGTCCTACGGTGCCTACCTCGGGGCGCACTGGACCAGCCGCAACCCGGCCGGCGCGCTCGGCGCGGTCCTCGTCGACGGCGCGTTCCCCTACGACTGGCTCGACGAGGCGATGGAGCAGCGCATCCGCAAGCTGTTCAAGCGGCTCAGCTGGGTGCTGCCGCTGGCTCGCCCGACCGGGCTCGCGCCCCGTTTGACCGCACAGCAGCAGGCCGACAGCAATATCGAACTCGGCAAGCTCTCCAGCGTCAGCGCACTGGGTCCGGTGCTGAATACCATCACCGTCCCGGTGCGGTATGTGGTCGCTTCGGGAACCTCGTTCGGCAGCCGTGGCGACGAGCAGGAGAAGATCCGCGCCGGACTGGACGCGGTGCTCGACAGCAACCCCAACATTCGCGTCAGCGCCAAAGTCGCCAGCAACCACGGCGCGATCCTGCGCAAGGACTTCCGCGCCATCGCCGACGCCGTCCGTGAGATCGAGACCACCGCCTCGCGCTGACTCGGTACCGATTCCCTTCCCCCACAAACAGAACCCCAAGGAGAAACGCCATGTCTGTCACCCTCACCGCCCAGGAAAAGATCACTGTGCGCACCGCCGCGTACGGTGCGGTTTCCCTGCTCGCCGCCGCGGGCGGGGCTACCGGCAAGCCGCACAAGATCGCCACCACCGGCACCATCGCGCTGTCGTCGGCGACCGGTGTGGTCGGGCACGTGCTGGCCGAGAAGTCCGGGCACATCGCACTGAGCGGCTCCTCGGTCGCCGAACTCGCCGATCAGGTATTGCCCGCCCTCACCGCGGCGGTGAGTCTGCTCGGCCGGTACGACCCGGTGGAGGCCGAGAACTTCCGCAACACCATCGCCGTCGCCCTCGACACCGCCCAGCTCTACCAGACTCGGCCCAACCCGACGATGGTCGACATGACCCGCAAGATCACCGGAGCACTCGCCGCCGCGTGATGAGATACCCACTCGCGCAACCACAGCCGTGTCACAGGGCCCGTGACACGGCCACCGTGGTGTGCCGGGTGATCACCGATCGACGACAGCGCCCTCGCGCGCGGCGAGCACCATATCCACCCGCGCCTCCATCGCCTGACCGGCCGCGCGCAACGGTTCGGCCGAATGTAGTGTGCGGCCCAGAATGAATGCCCCTTCCAGCGCGGCCAACATCGCCAAGATCAGCTCGCGTGCCGCGGCTTGCCCGACGCCGCGTTCGACGAAATACCGTGTGCCCTGGTCGATCCAGTCCCGCACGACCTCCGCGGCCACCTCCCGCAAAACCGGTTCGCTGTCGGCGATCTCGCCCGCGACGGTGCCGACGGGGCACATGTTCATCCACCCCGACTCCTCGAGTGTGCGCGCGGCGTCGTCGAACGCGGCGGGCACGGCCACCCGCAGATCCTCGTGCGGGTCCATCAGCAGCGGTAGCAGCTGGATGTAGGCCGCGCCGGTGCTGCGCAGCGCCTCGGCCGCGATCTGCACTTTGCCCTGCGGAAAGTGGTGGTAGAGCGACCCCATCGGCGCCTCGGCGGCGGCGGTGATCTGTTTGACGGTGATCGCGCTATAGCCGTGGACGCGCATCAATTCCGCGACCGCGGTCACCAGTCGCTCGCGGGTACTCGTTGACATCTGCTCGCTCACTCCACCAGACTAGAGCAAACACGCTAGAGCAAACGCTCTAGCCGTGGAGGGCAAGGGAGGATGTCATGGCGATCGTCGAACTCGATGCGGGTCGGCTCCACTACCGCGAACACGGCGAAGGGCCCCCGGTGGTCCTGCTGCACGGACTGTTGATGAACCACACGGTCTGGGATTCGGTTCTCGACCATCTGCCCACCGGCTTCCGCTACGTCCTGCCCGACCTACCGCTGGGCGCCCACCCCGAACCCCTGCGCCCGGGCACCGACCTGAGCTTGCGCGGCCTCAATCAGCTCGTCGCCGACTTCCTCGCCGCACTGGACCTGCACGACGTCACCCTCGTGCACTCCGACTGGGGCGGGGCTCTGTTCCTCACCGCCTACGGCCTCGACGAACGAGTCGGGCGCTTGATCATTTTCCCCAGCGAAGCCTTCGACAACTTCCCGCCCGGCCTCCCGGGCAAAACCGCCACGCTCGCCTCGGCCCTACCCGGCGGCATCACCCTGGCCTTGCGCCAGATGCGCATCGGCTGGCTGCGCCGCAGCCCCGTGATGTTCGGCTGGATGGCGAAAACTCCCCTCCCTGACGCCCTGGTCCACGCCTGGACCGAACCGGGCCTGCGTGACCCCCGCATCCGCGCCGACCTGCTCGCCTACACCCGCTCCGGCTTCGACAAGCGCGAACTCGTCACCAACACCGAAGCCCTGCACCGCTTCTCCGGCGAAACCCTTGTCCTGTGGTCGTCCGCGGGCAAAGTCATGCCCCGCTCCCACGGCCACCGCCTGGCGGCACTGATTCCCCGTTCCCGCCTGGTCGAAATCGACGACGCCTACGTTTTGTCGATGCTCGACCAACCCGCCGCCGTCGCCACCGCGATCACCGAATTCCTCGCCACCTCCCGTGCCACCCGGGCGTGACCTACATCACTGATCGATCCTGTCAGGGTTTCGGCGGCCGTCTCGTTCAGAAGGCACGCGAACCAGACAGGAGCCAATCATGAAGCACCGCATCGTCGTCCTCGGGGCCGGATACGCCGGGGCCTTCTCCGCCGGGGTACTGGCCCGCCGACTCCATTCCGACGACTTCGAGATCACCGTCGTCAACGCTGAACCCGATTTCGCCGAGCGGCTGCGCAATCATCAACTCGCCGCCGGGCAGAATCTGCGCCACCTGCCGCTGACGCAGGTGTTCGCGGGCACCGGCATCCGGCTGCGGGTAGCGCGGGTGAGCGGCGTCGATGTCGACCACCGGACGGTCACCATTGCCGACGGCGACGACATCGACAGGCTCGAATACGACACCCTGCTCTACTCGCTGGGCAGTACCGCCGCCGTCCACGGCATCGCCGGGGCCGCCGAGCACGCCTACCACGTGGCATCCCGCCCGGCCGCGCTGCGCCTGCGCGCCCGGTTGGCCGACCTGGGCACGAACGGAAAGGTCCTGGTGGTCGGCGGCAACCTGACCGCGATCGAGGCCGCCACCGAGATCGCCGAATCCCATCCAGGGCTCCAGGTCGGCCTGGCCACGCGCGGCGAACTCGGCGGGTGGCTGGGCGGCAAGGCCCGCCGCCACCTGTTCGACGCCGTCGACCGGCTCGGGATCACGGTCCACGAGAACACCACCATCACCCGGGTCGACGCGGCGGGCGCGGTTGCCGCCGACGGCACCGCTTTCCCCGCGCAGGCGACGGTGTGGGCAGCCGGGTTCGCGGTGCATCCGATCGCCGCGACCAGCGGTCTCGCGGTGGAACCCAACGGGCAGATCACCGTCGACCGGCAGATGCGGTCGGTCTCGCACCCCGACGTCTACGTCGCCGGTGACAGCGCGTTCGTCATCGGCGACAACGGTTTACCGTTGCCGATGTCGTGCGCGTCCGCGGGATTCACCAGCATGCAGGCCACGGCCACGATCGTCGGAGACCGGACCGGGCGCAAGATCTCGACGACCTCACTGTCGTATGTGGGCAACCACATCAGCCTCGGCCGCAAGGACGGGATCTTCCAGGTGGTCGACGGTGACGCGCGATCGAAGTCGTGGGCCCTGCGCGGGCGAACGGCCGCCCGCGTCAAAGCGGTGATCCTCGGGGTCAACCCCTGGAGCCTGAGCCACCCCACCTTCGGCATGCCCAGCCGCCGGTACCGCGCGGTCACCGATCGACCCCACGCCGTGGTCGCGACCTAGAGTCGTGCTCATGGACACTGCCACCGTGGCGCGTTTCGAGGCCAGCCGCCACCGGCTGGCCTCGATCGCCTACCGTCTGCTCGGCTCGGCCGCCGACGCCGAGGACACGGTCCAGGACGCGTTCCTGCGGTGGCAGGCCGCCGACCGCGACTATGTCGAGGTGCCGGAGGCGTGGCTGACCAAGATCGTCACGAATCTGGCGCTGGACCGGCTCCGCTCGGCGAAGGCGCGCCACGAGCGTGCGGTCGGCGCCTGGATGCCCGAACCGCTGCTCGACGGCGACCCGATGCTCGGGCCCGCCGACACCGTCGAGCAGCGCGAATCGGTGACCCTGGCGGTGCTGACGCTCATGGAACGGTTGTCGCCGACCGAACGCGCCGTGTACGTACTGCACGAGGCCTTCGCATACCGGCATGCCGAGATCGCCGGCATCCTCGACCTCACCGTGTCGGCGAGTCAGCAACACCTGCACCGTGCGCGAGGGCGGATCACCGCCGCGCGCACCACCATCGACATCGACCACGGCGCCGCCCGCCGGGTCGTCCAGGCGTTCATCGAGGCCGCCACCTCGGGTCGCACCGATCGGCTGGTCGCGCTGCTGACCGACGACGCGACCGGAATCTCCGACGGCGTCGGCGGCTCGGCCGCGAAGCTCATCCGCTACGCGAGCCCGCAACGCCTGGCCACCGCGGTGCGGGCCGGTTTCACACCGAGCCCGGCCAAGCGACGCCTCGCCGGTGGCTCGCCGTCGATCCACGCGGTTGTGGCCAACGGCTGCCCGGCCGTGCTCGTCACGCTCGGCGATCGAGTCCTCGGCGTCGCGATCCTGGAGATGCGTGCGGACAAGATCGCCGGCATGCGCAGCATCGCCGCACCGCAGAGGCTGGGACGTCTCACCGCCGAATGGCAGCGGCGCGAGCATGACGCCCCGCTGGTCCGATCGTGGTGATCAGCTGTTCTCAGGAAGAACGCGCGACGCCGAGGGACAACGCCGCCCACGCTTTCGGGGCGCCCGGCTGATAGAACCGGTCGAGTTCGGTGATCTCGAAACCCGCTTCGGTGATCAGTCCCGCGATGTCGCGCGAGAGGTGACACCCGCCGGCGATCTTCTGCTGGATCGGGTCGAGGCGATGCTGCCAGAGCTGCACCGATTCCTCCGGCGCGAGTCCGTGTTCGACGAAGTGCAAGGTGCCGCCGGGGCGCAGGACCCGGCCGATCTCGGCGAGTGCCGCCGCGATGTCGGGGATGGTGCACAAAGTGAAGGTCGACAGGGCGGTGTCGAAGGTGGCGTCGGGAAACGGCAGCGACTGGCCGTCCAGGCCCGCGCGTTCGATCGGGGTCGAGCTGCCCGCGACACGTTTCGCGGCGATCTTCCACGCGGTATCGGCGGGTTCGACCCCGCTGACCCGCTCGACCGCGGCCGGATAGAACCCGATGTTGTTGCCCGACCCGAACCCGATTTCGAGCACCTCGCCGTGTAACCCGGCGCAGGTTCGCTCGCGCAGCGGCCCGTTCTGGGCGACGCCGCAGACTTTGTCGGTGAGGTGCGGGAGGATCCGGTCGGTGTAGAAGCCCATCCACCGATCATCCTCCCGCCACCGCGTTTTCTGCACCCGGTCGCGCTCAGCCCAGTCGCCGGTCGAAGACCTCGGTGCTCGCGCCCGAGGCCGGGTCGACGGTGAGCACCGTCAGGTTCACCGAGTCGGCGGTGAGGTCCAAGACCATGAAACCCAGTTCGTGCTGGGTTTCGAACAGAGCGCTGTGCGCACCGCTCGTCAGCCGCGGCTGACCGCCCGCGGTCTTGCCCGCCGCGCCCGACACGATCTGGCGGGTGCCCTTGGTCGCCGGTGTGGGTTCGAGCACCTGCAGGGTGTGGTCGTGGCCCGACAGCAGAAACGACACCTTGCCCAGCACGTGGTCTTCGAAGAAGCGCTTGGCGTGCACGCCGTTGATCGGTTCGACCGGCAGGCCCTCGTAGTTGCCCGCGTCGCCGTGTGGGCCGTTGCTGATGTAGGCCTGATGGGTGCAGGCGATCTTCCACGGCGCGGTGGACTCGGCGAGCGCGCTGTCGAGCCAGGCGCGCTGTTCGTTCATGTACGGCCCGTCGACGGCCCAGTAGGGGTCGAGGAACGGCGGGATGTAGGCCGCGAGGGGGTTGATGTCGAGCACGAAGAACTCCACGACCGGGTTCTGTTCGGGCACGCGCACCGAGTAGTAGCGGCTCGGCATCCACCAGCGCTGTGACTTCGCGTGGTAGGCCACCTCGAAGTTGCCGCGTGCCAGCCAGCCGCCGTCGCCGGGGAACACCGAGCTGGTGTCGTGGTTGCCGAGCACCATCGCCCACGGAATGTCCAGTCCCGCATTGGGATTCTCGAATTTGGTGGCGAACTGTTCGTCGTCGGGCCCGTTGGGTCCGGTGTCGTAGATGTTGTCGCCCAGACCCACCGCGAGCGAGAACGGCCGGCGTGCGTGGAATGCGCGTGCCGCGTCGGCTACCGCCCACTGGGTGCGGGTGCCGGTGCCCGCGTCGCCGGTGACCAGCACCCGCACGTTACGCCCGGCCTGCGGGGTGAACTTGGGCACTTCGGCAGGCACCGCCGCGGCGGGCGTGAGCCCCACCAGCGACAGGCCCGCGACGACACCGGCGGCGCCTGCCAGAACTTCACGACGGCCGATTCCGGACGAGAACTGATCGTGCATGGTCACCTTCTGGGTATTGGCTCTATTGGACAACTGACCTGATCGAAGCACACTGACATGATCGTGACGCCGCCGCAGCCTAATGGGCGCGGCCACGGATCGTCCGTCGGTCACGCGCATGTCGGCGAGCGTGAATACTTGCCCGACCCGGAAGCTCGTTCAGTTCAAGTCGAGTAACTCAGATCTCCCCCGACACGGCAGACCTGCGCCGATCCCTTTGGTCTTCGAGCAGATCCGCCAAATCGCTGACGACGACGTCGGCACCGGCGGCCCACAAGGCCGAGGCGCCGGTTCCCCGGTCGACCCCGATCACCCGGAATCCGCCCCGGCGCCCCGCTTCGACCCCCGACACCGCGTCCTCGATCACCACCGTGCGCACCGGATCCACGCCCAGACCCCGCGCGGCCGTGAGGAACATGTCGGGCGCCGGTTTGCTCGCGAGGCGCTCGTCGTGGGCGACCACACCGTCGATCACCATCGTGAACCTGCCCAGCAGGCCGGCGGTGTCCAGCACGAGCACCGCATTGCGCGAGCTCGACACCACCGCCATCGGGACACCGGCGGCGGCGAGCGCGTCGACCAGGCGCAACGACCCGTCGAACACCTCGACACCGTCACCACGGATGATCTCGGTGAAACGGACGTTCTTGCGGTTGCCCAACCCGTGCACCGTCTGCGCGCCGGGTGGATCGTCCAGCTCACCGTCGGGCACGCTCACGCCGCGCGAGGCGAGCACCGACCGCACGCCCGCCGCACGCGCTTTGCCGTCCACCAGCGCGAAGTAGTCGGCATCGGTGTAAGGGGCGGCTTCCGGCGCGACGGCGGGCAAGAACTCGGTGAACAGCGCCGACCACGCCCGCCGATGCACCGCCGCGGTGTCGGTGAGGACGCCGTCGAGATCGAACAGCACTGCCTGCGCGTCGAAGACGCCGGTCATGGCGCCCCGACCTCGACCACGACACCGGGTTCGAGTGTCACCGGCCGACCCCACACCGTGATCTCCACCGATGGCCCCGCACCGACCAGCTCGAAGCGCGCGTCCCGGTGCCCGAGATCGGCCCGCACCGACCGACCCCGCCAGTGCACCGCGTACCGTAACCGTTGCCAGGACGCCGGAAGCGCGGGTGCGAAACGCAATCCGTCGGCGTCGGCGCGCAATCCACCGAAGCCGTGCGTCGCGACCTGCCAGGTGCCCGCCGCCGACGCGATGTGGATTCCCTCTTCGGTATTGCCCTGGTTGTCGTCGAGATCGACGAACGCCGACCGCTCGAAATACCGTTCCGCCGTGCGGCAATCGCCCACCTGCAACCCCACGATCGCATGGATCGACGGGCTGAGCGACGACTTGTGCATCGTGCGCTGCTCATAGAACTCGTAGTTCAACCGCCGGGTGGCCGGGGAGTATTCGTCGGGCAGCATGTGCAGCAGCATCACCACATCGGGCTGTTTGAGCAGCGAGGTGGTCTCGCAGTCGAAAGGGCTGTAGCCGACCGGAAGTCGCGGCATGCCGTTGTCGTCCCAGTCGACGATGGGCACCACCGTGCGATCGAAATAACCGTCGAATTGCTCGATGACACCGCAGTCGGGATCGGTCGGCGCCCGCAGCCGGTCCGCGGTGGCGAGCCACCGGGCTGGTTCACCCGCCTCCAGCCCGATCGAGGCCATGAGCTCGTGCACCCGCTCGGGCCGTTCCCGCGACATCCGTTCGTACACCGCCGCCGCCTGCTGAAGATGCCAGTGCACCAGCCTGTTCGTGAACGCGTTGTTGTCGACGTGGGAGTGGAACTCGTCCGGTCCCATCACCGTCCGGATGGCGAGCCGATCACCGTCCTCGACGCACCGCTGCACCCAGAATCGAGCGGTGTCGAACAGGATCTCCGAGCCTTCCCCGAACAGGTAGTCGTCATCGCCGGTGACGGCGGCGTAGCGCATGATCGCGTAGGCGATATCGGCGGTGATGTGCAGTTCTTCTTCGCGGGTGTAGAAACGGTCCTTCCCGTCCGGGGTGTATTGCGGACACTCCTCGCGGCCGGTATCGGCCGATTCCCACGGATAGCGCGCGCCGCCGGTTCCGTTGGCGGCGGCGACTTCCCGCGCGCCGGGCAGGGTGTGGTGACGGTAGCCCAGCAGCGCGCGGGCGGCGCGCGGCCGGGTGAACAGGAAGAACGGCAGCAGCATCACCTCCGTATCCCAGAAGACATGCCCACGATAGCCCTCGCCGGACAGCGCTTTCGCGCCGATGCTCACGGTCGGATCGTCGGGGTCCGCGGCGATGAGCAGGTGATAGATCGCGAACCGCAGCGCCTGGGTCACCCGATCGTCGCCGACCACTTCGCAATCGGCGGCGGCCCACATCCCATCCCACGCCGCCCGGTTGGCCGCGGCGGCGGTATCGAACGAGTCTGCGCGCGCGACGGTGTCGAGTGCGCGCGCCCGAGGTGGGCGCACCGCTCGATAGTCGCGACTGGTGGCGATACCGACGAGCTTGTCCACCCGCACGGTTTCGTCTGCGCCCACGTCGAAATGCCACTGCACCTCGATGCCGTCGTGGCGGACCCGCTGGTGACGCTGCCCGCTGTCGGCCGAGCAGGTGAAGGCATAGGCCAGGTCGACCCCGCTGTCGATGGTGCGGCTTTCGATGACGCCGACCTCACCGTCGAATCCCGCACCGACCGACACCAGGTGCGTGGACTTGGCCCACTTGTCCCACTTGCGTTCGTAGCCGAATGCCGTCTGTTCGTGGTAGGTCGGCAACCGTTCGAGATTGCGCCGGTTCGCGTCGATACCGGTCCGCACCGTGACCGCCCCCGCGTAATCCAGGCACGTCACTTCGATCCGCAGACAGCACAGATCTCGGTCGGCGGTACTGGCGAACCGCTCGGTCCGCAGCCTGGCCCGCGCGCCGCTGGGCAGCCGGAACACGGTGTCGCGGTGCAGGACTCCGCTGCGCAGATCCAGTGCACGACGATGCTCGACCACCTGCGCGGACTCGGTGTCCAGGCGCAGACCGTCGACGAAGACCTCGCTGTCGAGCCAGTCCGGCGCGTTCACCAGATCGATGACCGGGGAGTCGTAGGCGTCGTAGACACCGGCGATGAACGTGCCCGGCAACGCCCCTGTGTGCCGTTCCTCGAGCGAGCCACGGGTACCCAGGCGCCCGTTGCCGATGGTGAACATCGTCTCGAAGTAGTTGGCGCGCTGCGGGTTCCAGGCGTCCTCGACCACCGTCCACGAGGTGGTCTCGCTCGTGTGGGTCCGGGCGTTGCCCGTCTCACCGCCGCAGACCGCGCGCGATGCCCGGTTCGTCTGCGCTGGGTAGCCGTAAGCCGAATGCATCACGCAGCCTTCCTCGTCGAAGGGTGATCGATGACCGCACTGCGATGGTGACGACGTGGTCGAGCCGGTGGCGCTTCGGGCGGGGTCAGGCGCTGGCGATGGGCCGTTCGTAGCCGGCGGCCTCGTCCATGTCCTCGAGCGACATCCCCTTGGTCTCGGGCACGAACTTGGCGACGAAGCCCAGCGACAGCAGCGCGAACACCGCGTACATCCCGTAGGCGAAGCCGAGCGAGAAGGTCTTCAGGCTGGGGAACGAGACGGTGATCGCCCAGTTCGCCGCCCACTGGCCGGCCGCCGCGAGCGACAGCGCGGCGCCACGGATCCGGTTGGGGAACATCTCCCCGAGCAGCACCCACACCACCGGGCCCCAGCTCATGCCGAAGAACACGACGAACAGGTTGGCCGCGACCAGCGCGATCGGACCGAGCGCACCGGTCAGGTGTGGCTCCATGACGCCTTCGGCGTCGGGCACCTGGTCGGCGCCGCCGAAGCAGATCGCCATCGTGGCCAGAGTGACGGTCATTCCGATCGAGCCGGTCAGCAGCAACGGTTTGCGACCCACCTTGTCGATGAGCATGATCGCGACGATCGTGGTGGCGATGTTGACCACCGAGGTGAACACGCTGATCTGGAACGACTGGGATTCCTCGAAGCCGACGGCCTCCCACAGCACATTCGAGTAGTAGAAGATCACGTTGATGCCCACGGCCTGCTGGAACACCGACAGCATCAGCCCCACCCACACGACGGGATAGAGCCCGCCCGCCGGTCGGCGCAGGTCCTTCCAGGACGGCTTGGTATCGCTGCGCAGGCTCTCCTCGATCCGGCCGATGGTGAGCTCGAGGTTCTTCTCACCGAACAGCATCGACAGCACGCGCCGGGCCTCGGGGATCTTGTGCGTGGCGACCAGGTAGCGCGGCGACTCCGGGATCGTGGAGGCCAAGACGCCGTAGACCACGGCGGGTACCACCATGGACAAGAACATCCAGCGCCAGGCTTCGAGCCCGAACCACAGGATCTCGCTCGCGCCACCGGCGAGGTGGGCGAGCACGTAGTCCACCAGCAGTGCCAGGAAGATGCCGAGCACGATGGCCAGCTGTTGCAGTGATCCGAGCCTGCCGCGGATCCGCGCGGGCGAGGTCTCGGCGATGTAGGCGGGGGCGATGACCGAGGCCACACCGACACCGAGACCACCGATCACCCGGCCGACGACCAGGATCCACACATCGGGCGCGAAAGCGGTGACCACCGCGCTGATGAAGAACAGGACCGCGGCGATCTTCATCACCTTGAGCCTGCCGATGCGGTCGGCGATCCGGCCCGCGGTCATGGCGCCCGCGGCGGCGCCGAGCAGCGCCGAGGCCACAGCGAAGCCGAGAACGGCGTCGGCGACATCGAATTCGGATTGGATCGCCGAGACGGCCCCGTTGATCACGGCACTGTCGAAGCCGAACAACAATCCGCCCAGCGCCGCCACGGACGCGATCCGGATCACGCGGCTGCCCGAGGCCGGCTCGCCGTCGGGGAGAGCGGACTGGTCGGTGAAGGAGCCTCCATCATGCATCGGCGTCGTCCTCTCCACGGCGGGCAGCAGTGCCTCGCGAGTAGCGGCGTGAATCAGATCACAGTCTGCCCCGAACGGGGTGCCATCTGCACGAATTCACGATAGCGAGCCCACATCGCCGTGTTGCCGGGGTTGGCGCGGCAGCCTCGCTGCGCTGGGCACCACGCGTTCATCTTCGCGACACGCACACCATTTAGCGTCACGGGATGACCGATGTCGAGATTCGTCCGATCCCCCGTGATGTCAGCGAGATCGCCGATCTCGCGACCGTCGTGAACCTGGCCGACACCACCGGATTCACCGTCGACGACAGCGACGACGACGATCCGATCCTGCTCACCGAACCCGGCGGCCTGGTCGTCGATACCTGGCGCGAGGGCTACCCCTACGACGAGCGCCTCTCGCGCCTGCAATACGACCTCGACAAGCGGTTACTGCAGATCGAGCTACTGAAACTGCAGAACTGGGTCAAGGCGACCGGGCGCCGCGTCGTCATCGTGTTCGAGGGTCGCGACGCCGCGGGCAAGGGCGGCACCATCAAACGCTTCATGGAGCACCTGAATCCGCGCGGGGCCCGGGTCGTGGCACTGGAGAAGCCCTCCGCGCGCGAATCCACCCAGTGGTATTTCCAGCGCTACGTCGAGCACCTGCCCGCCGCGGGCGAGATCGTGCTGTTCGACCGCTCCTGGTACAACCGCGCCGGTGTCGAACGGGTGATGGGTTTCTGCACGCCCGAACAGCATCGACGGTTCCTGTCGCAGGTGCCGCTGTTCGAACGGATGCTCGTCGACGACGGCATCGACCTGGTCAAGTTCTGGTTCTCGGTCTCGCCACTGGAGCAGCGCACCCGTTTCGCCATTCGCCAGGTCGACCCGGTGCGGCACTGGAAGCTCTCGCCGATGGACCTGGCCTCGCTCGACAAATGGGACGACTACACCGCGGCCAAGGAAGAGAACTTCGAGCACACCGACACCGATCACGCACCGTGGATCGTGGTCAAGAGCAACGACAAGAAGCGCGCCAGGCTCAACGCGATGCGGCACGTGTTGAGCGGGTTCGATTACGGCAACAAGGATGTCGAGATCGTCGGCACCGCCGACCCACTGATCGTGGGCCGCGGGCGCGACGTGATCGGGTCCTGAACGTTCTAGCGCGTCAAGGCGACTCGGTGCGCGTCGAGCATCAGGGTGGCGAGCTCGTCGCGCTCGGTGTCGTCGAGGACATCGAAGCAGGGTGCGATCAGTTCGTCGGTCAGCTTCTCCGCCGCGTCCCAGCGCACCCGCACATCGTCGGTGACCGTCTCGAACGGTTCGGTCCAGCCGAGAAATTTCGCGTGACCGGGTCCGTCGAGGATCGGGGAGCCCGCGACCAGGATCGCCTGCAGCGGGGTGAGTCCGTTGGCCAGCACCGCGACCAGGTGCAGTCCGCCGCGGAGCTCGCGCAGCACATGGGTCAGTTGCAGCACCGCGGCCCGCCCGTCCTCGGGCACCGGCATGGCCCGCCAACCGGCGAACAGGGGCAAGCCCGTCGAGGGTGCGGCATCGACCACGCGACGCAGCAGGTACGCGAGCCGGTCGGCCTGCTCGAACGCGGCCAGTTTGCGTTGCCCGAAATCGCGACACGCGAGCATGTATTCCACCGCGGCGCCTGCGGCGGGCATCGGCACCGATTCCCATGCGGCGCGCACGCATCCGGGTTCGAAGAAGCCGAAGGCGGCGGTCACCACGTCGGCGTCGACGTCACCGAGCACCCCGCCACGGCCTCGCGTGTAGGCGCCGTGGAACCCGGCCACCCCGGTCGTCTCCCCGAACGCCCTGGCCTCGCGCGAGATCATGAACGCCCCACCGAGTTCGAGTACCTGCCGTTTGACCGTTGCCGACGTCATTCGTCTGCCACCTTCCACTGTTGTCCACTCCAGGCAGACTTTAGCGTTGCATAGTCAGATGCGATAGCCCTTCGCGAGGACAACGACCGAAATCCGTCGACCGCACTGCTCTACCGGACCCAGGGCGGATCCCATGACCACCCAGCTCGTGGCGATCCTGTCCGGCGCCGGCGCCGGCGTCTCCACCGACAGCGGAATCCCGGACTATCGCGGCCCGGCGGGTCTGTGGCAGCGCGATTCCGACGCCCAGAAGCTGGTCACCTACGACTACTGCATCGCCCTGCCCGCCTTGCTGGCGACGTTGGCCGCGACGAAGGCCGAACACAGCGGCTAATCTCGGCAGATGACCGTCGACACCAGCCGGAAGACTTGGCTCACAGTCGAATTCGTCGCCCTCTTCTTCGGCCTGACCGGATTGTTCGCGGTGTTGGTGCGCGGTGTGAGCCCGCTGCCTTTCCTTGTGGCGATCACCGTCGGCATCGTGATCTACCTGCGCCGCACCGGTTTCGACCGTGTCAGCTTCTGGCGGGCCGACGCACTGCGCCCCGCCCTGCCCGGCATCCTCGCGCTCTGGGCGGTCTCGGCCCTGACCCTCGCCGCCGCGGTGGCGGTGTTCCGGCCCGATTCGCTGTTCGATCTACCGCGCGAACGTCCCCTGATCTGGGTCCTGGTCCTCGTGTTCTATCCGCTGGTCAGCGTCTATCCGCAGGAACTGCTGTTCCGCGCCTTCCTGTTTCACCGCTACGCGCCGATCTTCGGCGACGGTCCGCGCATGATCGCCGCCAGCGCCGTCGCGTTCGGTTTCGCCCACTTCATCGTCGGCAACCCGATCTCGGTGCTGCTGAGCGCGGCGGCCGGTGTTCTCTTCGCAGCCCGGTATCGGCGGACCCGCTCGCTGCTCACCACTTCGGTGGAGCACGCCCTCTATGGCATCCTCGTCTTCACCGTCGGCCTCGGCGACTTGTTCTATCACGGGGCAGCAGCCGCGTAACTCTCTCGATGCGGGGCCGAGGTGAACTATCGTCGACGTTGAGTCGTAGTGCTGGATGGTGGCGGTCGAGACTGCGGCCGCCCGGGGCGATGGCGGGGACCTGATGCGAGTGCTGTTCGTGGCGATGCCGCTGATCGGGCATCTGTTCCCGATGATGCCGCTGGTCGACACTCTGCGCGAGCGCGGGCACGACGTCATGGTGGCTACCGGCGGGGACGCGGCCGCGGTGGTGCGCGCGCGATTGCCGGTGGCCGATGTCGCCCCGCCGATCAACTATCTGCGTGCCGCGGTGCGCGGGCTGGGCAGGCATCCGGTGCTGGCGGCGCGGTCGGGGAAGGGGATGGCGGACGCACGCGGCGGCGCCCACGTCTTCGCGGTCACCAATCGGCCGATGATCGAGCCGCTACTGCGTGCCGCTACCGAGTTCGCACCGGAGGTGATCGTGCACGAGCCGTTCGCGGCGGCCGCGGCGATGGTGGCCGACCGGCTCGGCGTACCCACGATCCTGCACAACATCGCCCTCGACAACGGCACCGTCATCCGCCGTGAACTGCTGCGTCTGCTCACCGACGCCGCCCTGCCCGCTCCGGCGAGCACCCTGTCCATCGCCCCGCCCAGCATCGTCCGGGTCGAGGGGCGGCCGTTGCGCTACACCCCGTACTCCGCCCCGGGCGCGGACACACCCGCGTTCCTGCGCGAACCGTCCACACGCCCACGCATTCTCGTCACCCGCTCGACCATGCTCGGCGACGGTCCGGACACGATGCTGCGGGCGATCGTGCGCGCCGCACCGTATGTCGATGCCGACATCGTCATCGTGCGACCCGATCGAAAGACACTGCGCAACACCGCACTTCCCGCGAACATCCGCACGACCGGGTGGATCGCCCTACACGAAGCTCTGCCCCACTGCACTGCCATGGTCAACCACGCGGGAGCCGGTTCGGTCTATGCCGCCCTCCACGCCGGCGTCCCTCAGATCGCCACCCCCGCACCGGGCGACCGAGCCTGGAACGCGATCTCGGTGCAGCGACGCGGCGCCGGACTGTCGGTGCCTGCCCGTTCGATCACCGCCGCCCACCTCAACGCCCTGATCTCTGATCCCGACCTGAGGACGAACGCACGTGCCGTCGCCGCCGAGATCGCCGCGATGCCCGGTGTCAGCGACATCGCCGACGAGGTGACCCGATCGGCCGCCACCCGATGACCTAGGGCGCTTGCACCAGTGTCAGCGTCGACTTCTTGCGCACGGTGAAGCCCAGCGTCTCGTACAAACTGATCGCCGTCGTGTTGTGTGCGACCGCGTGCAGAAACGGTGTCTCACCCCGCGCGCGGATTCCGGCCCCGACCGCCCGAATCAGCCGCGAGGCGATCCCCCGGCCCCGAAATTCGACATCGGTGCACACCGCGCTGATCTCGGTCCACCCCGGAGGATGCAGCCGCTCCCCCGCCATCGCCACCAACCGACCCTCGACCCGCAGTCCGAGATAGGTGCCCATTTCGATGGTCCGCGGCGCGTACGGGCCGGGTTCGGTTCGGGCGATCAGCTCCAAGATCTCGGGAACATCAGCGGCAGTGAGTCTTTCGAGCTCAGGATCGAGGGCAACCCGCAATCCCGCGCCGTCCATCTGCACGGTGTCGAACTCGGCGAGCACCGCCCACTCCGCCGGCACCATATGCCCGATCCCGCGGATTCCAGCACTGCCGCCCGACCCGAGCACAGCGCCCAGATCAGCCCAATCCTGCTCGTCCAGCACCGCCGGATGCCCGACGAATCGCGCGACTTCCGGCTCATAGCGCCCGATCCGCCCCGTCCACCGCGCGAAACGACTGTGCTCGCCCCGCAACGAAGCCCGCACCGGATCATCGAGCGGATGCACCGCGATATCGACGTCGACGGTCAACACACTCTCCTCACCAGGCAACCCGACCGCCGAAACGTTAGCCGAGCACACAACCGCCGGTCACCGTTTGCACTCACCACGATTCCGACCCCCTCGGGGGTCGAGCACATCCCGCAACGAGCGGACCGAGTCAATACTCGGCGAGCGAAAGCTGGATATCCAGTTCCAGCAGATAATGATTCACCGCCACAGCGGCCCTGGATCCCGCGGCCGCGGCGTGGACGAGTTGCGCAGGCGAATCGGCGACATTGCCCGCGGCCCAGATACCAGCGACGCTGGTGCGCCCCGTGGCATCGACCGCGACCCAGCCATCGTCGCCGACCGCGCATCGCAGCCGAGTGAGCAGCTCATCACGGGGAGTGAAACACGGCCCGACAAAGACCGCCGTCCGCGAAATGAGCTGTCCCGATGCGAGTTCCACGCCGTGGAGGCGACCGTCCTGCACAACCACTCGGTTCACCTCTCCTTCGACGACGTGAACGCCGCGCGCCGACAAGCGGCGGCGCTCGTCGTCCGACAACGCGATCTCTCGCGGGAAGAAGAGGACGTCGTCGGACCACTGACGCACCAGCGACGCTTGGTGCACGGAAAATGCCCTGTTCGCGCCACCCAGAACCGCGAGCGGCGCGTCTCGCACCTCGTATCCGTGACAGTACGGACAGTGAAGAACCCCTTGTCCCCATTGCTCTCGAACTCCAGGGATCGCCGGCAGTTCATCGCGCAGACCTGTCGCTACAACCACTGCCCGCGCCACAACGACGGCCCCGGCTTCGGTCTCCACCGAGAAATGTCCGTCGACCGCTGCGATGTCCACGACTCGGCCGGTCAGCACCTGCGCACCGTAGCCGCGCACCTCCGCGCTGCCTGTCGCCAGCAACTGCCCCGGCGCGACTCCGTCCCGGGTCAAGAACCCATGCGTCGTCTGGGCAGCCATGTTTCGAGGTTCACCGGAGTCGATGAGCACTACCTGACGACACGATCGAGCCAGAACCAGCGCGGCACTCAGACCGGCCGCGCCCCCACCGACCACCACGACATCGTGAACCACAATTCCCCCTCGACCACTCCGCACGACCCTGTCACCGTCCGGGTACGCTCCGAAACGTACCGAATTGTTCACTAGTTAACAAAAGGAGAGGTGATGGCCGAAAAGTCGCTCCGAGAACGGACATCCGATCTCTGGCGTGTCCGAAACCCCGACATCGACACCTCCGCCATGGTGGTGGTCGGCCAGATCAAACGCGTTTCCGCCCTGCTCGACCGCGCCGTGGAGGACATCTACGCCCAGGCCCACATCACTCCGGCAGAGGTGGGCCTACTTGTACCCCTCCGGTACGCCGACCCACCCCTCACCGCGATCCGACTGGCCGAACATCTCGGCATGTCCAGGGCAGGCGTCGGAAAAACACTCACCAAACTCGAACGGCGAGGACTGATCACCCGCACCCAGAACCCGACCGATCGACGATCGACCCTGATCCGCCTCACCCCGGCAGGAATTGGCTTGATCGACGAGGTCTTCCCCCGCGAACTCGAAGCCCACGCACAGCTACTCACCGACCTGGATCGAGATCGTGTCGCAGTCCTGCAAAACTTGGACCGCCTCGCCCGAGGTCTCGAGGCCCGAAGCAACCGCTGAGAGCGAGCCCGAACACGACTCGGGCTGACGCCGTTGTGTATTCGATCACTCGGCCTCGGGAAACGGCTCAGAACCTGCCTCCGACCAGATCGCCCGAATTAACGTCTGATCATGACCGGGCCATCGCCGACCTCATCGCCGCGGAAGCCGCACTACACCCTCCCCAATGAATGGGACTTCGCGAACGAACGCCTCGCGCTGCTCGGCGCTGCCTATGACCTTGAGAGCATCGCGCTCGCGCGGCGACTGGGGGTGGGTCCGGGATGGCGGTGTCTGGAAGCCGGGGCCGGCGGCGGGTCGTTCGCGCGATGGCTATGCGATGTCGCATTGCCGGGTGGTCGAGTCTTCGCCGTAGACGCTGACCCGCGCCACCTGACGGACCTGCCCCACCGTGGCGGCGAAGTCGCCCGGATGAACCTCGTCACCGACGAACTCCCCCAGCGCGCATTCGATTTCGTCCACACGCGATTCGTGCTGCTCCACATTGCCCAACGAGACACTGTTCTGCAGCGACTAGCCCGGGCGCTGGCGCCAGGCGGCGTTCTTCTGCTCGAGGAAGGCGACGGTCTCGGCGTCCTCGATGAAATGCCCGGCGCATTCGGGGAGGTCTGGCGAGCCTTCGCGCGGTCGACCGAGACCGCGGGCGCGAACCAAGCCTGGGCCAGGGACCTGCCCGCACAATTGGGCGCCGTGGGGCTCATCGACGTTCGAGCAGAGGCAGAGATTCCGATGTTTCGCGGCGGCTCGCCGATGGCGCGCATGTGGAACCTCACTTGGACACAGGCCCACGAAACCTTGGTAGCACTCGATGTCTCACCCGAGGTCATTGTCGCTGCGCAGGCCGAGCTGGCCGACGAGCAGCGATGGTTCTATGCGCCGCCCACGGTCCGCGCATGGGGCCGAGCTCGCTAACGTCGCGCCCGGACAGCCTCACCGATCAACTCACGGGCACCGTCACCGAACACAGCCTGGTCGTTCAACACCGCGAACATCCGCTCGTACAGGGCGATCTCACGCGGCTGCGTCACCGACAACTCGGCGGTGACCGTCTCGACCTGAACGAGCCGCTGATCGAAGATCGCGAACCCATTCGTCGCTGGACCCTCGTACGGTGAGTTCATCGGCACCACACCCAGCACGAGACGTGGCAGGGACATCAATGTCAGCAACCGATCCAACTGCCCCAGCATCACCTGATCGTCAACGATTGTCGTGTGAAGCACCTGCTCGGCGATGATGAACGAGAACCGGTGGTCACCGCGGTACAGCACTCGCTGACGTTCGACCCGTGCTGCGACACCCTCGGCGAGATCATCGGGGATGCCGTAGAAGCTGATGATCTTCGACAGGATCCCTTCGGCGTACTCGGCGGTCTGCAACAGGCCGGGCACGATCGTGGGCTCGTACCAGCGCATCGACCGGGTGTCGCCTTCGAGTTTCACCGACATCTTCTGGCGGCGCCGCGTACCGGCACCGAGCAGGCGTTTCCACTCCATGTAGGCCGCTTCGATGTTGCGCACGGTCGCGATGAGGTCAGGGAGTTGGTCGGGACGACCGGTGTGTTCGCACCAGGCTTGCAGGTCAGCCTCAGACGGCGTCTGTTTGCCGTACTCGGTGCGCGAAACTTTGGATTCGTGCCAGCCGGCGAGCTGTGCGAGTCGGCGAGCTGTGATGCCTGCGTCGCGACGAAGCTCCCGGAGTCGAAGTCCGAGAGCTTCGCGCGCTTCATCGACCGAGTTGGTCACCGCGCACCGAGGGTGACGTATTCGGAGTGCGGAACCGCCGCTTCCCACACGAGGTCGCGCACCCGCACGCAGTACGCCACGATTCGCGGGTCGGTGGTCACCGCACCGCCACGCCATCGCCCGTCGGGTTCGAACACGGTGAACGCCACCGAATTCCGGTCGAACAGCCACCAGTCGTCGACGGTCAGTTGCGCGGCGTCTACGTCGTGGCGAGACAGGTACCGAATCTGTTCACCCGCGGCGGCGTTCTGGTAAGAGACCTCGAGAAGCCACCGGGTGTAGTCGGTGTGCGGAACCGTGACAACGCGCGCCCGCCGAACGGCCACCCCACGCGCCGCGGTCTCCTCCACCAGGTCCAACCATCCCCGCAGCCACGAATAGTCGTCAGCGGGACCGCCGTTGAGGAAGTCGCGGAACGGTTGCGTCTCGTCGGGGGTGCTGTAGGTGTCTTGCACCTCCAGATGAAATGCCTCCTGGCGGGCGGACCGCAGGAGATTGTCGAACGCTTCACCTTCCAGTAGGAGCACCGTAGAACTTCCTCTCACACTTCGGGACCTCGATCGCGGTCTCTCCGGGCGCGAGGTCCAATTGGCCCAGCGTGGCACGGTCGGTCACGGGTCGGCCGGTCAGGGTGAAGGTTCCCCGCCCGGTGTCGGTCATCGCCGCGCCGACGAAGGTGTCGGGTTCGGCGAATCCGAGGAGCAGGTGCGGGATCTCGATGATGGCTGAGTCACTGGTCTCCCACCCTTGCACGATGTAGGTGCCCGTGTCGGTCGCGAGCAACGCAGGGCACCCGCCACCGCCGCTTCCGCCATTGCCGAGGAACTTCAACTGCATGACGTACCGTCCTGTCGAGTCGAGTTGTGTGCGCAAACTTGCGTACCACTGCACAAGCATCCCTGAACTGGTCATTAGATGTTGGACATTTGGACATCTGACGCAAGTTCACGCAAGTATGTGGTGTCAGCATCCCGCTGCTTCGTAGCTTGGTGCCATTACGCTCCGACGCACCCGAGGTGACCCTTGAAAATCACGCTCGAAACCGAGATCCTGACTGCGCTCGAATCAGGCAGCATTCTCACGATTGACAAGATCGCCCTCGATGTGAGGATCACCGAGCGGCAAGCGCGACGTGCCGCAATCCGATTGCAGTGCAAGGATTTCGCATTCAAGAACCGGCGCGCCGAATGGCAGATCACGCCCGCCGACCAGATTCCGGCGACCCGGTGAACGCGCTCCTGTTGTGTGGTCGTGACCCCGGCCCGCTGACGGCTGCGCAGGCCCATCGGGTGATGCAAGTCCATCTGGAATGCGCGGTCGACACGTGCCGGTGTCGGCGACGTGCCCGAACCACCCTGGTGGAGCAGAAGCGGATGGTTCTCGACGAACGCGCACAACAGGTCAGGGGCTCGTGATGAGCGAGGATCACCTGACTCGCTGCCAGGACTGGATTTTGACCAGCTTGTGCCAGTTCTCCCCGACAGCGCCGATCACCACTCCTGACCTCGCCTCGAAGTTGAGCCACTCGGTTCGCCGTACCGAGATGTATCTCGAACAGTTGGTCGCGATGGGATTGGTTCGTGTGCATGAGGTTTCGGGTGAACCGGCTTGGCGGCCATCCTCTGACGGTCTAGCGATCGGCAGCGTCGAGTAGATCATCGGTGACCGCACGACGATCAATCTCTCGGTTTCAGCTCGGGAGAACCCGAAAACCATCAGCGATCAGTCGCGTCGGCCCGATAGGGAGGTGCGGCGGGTGTTCGGTGGGCGGATCGTGTCCGGGAACTTGTCCGCTAACCTTGCGTTTTGTGTCGAGGATTGCGGTGATCGGTGGTGGCCGGATCGGGGAGGCGTTGATCGCTGGGCTTCTCGAATCCGGGTGGGCGAGCGAGGATCTGGTGGTTGTGGGGCGGGTGTTGGCGCGGATCGAGCGGTTCGGCATCCGGGCGATGACCAGTCTCGCGGATGCGACCGAGAATGCGGATCTGATGGTGATCGCGGTGAAACCGCGCGATGTGGACGGCGTGCTCGCCGAACTGGCCGAGTCGATGGTTGGCAGGGCGCACGATCAGGTGCTGGTGTCGCTGGCTGCGGGTGTGTCGACGGCACGGATGGAAGCTGAGCTGCCCGCCGGTTTCCCGGTGGTGCGGGTCATGTCGAACACCCCGATGCTGGTCGGCCAGGGCATGAGCGCCATCGCGGCGGGCCGTCACTGTAGCGAGGAGCAGTTGCGGCTGGTCGCTGAGGTGATGGAGGCGGTCGGCAAGGTGGTGACCGTCGCCGAGTCGCAGATGGACGCGGTGACCGCAGTGTCGGGTTCGGGGCCCGCGTATTTCTTTCTGGTGATCGAGGCCATGATCGACGCCTCGGTGCAGCTGGGTCTGCCCCGGGAGGTAGCCACCCAGTTGGTGCAGCAGACCATGCTCGGTTCGGCCGCGTTGTTGACCGAGTCGGGCCGGCCTTGCGTGGAGTTGCGCGCTGCCGTCACCTCACCCGAGGGAACGACCGCAGGGGCGATGCGAGAACTCGAGCGGGGTGGTGTGCGTTCGGCTTTCGGCGAGGCATTGATCGCGGCAGAACGCCGTTCGGCCGAACTGGGTGCGCTGTCGAACTAGCCTCGCTCTATTCATGTTGTTGATGGGCCGGCCTGATCGGTTCCAGGCCGGCTGTCCGAATCCCTTCCTCCCCCAGCGATTTCCGGCCGTCGACCGCTGTTTGAGCCGTCGAAAGGCGGGCATTCGCACTGAGCAAGGACAAACCTCTACCGGAGGGACAGCGTCGTGTTCACACATCTACGAGGGGCCGTGTTGATCGGGCTGCTGGTTGTCGCCGGCTGCGCTACCAGCACCGAGGCACCTGATCCCGGTCTGCCGCCGTCGGCCGAGGGCGCGCCGGAAATCTCCGATGAGGCGGCCGCGCACCTGTGCGAGATGATGGCCCCGGATCTCGATAATTGGCGTGCGCAGGGAGTCACTGTGGCGCGCGTGTCGTTCAACGCCACAGTGCAGAACTGGGCGGTGCGCAGCGGCGGCATCAATGTGGCGGTGGCTCGCAACCGCGAGGTGATCGATGCCGTCACCCAGCAGCACTGCGCTGATGTGCGCCAGCAGGCCATGCAGGCCCTGGATGTGCCGGATCTGGCCTCAGCGCTCGCCGGAGTCTGAGACGCCTGCGTCGGAAACCACGGCGGGCGCGGTGGCCTCGACACCACGACGCCGGTCACGCAACACCAGCACGCCCGCCGCGACCGCCCAGATCACCGCGAACGCGACCGCGCGCATCAGGCTCCAGTTGACCATCAGCATCACGAGCGCGACACCACCGAACAGTGTCAACAGCCGGGCGGTACTCGTCTGACCTTTCATCGCCAGATCATCGCACGGCCCCAGCCTCCTGCCAGGACGAGCTGTCACCACATCGCTCAGGTCTCGACCCGCACGACCTCGTCGCGAACCGCAGGCCGACGAGTGGCCCACGCCAATGCGGGCACGATCAGCAACGCGATCCCCGCACCGAGGAACGCCAGACCCGGATAGTCGGCGAATGCCACGACGACCCCGGATCCCAGCCCGCCCCCAGCGCCCGCGACCGCGATGCCCACATCGACCGTGCCCTGCGTCCGAGCCCGGGTGGCGACCGGCGTCGCATCCGCGATCATCGTCGTCCCCGCGACCAGTCCCAGATTCCAGCCCACCCCGAGCAGTCCGAGCGCCACCGCCAGCGCCGCAACCGAACTCGGCGGTGCGAGCGCAGCCGCCGTGGCAGCCGCGACCAAGGTGGCCGCGGCCGCCACGGCGACCAGCCCCGGCCCGAACCGATCCACGAGCATCCCCGACAGCAACGACGGCAGATACATCCCCGCGACGTGCACCGCGATCACGAATCCGGCCGCGCCCACCCCGTGCCCGTGATGCTGCATATGGATCGGCGTCATCGTCATGACCGCGGCCATCACCAACTGCGTCACCACCATCACCGTCGTCCCGGCCACGATCGGCGCCGACCACCGTGTCGGAGCTTGCGTCACGACCACCTCGCCGGGCGGTTCGGCAATCGCGCGGGCAAGCACAAGCGGGTCCGGCCGCAACATCACCCACAGCACAACAGCCGCCAGCACATACGCCACCCCGGACAGCACGAACGGGCCGGACAACGCCGGAATGCCCCAGTTCACAGCCATATTCGACATCGGCGTCGTCAGATTCGGCCCGACCACCGCACCGACCGTCGTCGCCACCAGCACCGTACTGATCGCGCGCGCCCGATGCGCGGGCTGCGCCAGATCGGCGCCGGCGTATCGCGCTTGCAGACTCGTCGCGGTCCCCGCCCCGTACACGATCAGCGACACGAACAGCAGCGCCAAGCTCCCGGTCACCGCGGCCGCCACCACCCCGAAACTCCCCAGCGCACCGGTCAGATAGCCCAGGGTGAGGCCTGCCCGTCGACCCGCCCGCTGCGAAATCCGACCCACTCCTACCGCCGCCGCGGCCGACCCGACCGTGAACATCGCCGCGGGCAACCCCGCCAGCCCGGTCGATCCGAGCATGTCCTGCGCCAGCAACGCGCCGACGGTGATGCCGGCGGCAAGCCCCGCGCCACTGAAAATCTGCGCCGCGACCAACACGGCCAGCGTGCGCCGTTGCGCGGGATGCTCGCTCATGGCGTCATCATCGCGGCAGAGATGGACGCTGGTCCAGTCGTTAGGCGCAGAAAGGTCCAGTGACGACGAACCGGCCTCGTCGAGCAGCGTGAAGCTAGCGCAAGTACGGGCCCAGCTTGATATTCACCTCGGACCCGGCATCCTCGATCGAGGTGATCGGCCACACCCGCCCGGGCTGCACCGTGCCCGCGGCCGTGGCATAGCCGACCACGTCGAGTGCCGCGACCCCGTCATCGTCCTGCAGAATGCCTGCCTCGGTGCGCACCCCATCGGAGAACACCACATCGAACTCGTCGGCCATACGATCGGCGCGCACCACCACACCGGGGAACAGATGCGAATAGTCGACGATGATCCGTCCCGGCTCAGCGCGTTCGTTCATCGACGTCCTTTCCGAGTTCGGACCTCAGTGACCACACGGATCGGTGAGGTGCAGCCCCTCGCCGACCTTGATCCGGCGATGCTCGGCGAGCACGATCCCGACCCCGAACAGCAGGCACACACCGCTGAGGATTCCGGCGATCACCGCCCATCCGACGAACCCGGAACCGGCGGCCGTCAAGGTGGCCGCGAGCATCACGATGCCGACTCCGACGAGGAACAGCCCCGGCCAATTGAGCGAGTCCTGAATCGACTCACCCGCGTGTGAGCGCGTCGTGCGCTCGGTGTCGGGAAACTTGTGTTGATGGGGATCGATGTAGTCAGTCATGGCACGGCCTCCTTCCGACGAGAGCTCTCCGTTTTCGGCGCGTACCCCCGATTCAATCGGGCAAACGGGCAGAATCACTCGAGTTTTCCCGGACGAGCACGAAGAAATAAGGCTCGGGGAAATTGCGGTAGTCCATCAGGCCCAGCACGGTGTCGTCGTCGATCCGGCGGAACACATCGATGATCGGCAGATGGTCATAGACCATCGCCGTGGTGACCACCCCGCGGTGCTCTACCGCCCGCAACCGAGCCCGATAACCACGGGCGCGCAACGCCGGTTTCAGCACCCCGAGCAGCCCCCGACCCCGGTCCACGACCTTGCTCGGCACCTTCCCGACCAGGCCCAACGGCACCCGTTGCGGATCGACGGCGAAAATATCGCCCGCCGGACCGCGAAACAGCAGCGGATGCACACTCTCGAGACCGTCGAACTGCTTGCCATACCACCCCGACGCGACGAGCAAGCCGTCCATCGGGTGCCCGGTGCCCAGCTCGCGACCGCTCCATCGGCCGCTGAGCTGGGTCGCCGGCACCGGCGCGAGACTGTCGAACAGGTCCAGCGCGTCCTGTCGGGAACAGGCGGGTTCGAGCGCGGTAAGTCGGTCGATCGTCATGAAGATCCTCTCGCCTCAGGCGGGCAGTCGCAGCGCACCGGGCGCGGAAGCGGGCACAGCGGGCTGTTCGGGTGCCACCGGACTGATCCGCTGGTAGGCGGCCCCGAGATCCGGACGCGGATCCGGCTCACCCTTGTTCGGCCAGAACGCCATCGCACGCTCGGCCTGGGCGGTGATGGTCAGCGACGGGTTGACACCGAGATTGGCGGTGATCGCGCTGCCGTCGGCGATGTGCAGCCCGGGATAGCCATAGACCCGCTGATACGGGTCGATCACGCCGGTCTCACGGGAGTCACCGATGGTGCAGCCACCGATATAGTGCGCGGTCGCGGGGATATTGAAGATATCGGTGGCGATATTGCCGGTGATGCCGTCGGACTCGGCGGCGTATCGGCGGGCGATGTCGTGCGCCATCGGAATCCACTCCGGGTTCGGCTCTCCGCTGCCCTGCTTGGTCACCAACCGCTTGCCCTTCAGGTAGGAGGTCAACGAATTGTCCAGCGACTGCATCACCAGCAGGATCACCGACCGCTCCGAAGCACCGTGCGCATTCTGCGAACGCAGGAACTGCACCGGATGCAACACCATCGACAGCAACAACCGCAGGAACCGGAACGCACCACCGTCGATCATCGGCACGGTCTGCAAGAACAGCGCGTTCTGTCCCTTGCCGTAGGTGCACACCTCCACATGCGTCTGCGGTTCCGGGTGAATGGAGGACGTGATCGCCACGCCCTGGGCGAAATCACGCCGGGACTTACTGGTGACCCCGATGATCGCCTCGGAATTACTGCGGGTCAGCTCGCCGACCCGCGAGGACAACTCCGGCAACGTGCCGTCGCTGCGCAACTTGTGCAGCAACTTCTGGGTGCCCAGCGCCGCCGCCGCGAACACCACCTGCTGGGCGGTGAACGTGCGACGCTGCTTGCGCACCCAACCGTTGGACTGCACCGTCTCGACGCGATAACCGCCCGCACCGTCGGGTGCCACCGACGTCACCGTCGTCAACGGATGCACCTGCGCGCCGTTGCTCTCGGCCAGGTGCAGGTAATTGAGCGTGGTGGTGTTCTTGGCATTGTGCTTGCAACCGGTGAAGCACTCCGAGCAGTGGATACAGCCCGCCCGGCGCGGACCCGCACCACCGAAGTACGGGTCATCGACCTCGACACCTTCAGAACCCTCGTTGAAGAACACACCCACATGGGTGCGATGGAAGGTATCGGCGACCTTCAGATCCCGCGCGACCTGCAACAGCACGTCGTCCTTCGGCCCGACCCGCGGATTCTCGACCACGCCCAGCATCCGTGAGGCCTGGTCGTAGTACGGCGCGAGCTCGGACTTCCAGTCGGTGATGTGCGCCCACGCACGATCGCGATAGAACTCCGGCAGCGGTTCGTAGAGCGTATTTCCGTAGATCAGCGACCCGCCGCCCACGCCCGAACCGCTGAAGACCAAGCATTTGCCCAGCGCGCTGATCCGCTGCGGCCCCGTCAGGCCGAGGCGCGGCGCCCAGATGGCCTTGGGAATGTTCCAGTTCGTCTTCGGAAAGTCCTCGGCATCCCAGCGCCTGCCGGATTCCAGAACTCCCACCCGGTAACCCTTTTCGGTCAGCCGCAGCGCTGTGACGCTGCCACCGAAGCCGGAACCGACGACGATCACGTCGTAGTCGTAGTCACTCATCGCGACACCACCTCATAGTCGGCGGGATCGAACCGCGCCTGCTTCTTGTATTGGATTCCCAGTAGTGGCCAGTTGGTCGTGATCCGGCCGTCGGCCTGGCGGTACCACGACGAGCAGCGACTCCACACGCTGCCGCCGAGCTGCGCCTGGATCCGCTCGTCATAAGCCTGCTCCACCTCCGGACGCACCGTCAGCGCGCGACCGGACGTCGCGAGATGGGCGACATAGTCGCCGAGGTACTTCGCCTGCGCCTCGAGGAAGTAGATGATCGAGCCGCCACCGGTATTGGTGTTGGGCCCGTACATGATGAACAGGTTCGGAAACCGCGGCACGGTCATGCCGTAGTAGGCGTGCGCGCCGCTGTCCCACTCCTGCGTCAGCTCCCGGCCCTGCGCGCCCGTGATCGTCATCGGCGCCAGGAACTCGGTGCTGGTGAAGCCGGTCCCCCAGATGATCACATCCACCTCGTGATCCCGCCCGTCCGCGGTGCGCACACCCGAGGATGTGATCTCGGCGATCCGCTCGGTGGTCACCTCCACATTCGGTTCGGTGAGCGCCGGAAGATAGTTGTCGGAGAACAGAATTCGCTTACATCCGACCGGATAGTCCGGCCACACCTTCTCGAACAGGCCCGGCTCGGCCTTGGTCTGCCTGCGCATGTGCCACTTCGACACCGCCTTGATCGCGGCGGACAGCGCTTTGGAGTACACCCAGGCGACGCTGAGCCCTTCGACGACGCCGTACCAGGTGCCACGTTCGGCGAGCTCGGTCACCGGCAACTTCTCGAACACCCGATGGTGGCGCGTCGAGAACTCGCGATCGGGGCGCGGGATGATGTAGGGCGCGGTTCGCTGGAACAGCGTCAGCTTGTCGACCTGCCGCTGGACCTCGGGAACGAACTGGATCGCACTCGCCCCGGTACCGATCACGGCGACGCGCTTACCCGTCAGATCCACGTCGTGATCCCACTCGGCGGAATGGAAACTGGTGCCACCGAAGCTGTCACGGCCCTCGATGGCAGGTACCGAAGGCCGGGAGAGCTGGCCCACGGCCGACACCAGCACATCGACTACCACGGTCTCTCCGCCGCCGAGCCGGACCGTCCACTTCCCGGTCGCGTCGTCGAACGCCGCACCGAGCACTTCGGTGCCGAACCGGATATGGCGGCGGACATCGTATTTCTCGGCGACGTGCCGGATGTAGTCGAGGATCGCCGGTTGCCGCGAGAACCGGTGCGGCCAACGTGGATTCGGCTCGAAGGAGTACGAGTAGAACGGGGACGGCACATCGCAGGCCGCACCGGGGTAGGTGTTCTCCCGCCAGACGCCGCCGACATCGTCGGCCTTCTCGAACACGACGATGTCGTCGAAGCCGCGCTTCTTCAGTGCGATGACAGCTGCCAGGCCACCGAACCCGCTACCGATCACTGCGATGGACGGGGTCATGAGGTCCCTTCGAGAACGAGGCGAGCACAGGTTTCGGGGTCGTCGCTGAACGGGAGGTGCCCGCAGCCTGGAAGGTCGACGTGCTGCGCGAACGGCAACACCACCCGCGCACGGGCGCTCTGGGTGCGGTGTACGAGCACGATGTCGCGGGTGCCCCACGCGATCGTCACCGGGATCTCGCCCAGCGAGCCACGGTCGTCGCCGGGGTCGAGCACATAGTTGCCGAAGTCGTCGCGAGCGGCGGCGAAGGACGTGGCCCCCGCCAGCCCGGCCAAATCGGTGCGAGCGGCATCGGGATCGACGCGAACCGGGCAGCCGAACATGGACGAGAGCAGGACTACGCGGCCGGCGGGATGCTCGACCAGCCGGTCCAGTGCCGGTCCGGCGACCCGAGCGGCGCCACGCATGCTGGTGAGCAGGCCCTGCGTCCACCGCCGTCCCACCGGCCCGTAGAAGCCGACCGGGGAGAACGCGGTGACCCCGGACGCGACCCCGGCCCGGCCCAGTTCGAGGGCGATACCACCGCCCATCGAACTCCCGACCACATGGGGGCGCCGAATGTCGTTGTCCGCCAACCACTGCGTGAGCCAGGTGGCGTAGCCACGCGGACCCGGTCGCACAGTGTCCAGCGCGGGTGAGTCACCGAAGCCCGGTAGATCGATCGCGATGACCTCGTGCTGCTCGGCGAGCAGATCGATGATCGGTGCGAAAACCTGCCAGCGGCTGCCGAGACCGTGCACCAGCACGATCGGCGTACCACTGCCCCGGCGGAGGTGAGAGATCTGCGTCATCGCAGCCCTTCGTCAATAAACAGTTACTGCGTACGGTTTCTTGATTGCACCAGCTCCATCGGCCGTCGTCAAGAGGTGACGGCCGACACTTTTCACTGAATCTACCGAATCTTGTCGGCAGCACGTACGATTTCTCAGGTGACCGTGCAACCTCCACGCCGCACCCAGGCCGAACGTCGGACATCCACCCGCGCCAGAATCCTGGCCTGCACCGCCGAATGCCTGCTCGAACGCGGCTACGCCGCAACCACCGTGAGCGCGGTCCAGGAACGCGCCGGACTCGCCCGCGGCACCGTCCAGCACCACTTCCCCACCAGAGCCGAACTGCTCATCGCCGCCACCACCCAGGTCGTCGACACCCGGCTCGAGAAATTCCGGCGCGAAGCCGAACTCCTCGCGCCCGGCCGCGACCGCCTGCAATCGGTCGTCGACCTCGCCTGGCGCGACCTCAACAGCCCCGCCTTCTTCACCGCACTCGACCTGTGGGTCGCCGCACGCACCGACACCGAACTTCGCGACCAGCTCGTCATCGAAGAACGTCGCGTATTCACCGAAATGCGCAGGCTCTATCTGGAAGTGCTCGGCGAACCGTACGCCTCGGATCCGCGAGCCGAAGTCCTCGTCGAATTCACCATCGACCTGCTCACCGGGCTCTCGATGACCGCCATGCTCACCGGCACACTCGGCGAACGCGAGGCGGTACTGCGCCGATGGAAGCGCGCGCTCGCCGTACTCATCGGACAGCTACCCAGCGAGGAACTGCTCGACGGAAGTCCACTGCCGGCCGCGTTGCACTGACCGCGCTCGACGTCGCTCCCCATCCAGGGCGCGACAGGCCCTAGTCCCCCGTCGTCTCGACCCCGGACAACCCGTTCCAGCACAGCGAGACAACGGTATCGACCGCATCGCCCTTCGGAATCGGACGACCCGTGTCCAGCCACTGCCGCGCCGCGAGATGGCTGGCACCGACCACGCCGAACGCACACGCGTAGGCACGGACATCGTCCATCCCCGCCGCGCGCAGCTCAGCGCTCACCAGCACCGCGCACTCGCCCATGGCATTGCGCACCCGCCACCGCACACACGGCTCACTCGGCACCGGCGACTCGAAGACCAACGTGTGCCCGCCTGCGTCCTCGTCGACGAAGTCGAAATAGGCCAGCACCGCGCGACGCACCTTGTCCTCCTGACCGTTCGCATCGGCCAGCGCATCGCGAATGCCGTCGACCATCCGGTCCAGATACCCCTGCAACACCGACAGATACAGATCGAGCTTGCTCGCGTAGTGCGTGTACAGCACCGGCTTGCTCATCCCGGCCCGAACGCCGATGTCGTCCATGCTCGCACCGTGATACCCGTGGGCCACGAAGACCGCACGCGCGGCGTTGAGCACCGTGAGCCGACGCTGGGTGCGGGCCGTTTCGGCGCTCTCGTCGGTCTGGATGTCATGGAAGAGAAGTGTCATGGCGCGTCCGGGGATTCGAGGGTGTTCACCATGTGAGCACCGGCTTGACCACAGTGCCAGCACGCTGATCGGCCAGCGCGGCGCCGACCTCGGCATGCGGATACCGGGCGATGAGTCGATCGGCCGGGAAACGACCGGCCGCGTACAGATCGAGCAGATGGGGAATGAAGGTGGCGGGCACGCTGTCGCCTTCGAGGCAGCCGCGAATCACCTTGCCGTGCAGCACGAGATCACCGACATCGATCGGCGGCGTACCGCGACCAAGACCCACGGCCACCACCGTTGCCCCCACCGCGAGCGCGGCGACGGCATCGGCGAGCACGGTGGTGATGCCGGTCGTGTCGAGCGCATGCGTCGCACCACCATCGGTGAGTTCCCGGATGCGCGCTGCCGTCGGCCCGTCGGCAGGATCCAGTGCTGCGTCAGCTCCCAGTTCGACGGCCAGTTCCCGCCGCGCAGCCGATGTTTCGACGACGACCACGCGCACGTCCGGAACTGTCCGGGCTGCGAGTAGACCCGCCATCCCGACCGCGCCCGCCCCGTACACGGCAACCCACGCACCCGGCTCCGGCCGCAGAGCGTTGAGCACCGCACCCGCACCGGTCTGGAAACCGCAGCCGAACGGCGCCGCCACCGCGAGGTCGACCGCGGGGTCGACCACGACCGTGTTGTCCTCGGTGCTCAGCGCGTAACCGGCGAAACTCGACTGACCGAAGAACCCGTCGAGAATCGGGGACCCGTCGACCAGTGCCCGAGGCGTGGCGTGCGCGCGTCGGCCGAACTGGTTGAGCGCGGTCGCCCGGTGGCAGTACGCAGGCCGGCCGGCCACACAGTTGCGACAGGCACCGCAGTGCCGAAAGGTCAGCACGACATGATCGCCGGGCCGCACTGTGCGCACATCGGAGCCGACCGCCGCGACGACACCCGCGCCCTCGTGGCCCAGCAGGATCGGCCGATCCGCGGCGCCCGCGCGACGGCTCACCAGGTCGGTGTGGCAGATACCGGCAGCGACGATCCGCACCAGGATCTCGCCCGCGCGCGGCTCGTCGACCTCGATCGGTTCGATCGAGAACTCCGCGCCCGGATCGCGCGACAGCACCGCCGTCGTGCGCATCAAGAGACCCGTTCCAGCAGGAAGTAGAAGTATTCGCCGTGCGCGAGAACCAGTTCGGGGCGCCCGTTCATGATGCCCATCAGGGTGGTGTCGTCGAGCCACTTGAAGTGGTCGAACACCGCGCGACCGTCGTAGACCATGGTCGCGGTGACCTCACCGCGGAACTCGATGTTCCACAGCGTCGCTTCGCCCTGTCCCAGTTCGACATTGGAGAACAGGGTGCCGTCCTCGGCCCGGCAGATCAGCGGCTTCGCGTCGTCGAGAGCGTGGAAGTTCTTCCCGTACCAGCGGCTCGCGGGCAGTGCGCGGCACAGGGGGTGACCGGTCTGAAAGGCGTCACCGCGCCACTCGCCGAGGATGTCCTCGGCGCGCGCCGGGCGTAGCCGGGTCCACAGCTGATCCAGCTCGGCGGTCGTCACACCGTCCGACTGCTCCTTGAGCTGCTGCCACCGTGGTTTGTCCGCGCTCATCAAGCCCTCGTCTCACAGAGTTCAGAACCATTCGGTTCACAGTGGACCATAGTTCCGAACCAGATGGTTCGGCAAGAGGTAGGATTCGGCGCATGCGTGCGGCAGGTCAGGCAACCAGGGAGCGAATACTCACCGCGGCGAAAGCGGAGTTCGCCGAATTCGGCATCGCCGGCGCTCGGATCAACCGCATCGCGGACGTCGCACATGCCAGCAAAGACCGGCTCTACGCCTACTTTCCCGGCAAAAACGAGCTCTACGCGGCCGTCACCGAACGCTGGACCACCGAGACCAGTAGCGAAGCGGCCATGTCCGCCGACGACCTACCGGCCTACGCCGGCCGACTGTTCGACCACTTCGTCGCCCACCCCGACAACGCCCGCCTACAAGCCTGGGCCGAACTCGAACCATCCGGCGACATGCCGCAAGCTCTGCGTCGCACCATCGACGCGAAGATCACCGAGCTCCGCCGCGGTCAGCACGAAGGCCTCGTCACCACCGATATCCCCGCCCCGATCATGCTTCGCATGCTCACCGATCTGACCCGCACCTCAGCCACCCATGCGAGAACGGGATCCACCGACGACGGTCGCCTGGCGGCGCAGCGCGCGGCGGTGGTGGCGGCCGTGGCGCGAATGGTCACCCCGCCGTAGCAACCGGCACGCTCCCCCACTACGGCAGCCCTGACCCCCTCCTCTCCTTGTGTTTTTGAAGGGTATTCAGGTGCGTGGAGTCGACGATGGTGGGTGACGAAACAACATGGTTAGATGCGCATATCGCAATATCGCGATTAATTATCTAGCCGGGAGACCCCTCGCCGACGGTTGCCGGTATCTCCACCTACGGCGGCCGCGATCGTCACCCGGTTTCAAATACCCTCTGCCCCTTGACTTGTGCGCTCCCCCGCTGCCGATCAGGCCGATCCTCGAAGCCCACTCCCCCACCTCGTACAGTTGCCCGAATGAATGAGGATCTGCGCATCTGCTTCATCGGCGACTCCTTCGTCCAGGGAATCGGCGACCCGGAGTGCCGCGGCTGGGTCGGCCGCGTACTCGCCGCGAGCGGGCCCGGTATCACCGCGTTCAACCTCGGCATCCGGCGCAATACCTCCGCTGATGTCCTGCGCCGCTGCTGGGGAGAGGTCGAGCCGCGCGTCCTGCCCGGGGCCGACAATCGTCTGGTGATCTCGTTCGGCAGCAACGACGCGGTCGTGGAGGACGGCAACGTCCGGGTGGGCAGGGCACAATGCCTCGACAACCTCGCGACCCTGCTGACCGAAAGCAGGGAGCGTGCGATCCATCCGCTGGTAATCGGCCCACCACCTGTCATCGACGGCGGCGCGGAGCACCTGCGGCGCACCGCAGAGCTCGCCGACGACATGGCGGAGCTGTGCGAATCACGCAAGGTGCCGTTCGTCGCCACCACACGGCACTTGGCCGACGACCCCGTCTGGACTCGCGAAGCCAGGGCGGGCGACGGTGCCCACCCCGGCAGCGGCGGCTACCAGCGCCTGGCCGAGCTCGTCCTCGGCAGCCGCTGGCAGTCCTGGATCGCCCGGCCCACCCCGTACGGCCTACTCCAGCAGGCCGAGACCGGTCAGGTCGCGGACATATTTGGCGATGAGATCCGCCGGTAGGTGCGGAATGTCGTTGTCGGAACCGATCTGCGCGGCGCGGACGGCGGCACGGAATCCCTCGGCGGGAAGAGCCGAGCCGGGCAGTGGACGACCGGGCCGGCGATAGGCGTCGAGCAGCGGGAGCAGGGTGTGTTTGCGCTGAGGTTCGGGGAGGGCCCGCAAGGCTGTTTCGAACCGGGCGAACCACTCGCCGTAGCTGTCGATGCGATCGATGTGGCAGTCCGCGTCGATCAGCCAGTCGACGAAGACGTCGAGGGAGATGCCGTCGTCGTGCGGGTTCAGGACGTCGTAGGTGCGGTAACCGCTCGTAGCGGCGGCGCCGAGTGCGGTGACGGCCGTGGCAACGAAGTCGGCTGGTAGTCCGTCGTAATGGGCGCGCTGTCGTTGCCCGGCAGAATCGGTGCGGTAGAACGACAGCGGCGCGAGACCGGTCACGAGCACGCTCAGCAAGAGCCGGGTGAAGACGTCGGGCACATTGAGCTGGCCACGGAAGTGACTGTGCGCCAGGATCATGTCCGAGCGGAACACCGCGACGGGCAGTCCGAACCGCTCAGCCGCCTCCCGCAGCAGCACCTCACCCGCCCACTTGCTGTTGCCGTAGCCGTTGGCATAGGAATCGTCCAGCCGGCGGACCGGGCTCATGGTTCGCACGTCACCGTCCTCGGCGAAGGACTCCCCCTGCGCCGCGACGGCCACCGTCGACAGGTAACTCACCGGCTTGCGCCTCGTTGTCAGCGCCAGCCGGATGATCTCGGCGGTGCCCACCACGTTCGGGCCGAACAGCTGCGCATACGGGAGCACATGGTTCACCAGTGCCGCGGAGTGCACGATCAGATGGACCTCGGCGGCCAACCGGTCCCATGTCGGCTGTGGCAGACCGAGATTCGGTTCACCGATGTCGCCGGGCAGCACTTCCAGCGTGTCCTTCGCGAGGAGCTGGAAATGAGTGTCGAGCTCGCTGTCACTGGTGAACGCCGCGTCGAGGCGCTCGCGAGCGGCGATCGCATCGCCGCCGCGGACCACGCAGATCACCTTGCCGCCCCGAGGGGCGAGTCGTTCCAGCCAGGTCAGGAGGAGGAACCGGCCGAGATAGCCGTTGGCGCCGGTGATCAGCACCGTCCGCGCGGGTGCCGCGGCAGGCACCTGTGCCGTCGCGGTGACATCCAAGAACTTCTCGAGTGTCAGATCCGCAGCGCGAATCTCGGCCGCATCGATACCGTGTACCGCGTCGGAATCGGTTCTGTGCGTGCCTGGTTCGCGTTCACGGCGCACGTAGTCGGCGATGCGCGCCAGGTCGCTGTCCGGCCCGAGCAGCACATTCACCGGCACATCCACCGCGAGCAATTCCCGCAGCAGAGACGAATACGACAGTGCTGCCAGCGAATCGCCGCCGAGATCACCGAATCGCGCATCGGGTCGCAGATCTGCCGAATCGCCGCCGAGCACCGCGCCGGCGGCGCGAACGACGGTCTCGTACACCGGTAGGCCGGGCGCATCGCGACGCAACCGCTGCAGTTCGTCTTCCTGACCCCGTGCCAGGTCCGCGTAGAGCTTCTCGAGACGCTCGCCGTACCGCTGTTTCAGCTTCGGGCGCAACAGTTTCCCGACTCCGGACAAGGTCCCGTCGGTGGTCGAGAACGGCTCGGTCTCGATGATGAAGTCGCGCGGAATCTCGTACGGCTCGAGCCCAGCCGACACGGCGGCGCGGTGCAGCGACGAACTCACCGCGGCGCGCAACCCGTCGGCAGGTACCGCGAGCGCAGCGTCGGTGGGCACCACGACCGCCAGCAGATAGGACCGTTCGCTGCTGCCGTACACATAGATCTGGCGCACCAGATCGGCGCCCGCGAACACCGCTTCCAGCCGCGATACCGTCACGAACTCGCCCTGGGACAGCTTGAGGACATTGTTGCGGCGGTCGACGTAGGCCAGCCGGTCCGGCGCCAGCTCCGCGACCACGTCGCCGGTGCGGCAGAAGCCGTCGGCGTCGAAGACCTCGGCGGTCACCTCCGGGCGGCGGTAGTACCCGGCGATCATCGTGGTGGTCTTGAGCAGCAATTCCCCACGCGGATACGGCTTGTCGGTACCGAAATAGCCGAGTTCGGGCACGTCGACGAGTTTGTAGTCCAGCACCGGCGGGCGCATCACCTTCGTATCGAAGATCACCCCGCCGCCGGTCTCGGTGGAGCCGTACCCGTCGTGCAGGCGCAATTGCAGCACCGATTCGACGAAGGTACGCAGCTCGGGGGCGATCGGCGCGCTGCCGCACAGCGCCGACATCAACCTGCCGCCCAGGAACTGTTCACGCAGTTCGGTTTTCACCGTCTCGGTCGCCGCCTCGCCGCGTTCGGCGACCTCATGACGGAAGCGCTGCATGATCATGTCGCACACCCGCGGCACCAGGAAGATCTCGGTGGGCCGCACGAGCGTGATGTCGGTGAACAACGTGGACAGGTCCGGCGCCGCCGCGAAGAACGCGGTGCCGCCACGGGCGAGCACGCTGTTGAGGGTGAGGCGGGCCGCGATATGACTCATCGGCAGGAAGTTGACATTGATCGCGGCCAACGGCCGCGCGGGCTGCCAGCCGACCGCGACCAAGCGCTGGGTGTACATCGCGCCCTTGGGCGTACCGGTGCTGCCCGAGGTGTAGATCAGCAGGGCGAGGGGGTCTTCGCCGTCGGCGGGCACGCTCAGCGCAGCCGCATCGGCGAGCCGACCCTGTGCGACGATGTCGGCGAGCGTGCTCGGCACCAGGGACGAACCCCCCGCACGCAGACGGGCACGGGCCGCGTCGAGCGCATCGCGGTGATCGTCGTCGTCGGCGTGATGGTCGAACACGATCAGCGAACGTGGTGTTGCGCCGGCGAGTATCGCGTCGACGGCGATGGCCAGGTGGGCGGTGTCGACCGCGAACACCGTCGGCTCGGTCTCGTCGAGGATCGAATACAACTGTTCGAGGCCCGCGCCCGCCTGCAACGGCACCGCGACCCCGCCGACATGGATCGTGGCCAGATCGAGCACGGTGTAGTCAGCGCTGGTGAACCCGAGCACCGCGATGAAATCCCCCGCGACGATGCCGTCACTGTGCCAGGCGGCGGCGAGCGCGCGGGTGCGCTCCCACACCTGCCCGTAGGTCAGTACATCGAACTCCGGCAACAGCTTTCGAGTCAGTCGTCCGCCCGACTCGACCAATTCGGTCCGGCGCGTGCCGAGCGCCGGGCGCTCGGCGTAGGCGGTCATGACGGTCTCGACGATGCGCGCCGTCGCGAGCCCGGGGGTCGTCACGATGGCGTGTACGTCCTCGGCGGGACGCGCCGCACGGATCTGCCCGTCTTCGGCGTAGAGCGCCTTGATGCGATCGGCCGGCTGCCCCGCGGCGAGCTCGACGGTCATGCTTCGCACTTCCGGATGCCTTGCCACGCTTCGCGTCGCGCGGACTCGGGGTCGACCAGCACGCGCGGTGGATGGTCGATGATGGAGGTCGTCCGGCGTTCGGCGGTGTAGGGGCTCCAGGGCGGCAGCGGCCGGCCGGTGCGGGCGAAGCTGAGCCAGTTGTCCTGGATATGGTCCTGGACCGCCAGGAACGCCCGCCTGCCGCCTGCCGCTGTCATCGCGCGGCCGACCGGTCCGTCGACCCAGCCGAAGACAGGGACGAGTTCGAGCGCGTGGGTGGCGCCGAAACCCGCCAGATGCAGTGCGCGCGGGGCGTAGTCGTACCGGTAGGCGTAGGTGGGGGCATAGCGGCTGTGGCCTTCGAGGACGGCCAGCGTCGGACGCAGGAACAGGTGGTCCCCGCCGACGCGCACCGCGGTTCGCGCGGCCGGGTAGCCGGGGTATCGGCTGGTCACCGCTTGTTCGGCGCCCGGTTCGTAGCGTCCGAAGATGGTCGTCAGCTGCTCGGGGGTGTGCGGCACCGCCTTGGCGAAGCGCTGGAACAGCGTCGCCTCGTCGCGGTTGGTGCCGATGATCAACGGCACCGGATGCGCCCGGCCCGCCGCGATCGCGTCCACGGGCATTTCCGGCAGGAAGTCGCCGTCCGCGACCGGGGCGTAGGGAAAACTGCCCGGATTCTCGCGCAGCGCCCGGCCCAGCGCGCGGTCACCCGCCCGGCCCAGTTCCTTCGCTGACACGGTGTTCAGGACGGTCGCGGCGTCGGCCGGGGCGGCGCCGAGCCGGTCCAGGCAACGGCGGGCGAAGTGGCGCGCCGCGTCCGGAGTCGAGGTCCAGTCCGCCGGGGCGCTCTGCGCGATCGCCCGATGGAACAGGCCGCGGGCGGCGGGGGTCGCCAGCAGGCTGACCACCGCGTGTGCACCCGCCGATTCACCGAAGATGGTGACGTTGTCCGGGTCACCGCCGAACGCGGCGATATTGCGGCGCACCCATTCGAGTGCCGCGACCTGATCGCGCAATCCGAGGTTCGACTCGAAAGGTCTCTCCGATGTGGAGAATTCGCTGAAATCGACATACCCGAGCGCACCGAGTCGGTAGTTCACCGACACCACGATCACGTCTCCTCGCGCGGCCAACCGTGCGCCGGAGTACATGCTCGATGTGCCGATCAGATAGCCGCCACCGTGGAAGAACACCATGACCGGGCGCGGTGTCGACGAGGGCGTCACCGGAGCGGTCACATTGAGCGTCAGGCAATCCTCCCCGGTGGGTTGCCAGGTTCGCGGCCCCACGCGAGCACCGTTGGGGTTCTGCACCGCGGCGAAGCCGAACTCGGTCGCCGATCGCACCCCCGTCCACGGTCGAACGGGCTGGGGAGCACGCAACCGCAACGCTCCGATGGGTGGGGCCGCGTAGGGCAGGGCACGCCAGCGGGCGATTCGACGACCCGCACGACCGCGCACGACTCCGTCGGCGCTCACGATCTCGGTGGACAACATCCCCCGAATGTACCTGGTACCGACGGTACCGCGCAGATGGTTCCGTCGGCGAACTGTCTCGAAACCGCATCGGGGCCGCCGACTAGACTGGGCCGATGACCGGCGTGGATCCGGAAGCAGCCCCGGCAGCGGCGGCCCACACCCCCGATATCGCCGCGCTCGACCGCCTGGTTTCCACCTGTCGCGCCTGTCCCAGGCTCGTCGCCTGGCGCGAGGAGGTCGCCGTCGTCAAACGCGCGGCCTTCCGCCACGAACAGTATTGGGGTCGACCGGTACCGGGCTTCGGGCCCGCCGACGCGCGAATTCTCGTAGTCGGCCTCGCTCCCGCCGCCCACGGCGGCAATCGGACCGGGCGCATGTTCACCGGCGATCCCAGCGGCAACGTCCTGTTCGGCGCACTGCACGCGGTCGGTCTGGCCACCGGCGCGCACCCGGTCAGCCGCGACGACGGGATCGAACTGCTCGATACCCGGCTCACCGCACCGGTGCACTGCGCCCCGCCGGAGAACAAACCGACACCCGCAGAGCGGCAGCGCTGCGCGCCTTTCCTCAGCCGGGAATTGGAGCTGCTGCGCCCGACGCTGCGGGTGATCGTCGTTCTCGGCGCCTTCGGCTGGCAGGCCCTCTTTACCGTCCTGCTGGCAGGGGGCTGGAACGTGCCACGCCCACGTCCCCGTTTCACCCACGGCGCACAAGTCGTCATCACCCATCCCGACGGCCGATCGGTCACCGTGCTCGGCAGTTACCACGTGAGTCAGCGCAATACCGCTACCGGTCGGGTGACTCCCGCGATGATCGAGGACGTCCTGCTGCACGCGAAGACGATCGCCGAGTCCTGACCGGAATTCGCGACCTGGTCACCTAGGATCGAACAGTGCTGACTGTGTACACGATCGGCCATTCCACGCGGACCGCGGACGAATTCGTCGGCCTGCTCGATGATTACGGCGTCACCCAGCTCGTCGATATCAGGACCGTCCCCCGGTCTCGGCACAATCCTCAGTTCGGCCGCGAGACACTCCCGGAAATCCTGCGGGCGAAAGACATTCGCTACGTCTACCTCGCCGCACCGGGTGGACTGCGGCACGGTCCGAGCATCGACCGCAACGAGGGATGGCGCAATGCCTCGTTCCGCTCGTATGCGAATTACATGCAAACACCGGAATTCAGTGCGGGCATCGACGGAACGTCGATCACCTATCCCCCACCGCACGAAGATTGATATTCATCCATTTCCCCTCGACACCGTTCGGCACCAGTTCACTGCGATGGCAGGAGATCCGACGATGAGTTCGCTGGCAATGAGCACACTGGATGTCTCCAGATGGCAGTTCGGTATCACCACGGTCTACCATTTCATCTTCGTCCCGCTCACCATCGGACTGGCACCGCTCGTCGCGGGAATGCAGACAGCGTGGGTGATCACCGGAAAAGAACACTGGTACCGACTCACCAAGTTCTTCGGAAAACTTTTTCTGATCAACTTCGCCATCGGTGTCGCCACCGGCATCGTGCAGGAGTTCCAGTTCGGGATGAACTGGAGTGAGTACTCCCGGTTCGTCGGCGACGTCTTCGGAGCGCCACTGGCTTTCGAAGCGCTGGTCGCCTTCTTCCTGGAGTCGACATTCCTCGGATTGTGGATCTTCGGCTGGACTCGCCTGCCCAAACTCGTTCACCTCGCCACGATCTGGATCGTCGCGATCGGTGTCAACGCGTCGGCCTACTTCATCGTCGCCGCCAACTCGTTCATGCAGCACCCGGTCGGTGCGAAATACAATCCCGAGACCGGACGCGCCGAGCTGGACAGCATCTGGGCGCTGCTCACCAACAACACCACCCTCGCGGCGTTTCCCCATGTGGTCGCCGGCGCGTTCTTGACCGCGGCGACCTTCGTCGTCGGCATCGCGGGCTGGTTCATGGTGCGCAACGTACGCAGTGGTAATGCCACGAAACTCGACGAAGCCGAGACCATGTGGCGTCCGGCGGCGCGGGCGGGCATGTGGGTGATCGCCGCATCGATCGTCGTAGTGGCTCTGACCGGCGATATCCAGGGCAAGATCATGTTCGAACAGCAGCCGATGAAGATGGCGTCGGCGGAATCGCTGTGCCACACCGAGACCGATCCGAAGTTCTCGATCCTCACCGTCGGCACGCACAACAACTGCGACAGCGTCACGCATCTGCTGGAGGTTCCCTATGTCCTGCCGTTCCTGGCCGAGGGCAAGTTCACCGGCGTCACGTTGCAGGGTGTGGAGGATCTGCAGAAGTCCTACGTCCAGGACTACGGACCCGGCAACTACCGGCCCAACCTCTTCGTCACCTACTGGGGCTTCCGCGGCATGATCGGTCTGCTGGCCGGACCGGCGCTCTTGCTGCTGGCCGGACTCTGGATGACCCGCGGTGGCCGAGTTCCCGACACACGCTGGTTCTCCTGGCTGTGCCTGATCGCCATCCCGACCCCGTTCCTGGCCAACAGCGCGGGCTGGGTCTTCACCGAGATGGGACGTCAGCCGTGGGTGGTGGTGCCGAACCTGACCGGCGACAAGACCATTCGAATGACGGTGGCGCAAGGCGTCTCCGATCACGCACCGGGAACGGTCATCTTCTCCCTCGCTGTCTTCACGCTGCTCTACGGCGCGCTGGCGGTGGTCTGGTACTACCTGATGCATCGCTACACCGTGGTCGGGCCCGAACCAGGGCCGACGGCTTCCGATGACGAGTTCGGTCCCGATGACGACGGCGGTGGCGGCAGGCACCGCGCCGAACCCGTCGAGCCGCTGTCCTTCGCGTACTAGGAGACGACGATGAGTCTGCAGCAATTCTGGTTCGTGTTGGTCGCCGTGCTGTTCACCGGCTACTTCATCCTCGAGGGCTTCGACTTCGGCGTCGGCATGCTGATGCCGATCCTCGGTAAGGGTTCCGATGTGCGCAGGCGCGTCGTGCTCAACACCATCGGCCCGGTGTGGGACGGCAACGAAGTCTGGCTGATCACCGCGGGCGGTGCGATGTTCGCGGCGTTTCCCGAGTGGTACGCGAGCTTGTTCTCCGGGTTCTATCTGGCCCTGCTGTTGTTGCTGGTCGCGTTGATCCTGCGAATCTGCGCGATCGAGTGGCGATCGAAGATCAACTCGCCGAAGTGGCGGGCCTGGTGCGACATCGGCATCGGCATCGGCTCGTGGATTCCGGCACTGGCGTGGGGCTGGGTGTTCGCCAACCTCGTGCGCGGGGTACCGCTGAACGAGAAGCGACAGGTCGTCGGCTCGGTGTGGGATCTGCTCAGCCCCTACGCGCTGCTCGGCGCGGCGACCACGGCCATCCTGTTCGCCCTGCACGGCGCGATCTTCCTCGCGCTCAAAACCGGTGGTGAAGTCCGCGACGATGCCCGCATATGCGTGCGGATCCTGTTCGTGCCCACGGTGGCGATTGTCGGCGGGTTCGGGCTGTGGACTCAGCTCGCCTACGGCTCCGGCTGGACCTGGGCCGCGCTCGGCGCGGCCGTGCTCGGCCTGGTCGTCGCCGGTGGGGCCACCGCCGCGGCCCGTGACGGCTGGGCGTTCATCGGCACCACCGTCACGATCGCCGCGGCCACTATCCTGCTGGTCGGCTCGCTCTACCCGAACGTGATGCCCTCGACGATCGACCCCGCGTTCGATTTGAACATCCACAACGCTTCCTCCAGCCACTACACCCTCCAGGTGATGAGCTGGGCAGCGGTCCTGTGCACCCCGGTGGTCCTGATCTACCAGGGCTGGACCTACTGGGTCTTCCGCAAACGACTCACCGTCGAACAGATTCCCGAACCGACCGGGCTGCCGCTCTCGAAATAGGCTTTCGGCAACTGCGCAGTGTGAGGGCCTGCCGAGTAGGCGGATCGCCGGCAGGACAGGCTACGCAAACGCGAAACCCTCATGACGCCTACCCGTATCAGCGCATCGGTAGCCGGCCGCGTTCAGCGTAGGGGTGCCGCGGACGAGTTCACGGAACGCCCGAGATCGCGAAGCCGGCCGGCAAGACGCGCTCTGACGTCCGGCCAGTCTTCCACCGTGATCGAGAACAGCACGGAGTCGCGAACGGTGCCGTCGGCGCGCCGGGAATAGCGGCGCAGTGTGCCTTCGTACCGGGCGCCGAGGCGCGCGATGGCCTGTTGCGAACGGTGATTGCGAACATCGGTTTTGAGCTCGACGCGACCGGCACCCAGCGTGTCGAACGCATAGGCCAGGAGCAGCCACTTGGCCTCCGGGTTCACCCCACTCGCCCACACGCCCGGGGCGAAGAGGGTGGCGCCGATCTCCAACCGGGCGTCCCTCGCTCGGGTTTCGAGATAGGAGGTCATCCCGACGATCGCACCGACCGGGTGGCCGGCGATGGCCCGGCGCGTTCGGACAATCCACAGATGGTTCTCCGGCGTCGCGTGCCACGACCGCAGGAACACCTCGAGTTCCTGTCGATCGCGCGGACGAAACGGAATGTGGGCCCACACGACATCGTGCTCGAGCACCGCGAACAACTCGGCCGCGTCCGCTGCCGGATCGACCGGGCTCAACCGCACTGTCTCACCGACGAGTTCGGCATCCGGGGCAACCGGCCACTTCAGCTCCGGCCACACCTCATCGGTCGGCCGCGGGTCCGGCACCGGATCGAAACGCTGCACGTCGGCAAGACCATCCTGAGGCACAGCGCGATCATAGACCGGCGTCGATCACGTTCCCCGGCGCTGGATCGCCCGCGGCAGCGTGCCGCTGCGCTAGGCGATCAGTTTCACGCTTTTCAGCCAGTCGTAGGCGACGTCGGCGGGGTCTTCTCCGTCGATGTCTACGCGGCCGTTGAGTTCTCGCATCAGGTCGTCGGTGAGCAGTTCGGAGATCGTGCCGAGAAGTTCGCGCAGTTCGGGGTTGGCGTCGAGGACGGGGCCCCGCACGACCGCGGTCCCGCTGTAGGGCAGGAAGAACTTCTTGTCGTCGTCCAGGACCACCAGGTTCAGGTTCTTGACGCGGCCGTCGGTGGTGTAGACCATGCCGAAGTGGCAGGGAGAGTCTTTGGCGGTCGCGGTGTAGACGACGCCGGCGTCCATGCGGGTGACGTTGCCCGCGGGCACACCGTTGGGATCGTTGTAGGGGATGCCGTATTTCTGCAGCATCGGAATGAAACCATCCGAGCGACTGAAGAATTCGTCGTCGACACAGAACGTTCGTTCGGCAACCGGCAGCGCGGCCACGTCCGAGAGTGACTTCACGCCGAGTCGCTGCGCGGTCGGTGTCGACGCACCGAACGCGTAGGTGTCGTTGAAGTTGGCCGGGGGCAGCCATTCCAGGTCGTAGTCACGCTTCTCGACATCGTGGACGCGCTGCCACAGTTCCTGCGGGTCCACGATCGTCTCGGTCTCGTTGTGGTAGTTGACCCAGCCGGTGCCGGTGTATTCCCACAGCACGTCGGCGTCGCCGTTGAGCTGGGCCTGCCGTGACGAGGCCGATCCCGGCGCGCCGGTCAGATCGGTGACCGAGGCCCCCGCCGCGGCCAGGTAGGTCGCGGTGATCTTGCCGAGCAACACCCCCTCGGTGAAGCTCTTCGAGGTGACGACCAATTTCGCGCCGTCGAGGGGACGTTCGCCGCCGGGCAGGCTCGCGTCGTGGAAGGTGCCCGACGAGCTCACCAGGCCACACCCGGCGAGCAACGACAGCGTCGCGACCAGCGCGGTAATCAACGGGACTCGCCTCATGAGACACCTCGTGGGGTCGCGGCCAGTTCGACGAGTCGGCCGAGCCAATCGATGATCAACGCCAGCAACCCCACGAGCACGGCGCCGGAGATGAGCAGCTTGGGCAGGAACAGGGTGACACCGGTCGTGATCAGCGTGCCCAGGCTGGTCGCACCGATGAAGGTACTCAGCGTCGCGGTGCCGACCAAAATGACCAGCGCAGTGCGCACGCCGTTGAGGATCACCGGCACGGCCAGCGGCAATTCGACCTGAACCAGCGTCCGCCCGGCCGAGAAGCCGATGCCGCGAGCGGCCTCGATGGTGCGGTGATCGACCTGCCGCAGCCCGACGATCGTGTTCTGCAGGATCGGCAGGATCGCGTAGACGACGAGACCGACGACCGCCGTGCGGAATCCGGTGCCGAGCCAGAAGGTGAACAGCACGAGCAGTCCGACGGCGGGCGCGGCCTGACCGATATTGGCGATGTTGACGGCGATCGGCTCGAACCGCTGCAACGCGGGCCTGGTCAAGGCGATACCGAGCGGAATCGCGACCACCACCACGATCAGCGTGGCGACCACCGTGAGCCGGATGTGCTCGAGGATCGTGGTCTGCAGATTGGCCCAGCCGAGCGAGGCCTGTTCGGTCGCGGTGAACGTCGACGACTGATACCAGAGCACGTATCCGATGCCGATCACGACGATGATGAGCGGTTCGAACCACACATCGATCGGGACCCGGCGCAGACGGTTCATGCCGGTCCGGCCGATCCGTGTTCGTCGTCGGCGGCGACGACCGGGGTGGGTGTGGGATCGGAACCGTCGACGTAGGTTTCGTAGGACAGGTCCTCGGCGGCGGCGTGCCCTTCGGCGAGCTTGGTCTGGATCACGTCGGTCACCGAGCCGATGTTGAGCGAGCCGACTACGGCGCCGCGACCGTCGGTGACCAGGGTCGCGCCCTGGCTGGCGGCGAGCATGGCGTCGAGCGCGTCGTTGAGGGTCGAGGACTGCGCGACGACGGGCAGCCGGCGATCGAGGTAGTCCGAAACCTCCGGCTTGCTCGCCACTTCCGGCAGCGAGGGCCACGACCGTGGCCGCCCCGCGTCGTCCACGACCACCACCCAGGTGTGTCCCGCGGCTTTCGCCCGCCCGATCACGACCTGCGAGGATTCGCCGATCTTGGCGGTGGTGACCGGGTCGACCTCCACATCACGGACCCGAGACACCGTGAGATAGGCCAGTTTCGCGCCCGATCCGACGAACTCCTCGACGAACGGCGTCGCCGGGTCGGTGAGGATCTCCTCCGGTGTCGCGTACTGCTCGACGTGTCCGCCCTCGGACAGGATGAGCACCTTGTCACCGAGTTTGGTGGCTTCCTCGAAGTCGTGGGTGACGATCACGATGGTCTTGCCGAGTTCGTGCTGGATCGCGATCAGACTGTCCTGCAGGCGAACCCGGGTGATCGGGTCCACCGCGCCGAACGGTTCGTCCATCAGCAGCACCGGCGGGTCGGCCGCGAGCGCGCGGGCGACGCCGACACGCTGCTGCTGGCCGCCGGACATGTCCTTGGGCAGACGGTCGGCGAAGGTCGCGGGGTCGAGACCGACCAGATCCAAAAGATATTCGGTGCGTTCGGCGATTCGCTTCTTGTCCCAGCCGAGCACCCGCGGGATCGCGCCGATGTTCTTGGCGACCGACCAGTGCGGGAACAGCCCACCGGACTGGATGACATAGCCGATCGACTGCCGCAGCTTGTCGGGATCTTCGCGGGTCACGTCACGTCCGCCGATGAATATCCGGCCCTCGGTCGGCTCGATCAGCCGGTTGATCATCTTGAGCGTGGTCGTCTTACCGCAGCCCGAAGGTCCGACGAACGCGACGATATTGCCGGCCTCGATCTCGAGGTCCAGGCGTTCGACGGCGGGGGTGTCCTGGCCCTTGTACCGCTTGACGACCCCGTCCAAGGTGATGGAATCGCCGGTCACGTTGCGCTGGGGCGCGGTCGGCGCGGGCTGGCTGGTCACATCGGTCATCACAGTCCCTTGGCAATCGTGAGGCGTCCGAGCAGGACGAGGAGCGCGTCGAAGACCAACGCGATGGCAACGATGAGAATGGTTCCGGTGAGCGCCATTTCGAGCGCGTTGGCCCCGCCGAGACGCGACAGGCCGTTGAAGATCAGCGAGCCGAGGCCGGGCCCGAGGACGTAGGCCACGATCGCGGCGACACCGACGATCATCTGGGTCGAGACCCTGATCCCGGTGAGGATCACCGGCCAGGCGATCGGCAGCTCGACGGTGAGCAGGATCCGCCAGCGCGAAAGTCCGATGCCGCGCGCGGATTCGACGACCGTGGCAGGCACCGATCGCAGCCCGACGATCGCGTTACCGATCACCGGCAGGGCCGCGAAGAACGCCAGCATGATGAACGACGGCACCACACCGAGGCCGAACGGGACCAGCAGCAATGCCAGCAGTGCCAGCGAGGGGATCGTCAACGCGACCCGGCTCGAGGTGAGGGTCAACGCCGATGCCAGCGGCAACCGATACACCGCCACCGCGATGAGGATCGCGACGACGGTGCCGACCAGCACGGTCTGAAAGGCCAGCGACGCATGCTGATAGGTGAGGAAGGTCAACACCTCGCCTCGGTCCTGGACATAGCTCCACAAATTCACGGCATTCCCATCGTCGGACTGAGCCAGTGGGTACCTGTTCGCGCGTGATCAACGGTCGAATGTGCCGTCGAAGGATAGTCGATACCGGGTGTTGGCCCGGGGACGCGCGCGAGCTGGTGGCGGTCGATGATGGTTATGCTGCACGCTCGAGCGGTGCGGTGTACGGCTCGGCGTCGCCGGCGATCACCGTGCTCGCGGTGCCGTCGATCCCTACGGGGACCGGCCCGCCCAGCGTGATCCGGGTGAGCCTGCGGTGCTCGCTGCCGTCGTAGTCGTCGATGGCGTAGTGCTGGGTGGCCCGGTTGTCCCAGATCGCGACGTCGCCCAGCGACCAGTTCCAGCGGGCGGTGTGCTCGAGGCGGGTGATCCGGTCCTGGAACAGCCGGAACAGTGCCCGCGACTCGTTGCTCGACAGCCCGACGATCTCCTTGACGAAGCAGCCGAGCAGCAGGGCGCGCTCACCGGTCTCGGGGTGCACCTCCACCACGGGGTGCTCGGTCTCGAAATAGGTGGACTCGAACTCGCGACGGTAGTCGCGGTCGGTATCGGCGGGTCGGTCCTGGATCTCGGCGGCGTAGTCATAGCGGTTCGAATGCCGCGCGCGCAGGCTCTCGGCGAGTCGCTGGAGTGGCTCCGGCAGCGAGTTGTAGGCGGCCACGGTCGAAGCCCAGGTGGTCGAACCGCCGTAGCTGGGCAGGGCGACCGCACGCAGGATGGAGGCCTGCGGAACACGATCGACGAAGGTGACATCGGTGTGCCAGACGTTGGACCGCGTCTGGTGCGAGTCGATGGCCAGGCTCTTCGCACCGGCGGAGGTTACCGTCGGGTGCGGGGTGGTCGGGTTGCCGAGCAGCTGCGCGAACTCGTACTGCCCGTCCTCGGTCAGGTGGTGCTGGCCCCGGAAGAAGATCACCTTGTGCTCGCTGAGCGCGGCGCGGATGGTGGCCACCGTTCGCGCGTCCAGGTCACCACCGAGCCGAACCCCGTCGACCTGAGCGCCGATGTGGGCGCCGAGCTTGACCACCCGCACCGCGCTCCCGGGTACAGCTGCGTCGTGGACGGACATACGGAGGCCTCTCGCTCGAACCTGGACGATCTCGTCACACGAAACCAGCAGGAACGCGCCGCGACCATCATTGAATTCAGGCTGAGCGGAATGGCCGAATCGGCGGGTATTACGGTATGCGCAATTCCGCCGCGCTGTGCCCCTGGGATGTCCAAGTACTGAATCGCGATTCGGCCGCTTCCGCCGACGGCGCGCTGATCACCCGGGCGACCGCTTCCCACGACGCGCCCGACGCGCGCACGAAGCGGACGGCTTCGACGAGGCGCCGCTGTGCCGACGCCGTGTCCTCGAACGCCAGGCGCACCGGAATCAGCGCCTGCATCTCGAGCTGGTGATAGTCCCATTCGGCCAGGACCAGGCGGGCGAGGTCGGCGTCGAGGCGTCCGGTGGAGCAATGCAGCACCCGCGCGGAGGGGGCGTGGTCGGCGGACAGATCGGTGCGTAGCCAGGTTCGTCCGTGCCAGCCGTCGCAGGAGCACAGTGCGCGCCACCCGATCACCTCCTCCGGTCGGCGCGGGTGGCTGTCGGTGGGGGCCAGCGGCCGGGCATCGTTGGCGACCGTCGCGCGGGGGCTCGGGGCGTCACTGCGTCCGTACAACCCATCCGTGAAGATGTCGGCTACCCATCCGCGATGGTTTTCGAGCAAGCTGTTCATCCTGACTCCGATGTCGAATCCGAAAAGCTCGATCCCGAACCGGCCCGTCATGACGCGATCGCCGGAGGTTCGGTGTGTGGGACAACTACTCCCAGACACTTACGATCAACCTCAGCGACGCCGACGGCAATCACTTCGCCGCATTGTTGTTCCTAGTCACATAATGCCTGGTCGCGGTCTGTGCTCCGAGCGCGGTGGGACCTGGTCGCGAGGTAGATCGTCGCGCCGGATCGCCCGCGGGTCAGCGGGTTGTCGAACAGGATCGGCCGCGCCTCCACATCGATGAAGGCGGATTCCAGAATTTCGCGGAACTCGTCATCTGGTGCGTCGTCGGACCACATCGCAAAGGTGCCGCCGTCGACCAGGTGTTGCGCGACCGCGCGCAGGCCCTCGCGGGTGTAGAACTCGGCATTCGAACCGTGCAGGACATGGCGTGGTGAATGGTCGATGTCGAGCAGCAGCGCGTCGTACACGCGTCCCGGTTGTGCCGGATCGAATCCCACCGGCCCCGCCGCCGCGGCGAAGAAGTCCGCGCAGACAAGCTCGACCCGGGAGTCGGCAGCCAACCCGGCGGTGTCGGGCAGCAGCTCACGGCGATGCCACTCGATGACGGCGTCGGAGTACTCGATCACCGTGAGCGCGTGAATTCGTGGGTCCAGCAATGCTTCTCGCGCGGTGTATCCCAAGCCGAGCCCACCGACGAGCACATCCAGCCGGTCGCCGGGCGTGCGCCCCAATCCCAGCCGCGACAGCGCACGTTCGGCGACGGTGAACAAGCTCGACATCAGGTACTCGTCACCGAGCTTCACCTCGTAGACATCGGCCCGCACCGTCGGATCGAAGCGTCGACGCAGACTGATCTCGCCGATCGGGGTCTGCCGCCAGCCGAGTTCTTCGAAGCGTGCGCTCATCGCCGTCACAGTAGTCCCGTGGCGACCACAAGCCGGCCGGACGGAGCGCACAGCACGCCGCCAGATTTGTGCTGGGCGTGATCTTTACCCCATGTTTATGGGTCGACGAGCCGGGAAGTCTGGTCGGCAACCCTGCTCGTGCTCGGTCGGGCGGGTTCCTATCGGCCAGGAGTACCGCATGACGCACACAATCACCCACCTCAGCATGGGCCTGGGCTGGGACCCGGCCCATGCCAACGGAATGCATCCCCGCCGCAAGGACATCGATCTCAACGCGGCGGCGCTGTCGTTCGCCGGCGAGAACTTCGTCGATGTCGCCTTCCACGAGCAGCTCACCTCGCGCGACGGCGCGCTGCGCCATCTCGGGGACAGCGTCACCGGCGACGGGGACGGCGACAACGAAGTGATCGTGGTCGACCTGGCCCTCCTCGATCCCGCCGTCACCACGATCGTGTTCCTGGTGACCTGCTACACCGGCCAGCGGTTCGACCAGATCGCCAACGGCTTCTGCCGCGTCGTCGACAATGTCACCGGTATCGAATTGATCCGCATCGATCTCGACAGCGTCGGCGCCCACACCGGCATCGTCGTCGGCAAACTGCACCGCCCCCACCAGGATTGGGCCTTCACCCTGATCGGCCAACCGATCATCGCCCAGCACGTGGTCAACGCCGTCCCTCAGCTCACCGCCTATCTTCACTGAGAGCGACGACCCATCCCGTCGTCACTCCGCTAGACGGTCGCGGGCTCGCAGACGCGTCTCGAGTGCGTCGAGTACGTGCGTCACGTCCGCGTCGAACTCCTCGGCGAGCATTTCGAGTAGCGCCGCACCGATCAGCAACAGCGTGGAGAAGACCACGGGGGCGATGGGTTCGGTCGCCTCGAGCAGGGGGCGGGTGCGTGGCGCACCGCCATGATGCCAGGACTCGAGCAGGGCCAGTGCGCCCTGGAGATAGATCGGTGGTTCCGGGCGGGCGCTCAGCGCGGGGATCGCCCGATCGGCCGCGCGGCGCAGGATATCGGAGATGGACTCGACGCCCGGGGCCATGGCCTCCATCGCGCAACAGGCCAAACGCAGGGCACCGTCCAGATGACGCGGACTGTAGCGGGCCGACTCCGGGATCTGGTCCCAGGGCAGGCGCAGGACGCGAAGCAGGTCGGCGGTGATCGCGGTCGCCGCCGGCGCCTGCGCCGTCGCCGGGGCCGAACCGGACGTGTGATCGACGCCGAGCATGATCTCGAGCCCGATCGCCGATGCCATGAGATCGCCTCGGCTGCTGCGGGTTTCACGTCGATGGCGGCGGTCCTCGACCAGCAGCCAGCCGACCGTCTGCGCGTCGGCGGTCCGCAGCAGTTTCGCGTCGGCCTGCCAGCCGTTCGCGGTATCGCAGCGCGACAGCGCGCAGACCAGATCGGCCATGACGTGGTTGGCGGTGACCAGCGTCGGCTGATGCCGTGGACGGCGTGACACCACCGGAAGATCACCCAGCCTGGCCGAGGAGGACACGAACGACATCGCGGTGAGTGCCGCCGCGGCGGTACGCGCGGCGGCCACGGCGTCGGCGGCGTTGGTGCGCAGCAGCGCGCGATGGATCGAGTCCGCCAGCGGCGCGACGCCGAACTCCGCGTAGTGCAGCAACAACCAGGCCAGCGGCATGTCGCCGAGAACCGGCGCGAGCCGTTCGTTCAGCTCGTACAGCAACGCGGCCGACTGCTCCGGCTGACGTGATCGCGGCGCCTCCCCGGTGAGGTCACGCCATTCGAGCAGTGCCAGGTAATTGGGTAGCAGCAAGCTATCGACCAGCTCACTCACCTGAGCGATGACGAATTCGAAATCCAGTTCCGTCATCGCCCCCGGCCCGACCGAATTCACCACCGGGTTACCGTCGAACGGATCGAAACCCGATTCGTCCAGAGCGAGATCGAACAACAACTCCGCGTGCCCGAGCCTGCCGACGACTCTGCCGACAAAGGGCACCACCCCTCCGTCTTCCACCGCAGTTGCCGCACCGAGAAGGCAATTCACCATCGCGCCTTCGGCTTTCGCGTGCGCACAGAACCTGCGCAGCCGCTGGTGCACGATATCCTCGGTATCGAAACCCGTGCGCACGATCTCTTCCGCGATCGTCACGATTGCCGCGTCGACGACGTATTCTGGCCTGCCGCCTGCTTCATCCGATGCCGACGCGGGGCCCGCGAAATAGAGCCGGTCACTGAATGCGTCGCCCATTCGTCGCCTCACCACAACCTCCACTCGGATGCGCAGTATTCCGTGTACTCGACACCCTTCCAGCAAATTGTTCGCAAGTCGCGGCTCACACCTCACAAGGCGATAACGGCATGAACTCCGCGCGCACCGGCCGGACCGACTGCATGCATGACGCGTCCCATCGAGGCGCTGTCGCGACACAATCTGCCCGAATTCGGGCAGGGATGTTGGCGAACCCGGTCGGGGCAGGCATGATCGTGCGAGTGAATGACGGGGTACCCACCGAGTTGGTCCGCTATGTCGTGGCGTCCACCGGCCTACCCGAACGCGTGGCGGCCCGGGTCGTCGCCGACATCGTCGGCTACTTCGACGAGACGGCCGAGCAGTTCGTCCGGCGCAGGCACGCCGAGCTGCAAGCTCGGGAGATGCGCAATGCCGAGATCTGGCGACGCCTCGAGATCGAACTCGGCGAGCGCCCGGTCGCGGCACCGTCATTCACCGAACGGCAACTTCGTCGCATCGTCTACGGGTAAGGGGTTCATCACGCCATGTGTGGAATCGTCGGATACATCGGTCACCGGCAAGCTGTTCCCGTGCTGCTGGAGGGTCTGCATCGGCTCGAATATCGCGGCTACGATTCGGCCGGATTGGCACTGCCGCATCGCGGCAAGGCGCGCGTGTGCAAAACCCGGGGCAGGGTGCAGGACCTGCGCGACAAGGCCGACACCACCGCTCTGCGCGGCACCGTCGGCATCGCGCACACCCGCTGGGCCACCCACGGCGAGCCCAGTGACGCCAACGCCCACCCGCACACCGATGTCAGCGGCCGTATCGCCGTGGTGCACAACGGCATCGTCGAGAACGCCGAACAGCTGCGGGCCGAGCTGACCGCGCTCGGCATCGATCTCGTCTCCGACACCGACACCGAGGTGATCGCCCACCTGGTCGCGCGCGAGCTCGAGGAATCCGAATCTCTCGAAGACGCCGTTCGCGCCGCGCTGCACCGGGTTCGCGGCACCTACGGTCTGCTGGTCCTCGACGCGCGCCGTCCGGCCGAGCTGGTGGTCGCCCGCAACGGCAGCCCCATCGTGCTCGGCGTCGGCGACGGCGAGATGTTCGTGGCCTCCGATGTCGCCGCCCTCGTCCACCACACCCAGCGGGTGGTGTTCCTCGACGACGGGGAGCTCGCGACCATTCGCGACAGCGAATTCCGCACCAGCACACTGGGATTCGAGTCCGAACAGACCGACAAGACCCCGACCACCATCGACATGGTGGCCGAGGACTACGCGCTCGGCGGATTCCCCGACTTCATGCGCAAGGAGATCGCCGAACAGAGCGAGGCGGTGCGCCGAGCGCTGCGTGGGCGCCTCGACGACCGCTTCGCCACCGCCCACCTCGGCGGGTTGAACATGGACGCCCGCGAACTGCGCAGTATCAGCAAGGTCGTCTTCCTCGGTTGCGGTTCGGCCTACTACGCGGGCCAGCTCGGTGCCCAGCTGATCGAGGAACTCGCCCGTATTCCGGCCACCGCGGAACCGGCCTCGGAGTTCCGCTACCGCAATCCGGTCGTCGATCCCGATGCGCTCTACGTCGCGATCAGTCAGTCCGGCGAAACCCTCGACACCCTCGCCGCGGTGCAGGAGCTACAGCGCAAGGGCGGCCGGGTCATCGGCGCCGTCAACGCGGTGGGCAGCGCTATCGCTCGCCAGTGCGGGGCAGGGGTGTTCCTGCACGCGGGCCCGGAGATCTCGGTTGCCTCGACCAAGGCATTGACCAATATGACCGTGTCGTTCACGATGCTGGCCCTGCTGCTGGGCCGGGTTCGCGACCTGTCGGCTGCCGACGGCCATCGCATCGTCGACGGCCTGCGCGCCCTGCCGGCCGCCATCGACCAGGTCCTCACCGACGAAGACGCGATCGCCGAGATCGCGCACCGCTACGCCAAGGCCCGCAGCATGTTCTTCATCGGCCGGGTGCGGGGGTGGCCGGTCGCCCGCGAAGGCGCGCAGAAGCTCAAGGAGGTCTCCTACGTGCACGCCGAGGCCTACCAGGCCTCCGAGCTCAAACACGGCCCGCTCGCGCTGATCGACCAGGAGATGCCGAGCGTGGTGATCGTCCCCGACGACGAACTGCTGGCCAAGAACCTCAGCACCATCGAACAGATCAAGGCACGCGGCGGACCCGTGATCGCCGTCACGAACGCGGACCTGCCGCCGGACGCGGCCGACGAAGTGATCCGGGTCCCGCGCGTCGCACCGGAATTGGACCCGATGCTGCTCACGATTCCGCTGCAGCTGCTCGCCTATCACACGGCCATCGCGCTCGGCCGCGATGTCGACAAGCCGCGCAACCTCGCGAAGAGCGTCACCGTGGAGTAGTTGTCGCGTGGAGTGCGACGCACGGCGCCGGGGCGGCTGGCAGGATCGAGGCGTGAACACCGCGAACCTGAGCCGCTCCGAGACCGCCGCGCGATCGGCCGCGATCACCGTCCGCGCCTACCGCGTCGAACTCGATCTGTCGACGGCCCCGGATCAGTCCCAGGATGGTTTCGCGACAACGACCACCGTCGAGTTCGGTGCCTCCGTCGAACAGACGTGGCTCGACTTCATCGGTCCGTCGGTGGAATCGGTGACCGTCAACGGCACGGATGTCGCCGTCGAGTACGACGGAGCCCGGCTCGCGCTCGTCGGCTTGTCGGAGACGAACGTCGTTGTCGTGCGGGGCACCGGTGCCTACAGCCGCTCCGGTGAGGGGCTGCATCGGTTCGTCGATCCGGTCGACAACCAGACCTACCTCTATACCCAGTACGAGCCGGCGGATGCGCGGAGGGTCTTCGCCTGCTTCGAACAGCCGGATATGAAGGCGCCGTTCACGTTCGCGGTAACCGCACCGGCCGGGTGGCAGGTGATCTCGAATCGGCCGTTCGCGGCAATCCAGGACAACGGCGTGCTCCAGAACGTCGAGTTCTCCCCCACCTTGCCGATCTCGACGTACATCACCGCGGTCGCGGCCGGCCCGTACCATCGCGTCGAATCGTCGTGGACGCGAGGGGAACTCACGATCCCGCTCGGGATCTATTGCCGCGCTTCGCTGGCCCGCTACCTGGACGCCGACACGATCTTCGAGGTGACGAAGCAGGGTCTGGGCTTCTTCGCCGAGAACTTCGACTACCCGTACCCGTGGGGCAAGTACGACCAGGTGTTCGTTCCCGAATACAACCTGGGTGCGATGGAGAACCCCGGACTGGTCACGTTCACCGAGGCCTACGTGTTCCGTGGGGCGGCCACCGCCGCCCAGTACGAGGGCAGGGCCAACACGATCCTGCACGAGATGGCCCACATGTGGTTCGGCGATCTGGTCACGATGGTGTGGTGGGACGACCTGTGGCTCAAGGAATCCTTCGCCGACTACATGGGCGCACTCGCGAGCTCGGAGGCCACCGAGTGGACCGACGCCTGGGTAGCATTCGCGAACCGCCGCAAGGCCTGGGCGTATCTGCAGGATCAGCTGCCGACCACGCACCCGATCGTCGCCGATATCACCGACCTCGAGGCCGCCAAACTCAATTTCGACGGCATCACCTATGCCAAGGGCGCGAGCGTACTCAAACAGTTGGTCGCCTATGTCGGCCGGGAGGAGTTCTTCTCGGGTGTACGCCGGTATTTCCGCACGCACGCATTCGGCAACACGACTCTCGACGACCTGCTGGCCGAATTGTCGGCGGATTCCGGCCGTGATCTGGCGGGCTGGGCGCGGGCCTGGTTGCAAACGACCGGGGTGTCCACGCTGACCCTCGACAGCGGTGCGATCGTGCAAACCGATCCGCGTCCGCACCGGCTCGCTGTCGGGCTCTACGACTTCGATGCCGAGGGTGACTTGGTGATTCGCGAGCGCGTGGAACTCGACATCGTCGACGCTCACACACCGGTGACTCTCGCACCCGCTGCGCTGCGGCTGCTCAACGACGGTGATCTCACCTACGCGAAGGTCCGTCTCGACGTGGATTCGCTCGCCACCGTGGAGAGTTCACTGAATCGGGTCACCGACCCCCTGGCGCGCGGACTGATCTGGTCGGCACTGTGGAACGCCACCCGTGACGGCGAACTCCACGCCGAACGCTACCTGTCGATGGCTCGTGATTTCGCGCCCGTAGAAACGAACATGGCGCTGCTCACCGCGGTCCTGGCGAACGCGTCTTTCACCATCGGGCATTATCTGCCCGATCCGGCGCGAGATCGGTGGCGCGGTGAATGGCTCGAATCCTGCTGGGCCACACTGCATTCGTCGGCACCGGGTTCCGGCGCGCAGCTGGCGTGGGCGCGTGCGGTGGCGTCCGCCGCCACCGTCGACGGCCACCGTGCCACCGACATCCGGGCGATCCTGCTCGACCGGGCGCCGGAGGGTCTGGCCCTGGATCCCGATCTGCGCTGGGCGCTGTGGACGGCGCTGGCCGCCACCGGTGAGGCGAAGCTCGCCGACCTGGACGCCGAGGGGGAACGAGACGGCACCGCATCGGGGCGAACCGCTCACCTGCGCGCACTCGCGGCCCGCCCGCGAGCAGATGTCAAAGCCGCGGCATGGGATTCTGCGCTGGGCGACCCCACCCTGACCAACGACCACCTCGATGCCACCATCGACGGGTTCCGCGCCGGCCGCCACCGCGACCTGATCGCGCGCTACGACGACGACTATTTCGCGGCACTGCGCACGGTATGGGATCAGCGGAGCATCGAGATCGCTCGACGCATCGTGGTCGGGCTCTTTCCCGCCGCCGATTCGCTCGACGGGGTCGACCGATGGCTCGCCGCGAATGCCGACGCACCGAGTTCGTTGCGTCGCTTGGTCGTCGAACAGCGTGACCACCTCGCCCGCGATCTGCGCGTGCGCGATGCAAACTGATCTTTCCCATTGCACGTCGGGTTAAACATCTAAATCCGAAAAGGTACCTCTGTCAACCCCAGTCAACCAATAACGGTTTAATAACCGACGCGTTGGTGAACCCTTGATCTATGACCAACTCACGTAATCGGACAACGAGTACGCCGAGCATGGATCTGACCAGCACCACCATCATGTTGGCCACCTGCGTGTTCTTCCTCTTCGGCCTGGCTGCGCTCACCGGATCGCTGCCCGCCGCGATCTTCGGCGCCGTCGGCCTCGGCGCGGGAATGATGATGACGTTCAGAATGCTGGACCTGCACGCACTTTAGGTTCACCTCCGCAGATCCGGAGAGCATTCGAAGGCCAGGAGCTGATCCGCATGTCCGAGACCACCGACCGCACCTACGAAAACGCCGAACCCCTGTTCGCACACTGGGCGCTGACCGATCCCCGCAGCCCCGAACACGACGCTCTGCGGGACCGGATCATCGAGGTCTGTCTACCGCTCGCCGAGCACATCGCTCGCAAGTACGCAGGCCGTGGCGAGATCTTCGACGACCTACTCCAGACCGCGCGGCTCGGCATGGTCATGGCGGTCGACCGCTACGACGTGACCACCGGTTCACCGTTCCTCGGCTTCGCGGTGCCGACCATCATGGGTGAGGTGCGCAGGCATTTCCGCGATCACATCTGGCCACTGCACGTTCCCCGTCGCGAAAAAGAACTCCAGGGCAAGGTCAGGGAAGCGACCGAAGAGATGAGCCGTCGGCTCCAGCGCTCCCCCACCGCCCACGAACTCGCCGCCGAACTCGACGTGCCGGTCACCGACATCGCCCGAACCCTCGTGGCGGCCAATGCTTTCCAGACCCGCAGCCTCGACACTCCCGCCCGCGACAACGACGGCGATCCCGGCATGACCGTCGCCGAAACGTTCGGCGACCTGGATCCGAGCTACCGTCTCACCGAAGACACGATCACCGTCGCACCGCTGCTGGCGCAGCTGTCGCCACAGGACCGGCAATTGCTGATCTGGCGGTTCTACGACACGCTCTCCCAAGGCGAAATCGCCGAACGCCTCGGCGTGTCCCAGATGAGTGTCTCCCGCAAGCTCACCAGGCTGCTGGGTGATCTGCGTGCCAAGGCCGCCGACGACCAGACGGTACCCGTGGCCTGATCTTCGACCCGCCCGCACCGTGTCGAGACGATGCGGTGCGGGCTTCGACCGATACCGTCCATTGACTCTGCGGCTACCGGGCTGCACAGTTGATAAAGCAGAATCTCGCGCGTGTCGTGGCGGCGTCCACCGGGTCGGCGCTGTTCACATGGTGTGTCAGTGTGGTGCTCGCCGGCGGGAAGGGTGCGATGACGATGCGCGGTCGACGGAATCGACGGGACCGAGAGATTCGCGAAGTGCGGGAGATCCGGGCCAGTCCGGCCCACCAAACCGCGAAATTCTTGCTGTCGGTGCTGATGCTGGTCTGGTTCGGGGCCGGGCTGGCGGCGGCGATGCAGCGGGACTACTTCACCAATACCCCGGCCAATTGCGGCGATCTGGGCACGATCGGACTCACGGTGCTCGCGGGCCCGCTCAACTACCTCGGTATGAACCCGAAGGTCTCCGAATGCCAGTTGCCGGAGCCGAGCCGATGAGCGCACGCGCGATCGGATACCGGTAGCCGCGTACCTCAGATGAGTTCGGCGAGCTGGTCGCGGTCGGTGGCGTCGAGCTTGATGCAGGCCCGGTAGATGTGGCCTTCGACGGTGCGGACCGAGACACAGAGTCGTTCGGCGATCGCGCGGTTGGACAGGCCACGGCCGATCAGGGCGGCGATCTCGCGTTCGCGTTCGGTGATCGGCAGGGGGCGCGCCGCTGCAGTGACCGCGGGAGTGCCCGCGCCGTCGCAGCGGGCGGCCAGGGCCATCGCGCGGGCGGCCGCCTGGGCGCTGGGCCTGCGCTGTCCGGCGTGGTCGTAGATCGGCACCGTCTGCGCCGCGGCGTCGGCTGCCGACAGCAGGAGCCCCGCGGACTCGAACTCGCGGCTGACCGCGGCGAGCGCGCGGGGGTCGGCAGCGCCGAGGGCAGCGGCGTGGCGGGCGTAGATCGCCGCCACCGGGCCCTGGACACGACCGGCGACGGTCGTGAGCCGGGTGGCGAGGGTGCGATCGCCGAACCGGGTGGCATGGTGCAGAGCTTCGGCTTCCATGGCGTACTGACCGGCGCTGTGCGCCAGGTCGGCGGCCTTGCGTGCCAGGTCCACCGCCGAGTGCGCGCTGTGTTCGGCAGCGGCCAGCCAGGCGCGCGCGATGATGCGCTGCGGTTCGTGCAGGGCCATGTGTGGCCCGCTGTGCTCGTCGGCGTCACCGAGCACCCGCGCGGCCTGTTCCACCTCGCCCAGCGCCGCGTAGGCCCGGGCGAGCAGCAGCCGCGCCGGCAGCTTCCACGGCAGCGAATTCTCGGCGTTGAGCGCCGCCAGCGCCTGTTCGAAGGCGGTGATCGCTTCGCGGAACCGCCCCCGATAGGTGGCGACGACCCCGTCGGCGATGCGCGCGATCGCCCAGCCGACGAACTGCCCTGCCGAGGAGAACTCGCGGTATTCGGTCGCGCGCTGCTCGGCGAGGTCGAGGTCGCCGATGGTGGTCAAGGCGAGAACGTCGCCGTAGCGGACCATCACCCGGATGATCCCGTCGGTGGACTTCTGCTGCGCCCGGCCGCAGGCCGCGATCGGCGCGAAGTCGGCGCCGCGACCGGCCACCGGCATTGCCAGGCCCAGGGCGAACGCGGCGAAATCGACGGCCTGGCGGGGTGAGTTCGGATCGGCGATCACCCGCTCAGCAGCCTCGATTCCCTCGTCGAGGTGGTTTTCGTGGACCGCCATCGCCGCCGCGGCGGCATCGACCGTCAGGCGAAGAGCGGGATACTCGACGCGGGTGCGCAGCATCTCGACCAGGTCGCGGGCGTGGTGGACATCGCCGAGCGACCAGAACTGCAAGCTGGCGCGCACCACACCCCACTGCACCAGTTGCAGCGGATCGAGGCGGTCGGGATCGAACCGGGCCAGGATCTCGTCGGCATGCTGGGGCCTGCCCTGCCAGAGCAGTGCGCGGGAGAGCAGTTCGGCCGCGCGCAGCCCACCGCCACGCTCGCACGCGGCGCGCGCGAGCCGTTCGCCCAGCGGCAGATTGGCCAGCGACACCGCGTCCTTGGCCGCGTCGATCAGCAAGACGATGTCGATCGGCCGATCGCTTTCCACGCACAGTCGCGCCAGCCGGATCCGGTGGGCCGGTGTGCTCAGGTCACGGTCCTGCAGCGTCTCGACGAGACGTCCGCGCCGGGTGCGCGCGGCGGCTGTGCCGAGACGGCAGCGCACCACCTCACCGAGCAGCGGATGACTGAACCGGACATCGACGACCCCGTTGTGGCTCGTGACCCGGATCAGGCCGGTGACCTCGGCAGCGTCCACGGCGTCGGCGCCGACGAGCTCGCTGAGGATGTCGACGTCGAGCGGCTCGTGCACAGCCAGCGTCTCCAGCACGTCGAGCACAGGCGCCCCCGCCCTGCTCAACCGCTCGCCGAGCAACTCGACCAGACCCGAGGGCACCGCGGTGGGCCCGCGCAACTGCCAGACGCCGTTGACGTCGGTCAGAGTGCTCGCCTCGACGCCACCCTCGACCATGTTGCGCAGGAACAGTGGGTTGCCACCGGAGGACTCCCACATCACATCGGCGCTCAGCCCCTCCAGCGTTCCGCCGAGCACGGTCTCGACGAGTTCGGTGCACTGGGTTTTGGTGAACGGCGCCAACTCGATTCGCTCGAGGTACCCGTCCTTCCACAGTGAGGTGACCGCGTCGGGCAGCGGTTCCCCGGTGCGCACGGTGGCGATGATGCGGGCCCCACGGTCGACGGCGATCTGGTGCACCAGCGTGGCCGAGAGGATGTCGAGCAGGTGCGCGTCGTCGACGCCGATCACCGTATCGGGCTGGGCGAGCACGTTCTCCCGGGCCGAATGCAGCAGCGCGAGCGGATCGCGCGACACCGACGCGGCGATCCAGGGCGCGAACGCACCGAGTGGAATGGCTTGTGACGACGCGGTACAGGCCACCCAGCGCACCGGCTCGGACAGCACAGCGGTGACCAACCGGGCCAGGGTGGTCTTGCCGACGCCCGCGGCACCGACGAGGATCACGCCACCGGTGTCGCGGTTCGTCAAAGCCTTACGGACGGCGTCATATTCGGCGGGACGATCGAGCAGCTGCCAGAGTCCGCCCATACATGAAAAGTGTAGTTCCCGTCCGGCCCTGTCACAACGACTCGGCCCGGCGACACGGCCGACGCGCGGCTGGACCGGCGCGGCGGGCGCGCGCGGCGCATGGGCGGGTGCCGCGATGGTCACGGCGGGAGCTCGGTGGCGTCACGGGGCTCGAGCCGCGGCGCGTTGTTGACGTCGTGGCGGTAGTTGCTCGAGGCCTCGTACACACGCTTCTTGAGCCGGTTGATCGAGCCGAGCGGCCGGTGCGCGTCCAGGCCACGCCAGGAGTTGAACGAGAGCACGTCGTCACCGTAGGCACGCCGCTGGGGGGTGTACGGATCCTGCACGTCGAAGCGGATGGTCGCCACGGTGCGGTGCGGTGAGTCGTCTTCGGGCCATGGCACAGTCGCGTCCTCGATCGGCATGGTGGCGGTATCGGTGCACAGTTGCGCGCGCAGTTCGTAGGTGGCGCTGTGCGCGGCGAAGAAGTCGACGATCAGGTCCTGATGGGCATTGACTCCCGCGTCGGGGTCGACCGGTTGCCCTTGCAGTGCCACGACTTCCGGTGACACCGGCACGTAGAGCAGCTTGGCCACATAGTCGCCGTAGCGCAGCGGCGCCGAGGAGTAGAAGGTCTCGCCGAGGATGTGGGTGTTGGGTGCGACGAAGACACCGAGATTCGGTGGCACACTGCGCCCGATCCGGCGCAGCACGTGCGTGTTCAGCGCGGCAACGAGGTCGCTGCCCGCGCGCAGGGCGGCGTCGGGCAGCCGGGCCAGCACCCACGCGGTCGGCATGCCCTTGGTGAGGTAGGCGTGCGCGTCGGCGAAGAGGAACTCGCGGTGGGTGACCATGATGAAGTCCTGCGTGCTCGCCTCGTCGTCGGGCAGCGCGCGCGGTCCGTGTACCCCGAGCACCTTGATCCCGAGTCCGCGGACGCCGCGTAGCTGATCGCTGCGGATCACCCCGGAGGTGCTCGACAACCGCGCGATCACCGGATAGGTGCCCGGGGTGGCGAACATGCCCTGGGCCAGTTCGGGTGGCAGGCCAGCGGGCACCGTCAGTTCGCCGCGCAGGATGCCGTGACTCTTGGCATGGGCGTCGCGCAAACCTCGCTTGTACTTACGGTAGGCGCGTTCATTGTTGTCGCGCAGGACCGCGATGATCTTGTCGATGATCTGTTCTTCGTCGGGCCGCGGTTGTTCCAGGTCCTCGCGGTAGCTCACATAGCTCATCGTGGGCTCCTCCACGGGGCGAACGGATTCGCGACGCCCTCCAGCGCGGGCGCGAGGGTCGGGAAATGGCGCAGCAGCACGCTGCGCATCGTGTTGTCACGCACCCAGGCCAAGCCCGCCTCGGTGTAGACCTCGGGCCGGAAGTCGGTGGTGAAGAACCGGTCCGCCGACAGCCGCCGCGACGCCATCAGCACGAACACGCGAAAGGCGGTGTCGCTGAAGCCGAAACCGGGCGGCTTGGGTTCGGCGTAGAGGCCGATCATCAGGTCGACATCGTCCACGTCGCCGTAGACCTGTTCGAGTTCGCGTGCCCACCGCGGGTCATCGGTGAGTTCGTCGAACGAGGTGACCGGCGGTAGGCGCAGGTGCCGCCGGAACTCGTTGTAGCGCGGCACACCTCGCTCGCGGACCCGCAGGATGTCGACGGTCGCGAGATCGAGCAGCGGTTGGCCCGGACGCTCCAGCTGTTGGAGGTGAACGGGGTAGTTGTGCAGCGTCAACGCGCCGGGGTTGGCTCGGCCGAAGGAGTAGAGCAGCGTGTCCATCGCCGTCTCGGCGAGCCGTTCGCGGATGTGGGCGACGCCGAGGTCGGGCAGCGGGTGCTCGGCCAGCACGGTGTCGTCGGTCAGGCTGCGGACGACGAGCGCGTCGGGGATCAGCGGATGCATGCGGTAGACCGAGACGAACTCCTCGGTGAGCGAGTACGGCACTCCGCTGTCGTCGCGCGCGGAACCCGGTATGCCGCACAGCACTTCGTTGCCGATGAAGTGGCCGAAGCGCCGCGAAACCCGCTCTCCCAGCACGCCGAACCAGTTCGCGCGCATGGCCGCCACGGTGGTGGGATGGGCGATCACGGCCGGTGTCCAGTCGACAGTGTGGATCTTCGCGATCAACGCGGAGTTGACCAGCCGGGCGGTGTCGTAGAGCTGCTGGTCGTTCATGTCGGGGTAGCGCCGGGTGAGGCGAGCACAGATCGCGTTGTGTTCGCGCAGGAACAGAGAGTGCAGCAGGGCCAGGCCCACCCAGGCGTTGGCCGCCGAGGGATCGAGTGCCACCAGCCGCTCGGCGTCCAGCGGCGGGAGTCCGAGTTCGTCGATCACGAGCTGGCCGTGCTTTCCCGAGCGCAGGGAAGCGGCGAATTCCGCTGTCTTGCCATAGATCTGAGAGGCATCCCACCAGTGGGTCTCGCCGGTGACGTAGGTCGGCGCGGCGCCCGGGTCAGGGGCGGGCACCGTCACCGTGCGCGGGATCGCCATCGGGGGGTGCGGCCACGGATCATCGTCGTCCAGGGTGACGACGAAGGGGTCCTGTTCGGCGGGGTCGTGCACGAACCAGTCGTGCACCTCGAACTGGATCCAGGCCGCAGCCAGCAGATTCAGGGTGGTAGCCGGCTGGAATCGGTCGCGCGTGAGCAGCTGCCTGCTGATCGTGCGCGGGTTGGGTTCCATGATCCGCGCGGGATCCTCGGGGTAGGTGCGATCGAGTGGGATATTGCGGCCGAATCGGCAGCCGATCGAACCCGCGCGCGGGTCGTCGGGGCTGTTGTAGGTGCCCTCGACGGTGCGCGCGTTACGGTGTTCGCCGGCGTCGTCCGGGGGCAGCGGTCCGGCCGGGTGCGGGCCGGTGTCGAAGAGGTTGCGCGCCCGCAGTCTGCTGCGCAGGCCGACCAGCACGGCCAACCCCAACGGGGTCGGTAGCCGGAACCAGCCGACCCGCCGGTCGAGCGCCTCCGCGGCGGTGACCAATGCGCGAGTGACCAGTGTTTGCTGCTGTGCGTCGACCATCGAGAACCTCCACGGAATGGCGCGTGCTCGCCGCCTACCGGACCGATCGAATCCAGTCTCCGGCGCCTGGTCAGGCCTGTCACGAGTAGTCCACTACGCGCGGGCACGCGCACGCGGGCACCGTGGCGCCGATCCGGCGCTGCTGTGGTCGATGGTCCTCGCTCGACCCGGACGCGCGACCTGATCGGGTAGCGCACTACGCGCGCGCCGCGGCCCGTCGATGGGCGAATCTGGCTTCCAGGGAGCCCGCGCACCGCGGGCAATACCCGTCACAGCGACAGAAAGGGGGCCCGGGTGATCACGCCGATCGAGATCAAAGTGAACCTCGACGGGGATGTCGCGGGCGCACTGCGCCGGCTCCGATGTCCCGATACCGCCGCGGTCTACCGCGACATCTGGTTCGCCGAGCCGCTGCACCCGGGTACCGCGGGGGCGCCCACGCTGCTGTCGAGCCGCATCGTCATCCGGTTGCGCAGCGGCGCGGAGGAAGACGATCTCACCGTCAAACTGCGACCGTGCGTGCCCTCCCAGCTGGCGGGCCGCTGGGGGGCGCCCTTCACCGAGCCGGGTGTGCGGTACCGCATCGAAAGCGACTGGTCGGCCGATCGGCGGATGCTGTCGGCCTCGGCGATCAGCTCCCGGCCTGCCGGTTCGCTGCGCGCGGCCGTGGCCCGGGGTGTCGATGTCACCGGCGCGCTCCACTCGGCTCAGCGCCAGTTCCTGGTCAGCTGCACGCCCCCCGGCGTCGCGGTCGACCACCTGCGCGCGATGGGACCGGTCGCTTCGGCACGGTGGACGGGGGTGCCGGTGGGGACACTGCGCGCCGATGTCGAACGGTGGAGCACCACCGGACTCGATCTGGTCGAGCTGTCGCTGAAAGTCACACCGCAACAGGGCGATTCGCCCGTCGATCTGCACCTGCGCGCGCTCGACGCCCGGCGCGAACTCGAAGCCGCCCTGCGTACGCTCGGCCTGACGATCGCGTCGGGTGATACCAAAACCGAGCAGGTGCTCACCGCACTGGCGGCGGCGCACCGGCTCGGGTAACGCTCGGCAGGGGGTCGATGACCGGTCCTGATCGACGTCGTCGGCGACGCGGACCTGCCCTGCGACTGCCACGGTGCCGGATGGCCTGGATCGACCACGCTGTCGATCGGAGCCCGGCGTCCGGCGGACCCGTGACACTGCCATCGCGGCGGCTCAATTGGCGATGATGAAGTTGAACAGCACCCTGATATTGCTGTTCCACCCCACGTGATATCGCACTGTCATGGTGCCGTCGGCGTGCGGAACCACATTCAGGACCTGGGTGGTGGCAGGTCCGAGGAACGGGATGTTGTTCGTGTCGATCTCGGTCAGACTCACCGAGACCTGACTATCTGCCCGCACGTCGGCGTTCGGGAATCCGAATACCCAGGCACCTGTTCCATGGGTGCGCAGGATCTTCTGTGCCCAGAAAATTGATGTGATATAGGTCTGGTCGATCGCCCGAACGTCGGCTTCTTCGGCGCCGTAGCCGGTTTTCGCCGACTCGAACACCTCCTCTTCGGTATCCGCGCTCGCTGCCACGACCGCGTCTTCCGTATCCGTCTCCAACATTTCGGCGCCCTTTCTCGGCGGAAAAACTGTCTGGAGCTATCGTCGCGCGCGGGCGCGCGGGCGCGAATGCGTAATCCACTACCCGAATACGCGCGGATGCGGCGACGGTTGTGTCGCACATTCGAGTAGTCCGCCACGCAATCGAGTTCGACACGGCCGAAGGAGGATCGAGAAGGACCGATTTCTCGGAGGAACGGCAGTGAGCGGATATTCCTTATCTGTTCACGATCAACGCGGGCGCCGATTTTCTCGATCAGCGCCCGTTCACGCCGTAGCGCCGAGGGTGCGGGCCCACCTACCTGTGTCGAGTGATTGTCGTGCGAATCGTGGTGTGGCTCAGGCGGACAGCGTGTGTCCGATCGTGGCCGCCACCGCGGCATGGGCGAGGTATTCGGCGATGTCGTGCGCCCGCTCCTTGGGGTTCTCGACCGGGAGGTCGCGCAGATCCGACCCCCAGGCCTGACGCAGCGGGCAGCCGATGGCGATCGGATCGCCGGCGTACCAGGTGTTGAGCCATTCACCGACCCGCTCGGGCCTGCTCGGCCCGCCCGTCAGCAGCTTGCGGTACACCCCGTCCATCCCGAGCGGGCTGCCCGCCGTCACCAGCAGGCGCACGTTCAGTTCGCGGGGCAGCTGGGTGAGCAGATCCATCGCGACCACCGTGCCGAGACTGTGGCTGACCAGGATCAGTTCGCCCTCGGTGGGCGCATCGATGAGCACCGTGTCCAGCACACTCTTGCGGACCCGCTCGTCGTCGAGATAGGCGGCGACGTCTTTGAAGATGGCGCCGATGAGCGCGGAATCGAGGCCGCTGCGGGCGGCGATCCAGCTGAGCTGGTCGTGCAACCGCCCCAGCACCACCGCACCGAACCCGCCGAAGAGTTCGCGCGCTTGCGGGTCGGTGGGCAGGTCACCGGCGTCCGGCATCCCGGCCCGGCGCGCGGCCTCGGCGACCAGGCTCTCGTAGAGTGCCGGACCGGAGTCGACGGCCTCGCGGGTGTCCATGCTCTCCACGAGCTGGTCACCGTAGAAGGGGAAGTACACATCGGCGGGGTCGATGGGGCTCAGGCCGGCGAGGGTGAGTCCCTTGTTCAAACCCGCTGTCCAGTTGCGGCGCAATTCGACGGGGTCGCGGCCCTGTTGTCCGCGTCCGTGCAGGAACAGCACGCTGCGTCGACCACCGAACGCGCTCGACCGACCACGCAGGCCACGCACCAGGCTTTCGGCGGCCGACCCCCGTGGCGGCACCGGCAGTGCGCTAGCGGCCTCGCTCGGTGCGACCGCCGCGAGCCCGAGTTCGTCGAGCAGGGCGCGCTGGGCCGGATCGAACTGCCGCGATCCGAGATCGTGCAACAGCACGCTCACCCGAACGCCCTCGTTGGCGATCCAGTCGATCGCGTCGTCGCCGTCCCCGGACTGCCACAGTTTGCCGTCCTTGCGCAGCACCCGGCCTTGGTCGTCCTTCTTCGGGACTCCGGCGTGATGCAGCGCCACGATCTCCCACTGATCGTTGAAGACCGGCGAGCCCGAATTCCCCGGTTCGGTGTCGGAGGCGTAGTGCAGGAAGTCGTCGAGTTGCAGGTCGAGGCGGTTGTGCCGGATCGAGATCTCCTTGAGCCGGCCCGAGGGGTGCCCGACGACGTTCATCGCCTCACCGATCACGATCTTGCCGGGCTTGGCGATCAGCGGATTCCAGCCGAATGTGGCGCCGGGCGCCACGCCGTCGGGCCCCGCCGCCACACGCACCACGGTGTAGTCGAGGTGTTTGTCGGTCACGAAGAAGTCGTCGGGCGCCAGGCGATAGCGCACGGTGGGGTTCGGGACGTTGTCGATGTCGACCTCGGCCCGGAACTCGATCACCACCGACTCGGCCGCCCCCCGCGTCGGCAGCACATGATTGTTGGTGAGCAGCAGTTGCGGCGACACCATCGAACCGGTACCCATCGGCACCTCACGACCGTTGTCGGCCAACGAGATGCGCGCCACCGCCGCGGCGGCGCGAGCACCGCGGGTCAGGAAGTTCGCGGCCTGCAACTCGTTGGCGAAGCCGATGACCCGCTCGAGCGAGCGGATGCTGTCGACCGGATCCTGCCTGCCGAGTTCGATCACCGCCTGCGCGGGGACTTCGCCGGTGACGAGCAGCCGGTCGGCGCGGGCGAGAATCTGTTCCTTGGTGTCGACGACATCGGACTCGGTCACCGCCCGCAGGCGCGTCACCTCATCGCGTTGCGCCTCGGTGTCGTCGAATCGCTGCGATGCGGCATCCATCTGTTCGTGCCACGCGGTGGTACGAGCTTCGCTCTCGGTATCCATGGGTCACCTCGCCCGGAGAATGTGTGCTGGGGTATTCAGCGTGGGCGCGTGCGCGGTGCCGATCACGAGTAGTGGACCACTCGACTTCACCGCGCGGGCACCTGCGCGATGTCACGGATAGATCGTGTGGGCGGCGTTCACATCGCCGGCCGACAACGCGGAGCGCTGGCCCATCGTCACGCCGGGCGGCACGGGCACACGCGCGAGGATCGTCGCCTGCCCAGTGGTGCTGAACGCCGTCGCGGGGTAGTGCATGATCGAGCCGAAGTCGTAGCCGCCGACGTCGTCACCGTCGGTGATGTGCTGATCGAAGTTGTGCCGGTGCGCCGGGTCGACCCGGTCGAGCCGCACCGCGATGAAGTTGCCCCGGTCCTCTCTGCTCTGCTCGTGCCAGAGTCCGAGCGCGTGCCCCATCTCGTGGACCACGGTGCCCACGGGCGCGGAAGCGGCGAGTTCGATCGTCTGCCGTCCGCCCCGCCGCCCGACCGGCGACCGGCTCGACGTGCTGGGCACGAACCGTACGAAGTCGCCGTGGGCGCCGGTGCGCGGGACGAACCGGATCCTGGTGCGTGCGTTCCAGTGTGCGACCGCGTCGAAGACCCGCTGCGGTGCAGGCAGGGCCGGGTCGACCTCGAAGGGGACCACGGCATTCGGCCAGCGGAACACCGCACCGGAGACCACCACGCCTTCCTGTCTACGGCGGGCATCGATCTCCTCGACGGTGCCGAGCACGATGTCGCCCTCGAAGATCGCGAGGTCGTCGACCGCGGCGTAGCGCAGTTCGCGTACCCCGTGCGCGACACTGCCGATCAGCGCGGAGCCCGCCTCCGGGCCGGAATGGAATTCGCCGGTGTCGTCGGTGTCGACGGCCGATCGAAGGGTGTCGTCGATGATCATGGCGGTCGTGCTTCCTGTGTCGGCGTCGACAACGGCGGGATCCGTCGCCTCTGCTGGAAAGCGTGGCCCGCCGGCCTGCCGGCGCGCGTGAGTAGCGCGCTACCCGATCACGCGCGGGCGCGATCGGGTCACCTCCCCGCAACCGATCAGCCAGGCAACGAGCTCATCGGCCTCGGGTCCCACACGGTCACGGGGTCGGACCCGGCCGGTGGAGTGGTCGGACCTGCTGACACGCGTGCGGCCCGCGGCCCCGCACTGACTACGCTGACAACAGCCCGCATACGCAGGTAGGCGAGGCACGTGTACCGACCCTCGAGGAGAACTACCCATGTGGCCGTCCGACTGGCCTTCGTCAGCCCGCGCGATCGCGACCGCCGTAGAGGCCGCCGTCAGCGCGGCGAGGGCAGCCGACGAACCCCGATTCAGCGCGACCACCGCGGATCTGTCCGAACTCCCCGCCGACCAGGTCACCTCGGTGCTGGCGGGGATCGTTCGCGACCTGCTCGAGATCGCGCATCCGGACGGTCTCACCGGCGACGATGTGCGCGCCGTGCTGGAATCGGTGGTACGCCGATCGGCGACGTGGCTGCCCCTACTCGACGCCGCCGCGGTCTTCAGCGCGCTCGCCGGGGCGCTCGGGATCGACGAGTCGGCCGAAACCGACCGGGAGTGGACGAACCCCCAACCCGCGGCGGTACTCCTGATCGAGTACCTCGCCGATTTCGCCCGGACACCGCCGGATCACGCTGTTCAGCGCGCGATCAACGAGATCGCCAGGGCCGAAACCGTCGAAATGCCCTGAGCCGCTTCACGCCTCGTCGAGCAGCCGCCGGATCTCGGCGCACAGGGCGGCTGCCACACGATCGGCGGGCAGGGGCGGCAGACCCGCTTCGAGCAGAGCGTCCGTGACATTGAGCCGGACGGCCGGCTCGGCGACGGCGGTGCGCGAATACCGTTCCAGCAGTTGCCCCTTCTCGCCGGGTGAATGAGGCCGGTCAGTGGCCCGCCGCGGTGAGCCGGTAGTCCGCTTCGAGCAGCATCCACGCGCTCAGCTGCACCGAGAGGTCCCGGCTCAGGTTCGCCGACGATGCGGCGGACGCGTCCGCGAGCTGGAGAAAGGTCCCCGGATGCTCGGGCACCGCGACCGGGCGGGTCCAGTCCGCGCCGAACAGCGGCAACCCGTTCACCTCGGCACGGTTTTCCCAAGCCGCCCGGGCGGAGGCGTGCACGATATTCGCCGCGGTCGTGTTGTTCAGCGACAGTGCGGCTTCGGCGAGAAAACGCGCGAGGATTCCCATGAAGAGCCCGGAATCGTTTCCGGCGGCGGCGACGATCACCCCCCTGGCGGTGAGTCGCTGCTCGACCGCGGCGATCACGGCGGCAGCACGTTGACGATGAACCGATTCGCCTGTGCGCAGCGCCAATTCGGCCTCCAGCCCGATGGTCACACCCTGGCAGTAGGTGTGCACGGTGCGGTCCACCTGCCCGCCGGGCTCGTGGACCCCATCGTGGATCAGGCCGCTGGCGGTGTCACGCAATCGCGTGTGCAGGAAATCGGCCAGTTGGCCGGCGCGGTCGAGTTCACCGAGGCGCGCCAGCGCGATGCCGGTCGGGCCGATCGCGGGCGTGTTGTAGAAGTCGTCGCCGTTGCGCCATGGCACCGCACCCACAGCCGGGTTCCATCCTTCGAGCAGGGCGCCCCGCAGATTCCCGATCGCGTCGCCGAAACGGACGTCGAGCAGTCGCTCGGCACGCTCGAGGGCGATTGCCAACCACCCCATGTCGTCGTAGTAGCGGTTGGTCCAACCGGTGATGTTGCGGGCGCGGATACCGCGTGCGAGGGCGACGACCCGATCAACGCGGTCGGGAGTGCTGGTTCGGTGCGCGGCGTCGATCGCGCAGTCGAGCAGGTGTGCTTGCCACCAGTAACACCATCGCCCGAGCAAGGACCTTTCGGTCAGGTCCGCAGGCCACGCGAGCACTCCCAGCCGATAGTCGGGCAAACCGAGCAGCGAGTGCACATGCCGCTGCACGATCGCCTGTTCGGCCAGGTCGGCGCGCTCTCCCGGACCGCTGTCGACCGAGCACTTCCGCGTGATCGTGCCCGCCTGTGTCGGCTGTGCCACCGCGGTCAGCGCGATCGCCGCCCCCGCAGCGCACAGCACGCTGCGCCGACTGAACTCGTGGTTCAGGCGATCCATTCGCTCGGACTCCTCCTACTGGGCATCGGCGTCGGTGCCGAACCCTCAGAGTCCCGTGTCGCGATTGCCAAAGCTTGAACTGCTCCGGTGCGGCGTGAAAACGTTTCACACCGGTTACGGCTCGTCGGCCTCGGTGCCCGGGGAGTAGGGCGAGCTGAAACCGGGCACCCACTCGAACGGAGTCGCCCCCGCACCGGCGGTCCGCTCGGCGGCCGCGGCGAACGGAGCGTTGTTCTGAGTCAGCCGGCCGATGGCGCGTTCGAGTGCGGGCAGGATCTCGGTGATCGCCAGATCACCGTGCGCGAAACGTCCCAGCAGCGCATAGACCATGTTGGTCAGCACGAGGGCGAGATCGGCCGCGTAGTCCTCGTCGAGGCTGGCGAACATCGTGCTCACCGCGGGCAACACCGCGGCGAAACCCTGCGCGTCGAGTCGCTGCCCACCCGGACCGGAGCGTGCGTGGTAGTAGGCGGCGAGCATCCGTGGGTGACGCTCCCACGGCTCGAACACGTAGCGGGTCACCCGCTTCAACACATCGGCGAGCGATTCGTCGGCTCGCGGCGGGTCGAGTTCGGTGTAGGTGTTCGTGGCCATCCACTGCGCGACCGCGGCGAGCACGAGTTCGTCGCGGGTGGGGTACAGCTTGTAGACCGTGGTCAGCGACACCTGGGCGACGCGGGCCACCCGGCGCAGCTGAACCGCGTCATACCCCTCCGATTCGAGCAACGACAGGGTGGTTTCGGTGATCTTGCGCGCGGGATCACCTTCGCCCTTTCTAGCCACCACGTCACAGTAGTCCATCGTCTCGTCGCGCCACCGAGGCGATTCGATCTCAGATGCGCGTCCCCACATCCGCGGCGACGAGGTTGTCCAAGGCCCGCTCCGCGACCGCCGCGATCGTCATCGACGGATTGCACGCGGCGGCGTTACCCGGCAACAGCGCACCGTCGAGCACGTAGAGCCCCGGCTGGTCATAGACGCGGCCGTCCAGGTCGCACACCGAGCCCATGCTCGCCCCACCCAGCGGATGCCAGGTCGAGGGAAACAGCGAGTTGGTGTCCAGCAACATCCCGGTCGAACCCGCGATGCGGCGCACGGCGGGGTCGATGTGGTTGTTCTGGATGGTCCGGTCGCCGTCGTGGGGCCAGTGCAGAATCGCGTCGTCGCGGGCGGCGTCGTAGGTGAACGACCCGCGACTGTCACTGACGCCGTAGCCGACGAGCATCGTGCTGCCCGGATCCACCGACATCGGCGGGATGGAGGCCTGGATCACGGTGTGCGCAGCCTGCGGATCATCCCAGTTCTTACTGCCGTAGACCACCGGACCACCTTGTGCCGCACCGAAGTTCGCGGCGGGTTCCGACCAGACATAGATGCGATCGGCGTTGGTGCCCCAGTTCTGGCCGAGCCCGTCGGGCAGGTCGGGAATCAGGCCCTTGGCACCGGCTCGCACGAGCAACCGGGTGGTGTTGAGACTGCCCGCCGCCAGGATCACCGATCCCGCGGTGAGTACCTTGTTCTCGACCACGACACCCGCGGTGTCGAGACGCTGCACGTGCACGGTCCAGCGACCGTCGCGGGCGCGTTCGAGATCGGTCACCTCGTGCAGGGTCTGCACCTGGCACCGGCCGGTCGCTTCGGCGGCGGCGATGTAGGTGACGTCGACAGAGTGCTTGCCGCCGTTGTTGACCCCCATCGCACCGTCACCGTTGGTGTAGGAGGGTTTCATCTCCCCGCGCAGCTCGGCCAGCGCGAAGTTCCAGTCGATGGGCATCGGGATCTTCGACAGCGGCATCCCGGCCCCGCGTACTCGATCCGCGAAGACCCTTGCGGCCCGGTAGTTGTCGGCGGCGATCAGCTCGTCGGGAGCTTCGGCCAGCCCGAGCATCCGTGCCACTCGCGGATAGTGCACCCGATCCATCGTCGCCCAGTCCAGCTCTTCGGGAAAGTGCGCGTTGAACACCGCCTCGGCGGGCTGCAGTGACATGCCCTGGTAGACCAGCGATCCGCCACCGACACCGGCGGCGCACAGCGCGGTCATGTTCACCCCGGGCACCGCCTCCACCAACCCGGCGTACGGGTCGAACACGAGCGGTCGCCCGAACAGGTTCGGGCTCGATCGGTACCACAGCAATCGCTTGTCCGGGGCGGACGCGCGCGGGAAGGTTTCGGCGTTCGGACCGCTGGGCCACCGCTGACCTCGCTCCAGAACCGTCACCGTGACACCTGCTTGCGCCAACCGCAGCGCGCTGACGCCGCCACCGAACCCCGACCCGATCACCACCACCCGATGGTCCTCGTAGGTCAGCGGAACATTGTTGGACCGCAACGCGATCGGAGTCGGCGTGCCCGTGGGGCGGGCACCGAGAAGTAGCCCACTCGCCGTTGCCGCGGCAACCAGCATCGAGCGGCGCGAAATGGCTTTCACACACAGATCCTTGTTCAGTCGATGCTGCAGCCGGAGACCGGCTTGTCCGCAAGACGATCGAGTAGATAGGTGAACGCGTTGTCGGGCCCGAAGCCGTCGATGATCTCCGGCCCGAAGTGATTCGGGATGGTGGTTCCGGGCAGGATCGGCGGGAGCTCGTTCGTGCGGAAGGTGACCGTGGCGCCCTTGCCGCACCAGTCTTCGGCGAGCCGTCGGGCCTGTCCGTACGGGACGGTGTCGTCGTTGCGGCCACTGGTGATCAGGACCGGTGTGGCCGGAGTGGAGTTACCGATGCGCAGCTCCGCCAATACCGGCGTGGCTTCGGGCAATTCGGCGAGATGGGCGGACAGCGGCCGGCCGTCGTTGGTCAGCGACTCGGTTTTGAGGAAGGGGTGGTACGTGATCACGTCGGCGATGCAGGAGTCGCTCAGCGTCTCGAGCATCGCGCGCCCGGCCGGGCTGGTGACCCGGTCCACCGCACGCTGCAGCTCGGGATAGCGCGCGAGCATGCCGTTGACGGCGAACCCGATCGCTCCGCCGATCAGCGCACCGTCGATCTTCTCCAGGATCGCGGTGAGGTCGGCGACCGGTCCCCCTGCCCAGGTGCCTTTGAGATTCAGTTCCGGTGCGTAGCTCGGCTGCATCTCCGCGGCGGCCGCGGTGGCGCCACCGCCCTGGGAATAGCCCCAGAGCACGACCGGCGTCTCCGGTCCGACACCGCCCAGATTGTTGGCCGCGCGCACACCGTCGAGAATCGCGTGCCCGCTCTCGAACCGGTTGGCGTAGGTGTGGATGCCGGGTGTGCCGAGGCCGACGTAGTCGGTCACCAGCACCCGCGCACCCAGGCCGCTCCACACCACCGACGACGGTAGCTCCTGGTTCGCCGAGATCCCCAACGGCTGGGTGGACACCGCCATCCCGGTCGAGAACGCCACCGACATCGCGCACCGGTCCGCCTGACCCGACGTGCCGGGGCCGATGACCACCGTCGGACGCGGTCCCGGACCCTGCCACGGACCGGTCGGCTCGAGGTAGGTCCCGCTCACTGCTACCGGGGACCCGTCCTGCAATCGCGACGTGTACATCACGTGCTGCGCCTTGCCCGGCCATCCCTGCTCGGTGGGCGGGGTCACGAACAAGGTCATCGGCGCAGTCTTGATGATCGCGCCCGGTTCCTGCGGAATCCGGTCCGGCGGTGTGTAGAACGCGCTGACGGGCTCGGCCGAGACCCGCCCCGCCTGGGTCACCACACCCGTCGCCGCCATCGCGCCGGCCAAGACCATGACCGCGACGACGCGCCCGGCATGCGGCCACATCCGTCGAAGATCCTGTCGCTTCATCGAGAACCTCTCAGTCGTCATCACCGGCCGGCGTCGTCGCCGCAGTGATCCAAGTCGCCGGAACAGCAGATCATGATGCCTGTCACACCAGCGCCGACAGAGAGTAACACGGTTACTGGTCGGTACGAACACCCGCCCCGACCCGGCACCCCGTCGCGGCGACAACCACGCGAATCGCCGTGGTAACCGAAGCACTCGCGTGGTGAAAGCTGTTCCCGCGAATCATCTTTCAGACCGCTTCGGCTGTGGGATGGTGCCGGAATGCTGATCGAATACGGAGTGTGGGGTTCGCGATTGGTACTGGCCGGGGCTTTCGGGCTGTCGACATGGGGGAAGTTGGCGGACGGGCCCGCGACACGGAAGGCGGTGGTCGATTTCGGGACAGACATCAGGTGGGCTCCCGCGGTGGCGATCGGGTTACCGGTAGCCGAGGGCTCGGTGGCCGCGGGATTGCTGCTGCCATGGACGGCGGGGATCGCGGCCGCGGTGTCCGCACTGCTGCTCGCCGGGTTCACCGCGGCGATCGTGCGATTGCTGCTGCGCGGCGAGCACCCGAGCTGCTCCTGTTTCGGCGCGGCGAGTTCGGCGCCCATCGGGCCCGCGACGCTGGTGCGTAACGGGCTGCTGCTGGCGCTGGCCGCACTGGTCACGGTCGGTGCGATCCGGTATCCGCAGGTCCCTGCCGTATTGCCCGTCGAGGCCTGCGTGGGGCTCGCGCTGATCGTAGCGCTGGCGGTCGTGCTGACCTGGACGCTCGGGGAGTTGCGCGCCCTTCGTCGCCGGGTCGACGAACAGGCCCTGTCGACCCTCGGTGCCGAGGGCCTGCCGGTCGGCGCGGTAGCACCGGAGTTCGAGCTACTGGCCGCCGAGGGCGGGCGGATCGATCTGGCGTCGTTGCTCGCGCAGGGAAAGGCGGTCCTGCTCGTGTTCGTCCATCCGGGGTGCGAAATGTGCGCGGCGCTGGCCCGAGAGTTGCCGCGTTGGCAGTCGCGCGTGCGGGATACGTTGACAGTCGTACTGGTCGGCAACGGCGATCTTGCCGAACATGCCGCCTGGGGGCGCGCGCAGGAGGTGGGTGACATCCCGGTCCTGGTGCAACAGGGCAATGAGACCGCTCTCCGCTATCGGGTCCGGGGAACGCCGTCGGCGGTACTGATCGGCGCGGACGGGCGGGTCGCGGGTGCGGTCGCCCGGGGTGCCATCGCGGTGCGCGAGTTGATCACCACGGCGAAGACGGAGGCGGGGCGGCGATCACCCCGTCGAGACGAGCTCGCCTCAGGGACGCGCCGATAGGCGCTCCCCTATTGCCCCGTTTCACACACAGAAACCGACCGATTCCCTAAACCTGTTGTTTCCCAACAGTTTTCATTCGCAATGCGCTCATGTTGCCGCGACTCCGCCGATACACTCGACCTCGCAACACGCTCGACTCCCGCTAGCCGAACACATCGACCAAGGGGAAATGTCATGGCGCTCTTTGCATTCACCGACTACAGCGGAAAAGAATTCATTTTCCAGCTGAACAACGAACAACGGATCGCGGAGGCGCGCCGGATCCTGTCCGGCGACGAGACGATGTCCATCCATGTCATGGGCCGGATCCGCAAGACCGCGCAGAGCTACAACCCCGGGTGGAGTTTCCACCTCGATCCCGACACCATCACGTTCTTCACCATGGCCATCGAGGTGTGCGACTCCAGCATTGTCTACACCGAGGATCACCTCGACGAAGCGTGTGGAGCATTCCTGCCTGGCTGCTTCTGGTGTCCGTGGTCGTCGCGACTGACTCGTGAAGTGACCGCTTCGGTCAGCGCCTGACACCGATTCCGGCCGACGCGGTGCGCGTCGGCCGGAATCCTGCGAACCCGAACCGCAATTCGCTAGGTGACATCCGCACGGTGCCGAGCCGCGTCGACCGCGGTGAATGCCGCCGCGGCGAGGATCATCACCGCCGAAACGAGCAGAGCCACGTCGAGTCCGTGATGGAATGCCGCCTTGCCGGCATTGAGCACCTCGGAAACCTTCGACAGGTATTTCAGATACGGGCCGATATCGACGCCCTCGGGGATCTTCCCGAGTTCCACGGCTTGAATGGCGTCGGGCTGGAGCGAGGTCGGCAGACCCAGCTCGTTCATGCGCGCCTTCAGGTCCGAGGACAGGAACCCGCTCACCAGCGCACCGAGCACGGCCACACCGAACGCCGAACCGACCTGGCGCATCGTATTGGTCACCGCGGCAGCCATTCCCGAGTGTTCCGCCGGAACTCCCGACATCACCGCGGACGTCAACGGCACCACCGCGATCCCGAAGCCGAAGCCCGCCACCGCCATCGCGGCCGACAGCGAAGGATCGTGGATCTCACCGGACAGCATATGGCGGGTCAGCAAGATCCCGCCCGCGCCGACCACACAGCCGAGGATCATCGGTGTGCGCGCACCTCGCCGCGCCACCCAGAACCCCGCGACCAGCGAGCCGATCACGATCATGGCGGCCATCGGCGCGAACACCGTGGCCGTACGCGCACCCGAGTACGACTGCATCACTTGCAGATACAGCGCGGTGAAGAAGAAGATCGAGAAGATGCCGAAGTAGACGGCGAAAGCGACGATCAGTGCACTACGCACTGCCGGAAAGCGCAGGTAGTGCAAGTTGAGCATAGGTGCGCGCGCCCGTGTTTCGACGGCGATGAACCCGGCGAACGCGAGCCCGCCGAGCACGAAGAACGCGAGCACCGACGGCGAGGTGTAGCCGCGATCCTGACCGGAGATCGCGGCATAGATCACCGATCCGAAAGCCGTCGCGCCGAGCAGAGCGCCTGCCCAGTCGATCGGCTCGGGGCTCGGGTCTGCGCTCTCCGGGACCGACCACAGTGCGACGACGAGCGCCACCGCCGCGATCACCAGGTTGAACCAGAAGATCGAGCGCCACCCGTACGCATGGACCAGCACGCCGCCCAACACCGGTCCCGCGGCCAACGCCAGCCCCGACACCGCCGCCCACACCCCGATCGCCTTCGCGCGCGTGCGGTCGTCCGGGAAGACATGCCGAAGCACCGACAGTGTGCCCGGCTCCGACGCCGCCGCACCGAGTCCCATGATCGCGCGACCGGCGACGAGCACCGCGACACTGCTCGCCAGTGCCGATACCACCGACCCGGCACAGAAGATCACCAGGCCGACGATCATCACCCGCTTGCGACCCCAGCGGTCCCCGAGCGACCCACCGGCGAGCATCAGCCCGGCGAACACGACGGTGTAGGCGTTGACCACCCACTGCAGCGCGGTCACGTCCGCGCTCAGATCATGGCGAATATCCCCCAGCGCCACGCTGACGACGGTGGTGTCGAGAAAGGTCACAAATACCACTACAGCGACTGCGGTCAGAGCGACACGCGGTCGCGCCGTCCCGCCCGGCGCATTGCCCATCGGTCTCACGGGCACAGGGTACTGGCGGGTTCAGCCAGACGCCAGACGGCCACCGGCCGACGACATCAGCGGGACGCGCACCGGCGGAAGAGCCGGGCCGGCATAGGAATTCCCTATGCCACCTGCTGACATTTCGTCTTTGCCGCGCACTGTTTTCCGGGCATACCGTGAAACAGCTCGACGAGGAACGCACCGCGATTTCATCGAGGTTTCGCGCGCCGCACATGTCGATTCCCTGCCCGTCGGGCGAATACGCAATCGAAAGGACCGCTGGCATGACCACGATCGAGAATGTTTCGCACACGCGAGAACTCGCCGGAAAACGAGCTCTGGTCACGGGCGGTTCCCGCGGAATCGGGGCGGCCGTCGTGCGCCAGCTGCTGGACGCGGGCGCCGAGGTGCTCACCACCGCCAGATCGGCGGCGAACACCATCCCGGACGGGTCCACCTTCGTGACCGCCGACGTGCGCACGCAGGCTGGGGCACAGGCGCTCGCCGCCGCCGCGCACGACGTGCTCGGCGGGGTGGACATCCTCGTACACAACGCCGGTGGCGCGCGCCCGCACGCGAGCGCTTCGGCGATCCCCGACGCGGAATGGCAGGACGCGCTCGACTTGAACTTGCTCGCCTCGGTGCGGCTGGACTCGCTGCTGGTGCCAGGGATGCGGGAACGGCGGTCTGGCGCGATCGTGCACGTCTCCTCGGCCGCGGTTCCCACCGCGGCACCGCAGTTCCTGCACTACGTGGCCGCGAAGGCCGCACTGCAGACCTACAGCCGGGGACTCGCCTTGGACCTGGCCTCCGCCGGAATTCGGGTCAACACCGTGTCGCCGGGCAAAACCGCCACCCCCGGCGGTGAGGAGACCCGGGAGTTGTGGGCACGGATGGACGCGACACTGGGCGACACGGTCACCGCGACCAGCACGACGCCGCTGGGGCGCGACGGTCGCCCCGGCGACATCGCCGACGCGGTGCTGTTCCTCGTCTCCGACCGGGCGAGCTGGCTCACCGGAACCAATCTGTTCGTCGACGGAGGCGAATTCCCCCGGGGCTGAAGCCGGTCAGCGCACCGGCGGGAATGACGCGGCCTCGGTCCAGGTCTGGCGGCGAAGGAGTTCGAGCAGCGCTGACTCCGCCGGGCCCGGATCGGTCCGGACGACAGCGATGACGGGCTGGGAAACGACCGGATTCACCGGACGAACAAGGTGCTCGTGACCGTGCGGCACGGCCGAGGCCGGGACGAGAGTCACCCCCAGCCCTTGGGCCGCCCACCGCACCGCCGTCGACGTCTGGGACACGCGGGCGGCCGTGGTCGGGGTCAGCTCGTTGCTGCCCAGCACGTCCAGGAGCACCGCGTCGAGCGCGCTGTCCCGGTCGAACCGGACCCACGGCTCCCCCGCCAGCGCACGCAGTTCGACCCGCTCCGTGGCGAGTTGGGGGTGCCCGGCGCCGAGCACGACGACGAACTCCTCGTCGCCGAGGTGGTGCGCGTCGTCGGGAGACTGCTCGCACGCCGCCATCAGGGCCAGGTCGAGGACGCCCTGGCGCCCCAGGCGTTCCAGTTCGGCCGAACTCGGCTCCTCGAAGACGGTGACCTCCACCCGGGGGAACCGGCGGCGCAGCGCACCCAGCGCACGCGGCAGTTGACGAGTGCCGAAGCCCATCTGCGCCGCGACTACCAGCTCACCCACCAGCTCGTCGGCGCCCGCCCGCGCCGTTGCCCGTGCCCGCCGCGCCGCGCTCACCGCGACCTCCGCTTCGCGCAGGAAGGCGCGACCGACCACGGTGGGTACCAGGCCCGTCGGCGTACGAGCGAACAGCTTCACGCCGAGTTCCCGCTCGAGGCCGCGAATCTGCTGCGACACCGACGGTTGAGCAACGTGCAACACCTCTGCCGCCGCCGTCACCGATCCCTCTTCGGCCACCGCCAAGGCGTACTCGAACTGACGAAGGCTCATCGGCGGGTTCCTCCCTGAGGGTGTCGAGCTGCCCCCGCGATGCTAGGCCGGTAGCTCCGGGCCGGCCACGATCGGTGCGTCGGCGACCAGCGGTGCACGGCGTCGAGCTGTCCGGCGCGCGGGGTGTGCGAGACTGGGGCGGTGAGCGATGCCGATGCGGGCACCTACGTCGAGGCGGGCGAGTTCCGCCGCGATACCAACTACATCACCACGCGGATCACCGCCGACGGACGTGAGGGCTATCCCGTCGAACCGGGGCGGTACCGGCTCGTCGCGGCCAGGGCGTGTCCGTGGGCCAATCGCACGCTGATCGTGCGCAGGCTGCTCGGGCTCGAGCCGGTGCTGTCGCTCGGGCTGTGCGGGCCCACCCACGACAAGCTCAGCTGGACTTTCGATCTGGATCCGGGCGAGGTCGATCCGGTGCTCGGCATCCACCGTCTGCGCGATGCCTATCTGGCCCGGTTTCCGGACTATCCGCGCGGCATCACCGTGCCCGCGATGGTCGACATCGTCACGGGGCAGGTCGTCACCAACGACTACGCGCAGATGACCCTCGACTTCTCGACCGAATGGGCCGCCTACCACCGGCCCGGCGCACCGCAGCTGTACCCCGAACCGCTGCGCGAGCAGATCGACGAGGTCAACCGAGACGTGTTCCGCGACATCAACAACGGCGTCTACCGTTGCGGGTTCGCCGGCGATCAGGACGCCTACGACGCCGCCTACGTCCGGCTCTTCGCCGCCCTCGACCGGATCACCGAGCGGCTGAGCACTCAGCGCTACCTGGTCGGTGACACCATCACCGAGGCCGACGTGCGGCTGTTCACCACGCTTGCCCGTTTCGACCCCGTCTATCACGGCCATTTCAAGTGCAACCGCACCAAACTCAGTGAGATGCCGGTGCTCTGGGCCTACGCCCGCGACCTGTTCCAGACTCCCGGCTTCGGCGACACCATCGACTTCGGGCAGATCAAGGAGCACTACTACGTCGTGCACCGCGATATCAATCCCACCGGGATCGTCCCCGCGGGGCCGGACCTGTCGAACTGGCTGACCCCGCACCACCGTGCGGAACTGGGTGGCCGCCCCTTCGGCGACGGCACTCCGCCGCCTGCGCCGATCCCCGCCGAGCAGGTCCCCGCGGTCGGCTGAGGCCGGCTGACCGTAGGTCCCGATAGCCAAGCGGGGCAACGGTTTCGGTGATTCGCCGAAACGGCTTCGTGTCGGTGCTCAGCGCTAGCGTGCTCGGGTATGGACACCGTGCCCGATGCCTGGTTCGCCGACTTGCTGACACAGCTGCGCGCGAGCGACTTCCGCACCTTCAGCCGGCTCGACGTCGAGCAGGTGTGCGGTACCGCGGGGTGGCTGCTCCAGGGTGACGGCGTGGTGGTCATCCCGGGAACACCGTCCGGTGGCCGCATCGTCGACGAGCGCTGTGCCGACGGCGAGCAGCGCGCACACCTGTCCCTCACCGTCACGACCATCGAGCCCGAACAGTTCCGTCACTACCTGGCCCTGACGGTGACGACGTGGGGTGCACCGACCTGGTTTTGCGGCCTGTCGGCTCTCGGCGTCGGCTGGGTCGACGGCGACACACTGCGCACCCTCGAGCTCTCCGACCACGGCACGTTGTCCTTGCGAATCGAAGCCCTCGATGCGGATGCCCAGCGCAGGTGGCGGAATTGGAAAACCCAGTACCACTACCCGCATCTCATCGACGAAGCCGACCGGGTCCCCAACGATGAGCACGATGTCTCGGACACGAGCGCCGACGATTACGAGGTCAGCTTCACCTGGTCGGCCGGTTCGGCCGGGCGCGGCAACGAGATCTGGAGCGTCTACACCCTCGGTCACCTGCGTGGCCTGCTGACCGACCTGCTGGGCAGCGTGCACCTCGCCATGCGAGCGCTCGGCCCCGGCCCCGAGCCGCTCGTCCTGCACTTCTTCGACCGCGACAAGACACCGGATCGCTACGCCCAACTCGAACTGTCGCCGACCGAGATCCGCCTGCGCGCCTTCACCACCGAGGCCACCCGCCCACACCTGGACCGGCTCGGCTTCGTCGACTGCGGTGACGGCAGCGCCACCCGGATGTGGCCGACCGACCAGGCACGAGCCGCCGCCACCGTCACCGTGGTCTTCCTGCACCGAGTCGGGCTCGGTTCGGAGAATCTGACGATGACCGAGTCGGGGAATCCACTTCCGATCGACCACTTCTCGGTGGATCTCCAGGTCGACTTGGAAGGTAACGGCAGCCTTCCGGCGTCAGCTGTCTTGCCACCGTTCGACCTGCCCATCGGATCGCTCGGCCCGCTGTCCGATACGGCCGATCAGGGCGGCGAGGACGAACAGGGCGATCATGATCAGCAGATGGGCGACGAAGAGCGCCAGCACGGGGAGCGCGAAGCCCTCGTCGGTGAGAATCCCGCGGTCGCTGACGCAATACAGGGTGAAATTGGTCGACGTTCCTTCGGAGTCGTGGAAGGTGTCCGAGACGACGACCGGCTCGGTGGCCGGCGGTGAGCAGAACAGGGGTGCGGTGAGTTTCGCTTCGCCCGGCCAGATGGCAACAGCGAGGAGAATGGTGAGAAAGGCGGCGGCGCAGGCAAGCGACACCGCGGAAATCAGGACTCGTCGCATTCGCTATACCTGCCGCACTCGAAGGAAGGTGCCGGTCCGGTCGAATTCGACGACCATCTCCGAGCGCGGCGACAAGACATTGGCGACGATGCGGATCTCGCGTCCGAAACGGCTCACCACGATGACGGTCACCTGTCCGTCGGGCAGCGCGCTTCGGGCGAGGGCGGTGTCGACGATGTCTTCGATACGCGACAGACCGGGTACCTCGCTGACGGCAAAATTCTCGCCGTCGAGGTCGTCGGCGGCGGAGACCCGAACCGGACGTGGCGCGCTGAGGGCGCCGAGAGCGAAGGAGTAGTCGTCGAGCTGCCGGGATCGATCAGGTGGCCGAACACGCAGGCGCACGGTGGGTTCCCGAGCGGCCAGTACCTCGTCGCCGGCCAGATACCGGGTTATCTGGGCGGGTTGGTCGTTCAAGGTGAGGCGGAACCGGGTCGAGTTCGGTGGGGTGAGGATGATGACGTTCGCTTCGAGGTCGGTGGCACCGGTTCGCCGGCTCAGCGCCGTGATGGCCTCCTGCGGCAACGAACTCACCAATCCGCCGCCGCGCGCTCGCAGCTGATCCTCGAAATCCGCCCGGTCCACCGCGCCCACGCACCCGCTGGTGCCCAGGACGACCAGGCAAACGAGGACCCGAAACCATCTGCCACCGCGCACATCCCGAATGCTAAGCGTTGTGCCGGGATCGCGCCGGTCGTCAGCCCCCGACTGGTTGCAGCACGCGCAGAATCGGGTCGTAGGCCCAGTTCAGCATGCGCTCGGCGTCCTGCCGCGCGGCGGCGCTGCTGTGGTCGGAGCTGTGCAGGACGACACCGATCAGCGGGATGCCAGCGCGCACCGTCTCGAACATCAGGCAGTGTCCGGCGGCGTCGGTGTTGCCGGTCTTGATGCCGATGGTGCCGGGATATTCGTCGAGCATGCGGTTCGTCGTTTCCCAGTGGTGCTCGCGGTTGGCGGGTCCCGCGGGAACGTGGAAGTCCCGCGCACCGACGATCTCGCGGAACAGCGGCAGGTTCATCGCCCGCACACCCAGTGCCACGAGGTCCGCCGGCGTGGAATAGGTGGAGTGATCGGTGGGATACGGCATACCGGCCGGGTCACTGAAATGTGTTCCGGCCAAACCCATCACCCGCGCGGTGTCGTTCATCCTGGCCAGGAAACCGCCCTGACCGGGACCGAACGACTCGGCGACGGTGTAGGCGGCGTCGCAGCCCGACGGCAGCAGTAGCGCGTAGAGCAGCTGGCGCGCGGTGAGCACCTCGCCGGGAACCAGTCCCGCGGTGCTGCCGTTTTCCCTGGCACAGTAGGCGCCCGCTTCCTGCGGCACCGTCACCGGCCGTTCGAGGTCACCGCTGACGATCACGACCACCGCCGTCATCACCTTCGCGATACTGGCGATCGGGACCGGGGTGTTCGCCTCCCGCGACCACACCACCGTCCCGGTGAGCCCCTCCGCCAACGCCGCGCCCGAGGCCTGGACACCGTCGGGCCCGGCAGCCGGCCACGGCAGCAGACCGTCAGCACTCCCGGAGGGTGCGGCAGCCGCAACGCCGTGACCAGCGGCGACGATCAGAACCCCGACAGTGACGGCGTGCAACACCTTGGCGAATGTCCGCATGGCGACATTCTGGCGTACAACTACGCCGACCTGCGGGATTTACCCCCTCGATTCACCGAACTCGTTGCCGTTCCGGTCGACGATCCGCCGGAACTATGCCGGGAACTCCCGCACATAGACCGTGTCGACGCCGAGTACACCGACCGAGGTCGCGCCGCCCGGCTGACCGAGTGGCTCCGCCCGTCCGGGTAGCGGTTCGTGGAAGAAGCGGACGTTCTCGGTGACGAACTGTTCTTGACCGGGTGGCAGATCGTCTTCGTAATAGATCGCCTCGACCGGGCAGGCCGGTTCGCACGCGCCGCAGTCGATGCACTCGTCGGGCTGGATGTAGGCCATCCGATCGCCGATGAAGATGCAGTCGATCGGGCACTCCTCGATGCAGGCCCGATCCAGGATGTCCACGCAGGCGGCGCCGACCACGAACGTCATGTTGTACTCCTCAGCTGTACTGGCCCGCACATTGCGGTAGTGCTGATCCTGGTGCGCGCACCTGCGGGCGGGTAGCCCCCGATATCCACCACCTCGTAAGGTTTCCTTATGAGCTTGCCGCCCGGAACGCCTGATCTGGAGGTGCTCGATCTCCTGGTGTCGGTGGCTGAGCTGGGCAGCCTCGGTGCCGCGGCGCGCAGACACGGCATCAGCCAGCCCGCGGTCGGCATGCGCATCAGCGCGTTGGAACGGCGGCTGCGGCTGCGGCTGATCGATCGCGGACCCACCGGTTCGGCCTTGACCGATGCCGGTGCGGCCGTGGTCGAGCTGGGTCGGCCGGTACTGGCCGCGGGGCTGGCCCTGATGGACGGTGTCGCGAACCTGCACCGCGAACTGTCACCACAACTGCATGTCATCGCCTCGAAAACCATTGCCGACCACCGCATTCCGCAGTGGCTGGCGGCGTTGCGCAAGCTCCGGCCCGAGCTCGCCGTCGAACTCGACGTGGCGAACTCACAGCAGGTGACCACGGCGGTGCGCGATCGCGAGGTGGTGCTCGGATTCGTCGAGGGGCCGCAGGCACCCGCGGGGCTGGGAAGCCGGGTGCTCGTGGCCGACGAGCTGGTCGTGGTCGTGGCACCGACCCATCCGTGGGCCACCCGCGCACGCCCGGTGCGCCCGCGCGAACTCGCCGATACGCCGCTGGTGTGGCGCGAGAAGGGATCCGGGACACGGGACACCGTCTGGGCCGCGCTACAGATCCACGGCACCCCCGCGCGGCCCGCGGCCGAACTCGGTTCCGCCGCAGCCATTCTCGCGACCACCCGGAGCGGACTCGCCCCCGCGGTGGTCAGCCGCCTGATCGTCGCCCACGAACTCCGTGCAGGCACCTTGCACGAGGTCGACCTGGCCGATTCGCTGGTGCTGACCCGAAAGTTTCGCGCCATCTGGCACCGCAGCACCCCACCATCCGGCCCCGCGGGCGACCTGGTCGACCTCGCCGCCCGCATCGAAGCGGCCCGACCGACAGTACGACGACCGCCGCGAGACTGATCCGTCGACACCGACCAGCGACGCCGCGACGGCGCGGGCATCGTTGCCGTCCTGGTTACGGCTCCGAGAGGATCTCGAGATATCCGTCGGTGCCGTTCACGCGGACGCGCTGCCCGTCACGGATCAGCTCGGTGGCGTGTTCCACGCCGACGACGGCGGGGAGGCCGTATTCGCGGGCGATCACCGCGCCGTGGGTCATCAGGCCGCCCACTTCGGTCACCAGTCCCGCGATCCCGACGAACAACGGGGTCCAGCTCGGATCGGTGTAGGCGGTGACCAGGATGTCACCGGATTCCAGGTCGGCCTGCGAGATGTCGGCGATGACGCGGGCGCGACCTTCGATCGTCCCGCCCGAGACCGCCAAGCCGGGCAGTGCCCCGGCGGGCAGGTCCTCGCGCCGATACGCCCCGGCGAGCGCCTCACCGTCGGAGGTGAGCACTCGCGGCGCGGTGAGCGACCGATACGAACGGAACGCGCCCTGTCGTTCACCGACGAGGGCCCGCTCGGCCCGATGAGTGCGAACGACCTCCTGCAGCTCGTCGAATCTCAGGAAGAAGATGTCGCCGGACTCGTCCAGTACACCGGCCTGCACCAGCCGTTCGGCTTCGCGCAGCAGCGCCTGCTTGTAGACGAAGTAGCGGCTCACCATGCCGTATTTCGGGTACTCCCGATATCCGGAGAAGGTGCGCACACGCTCGATCATTCGCGCGGTCTCGGCGGCCTTGTGCTCCCCTTCGGGGAGAGCGCGCAGGCGTCGCAGAATCTGTCGTTCCGATTGTTCGGCCTCGCGCAGGCCGTCCTCGAAGCGACGTCTGCCCTCACCCGGCCCGAAGTTCTTGATATTGCCGAGGATCGTCGGCACCAGCGTGGCGGGACTCTCGCTCCAGCGTGGCCGGGTGATGTCGATTTCGCCGGTGCAGCGCATGCCGTACTTGCCGAGGAACCCCTCGATCGCGGCTCGTGCGTCATCACCGCCCAGGTGATCGGCCAGACCGTCCAGGAAATCGTCGCCCTCGATCCGCTCCAGGTACGCCACCACCGCCGGATGCGGGCGGATCGCATCGGCGACGTCCAGCAACGCCAGACCCATCTCCGATGTCACGTTGCCGGGGACCGACTGGGTGAGTGCGTCGGCGGCGTTCTTGTCGCCCAGCCATTCCCGCAACCGATCGTTGAGCCACTCCGTGGCCTCCATCGCGGCCATGATCACCTGCAAACCCTGGGGAGCGAACAGGACCCGCCGCAGCTCCTGCTGGATATCGGTCCGGATGAACTCGAGCAGCGGCGGTCCGGACAGGTCCTCGATGTCGCACTTCATGGCCGCCAGCGATGCCTCGCTCCGCGCGATGAGCTCGGTGACGATGTCGGGAACGGTGTCGATCGGCGCGGGGGCGGTACCGAACGGCGTCGCTGGTGCGCCGGAATCCTCTTCTGGCACTTCACGAACGAAGTCACCGCGCTCGAGCACCGTGCGCAGCGCGTCCCCCATCAGCGGGTCGGACTTGCCGAGTCCCGCCGCCAAGGCGGCGCCTTTCGCGGGCACGGACACCATCGCGGTGACGTCGACGAACAACCGGCCGCCCGCGTCGCGCATCGGCGCGTTGCTCGTGAGCTGCCACACCGAGAGCCCCAACGGCTTCATCGCGTCGGTCATCATCTGCTGATGGCCCACCGACACATAGACGTGGTTCTCCCCGTCGTCGGCGTCGGGGATCGGGAACAGGCTGGTGATCGGCCTGCTCTGCACGATGCGGAAATCATCTCCGTCCGCACACCATTCGATGTCCTGAGGACTGCCGAAATGCGCCTCGATGCGGCGGCCGAGCCGCGCGAGCCCCAGCACCTGCGCATCGGAGAGGACCTGCTCGTTTCGGTGTTCGCCCACGATCTCGCGCACCTGGGTGCCGCCGGTCGGGACCGGCTCCACGCGAATCTTCTTGGTGGCGATCGCCTTCTCGGTGATGTGGTCGTCGCGAACCCGGTAGACGTCGGCATCGACCAGACCCGACACGAGCGCTTCGCCGAGACCGAAACCGGCGTCGATGGACACGACGGTCCGGTCGGAGGTGAGGGGGTCGGCCGTCATCAGAATGCCGGCGGCGCGCGCGAACACCATCCGCTGCACGACCACGCCCATCCGGATCTTCTTCTGGTCGAAGCCGTTTCGCAGTCGATAGGTGACCGCTCGCTCGGTGAACAGCGAACCCCAGCACCGGCGGACATGCTCGACGATCGCCGCCGCTCCCACGATGTTCAGGAAGGTGTCCTGCTGGCCGGCGAACGAGGCGCCCGGCAGATCCTCGGCCGTCGCACTGGATCGCACGGCACAGGCGTCCTCTGCTCCGAGCCGAGCATGCGCTGCGAGGATCGCCTCCACGACCGCGTCCGGCACGACCAGCTCCTCGATCATGCGCCGCAACTGCGCGCTCAGCCGGGAGATCGCGGCCCGATCACCTGGCTCGAGGCGCGACACCTCGTCGAGCCGAGCATCGAGCGTCGGCTCCCCCGCCACCGTCCGAGCGAAGGCATCGGTCGTCACGCAGAACCCGTCCGGCACCTCGACACCGTCGATCCGCGACAATTCGCCGAGGTTGGCACCCTTACCGCCGACGATCGCGACCATTGTTCGATCGATCTCGTCGAACCCGAGCACATAGGCCATTCCGCTACTCCTCACCTGGTGTTTTCGGTCTGACGCGAGCGATTATGGACCAGGATTCAGCGCCTCATGAGGGCCCGGAATCGTGTATACAGTAGAAGGGGGAAGCACCGGGAAGCGCTCGTGCGCCCGACACCGGCGGCAAATCCGTGACCACACCGGATTCCAGTCCACGACAGTCCCGATCTGCAGTGATGCGATTCGGGTTGCCACATCGCGGGGCAACCGGCCTCCGAGAGTCGACCGCTGCCGCGTGACAGGCGCTTGCGCCATGTTGCCCATCGATTGCGGATGCCGAGATTTTCACCTCGCGCGCCGATCCGGGCAGCCTGCGACCCCGAATATGTGACAGATCAGCCAGCACGCAGCGTCCAGCCCCCGGCTTTGCCTGTGAGGACACCATGGCCACCGAAAACCCTGTCGACTCCCCGCCCACAACCGATGCGGCCACCGAACCGGCCGCGCCGTCCTGGGCCGCGCCTGCTCTGCTCCTGTCGCTACTGATGCTCGGCCTCGACCTGGTGGCCCTGATTCCCCTCGGTGCGTGGATGCGCGACTACGGCATCGGCCTGGTCTGCACGATCTACCTGCTCCACGTCCTGGCGTCGACCGCGGTGGCCGCATGGACCGTGAGCCAGTTCCCCCTCCAGCTCGATATCGAACCGGAGCAGCAGAACACCTAGCCGTTCCGCCTCGGCCGTGCGGGTGCATCCCTGCTGAATTGTCGGCGAACACCCGGTTCGCGGTACCGTCGGGCCTGCCACGCCTGGGTGTGCGGGTGGCAGGATAGGGGCGGAGTTTGCCTGATCTATCCGGAGCACCGCTGCACCATGACTCGAACTCGCACCCCGCGCCCCTCCGATGTGCCGCGCACTGCCGGCGGCGACCTGGTGAATGTGCGACTCATCGTGCTCGCGTTGACAATCGGCGGCACCCAGCTGTTCGTGATCCCGCTGGTGCTGCTCCCCGTGGATGCCGCGTGGGGTTGGGCCCTGGTGCCGCTGACGCTGACCATCACGCCGTTCTGGTCACTGATCCACGAGGCCGTACACGGGTCGCTGCTACGGAATCGGACCCGCAACGACCGGATGGGACGCATGCTGGCGGTGGTGTACGGATCGCCCTTCGCGATGCTGAAAGTGGGCCACCTGCTCCACCATCGATACAGCCGGGTTCGTGAGCGCAGCGAGATCTACGACCCGGCGACGACCACTCGGCGGTCCGCCGCTCCCCCGTTCTATCTGAAACTGTTCGGCGGTTTGTACCTGCTCGAAGTGCTCGCGCTCCTGCTCGCGCCGATGCCCGAGCGAACCATTCGCGCACTGGGACGTCGAGTGGACGCACCCGATTCGGTCGGTGGTCTCGTACTCGAACGAGTCGCCCAGCCCGTGGTTCTGGGAAAGTTCCGCACCGACGCCGCCGCGATCGTCGTCATCCACACCGTCGCGTTCCTCTGCTACGGCGCGCACGGCTGGATGCTGCTCGCCGCGCTCGGCGGCCGCGCCCTCATCATCTCCCTCTCCGACAACGCCTACCACTACGGCACAGACCTCGAATTACCCAGAGCGGCAATGAATCTGCGCCTGCCCCGCACCCTCGAGCGCTTCGCCCTCAGCTTCAATCTGCACGACGTACACCACCGCCACCCCGGCCTGCGCTGGTACGAGCTACGTTCCCGATTCGACTCCGAAGGCGCTCACTACCACCTCGGCTGGTTCCGCGCGGTTGCCCGTCAACTCCGCGGTCCGATCGAACTGACCTGATTTCGCTCGATTTCGCGGCGCCGGGTGAGGCATCGTAGATCCATGCCGCTGACGATTTCGGTTCTCGCGGACCGCCCCGACCTGTACGACGCCTTCACCGCAATGGCCGACTCCTGGCCCGAATTCATGCGCCACGACCCCGTCGGCAGCCTGTACTACTCGATGCTGGATCGGTTCGCCGACTACATCCTGGTCTGCCAGGACGAGGCGGGCGAGGTGGTGGGTCGAGCCTATTCCGTCCCGTTCCGGCTCGGTGCGGCCGACCTCCCCGACGACGGCTGGGACGGTGCGATTCGCCGCGGCATCCATACCTCGGCGACGGGCGCACAGCCTGACACGGTGTCCGCGATCGAGATCGTCGTCGAACCGAGCAGACTGGGCACCGGGCTGAGCGCGGAAATCCTTGCCGCTCTGCGGGACAACGCCGCTCGGCTCGGATTCGCCGAGCTCGTGGCGCCGGTGCGCCCCACCGGAAAAGCCGACATCGAACAGCCGATGAGTGTCTACGCCGGGCTGACGAGGGCGGATGGGCTGCCGGTCGACCCATGGCTGCGTGTACACGTCCGGGCCGGCGGCACGATCGACAAGATCGCACCGCGATCCATGGTTATTCCTGGGACGCTGGCGGAATGGCGTGCGTGGACCGGCCTGCCGTTCGACACCAGCGGGCAGGTGCTCGTGCCCACAGCACTGGCCCCGGTGTCCTGTTCGGTCGAGCACGGTGTCGCGGTCTATGTGGAGCCCAATGTGTGGATCCGGCATCCGACAGCAGCGACGGGTTCGCAGCGGGTCAATGCAGGTCGAGGTTGGTGACGGTCTCGGGGCCGAGTGCGATGCGGGCGTGCCAGGTCGGTGGCTCCCACGGATCGGGAGCCACACCCTGGTAGCGGGCCGACAGGTCCAGGTAGCGGGAGCCGCCCGCCTCGGCTGCCACGAATTCGTAGTCGTACCAGGTGAGGTCCGAGCCGGTCGGCACGTGGAGTTCGGTGCTGTCGCTGGTGCCGTCCGCGTCCTCGACCGCTTCTCTGGCCTCGAGATCGCGGACCAGAATCGGCACCGCCGCATAGAGTTCCAAGCTGGTCGCGGTGGTGAACCGGTCGGCCGGATAGCGGCCCTGCCAGCCCGACGGATCGGCGAGTACCACGTCCTGGAGCGGCTCGACGACAACACGATTCGACGACGCCGGGTCCGACGCCACTGCGCTGCACCCGGATCGACCGCGCAGGAGCGCGTTCGCCGTCACCAGGACCGAGGTGGGTTGCCCGGACCCCGGTGCCGCCCCGGTGGTCCAATGCGGTGGGGTGTCCTCGTCCTGTCCGGCCATGAGCTCGACGATCGTGGCAGCCTCGGCACCGTCGACAGTGGCGCACAGCGCTCTGCCGTAGCCGCCGACGCCCAAGGGGCGCTGCGTGAGCGGAAGGGCGAACGGCCATCTGGTCGGCTCGGGCAACGGCTCGTCGTCCGGTGAGACCGCGGGCTGGAACGCGATGTCGAGGGCCGTCGGCGTGTACGGCGCACGACGCTGCACCGTGAGCTGCTCGTCATCGGGCAGTGCTCGCAAACGATCGATCACATTCCCCAACCTGCGCATCTCGCGATTGCCGGAATGCGTGCGGGAGTCGGTGTCCAGGCCGTAGACCGAGACACCCACCGGCCCATCGAAGTTCGCGTACACCACCGTCGTCGGCTGGTCCGTCGGCGGCGAGAACTCGCGGTAGTGGGCATCGTTGAAGGAGAGTTCGTCGAACCACGCGCGAACCTGCTCGATGCCGTCCTCGGTGAGCCGGGCCCAGTACACGCCGAACACACTCTCCTCGGCACCGTCGTCCACGTAGGTGAAAACCGTACCGTCGCGCCGCAATTCGAAGAAGGGAACACGTCGGCTCCCGACACGGCCGGTCTCCAGGAACCCCGCTGACTCGGCAATCGACACCAACACATCCGCGTCACGCACAGCAGGCGGATCACTCTCGCCGCGGCCGAACACAGTGCACGCGCAGAGCAACGACACCGCGGTCAGCATCGCACCGAGAACAACCGATCGGTGAGCCATATCCGAGCCTAACGCACGCTGTGATCTTTCACGCCTGAGTAGCCGCCCCCTCCCGATGGCCGCATCATGGACAAATCGCCGACTCTCAGATCCGGGCATCTGTCTGTCGCGCGCCACCGGTGCCGCGCGTTCGGCGAGACTGCCCATGCCTGAGGAGTCCGCCGGTGAGCCATGCATTCTTTCGCGCACAATCCGATCCGATCGGTGGCGCCGAGGTACTCCATCCCGAACCCGAGGCGAGCAGCGGATGGATCGGTGGACAGCTACGCGGCATGGCTGTCGGCGCGGTCCTGGCGCGCGCGGTGGAGCGCGAGCTCATCGTTCGCGAACGGAGCGACTTGCGGCCGGTGCGGTGGACGCTCGACCTGTTCCGCCCGGTGTTCATGCGGCCCTGCACAACTCGTGTCGACGTGATCCGCGACGGCCGCCGATTGTCGCTGTTCGATGCGACGCTGATCCAAGACGGCCGAGCCGTGGCTCGGGCCGGCGCGCTGTATCTGCTCCCCGGCCCGACACCGCACGGCATCTGCTGGTCGCCGGAGACGGCCGCGGATCCGCCGCCTGCCGACCGCGAACCCTCCCCCGATCAGGATCGCGTGTACTTCAGCGAGGAACAAGGATGGAGTCCCGATGTCCGCACCCACCACAACGCGGCCCGCACGGGGATCTGGCACCGCCCGATCGCGGTCGTGGTCGGTGAGCAACCGACGCCGTTCCAGTTCGTCGCGGGACTCGCCGATGTGACGAATGTGGTCACCAACCTCGGCAGCCACGGCCTGGAATACATCAACGCCGATGCCACGCTCACGTTGACCAGGCTTCCGGAAGGGGACAAAGCCGGGCTGGTCGGCTTGGACCGGCTGGCACAGGACGGCATCGCGCTGGGCACCGCGGCGATCTATGACCGCAAAGGCGTATTCGGTACCGCGACAGTCAGTTCCCTCGCCAACACCCGGGGCCCAGCGGACCTGAGCGCTATCGGGGCTTCGTCATCGGCCATGGCCGCGGACTAGTTCGCACCGCCCATAGCTGCGCCGTCGTGGCGATTTCATTGCCCGGCCTCGTAGGCTTGCGCTATGGCACACGACACCGATCAGCCCGTCGACATCAAGCCACGCTCCCGCGATGTCACCGATGGACTCGAGAAGACCGCCGCTCGTGGCATGCTCCGCGCGGTCGGCATGGGTGACGAGGACTGGGTCAAACCGCAGATCGGTGTGGCCTCGAGCTGGAACGAGATCACACCGTGCAATCTGTCGCTCGACCGGCTGGCCAAGGCGGTCAAACGCGGTGTTCACGCCGGGGGCGGTTTCCCGCTCGAGTTCGGCACGATATCGGTCTCCGACGGCATCTCGATGGGCCACGAGGGGATGCATTTCTCACTCGTCAGCCGCGAGATCATCGCCGATTCCGTCGAAACCGTGATGATGGCCGAGCGCCTCGACGGTTCGGTGCTGCTCGCCGGCTGCGACAAGAGCTTGCCGGGCATGCTGATGGCCGCCGCGCGACTGGACCTGGCGAGCGTATTCCTCTACGCGGGTTCGACCCTGCCCGGCAATATCGACGGCAAGGACGTCACGATCATCGACGCGTTCGAAGCTGTCGGCGCCTGCATCAAAGGTCTGATCACCCCCGCCGAGGTCGACCGCATCGAGCGGGCGATCTGTCCTGGCGAAGGCGCGTGTGGCGGCATGTACACGGCCAACACCATGGCCTCGGCGGCCGAGGCACTCGGAATGAGCCTGCCCGGATCGGCCGCACCGCCTGCCCCGGACCGTCGCCGTGACGACTTCGCCGAGAAGTCCGGCGAGGCCGTCGTCGGATTGCTGCGCAAGGGGATCACGGCCCGCGACATCATGACGATGGAGGCGTTCGAGAACGCCATCACCGTCGTCATGGCGCTCGGCGGGTCGACCAACGCCGTGCTGCACCTGCTGGCCATCGCCCGCGAGGCCGGTGTCGGCCTCACCCTCGCCGACTTCAACCGGGTCGGTGACAAGGTGCCCCACCTGGGCGATCTCAAGCCGTTCGGCCGTTATGTCATGAACGACGTCGACAGGGTCGGCGGCATCCCCGTCGTGATGAAGGCCCTGTTGGATGCCGGTCTCATGCACGGCGACGTCATGACCGTCACGGGCGCGACCATGGCCGAGAATCTCGCCCACATCGAGCTCGGCCTCGACGGCGACGTGATCCGCCGCCTCGACCGGCCGATCCACCGCACCGGCGGGCTCACCATCCTGCACGGCTCGCTCGCACCCGAGGGCGCCGTCGTGAAGAGCGCCGGTTTCGACTCCGATGTCTTCCGCGGCACGGCCCGGGTGTTCGACGGAGAACGCGGCGCGATGAACGCACTCGAGGACGGCACGATCGTGGCCGGTGATGTCGTCGTCATCCGCAACGAAGGGCCCAAGGGTGGACCCGGCATGCGCGAGATGCTCGCCATCACCGGCGCGATCAAGGGCGCCGGCCTCGGCAAGGACGTTCTGCTGCTCACCGACGGCCGGTTCTCCGGCGGCACCACCGGATTGTGCGTGGGGCATGTCGCCCCCGAAGCGGTGGACGGCGGCCCGATCGCCTTCGTCCGCGACGGCGACCCGATCGTGCTCGATGTCGCCAACCGCATCCTCGACGTCGAGATCGACGAGAACGAACTCGCCGCCCGTAAGGTCGGCTGGGAACCGCTGCCGCCCAGATACACCTCGGGGGTGCTGTCGAAGTACCGCAAGCTCGTCAGCTCGGCCGCACACGGCGCCGTCACCGGCTGACGGCGCCGCCTCGGCGAGAATCGCTCAGCTCAGCGTCTTCAGCGCCGTCCCGTCGTAGGGCTTCACCTCGTCGATCCGCCCCGCCAGGACCTTGGCTGCCCATTCCGGGTCCTGGAGAAGGGCTCGACCGACGGCGACCATGTCGAATTCGTCGCGCTCCATGCGATCGAGGAGGTTGTCGAGACTGCCGAGCTCGGCACCCTGGCCCGAGAACGCACGGAGAAAATCACCGTCGAGGCCGACCGATCCGACGGTGATGGTGGGCTTGCCGGTGAGCTTCTTGGTCCAACCCGCCAGGTTCAGCTCCGAGTCGTCGAACTCCGGGAGCCAGTAGCGGCGGGTGGAGGCGTGGAAAGCGTCCACACCGGCCGCAGCGAGCGGAGCCAGGATCGCCTCCAGCTGCTGCGGCGTCTCGGCCAGGCGGGCGTCGTAGGCCTCCTGCTTCCACTGCGAGTAGCGGAAGATCACCGGGAACTCGGGCGAGACGACCGCGCGGACGGCGGCCACCAGCTCGGCCGCGAACCTCGTGCGGGCCACCGCGTCACCGCCGTACACATCGTCGCGGCGGTTCGTGCGCTCCCAGAGGAACTGATCTAGCAGATAGCCGTGCGCACCGTGCAGTTCGACGCCGTCGAAACCGATGCGCTCGGCCGCCGCGGCGGCCTCGGCGAAGGCGCCGATGACGTCGTCCAGGTCACGCTGGGTCATCGCCTTGCCGGTGCCCTCGGTGCCGTCGACGCGAATGCCGGAGGGACCGACGGCGGGCGCGTCGACATAGGGCTGCTCGCCCTGATTGCGCACCATGCCGATATGCCACAGCTGCGGAACGATCGTGCCGCCCGCCGCGTGGACGTCCTCGGCGACCTTCGCCCACCCCGCCAACTGCTCCTCACCGTGGAACCGCGGCACACTATCGCTCTGCCCGGCCGACTGATGGCCGACGTAGGTTCCCTCGGTGACGATCAGACCGACACCCGCGGCGGCGCGGCGGGCGTAATAGGACCGAACATCGTCACCGGGAACGCCGCCGGGCGAGAACATCCGCGTCATCGGCGCCATCACGATGCGGTTCGGGACAGTCAGGCCGTTCAGTGTGACGGGCCGCGACAGGATCTCCGCCGTGCGGGAGGCCTCGGACTGGGTGACGATCACTGGATACTCCTCAGAGGTACTTGACAAAGTCGAAGGTTGAGAACTTCAAGCAATGCCCCCACGCTAGAGGCAGATATTTGAGATAGTCAAGTTTCTGCGGATAAGCTGACTCTCATGGAAGAAGCTGCGCGCGTCGATACGGCCCAGCTCATGGAGCTGCTCTCGGTGGCGCTCGGCGTCTATTACGGGGACTTCACCGCGGCGGCGGCGAGCGAGAACCTCACGGCCAGTCAGGGCAAAACGCTGACGGTGCTGCGCCGAGGGCCTGTTGCGATGCGCGCCCTGGCCGAGACCCTGTCCTGCGACGCGTCCAATGTCACCGGGATCATCAACCGGCTGGAGAAGCGCGACCTCGTGCGCCGCGAGGCCAGTGCGTCCGACCGGCGCGTCACTCATCTCGTCATCACGCCCGAGGGCGAGCGCGTCACCGATACGATCCGTGCGAAGATGCAGTCGACGCAAGACGGCCTGAAGAAGCTCAGTGACCGAGATCGAGATTGCCTGTTCGCCCTACTGGAGCGTGTTTTCGTGACCGGCGCCGACTGAGCTGCCGATCGCGGCGCCGCGTCAGAAGGACGACCCGAGCAGGGTCCGCACGAAGGTGTCGGTCGACTTTCCGAGCTCTGCGGTCGTTCCCGCGGCGAGGACCCGGCCCGCGTGCAGGATCACCATTCGGTCGGCGACGCCGCCGTGAGTCAGCATCTGCACCTCGTTGCTGACCACGAGTACCGCCGCACCGGAGTCGGCGTAATCACGCAATGATCGCCACACCCCGTACGCCGTCGCCCTGTCGAGAGAATTGGTCGGTCCGTCTGCGATGAGGACGCGCGGAGCCGGCAGCAGCGCGGCGGCGAGCGCGGCGCGCTGGATCTGACCTCCCGAATGCTGATGTGGCAGAAGGTCCGAGGCCTCGGCCGGATACTGTGCGGCGGCGCACGCTCGCTCGACACTCCACGCTCGATGGCGCCGCTCCAACGCCCGCAATTGGGCGCCTACCGTTTTGCCCGAGTCGAATGCCGTCACACCTTCTTGCGGCACATAGCCGACGACGCCCTCACGTAGGGCCGCCCATCGCTGACCGTCGACAGCCACACCGTCGACCAAGACCTGGCCCCGATACTGCGCGGCGGCGGGCAATCGTCCCGCGAGAGCCGAAGCGGCCATGGACTTTCCGGCGCCGGGCCCACCGAGCACAGCGGTGATCTGACCGGCAGGCACCACCAGATCGACCTCCGTGAGCACGGTTTCGCTCCACCGCGCGGTGTCGACACGGACGGTCAGGCAGCACAGTTCCACGGTCACAACTCACCATGGCACGCTCGAGTACCGAGCATCCACCGTTCGCAGGATGCCATCGGAGCCCATCGCACGACCGCTGCCATGATTGCCGACCAGAATCGCGATTGCTTTCGCGACCTGCGCGGAACTGGTAGAACCGGATCAAACACGAGGTGCCGATCGCGAAGCGCCGAGACGTTCGCCGACAGACTCTCCCTATCGGTCGACGCCTGCGGCTGACGTAAACGTTCGCAGATCGGCACGCTGCCACGAGGAGACGTCATGGCTACCGACCAGAGCTTGCTGCACCGTTTCGTCATTTCCCAGCTCGGCGCAGCCGGGCTCGATCGTGCGCAGCTGATCCGGGACACCGGGGTCCCGGATTGGACGATGACCGGCCACGACGTGCATCTACCCAGTGCGACGTTCTCCCGGCTGTGGGAGGTCGGCGAACATCGTCTCGGCCCGGACGTCGCGCTGCAGGTGGCCCAGCGCTACGAGCTGTCCAGCCTCGGGCTGTACGACTATCTGTTCGCGTCCGCGCCGACGCTGGGAGCCGGGCTGGCCACCTGCGGTCCCTACATCACCGCGGTCACCACCAATCACCGATTCGACCTGGTCACCGAGACCGAGGACGAGTCCACCCTGTACCTCGAGATGCTCGACGGCGAAGGCCGTGGCAGGGACCACACCCAGCTGTGGGGTCTGTCGGCCGTCCTGAGCCGCGCGCGCCGGGTCGTCGACGATCCGCTGAACCCGGTGCGTGTCTCACTGCGTCAGGCCGCTCCCGCGCACGTGGACCGCTTTCGTGCCGTCTTCGGCTCCGCCACACTGGAATTCGACGCACCGGCCGACTCGATGACTTTCCGCTCCGCGGACCTGAATCTTCCCCTGACCACCGCTGATCCCGTCCTGGCAGCGGTTCTGGAACCGCTGGCCGCCGCCCTGGCGCCACCGCCGACCCTTGCCTCGGCCTGGCCCGCACGAGTGGCCGACGCGGTGGACGAGGCCATCGACGGCGGGGCGGTCTCGCTCGACAGTGTCGCCCAGATCCTCAACATCAGCCCTCGCACGTTGCAGCGGCGGCTGGCCGAATCCGGCACCACCTGGCGGGCCGAACTGGACCGGGCCCGCAGCGCGAGGTTGTCGCGAGCGGCGTCCGGAGGCTCGCTCAGCGGCACCAAGCAGGCGGAACTGCTCGGCTACTCCGACGCGGGCTCGCTGCGCCGGGCTGCCCGGCGCTGGGAAACGGGTTCGCCTCCGGTTCGCAACGTCACGTCCTGAGGTAGGTCGAGGCGATCTGCCAGAACGTTTCCCGCTCCAGCAAGCGGAAGTCCCACCCGTCGATGAGGTCGCGGAACGTGGCGACGATACCGGCTACGTCGAAGTCGTCGCGGGTCGCGGTTCCTTTCGACTCCAGCGCGGAAATCACGTAGACAGTGGCACTCTCCCTTGTCACCGCACACTCCCATCGTTCACTCACCGACCATCCGAACGTAAGTGTCGAATTACCTCGCGGCCACGACAAGAACAGAACGCGCCAATCTCGTGCCGAACACGCCAACCTCAGCTCCGAGGCGCGGGATTCACCCGTTCCGGATGAGGCCGACGCCGCCGTTCGCTGGTTGGCTGAAGCTCGCCGACCGCGCGAACGGCGGTCCGAGGCGAGGAGTGTTCGTGAACTCGTACCCGCCGATCGACGAGCACGGCATCGTCGGTGATCTGCAGACAGCGGCGCTGGTATCGGCTGCCGGAACGATCGACTGGTGGTGCGCGCCACGGTTCGATTCACCGAGTGTGTTCGCGTCGCTGCTCGACAGCGAGAAGGGCGGACATTGCTCGCTCGCCGTCGACACCACCAACCCGGTGACCGTCCGGCAGCTGTACCTGCCCGACACCGCCATTCTGTTGACGCGGTTCTCCGGACCCGACGGCGTGGGCGAGGTCGCCGACTTCATGGAGCCGATTCGCGGCACCGAACCCGCCGACCGGCACAGATTGGTGCGATTCGCGCGGGTGGTGCGGGGAAGCTTCACGTTCACTCTCGCCTGCCGCCCCCGGTTCGACTATGCCCGCGCCACCCACACCCTCGACCGAGTCGATGAACGCACCGCCGTCTTCCGTTCCGGCATCGCCGATCTGCACCTGCAATCCACCGACCCGATCGCGCTGCACCCCGACGGCGCCGACATCACCGCGCGATTCACCTTGTCCGCCGGTGAGCGAGCCGCGGTCGTGCTGACCACCGCCCCCGCGGGGGCGGACTTCTCGTCGGCACCGATGTGGGCAACGATCGCCCACGAGTTCGACCAGTGCCGTCGCTTCTGGCAGACCTGGTTGCGCTCGTCCACCTACCGCGGGCGCTGGCGGGACATGGTCAATCGCTCCGCGATCACCCTCAAACTGCTCACCTACGCCCCGACCGGCGCGCCGATCGCCGCGGCCACCATGGGATTGCCCGAACAAATCGGCGGCGAACGCAATTGGGACTACCGCTACACCTGGATCCGCGACGCCTCGCTGTCGGTGCGGGCGCTGAGCGACCTCGGCTTCACCGAGGAGCCCTATGCGTTCCGTCGCTGGCTGCGCGACCGGGTCGACGCGGGCGGCACCGCCTCCGGCGAACCCTTGCAGATCATGTACCGCGTCGACGGCGACCCACACCTGGACGAAATAACGCTGCCCCACCTGGAGGGATACCAGGGTTCGGCGCCGGTCCGGGTCGGCAACGGCGCAGCTGACCAGATCCAGCTCGACATCTACGGCGAGGCAGCCGACGCGCTGGCGCAGGGGACCGATATGGCCGCCATCGCCGGCTGGCGGACATTCAGCGGCCTTGTCGACTGGCTCGCGAACAACTGGGATCGCCCCGACGAGGGCATCTGGGAAACCCGCGGCGGCCGCCAGGAATTCACCTACAGCCGCCTGATGACCTGGGTGGCCTTCGACCGCAGCATCCGCATGGCGAACGCGCAAGCCAGGCCCGCCGACGTGGTCCGCTGGACCGCCGAACGCGACGCGGTCTTCCGGCAGATCATCGACCGCGGCTGGAGCGAGAAACGCCGAGCGTTCGTGCAGCACTTCGCCACCGACGTCCTGGACGCCTCGCTGCTGCTCATGCCCCGGATGAGATTCCTGTCCCCCACCGACCCGATGTGGCTGAGCACCCTCGACGCCATGGACAAGGAACTCGTCAGCGACAGCCTGGTCTACCGATACGACCCCGAGGCGTCACCGGATGGCCTGCGCGGCACCGAAGGCACCTTCAACCTGTGCAGCTTTCTCTATGTCGAGGCCCTCGCCCGGACCGGCCGCCTGCAACAGGCCCGTTACGCGTTCGAGAAGATGCTCACCTACGCCAACCACGTCGGGCTGTTCGCCGAGGAGATCGGTCCCTCGGGTGAGCAGCTGGGCAACTTCCCGCAGGCCTTCACCCACCTGGCCCTGATCGCCGCTGCCATCGCGCTGGACGAAGAACTCGATCGCGCCGAGGCCGAGCCCGCGCCGGACTGATCGGCTCACCCACGATGCGAACACACCAGACAGCGCAGGATGCACGTGATGCCATTGTGCACAGCCTGCCACTTCGCTCAGCTCTCGGCGGCGACGACGCAGAACTCGTTGCCGTGCGGGTCCTGCAGCACGGTCCAGGCGAAGCCGGGCAGCGAGTGTTCGCCGTGGACCGTGGCTCCCAGCGCCGTCAGCCGGGCGACCTCGGCCGCGCGAGCCGTGGTCTGGAAATCGATGTGCACCCGGTTCTTGGTCACCTTGGTTTCAGGAACCAGCTGGAACGCGAGATAACGCCCCTCCCCGAAACCGACGCCGGGCGGGGTGATCATGATGTAGTCCCCGGAGTCGACGAGGACCGTGTAACCGAGGGCGGAGCTCCAGAACTCGGCCAGTTCGGCGGGATCGTTGCTGTCGATGGTGATGCCGCCGACAGTGATGGTTTCCGACATGGACGAAACGCTAGGCCGTGGCACCGACAAGTTCCGATGGACGCGGCGCGCGTGCCAGACTGGGCGACGTGAGCGGGCCGGTGAAGAAAACCAGTGGGGCGCAACCGAACGACAAGCCTTCGCGTGAACGCGGGGACGTGATCGGTGGCGGGATCCTGTGGCTGGCCAAATGGGCGCTGTGCATCGTGGCGATCGCGGCGGGCGCATGGGTACTCGGCACGATCACCGCCCGGCTCTGGGTGGTGATCCTGCCCGTGGCGCTGGCGGTCGTGGTGACCACGATCCTGTGGCCACTGACCCGCTGGCTGATCCGGCGCAAACTGCCACCCGCGCTAGCCGCGTCGATCACGCTACTCGGGTTCGTCGCACTGCTGGCCGGGGTCGTCGCCTCGATCGTGCCCTCGGTGGCCGATCAAGCACCGCAGCTCGCCGACAAGGCCACCGACGGGGTCAACCAGGTACGCGGCTGGATCCAGGGACCACCGCTGCGCATCCGCGACGAGCAACTCGATTCCGCGGTCGAGGCGATCATCGGACGACTCCAGTCCAGCGGCGCACAGATCGCCAACGGTGTGTTCACCGGCGTGTCCACCGCGACATCGCTACTGATCACCCTGTTCCTGGTCCTGGTGCTGGTGTTCTTCTTCCTGAAGGACGGGCCGCGTTTTCTGCCCTGGATGCATCAGGTGTTCGGCAACCGCAGCGGCCGCCACGTCGAAGCCGTTTTGGAGCGGGTGTGGGCGACTCTGGGTGGCTTCATCCGGACCCAGGCGATCGTCAGCATGGTCGACGCCGTCCTCATCGGCGCGTCGCTGTTCATCCTCGATGTGCCACTGGCGTTGGTGCTGTCGGTGATCACCTTCATCGGCGGATTCATCCCGATGGTCGGCGCGTTCGTCGCCGGTGCGCTCGCCGTCCTCGTCGCGCTGGTCGGCAACGGGCTCACCACGGCATTGATCGTGCTCGGCATCGTCATCGCGGTGCAGCAGCTGGAAGGCAATGTGCTGCAACCGGTCCTGCAAAGCCGCAGCATGGAACTCCACGCCGTCATCGTGTTGCTCGCGGTCACCGCGGGCGGCTCGCTCTACGGCATCACCGGGGCCTTCCTCGCCGTGCCCGTCGTGGCGATGATCGCGGTGATCATTCGCTACATCGGCGAGCAGATCGACATAGCCACCGGAGCACAACCAGCAGTCGACGCGCCAGATGCCGACGAAGCCGAGACCGGCGAGGCCGCGGTGGCCTCGCCGGCATCAGGCTCCGGAGCAGCGCCCGACCCCAGCACCTAGCCCCGCGCGCATCCGGCTCAGCGTCCGCCCGAAATCTCCGCACGATCGCGGCCGTCCTCGCCTGCTCCGACACCGAACGAATCCGCGCTGATGCGCGACCGATCGGCCAGGGCGACCACGCCCGCTGCTGCCGTGGCGGTCGCGGCGGCAGCGACCGAACCAACCCAGCCGAACCAGCCGATCGCTGCCGCGCCGAACGCCGTGCCCAGGCTTCCTTCCACGAAGTAGACGGACATGTAGGCGCTGTTGAACCGAGCCGGCGCGGAGGAATCGATGGCGAGCACCGCACTCTGATTGGCGACTTGCGCGGCGAACAGTCCGGCGTCGAAAAGGCCGAGGCAGATCAGCGTCACCACGGTGTTCGACAGCGCGACGGACAAGACCACGACCGAGCTCAGGGCGAGCGCGAGCCCGACCAGGATCACCTTCCGGTGGCCGACACGATCGGTCCAGCTGCCGGCGATCCTGGTGGCGAAGACGCCGGCCAGCCCGGCGCAGGCATACAGGCCGATCCGTTCGGGGGTATACGAGTACGGCGGCTGCGACAGCGCCACCGCGAGCCCAGCCCACACCGCACAGAACGCGAAGAACCACAGCGCGCCTCGCGTTGCCGCCCAGCGCAACGCGGCGAAGCGGGCGAACAGGCCGGGCATCCCCCGCACCGTATCCAGATATCCGGCAGCTGCCCGCCCACGCACCGCGGGCAGCACCACATACGACACTGCCGCCACCACGACACAGGGCACCACGAACACCAGCAGCATTGCGCGCCAACCGATCATCTCGGTGAGCCAGCCACCGACGATGCGCCCGGCGAGGATTCCGGCCGAAATGCCCGCGGTGACGATCCCCAGAACCGTGGCCTGCCGTTGGGGGGCCGCGAACCGCCCTGCCACCGAACTCAACTGAGCTCCGACCGCCGATCCCGCGCCGACCACCCCGATGACGATCCCCAAGGTCAACGGCGAACGGGCCGCCGCCCCGGCGACCGAGGCCAGCGCCAGCGCCGCGAATTGCGCCGCCACCACGGTGCGGGGTGCGAACCGGTCCACCAGCGGCACCAGCAGCACCAACCCCGCCAGATAGCCGATCGGGCCGCAGGCCAACGCGGTGCCGATCGCCGCCGCGGAGGTGTCCAGCGATCCGGCGACCTCGGCGACGGCCGGTTGCAGCAGGTACACACTCGCGGTCGCCAGCGCGGCGGCCAGCGCCATGAACCACACCATCGGCGCGCGCAACGCATTGGTCGAAATCTCCGGAATCCGTTCGCTGTCCATGGCACCGACGATAGGAATCGCGCCGCTTCGGATCCGGCGGAAAACGGACGGCACCGTCGGTCAGCCCGATGCGCTGTGCCCGGAACCTCGCAGGTCGTCGCGTGGTGTGATGGCCGCGGTGACTCGGTCAGCCAGCGCGCGCAGGTGCTGGATCAGTTCGGGCGGTTCGTGTACGTGGAATCCGAAGCCGAAAAGCCCGGTGTAGACCGCTATTTCGTCGAGCGAGTTCGAGCCGGTGCGCAGCAGGCAGTGCCCTTCGTCGATCGCTTCGATGACTCCGACAGTCGGCGGGATGCGATCCGCCGCCACGGCCGCCGACACCTCCAGCGTGATGCGGGCCTGATAGCGGTAGGCGGAGGTGCTGACACCGCGCGATACCCACCCGCCCAGGTCGACTTCGGGCGCCTCGCGTGGGGTGAAGCGTGGCCCGGTGGGGATTCGCGGGCGGAGTCGGTCGACGCGGTAGGTGCGCCAGTCCTGCTTCTCGACGTCCCAGCCGACCAGGTACCAGCGCCGCCCGGTGTGCACGAGTCGATGGGGCTCGGCTGTTCGCCGGACCTCGGCGCCGTCGTGGGTGCAGTAGTCGAACCGGAGCCGTTCGTGGTCTCGGATCGCGGCGGCGATCGCGGTCAGTACCTCGGGGTCGACCGTTGCGGTTCCGGCGGGCACGGTGACGGTCGCGGCGTGCAACGCCGAGACCCGGTGTCGCAGCCGTGACGGCAGGATCTGCTCCAGTTTCGCCAGCGCTCGTAGCGAACTCTCCTCGATGCCGGTGACCGATCCGCCCGCGGCCGTGCGCAGTCCGAGGACAACGGCGACCGCCTCGTCGTCGTTCAGCAGCAGCGGTGGCAGCTTGGTGCCCGCGCCCAACCGGTATCCGGCGGTGCCGGCCACCGCGTGCACCGGGTAGCCGAGGGTGCGCAGCTTGTCGATGTCGCGACGGACCGTGCGAGCGTCGACCTCGAGGCGTTCGGCCAGGTCGGCGCCGGTCCACACCCGGGGCGTTTGTAGCAACGACAGGAGTTCGAGGAGGCGAGCCGAAGTTTCCAACACAGTTCGCATTCTTCCCCACTGCTAGGGCAGAAACTGTCCTAACTGTCTCGTAGCGTGGTTTTCATGAGCGAAGCAATCACTCCCTTCCGCATCGACGTCCCGCAGTCCCAGCTCGACGATCTCCATCGACGTCTGGGCGACACCCGCTGGCCCGACGGTGTGACCGGGGTCGGCTGGGCGCAGGGTATTCCGCTCGACTACACGCAGGAACTGGTGCGGTACTGGCGCACCACCTACGACTGGCGGGCGCAGGAGGCGCGCCTCAACGCGTTCCCGCAGTTCCGCACCGAGATCGACGGTCACGCTGTGCATTTCCTCCATGTCCGGTCGGCCGAACCCGGTGCGATGCCGTTGATCCTCACCCATGGATGGCCCGGATCGATCGTGGAGTTCCTCGACGTGATCGGGCCGCTGACCGATCCGGTCGCGCACGGCGGCCGGGCCGAGGACGCGTTCGACGTGGTGGTGCCGACGATTCCCGGCTTCGGGTTGTCCGGTCCCGCGATCGGCTGGTCGACCAGCCGGGCCGCGCGAGCCTGGGCCGAGCTGATGCGCCGACTCGGCTACGAGCGCTACGCCGCCCACGGCGAGGACACCGGTGCTGCCATCTCGCGCGAACTGGCGGTGCTCGATCCCGACCACCTCGTGGCGTTGCACGTGACCATGATCGCCTCGGCCACCGTCACTTCCGAGACGGCCGATCTCGACAACCCGGCCGAGAAGCGGGCCCTCCAGCTGGCTCAGCGCGCCCAGTACGAACTCGGCGCGTACGCGATGCTGCAGGCCACCCGCCCGCAGACACTGTCCTACGCGCTCACCGATTCCCCCGTGGGGCAATTGGCTTGGATCGTCGAGCGCTTCAAGGACTGGACCGATTCGACCGATGTCCCCGAGGACGCCGTCGACCGTGACACGATGCTCACCAACGTCATGATCTATTGGCTCAACGGCACCGCTGGTTCCTCGGCGCGCTATTACTACGAGGGCGCCGCGACGTGGGGCCGGCCCGAGCCCGCGACCGAGGTGCCGGTCGCGGTGGCCGTGTTGCCGAACGACCTCGGTGTCCCGGTCCGTCGCATCGCCGAACGCAACCACACCATCGTGCGCTGGACCGAATTCGATCGCGGCGGCCACTTCGCGGCCATGGAGGAACCCGACCTGATCATCGACGACCTGCGCGCCTCCTTCCGCGACTTCCGGCGATAACGCCTCCTCACAGACACCCACGACAGAAAGCGACACAGAGCATGGCCTCCGTGCACAAAGAGATCCTCATCGACGCCGACCCCGCACAGGTGTGGGCGGTCATCAGCGACTTCACCGACGGCCCCGTCCGGATGGCCCCGGGATTCGTCACCGACAGCCGACTCGTCGAGCCCGGGGTCAGGACCGCCACTTTCGCCGACGGAACAGTCGTTCGCGAGCGCCTCATCGCCCTCGACGAGCAATCACGCCGAATCGCCTACTCCGTCATCGGCGACACCATGCGGCCCACCCACGACAACGCGTCGATGCAGGTCTTCCCCCACGGTGACGGCCACAGCCGATTCGTCTGGATCCACGACGTCCAACCCGACGACCTCGCCGTCCCGATGGGCGCGGCAATGGAACACGGCCTGACCATCTTCAAGCAGACGATGGAGACCAGCCGCTAGCAGCCCGCGCCATGCACCGAGAGGCTCCAGTCGGGTCGGGGTGGCGCTGCGTGGACCGAACGCGCTACCCGTGCGGTGGCGTCGACGATCACAAGCTCTCGGTGGCGGTCAACGCAGGCCGGGAATCACTTTCGCTGCCGCGATCACCGCGGCCAGGTAACGGTCGCGTTCGGCCCTGGTCACCGCGGCCCGCATCGGGCCGACGATCAGCTCCGCCAGCACATCCCCGCCGGAGCCGAAGACGGGCGCCGACACGTAACTGATCGGCAGTGCCACATCGGTGTCGAGTTCGGCAGGACGATAAGCCGTTCCGCTGATCTCCCCGAGCAGCGCGAGCACCCGTTCGCGCAGCGTTCGACTGACCGGATCGTGGGCGAGATGGTCGACGACGTCGGCGAGGACATCGAGGGTGGCGACGCTGCGGGAGTCGACCCCCCAGACCGCGGCGCCGACGACGCGGATGTCGCCCAGAAGCCGCTCGAATTTCACGCGATCTTGCGGCTCGGCCGCCGCCAGCCACGGTTGCCGGATCAGGTCGGCGGAATGAGCCACGATCGTCGCCGCGGCGGGCGGGATGAGCGGCAATCTGGTGCCGACCGAGATTCCGGCGGGAATTCGTCCACGGTTCTCGACGACGGCGCTGAACAGGATCTCGGCGCCGTCGACAACAACCAGTGCGACACCACAATCCACGTCCTGCGCCAGGCCCTGCAGGGCGGCGTGCAACGACGAGTCCTCGGCGAGCTTGCTTCGTTCTCGCTCGGCGGTCCGCAGGAACGCGGGACCCAACTCGTAGGTGAGATCACCGCGGCGAGTGACCCACCCGCGCGCCCGCAGCGCGGAGAGCACGTTGCCGACCGTCGACCGGCTCAGCGCGAGACAATCGGCGATCTGCGCCGAGGTCTGCGGTTCAGCCGCGTCGGCGAGAAGTTCCAGCACGGACACGACGCGCTGGGTGGGCGGTGATGCATCGACAGGCTCCACATTGTCGCCCACCGCGCCTCCTCCCCTCCGCCCTGGAGTACCTATTCGCACAACACGATACAACTATCAGGATTCTCGAGTGTGATTGCGCAGCATCGTCGCGATCAGCACCGCAGCGAGCCCGACCAGCGCGGCGGCGATCGTCAGGGCATAGGAGAACGCTTGGGTCGCGGCCTGCCGAGCGTCGATCGAGCCGGCCGAGGAGTCACCGCGACAGGCGGCGAGCGTCACCAGGATCGCCAAACCCAGTGCGCCGCCGAGTTGCTGGACCGAGCTGAGGACGGCGGAGCCGATTCCGGCGTTGTCCTCGGTGGTGCCGGTGAGTGCGGTGACCGCCAACGCGGGCAGGCTCATCCCGCAGCCGATGCTGGTGACGAGCAGGGCGGGCAGCACCCCCGAGGCGTAGCTGTCGTGGCCGTCGATGCCCGACATCAGCACCAGGCCCACCGCGCTGACAAGGAGTCCGGTCACCAGCCCAGCACGCTCACCGAGCCGGTTCACCGCCCGCGACGACACCCACATCCCGGCCAGAATCCCCGCCCCGAAAGGCAGATACGCCAGACCCGCGATGAAAGGTCCGTAGCCGAGAACGGTCTGGAGGTGCAGCATCAACAGGAAGGCCATCGCGTAGAAGGCGGCGGAGAACAGCAGGGTCGCCCCATTGGCCACCGCTCGTGGCCGAAAAGCCAGGAACGACAACGGAACCAGCGGTTCTTCGGTGCGCCGCTCCACGATCACGAACACCACCGCCAGCAAGACCGCAGCGATCATCGCCATCGTGGAACCGAGTTCGCCCCAACCGGTTTCGGACGCGCGCAGCAAGCCGTAGACCAGTAGCACCGGTGCGCCGGTGATGAGGGCCGCTCCCACGACATCGACCCGCGTACGTGGTCCACTCCAGCTCTCCGCGACCCACCGTGGCAGCAGCACCGAAGCCACGACAACGACCGGGACGTTGATCAGGAAAACCCACCGCCACGAAGCGAACCCCGTCAGAGCCCCGGAGATCACCAGCCCGGATGTGGCGCCCACCGCGGCCGTCGCGCCCCAGATGCCGATCGCCTTGGCGCGTTCGCCCGCACCCGGATAGAGCAGAGTGAGCAGCGCGAGCGCGGCCGGGCTCGCCATCGCCGCACCTGTGCCCTGGATGAATCGCCCCGCCACCAACTGCCACGGTTCCTGCGCGAGCGCGCACAACATGCTCGCCACGCCGAAAAGGGCTACGCCGCTGAGGAACACCCGGCGCCGACCCAGGAGATCGGCCACTCGGCCGAACAGCAACAGGAACCCGCCGAAGGCGAGGATGTAGCCGTTCACCACCCACGCGAGACCCGCGGTGGTGAATCCGAGGTCGTCGCGCACGGTGGGCAGCGCGACACTGACCACGTTGTCGTCCAGATTCAGCATGAACTGGACCAGACAGAGCACGATCAGCACCGCGCGGCGCCGAGCCTCGTCTGCGCCCGAGCCGGATTCCGCTGTAGAGATCGAAGTCATGCATCGACGGTAGGCAGCGAAGACAGATGGCCGCTAGACGTCACCAGGCCAACTAATAGCGCATTGAGGACATAGTCTGGGGGTATGCCCGAACCCGCCTTCGAACCCGCTCCCCCCGGCGTGGGCGCGATCGTGGTCGGCAGCTTCCCACTCGCGGCCGGACAGTGGACCCACGAGCACTACCACCCCCAGCACCAGCTGGCCTGGACACGCAGCGGCGTGCTCGGAGTCGCTGTGGGACAAGCGCATTGGATCGTGCCGCCGACCCGCGCGTTATGGCTGCCCGCAGGTGTCGCGCACAAGACCGGCGCGAGCCGCGACGCCGTGCTGTGCAGCCTCTATTTCGAACCGGACCGCTGCGCGCTGGACTGGTCCGAACCCACCGCGGTCCGCGTCGACGGCCTGCTGGCCCACTTGATCGTGCACCTCGCCCAGAGCACACTGGCCGATGATCAGCGGCTCCGCGCCGAGGCGGTCGTCCTCGACCTGTTGCAGCCGCTGCCCGCGACGCCGATCGACGTGCCCCACCCCGTCGACGAACGAGTACGCACAGTCGCCGACGCGCTACTGGACAACCCGGCCGACCCGCGCAGCCTGGAAGCCCACGCCCGGGCCGTCGGCGTGAGCCGTCGCACGCTCACCCGATTGTTCGTGCAGGACACCGGGATGAGTTTCGACCGCTGGCGCACCCACGCGAGAATCCAGGCCGCGCTGCCACTGCTGGCCGACGGCCGGCCCGTCTTCCTCGTCGCACACACCGTCGGATACGCCACTGCCAGTGCGTTTCTCGCGGCCTTTCGCCGAACGGTCGGCACATCGCCGCGGCGATACCTCGACGGCTGAGCCGAACAGCCCCGAAGCCCCACGACCATCAGGTGATCGGCAGCCCTGCCGCACTCCGTCAGCGGCCTCCGGTGGACCCGTCCGCCGGACGTCTGACGCTGAGCTGCGACATCCAGGCGACGCTGTCGATCGTCGCGACCCGCACCTCGGTCGCGATCGCTTTCATGTGCCCCTCGTCGAAGAGCGCGAGCGAGGCGCTACTGATCGTCCCCGCCTCGTCGACGCCGGCTCTCCAGCTGTCCGCCAGCCGTTTGTTCATCTCCGCCACCGCGTGCCGGCGCACCCGATCCCAGCTCAGGTCCGGATGCACCTCGTTCACGGTCCCGGTGCACAGCCAGTCGTCGAGCGTCATTCCGAACAGTTCCGACCACTGCTCGGTATAGGTAGTCACTGACTCGCTCCTCTGATCGGCGCTGCGACGTCGCACGGTGTCCGACCTGAATGATAAGGCCGCACTACCGAAATCGATAGCGGGCCTTATACATTCGCCGCAGATTCGGCCGGATCGGCAGGCGGCCCGCTCAGCTCTCCTTGACCAGGTCCGGCTCGGTCTCGGCCATCACCGCTTCACCACGCGCGACCATTCCCGCTTCGTCGGACAGTGTCAGATGCGGGATGAACAACGCGAGCGCGAACGCGAGCACCGCACCCGGGATCAGGTACCAGAACCCGGGGACCAGCGCGTCGACGTAGGCGCTGACAATCGCGTCGTGCAGGTTGTCCGGCAGGTTCTTGACCACCGAGGGAATCAGTGCGCTCGGATCGATTTTCGCCGCCGCCGCTTCCTGCCAGTTCGCCTGGAACGCGCCGGTGAGGTTCTCGGTCAGCCTGCCGGTGAAGATGGAACCGAAGATCGCGATGCCCAGCGCGCCACCCATTTCACGGAAGTAGTTGTTGGCGCTGGTCGCCGTGCCGATCTGGTCGGGGGCCACCGCGTTCTGCACCACGAGCACGATGATCTGCATGATCAGGCCGAGGCCGGCGCCCATCACGAACAGCATGGCCGAGACCAGCCACATCGAGGTGTTGGCGTCCAGGCGGGTCAGCCACAGCATGTCGATCCCGATCAGGGCGGCGCCGATCGGCGGGTACACCCGGTAGCGACCGGTTTTGGTGATCGCGTTCATCGAGGTGATCAGCGTGAGCATCATGCCGATCATCATCGGGATCAGCAGCAGACCCGACACCGACGCGGAGGTACCGCTGGCCATCTGCAGGTAGGTCGGGATGAAGCCGATGGCCGCGAACATCACCAGGCCGACGAGGAATCCGATCAGCGAGGTGAGCACGAAGGTGCGATTGCGGAACAGCCACAGCGGCAGCATCGGCTCCTCGGCCCTCGACTCGACGAACACGAAGGCCGCGACCACGATGACGAGAGCGGCGATCATCGACACCATCACCGTCGAGCCCCAGGCGTACTGCTTGCCGCCCCAGTCGGTGATCAGGATCAGCAAGGTGGTCGCGGTCGACATGAGCACGATGCCGAGGTAGTCGGGCCGGAACTTGGGCCGATGGCTGGGGATGTTCAGGTAGCGGAAGGCGATGAACAGCGCGGCGATGCCGATCGGCACATTGATCCAGAAGCACCACCGCCAGTCGAGATGGTCGGCGAACAGTCCGCCGAGCAGCGGTCCGGCGACCGAGGTGATGCCGAAGACAGCACCCATCGGGGCCATGTACTTGCCGCGGTCCTTGGCGGGCACCACATCGGCGATGATGGCCTGCGCCAGGATCATCAGACCGCCGCCACCCACGCCTTGCAGACCGCGGAACGCGATGAACTCCCAGAAGCTGGTCGACGCGGCGGCGCCGATCGACGCGGCGGTGAAGACGGTGATCGCGAACAGGAACAGCCATCGCCTGCCGAACATATCGCCGAGTTTTCCGTAGATCGGCATCACAATGGTGGTGGCGAGCAGGTAGGAGGTGGCGGTCCAGGCCATGTGCGAGACACCGCCCAGTTCGCCGACGATGGTCGGCATCGCGGTGCCGACGATCATCTGATCGAGGCTGGCCAGGAACATGCCCGCGATCAGAGCGGAGAAGATCAGCCAGATCCGCTTCTGCGTCAGGACGATCGGGGTGGGCGGCGAGTCGGCCGTCGTGGTCATCGGAGCGTCTCCCTTGTGCTGTCGTCCGGCCGGAACAGCCGGGAGGCCATGGCGCAGTGCTCGTGCAGCGCTGCCGCCAGCGACCCGTTCGGGTCGGCGGCCAGCGACATCGCTGCCCGCGTGGTGATGGTTGTCATGATTCCCGCGGTGAGCGAGGCGAATTCGGGGTCGACGTCGGCCCCGCACCTGGCCGCGAGGAGTTCGGCGATGGCGGCCTCCATCCGGGCGCCGGAGGCGATGAAGGCGGCGAGCACTCTCGGCTCGGCCATCACCAGTTTCGTGACCAGCGAGATGCCCTCGCGCACTTCGCTTTCCGGCTGGAAGCCCGCGGCGTGCAGCCAGGTGAGGTCTTCGATGAGTACACCGGTCGGACCGCCTGCGACGAATTCGCTTCTGGCTTCGGGCGTACCGATCTCACCGATCGGGCCGACCACCGCGTCCAGCTTGGTCTCGTAGTAGTTGAAGAACGTGCGCGGCGAGACGCCCACGGCCTTGGCGATGTCGTCGACGTTCGTCGCGTCCAGCCCGTGCTCGACCGCCAATCGCCGCGCGGCGAGGCAGAGATCGAGCAGGGTCCGTTGCTTCTTCTGTTCACGCAGACCGACCGCGGCCTGTTTGACCGGCTCCTGAGTCACGCCCATAAATTAGCACAAACTGCAATATTTCAGGAACTGCAACTATTTGCCCGAGAAGTGGGCCGACTCTTCGGGCAGGTCGACGCCGCGTTGATGCCGGGAAAAGGACCGACCCGGGGCGACACTGGAAGTCGTGGACATCGACCCCGGGGACAGCGCTGCGCAGGCGCCCGCGCGAACCAGAATGCCGACGTGGCTACCTCGGGCAATGGTGCTGGCAGTGGCGTTCTTCGGATTGTTCCTGCTCGCGGACTGGGCGTTCCACCGGCTGACCGGCATCCTGATCATCTTGTTCGTCGCGTTCTTCATCTCGCTGGCGATGGAGCCGCCCGTCGCACTGCTGGTGCGGCGGGGGGTACCGCGTGGTCTCGCCACCGGCCTGGTATTCATCGCCACCTTCCTCTGCGTACTGGCCTTTCTCGCCGCACTGGTGACCCTGCTCGTGGAGACGGCGACCAACCTGGTCCATGAGACGCCACGACTGCTCGACGAGGGCGTGGACTGGGTCAATCACACCTTCGGACAGCACTTCACAACGCACGACCTGAGTCAACGGCTGCTGCGCGAATCCGACCTGCTCGAGAGCTACGCGCACACCGCCGCCGACAATGCCTGGGGCGTGTCGACCACGGTCCTGGGCGGCTTGGCCCAGGTCCTGACCATCGCGCTGTTCAGCGTCTACCTCACCGCGGGCGGCCCGAAGGTGCGGCGCACGGTGTGCTCGCTCCTGCCGCCGGCACGCCAGCAGACCTTCCTGCACGCCTGGGACCTCGCCATCGACAAGACCGGCGGCTACCTGTTCTCGCGGTTGCTGCTGGCGATCGTCTCCGCGATCGTGCACGGCGTATTCCTGTCGATCCTGCACCTGCCCAACCCCATCGCGCTCGGGGTCTGGTTCGGCGTGATCTCCGCGTTCATCCCGACCATCGGCACCTACATCGCCGCGATCGTTCCGGTCTTCGTGGCGCTGACCGTCGACCCGATGGACGCGGTATGGATCATCGTGTTCGCGATTGTCTACCAGTGGTTCCAGGACTATCTGCTACAGCCTCGGATCACCGCGCGCACCGTCGACGTCAACGCCGCGATCGCCCTGCTGTCGGTACTCGCCGGTGGCGCGCTGCTCGGCGCGGTCGGCGCACTGTTGGCCATTCCGGCCACCGCGACAGTGCAGGCGTTCCTGTCCGAATACGTCAAACACTATGCGGTGACCGAGGATCCTCGCATCGATCAGACGACACCACGCCGCAAACGTTCCGCCCACACAACCACAGCCGCAGCCGAGGACGCTGTCTCGCAGAAGGACAGCGACTAGGGCGCGTCCCCGTAGATGACGAGCCAGATCGCGCGACCGAGTGATTCGGCCAATTCCTCCTCGCCGACACCGGTTTCGGCGGCGAAGGCGACCGAGATCGTGCGTTCGACCATCGAGGTGAGAATCAGGGCGGTGGCTCGGGGATCGAGCTGCGGCCCGACGCGGCCCGACGCCTGTTCGGCCGCCAGCCGGGCACGCACCAGTTCGGCGAAGGTCGCCACTCGGGAACGCCAGTAGGCACCGACCTCCCGGTCGTAGGAGCCCACTTCGGTCAGGGCGAGCAGCAGATAGCGATGGTCGCGGAACCCGCCGATCATCGCGCGCATGGCCAGCACGACTCCGGCCTGCTGATCGGTGTGCTCGGCACTCCACCACATCTCGGCCGCGGCGAACAGATCGGCGGTGGCCAACTCGGCCATCCGGATCAGCAGTCTGCTCTTGTCCGGAAAGTAGCGATAGAAGGTAGATCTCGCCGACCCGGACGCGGCGGCGATCTTCTGCACGGCGATCTCGGTGAACGGCGTGCCGTCGGCCAGCAGGTCTTCGACCGCGGTGAGGACCCGTCGTTCGAATTCCGCCCGCCGGTCGTCAGCGGGTTTGCGCGCCGATCGCGGGACACGGGTCAGTGAGGGCATCGGCTATCCGTCGCCGATGCCGCACCGGGTGCGCTGGCATTGCCCATGCGTCCCATTGTGCCCGTAGACCCGCGGGCCGCCGTGGTGGCGGGGGTAGGGGCCGCGGCAATCCCCCTGTCCCGGTTGGCTATTGACACCTGAATACGGCCCGCCTCATCATCAATCGGACACACTGTCCGAGACTCAGTGACCGAGGTGGTCTTCATGGTCGATTCCCCCGTCACCGCAGTCGAAAGGACCGACGTCGTCGTGGTCGGCGCGCGCTGCGCGGGGTCGGCTACCGCGGCGACACTCGCGAGGGCGGGTCGCGCTGTGGTCGTGCTCGACGCCGCCATCTTGCCGTCGGACACACTGTCCACCCACCTGCTCTGGCCGGCCGGGCTGGCCGAGCTCCAGCGCCTCGATGCATTGGCCGCCGTCGAAGCACTCGGTGCGCCACGGTTGACCAGGGCCTACGCACAGGCCGCGGGCCACGGTGTCGGTTCCGGCTTTCCCTCGGTCGACGGCATCGACTACGCGATGTGTGTGCGCCGCACCGGACTCGACGCCGTGCTGGTGCGCACCGCGGTGAACGCGGGCGCGCAGGTGCGGCTGCGCTGCCGGGTCACCTCGGTGGTCTGGGACGGGAACCGGTGCGCCGGTGTGCGATACCTCGACGCCGCGGGCCAGACCAGGGAGATCCGCGCCGCGCTCGTTGTCGGCGCGGACGGGCGGCGCAGCACCATCGCCCGCGCGGTGGGCGCCGAACGACCGTTTCTGAGCGTGCCGAGCGGGCGCGACTGCTATTTCGCCTACTGGCGCGATGCCGCCGACGCTCCCCGCCACATCGCCGCCCAGTGGCGTGTCGGTGCCGACCTCGGCACCGCCTTCCCGTGCGACGACGGCCTGGTGCTCAGCCTGGTACAGCCGCCCACGGTCAGCGACCTCGGACGCGGTCCCGGTGTGGCGGAACGCCGCTACGCCGAGGCCCTGGCCCGGATTCCGGATTTGACCAGTCGGCTGCGCGGGTGTGAGCGCGTGGGCCGGATCCGTTCCGCCACCGGCATTTCCTCGTACTTCCGGCGTTCCGCGGGCCCGGGCTGGGCATTGCCCGGCGACTCCGGACACTTCAAAGATCCCGTCACCGCGCAGGGCATCCGCGACGCCTTGCACTATGGACGCACGCTCGCCGAGTCGGTCGACGAGGTTCTCCACGACCCGCGGGCTCTCGACACTGCCCTGTCGGAGTGGGAGCGCCGCCGCGTCGTCGAGTGCCGCGAGATCTTCCACTGGACGAATCGGCTGGCACGTGGTGAAACGTTGCGGCCCTTGGAGATCGAGCTTTACCGCACCGCCGCCGACGACCCGGAACTGGCGGAGATCACCGCGGGCATCTTCTCCCGCACCCACCGGCCCGCCGAGCTGTATACCCCGTCCCGCGCACTGGGCCTCGCGGTCCGCGCCTCGGTCCACCAGTGGGCACATCTGCCCGCCGTCCTCTCCGACGTGGCACGCGAGATCCGCGACTCGACCAGCGAATGGCGAACCACGCGGACAACACTGCGCGGCAGCGCAACCGATGACTGCCCACCACCGAACCCGCCTTTCACCCTCACCACCGCAGGTCCAGGAGAACACCATGCCTGATCAGCCGACACCGTTGTCAGCACCGATCACCCGCCGCACCGCGCTGCGCGCCGGGCTCGTCGCCGGAGCCGCACTAGCCGTGACTCCCCCGGCCTTCGCCGCAGCGACGACTGCCCGGCGTTCGCCACTACTGCGCTCCGGCGGCAAGTCGGTGGCGATATTCGGTGGCGGCATGGCCGGGCTCAGTGCCGCGCACGAGCTGGCCGAGCGAGGCTACGACATCACCGTCTACGAGCCCGCGTTCCTCGGCGGAAAGGCCCGCAGCATGGGCGTGCCGGGAACCGCGTCGCCCGGTCGTCAGCATCTGCCGGGTGAACACGGGTTCCGCTTCTTCCCCGGCTGCTATCAGCATGTCCCCGACACGATGAGCCGAATCCCGTTCCCCGGCAACCAGAACGGTGTGCTCGACAACCTGGTGCGGGTCGAGGGCACGGTCGCCGGATTCCAGGACCTGCCGCCGATCTTCGCCCCGGTCGAGCTCGGTGGACTGAGTCAGTTGACGCCGGAACTGGTGCAGAACAGCATCATCGGCGCGCTCGGCTTCATCCCCGACCTACCACCACACGAGCTGGCGTTCTTCGCCAAGCAGATGCTCGTGTGGTTCACCTCCAGCACCGAACGACGCTTCGGCCAGTGGGAATACGTGACCTGGGAACAGATCATGCAGGCCGAGGGAAAGTCGCCCGCGTACCGGAAGTACCTGGTGAACGCGCTCACCCGGATCACCGTCGCCGCGAAGCCGCAGACCAGCTCCGCACGAACCATCGGCACGATCGGCGAGGCGCTGGTCCTGGCCGCGTCCGGCACGGTTGCGCAGTTCTCCGGTGGCGTCGACCGAATCCTCAACCGCCCGACCAACGTCGCCTGGATCGATCCGTGGGTCGACTACCTGCGCACGCTCGGCGTCCGCTTCGTCATGGGGCAGGGCCTGGCCGCATTGCGGATGGCCGGCGGTCGCATCGCCGCCGCGACGATCAGCGGAACAGATGGGACCGCGACAGTGACAGCCGACCACTATCTGTGCGCCATGCCGGTCGACCGCGCGGTCGACCTCCTCGACGACACGATCATCGAGGCCGATCCGCGCCTGGGCGGGATGCGAAACCTCGTCACCGACTGGATGGTCGGCATCCAGTACTACCTGCGCCGCCCCACCGACATCCCCGAGGGACACATCGCGGCGCTGGGCTCCCCCTGGGCCCTCACCGCGCTGCGCCAAGCCCCCATGTGGGTGGGCGACTTCCCTGCCACCTACGGCGACGGCTCGGTGCTGGAATGCCTGTCGGTCGACATCTCCGACTGGGACACACCCGGAATCCACTTCGGCCGCACCGCCAAGGAATGCACCGCCGCCGAAATCGCCATCGAGACCTGGGCGCAGCTCAAAGCCTGGCTCAACACCGGCACCGACTGGCTACGCGACGAAGACATCCACTCCTGGCATCTGGACCCCGGCATCACCTGGTCGGGAACCACCATCCACAACGAAACCCCGCTGCTGGTCAACACAGTCGGCTCCTACGACAATCGTCCCGACGCGCACTGCGCGATTCCCAACCTCTATTTCGGCGGTGATCACGTCCGCCACCACATCGACCTGGCCACCATGGAGGGCGCCAACGAATCCGGTCGCGCGGCGGCCAACGCCATCCTCGACGCCGCCGACGATCCGAGTCCCCGCGCCCAGATCTTCCCGCTGGTCTCCCTCCCCGCTTTCGCTGCCGCCAAAGCCATCGACGCGGACCGCTTTCGCGCCGGTTTACCTCACCTGCTCGACGGCTGACCCTTGACCATCCGCAGTTTCTGGTGCACGCTGACACCACATCATTGTGGTGTCAGCGTGCACCAGAATTATTCGAGGCGGCCCGCCCAGAATCGGATGAGGTAACGATGCCCTGCTGTCTGCCGGCGAGCTACCTCGTCCCGGGATTCCAGCGGCTGCGCCGTCGGCCCGGCCACGGAGACCGACACCGCGAGTTTCGCTCCCCGTTCGCGATGCTCTACGCCACCCCCTGGCAGCACCATCATCACGCCCACGCGAGGCAGGCGAGCCATACGCCAGTCCAGCTGCTCGGCTGCGCATTCATGGCGATCTCCACCCCTCGACAGCCCCTGACAGCTGCCAGTCTTCGAACGGAGCCGACCATGACCACACCGTCTCCCGTGCCCACCGCACCACACAAAGGGACCTCGCTGCTTCGCCGGTACGTCGGCGATCGACGATTTCTGCTCGCCCTGCCGCGCGCGGTGGGGCTACAGATTCTGCACCCAGCCATCGCGACAGCTCTCGACGAACACATCGCGATGCGGCTGTGGTACCACAAAGCGCGAACCGTGTCGCAGACGGTTCACATGGCCTATCACGATCGGGACCAGCAGCACCGCATGGTCAACATTCATGGGCACATCGGCGGAACCGACGACCGTGGCGCGCGCTTCCACGCACTGAATCCGGACCTGTTCCACTTTCAGCACGCGACCTATGTGGAGACGCTGGTGGTCGCGATCAACACCTTCATCGCGCCGATGTCGGATCGCGACCATGAACGGCTGTACGAGGAGTGCTGCGAGTGGTATCTGCGATTCGGCGTGTCGGCGCGGGCCATGCCGCAGGACTGGGCGGGTTTCGGCGATTATTTCGAACGGGTGTGCGCACAGCAGTTACGCCTCACCCCAGCCGGTCGCACGCTCGCACCCGAGATCGTGCGTCCGACCAGCTGGGTCCCGCGACTCCTGCCATCCGTCGCCGTCCGCGAGTTGCTCCACCCTCGCACCAAGGAACTGCTCGACGTCCGGTCCAGACCGGGAGATCGGGCCGCGTTCCGCTCCTACGCCACCGGCCTGCGGATGGCGGCGACGGTAGCACCGCGCAGGATTCGCTACGTTCCTTCCGCGCGCGCCGACAGGTGCGCAGGTCTCGTCCATCGTGCGGGCCGGGAGCTGTAGTCGGATCCGATCCAGCTTTCCTGATCACCATTTTGATTCCCTTTCCTCTTCACCAGTGAGAGAATCCTCGGTAACATATAGCGGTCAAACACGGCTTCCACCTGTTCTGATATTTGCAAGCAGGGGCAAATAGCGGATGAACATGGCGGATCCGTTTCGACCCGAAGATCTGAGCCGGTCATCGAAATGACAGAGTGATATACAAAACATCTCACTCTGTCTAAGGTGGTTGGTAGTCCGATACGGCTATCCAGGAGAAAATGTGTCTGATTCCGCCACACCCACCGTCGACGCCGCTGAACTGGCTGTTCGCAACCCAGCGTCCGGAGAACTGGTCGGCACCGTCGCCGTGTCGACCCCGGAGGAGGTCGCCGCAGCCGCGGCCGCGCTGCGCACAGCACAGCCGCGGTGGGCTTCGATCAGCGCGGCCGGGCGCAAGCAGTGGCTGCTCAAGCTGCAGGATTGGGTGCTCGACCACAGCGACGAGCTGGCGGACTCGATTCAAGACGAGTCAGGAAAACCTCGGGTGGAGGCCGAGGTCGAGGTCGCGTTCACCGTCGACCTGCTGGGCTACTACGCGCGAAACGCCGCGAAGTTTCTCGCCGATACCGCCGTGAGCCCCCACACCCCGTTGATGCGGGTCAAGAAGCTGACCACCACGTACACGCCGTATCCGGTGGTCGGCATCATCACGCCGTGGAACTTCCCTCTCGCCATGCCTGCCTCCGACCTCGTCCCGGCGCTCGCCGCGGGCGCCGCGGTGCTGCTCAAGCCCTCGGAGGTGACCCCACTGACGCCGCTCGCCCTCGCGCGCGGCTGGGCCGAGATCGGTGCGCCGCCGGTGTTCACGGTGGTCTCCGGATCCGGCGCCACCGGTGCCGCGGTGGTCGGCAACGCTGATTTCATCCAGTTCACCGGCTCCGGCAACACCGGTCGCCGCATCGCGGTCGCCTGCGCGGAACGCACGCTGCCCTACAGCCTCGAGATGGGCGGCAAGGACCCGGCGATCGTGCTGGCCGACGCCGACCTCGACCGCGCGGCCAACGGCATCGCCTTCGGCGCACTGACCAACGCCGGACAGCTGTGCGTGTCGGTGGAGCGGGTGTACGTCGAGGCCGCGGTGTACGACGAGTTCGTGAACAAGCTGGTGGCCCACGTCAAGACGCTGCGGCTCGGCCGCGACGACCGCAGCGGAAACATCGACGTCGGCCCACTCGCCAACCAGGCCCAGCTCGACATCGTCACCCGCCACGTCGATGACGCGCTGGCCCAAGGCGCGCGAGCGCTCACCGGCGGCAAGGCGACAGGCGAGGGCAACTTCTTCGAACCGACGGTCCTGGTCGACGTCGATCACTCGATGTCGTGCATCACCGAGGAAACGTTCGGCCCGACGATCCCGGTCATCAAGGTCGCCGATGCGAACGAGGCGATCCGGCTCGCCAACGACTCCGAGTACGGACTGTCGGCCTCGGTGTGGACGGGCAACAAGTCCCGCGGGCAGGCAATCGCGCGGCGACTGGCCGTCGGCGCGGTGAATATCAACGACGCCACCATCAATCTGTTCAATTTCGCGCTCCCCCACGGTGGTTGGGGCCAGTCCGGCACCGGGTACCGATTCGGCGGTGCCGACGGCGTGCGCAAGTACTGCCGCAAGCAGGCGATCACGGCTCCGGCGTTGCCGACCCAGAAGTCCGAACTCGTCTGGTACCCGTACAGCCTCAAGAACTTCGGCTTCATGCGGAACGCGATGCGCGCGACCGGCGCTCGCGGCAGGCGCCGCTTCGGCAGGTAGAGGTCCGGCCGCGGACGGATGTCTCACCGAGCCGGTGACTCATCTGTCCGCGGCACGCGGTGGTCGCTGCCCCACGCCAGGGAATCAGCGAGGCGCGGCGCCGGTCTCCTGGGTCGCCGTGCGCACGTCCAGCGGACGGAACCCGGGTGCGATGTGATCGCGGGCGAATCGGCGCGCCGCCGCCTCGTCGTCGAGCGGGATGACCGTCGGCCTGGTCAGCACCAGCGAGAGCGCGGTACGCGCCACCAACTCGGCAACGGGGAGCGGGTCGTAGGCGGGGAGCTTGCCCGCCTCCTGCAAGCGGGTGATGAACTCGGCCAGGAAGTCGCGACCGAGCTCGATCACCGGTGCTCCACCGGTGGTGAGGTAGGGCAGGACGGTGGCGGCGTCGGTGGCGAGCAGGCGGTCGAGCAACGGGTTGTTCCGCAAGCCGAGGGCGAAGGCGACGAACAGTTCGACGATCTGGTCTTCGGCGCTGGCGCCCTCGTCGGCCTGCCGGCGCATCGAGGCGTCGGCCTGCTCCAGCAGGTGTCGCACCTGCCAGAGCCCCACCGCCTGGACCACGTCGGTCTTCCCACCGAACCGGCGATACAGCGTCGCCAGGGACAGACCGCCACGGCGGGCTACTTCCGCCATGCTGGTGCGCTTGATCCCGAAGTCCAGAAACGCGGCCAAGGCGCCGTTCAGGACGTCGGCGTTATCGCGCTCGACACCGCCGTGTCCGCGAATACGTGCCAGCAACCTGATCGACTCGGCCATATCCCATTCCCCTCAGCTGACAAGAGCCCGAACATAATGTGATCTGCCGGTAGCCCGCAACCTCGACTCTGTCAGACCAGGGGGCGGCCGAGCCGCTGACGCCGCCGCATGTCCCGCAGCATCGTCGAGTACGGCACGATCCGCGCACGGACGGGTAGCCGTCCGTAGACGGCCCCGATGGCACGGAACATCAGCCGATGCCGCCGCTCCTGTTCGTCGGTCCACGGAAGGTAGAGCTGTGCGCGCATGGTTTCGGGCAGCAGTCCGGTGACGGCGAAACGATGAAAGTCGGCAAGCCGACGCGGCCTCGGAACATTGCGCAATCCGACCAGTTTGCGCAGATATTCGGCGACCAGGTCGTCGATCTGCATGTTCGCCAGCCCCGATTCGAAGTAGCTGTCGAAGGCCGCCAGGTCGGCAAACCACATGTCGGGCTTCATCTGCAACCCGGTGCCGAATCTGGCCCCGTACTGCACGAAGACCTCTTTGGTGGCCCTGTCCAGTGGCCCGTAGAGGCGTTCGTGGGTATCCATGACTCCCCAGCACAGGCAGACCGCGACCCACTTCTGCAGTTCGGGGTCGAACGCGTTGTACTTCACCTCGGCGCCGGGCGCGGAACGAACGCGTCGATGGACGCTACCCACGGCCTGTCGATACTCGTCCCGGTCCTGCTCGGTACCGAGCATCGCCACCGCGATGTAGGTCAGCGTGGTGCGCAACCGCTTCCACGGATGGACGTCGGCGCGGCCGGACTCGACGGTGCTCTCGACGACGCCGTAGCCCACCGGCCGGTTCGCGAGCTGCACGATCACATTCGCGCCCGCCCCGGCGAAGGCGCCGATCCCGTCGAGGAATCGCTCGATGTCGAAGTCCTCGACGGTGCCGTATCGACACCGCAGGACTCCGTCGACATCGCTCGCCGTCACAGGATCGGTCACCGTTGACACTTGACGCATAGTCCTGCGCCTCCTTCTTCTGAGAGCCACTAAGGCAATGATACAGTGAGATGATATTCGACTAATCGACTCAGCGGGGGCTTTCGGTCAGTGCCGCTACGCACCGACGCCCCGCAGCGCCGAAGCGCTGCGGGGCGTCGTGGTGGTTCGACGATGGTGCGGTCAATCCTGAACCGAGTAGCGCAGTGCCGCGGGCGCGGTGGCGGGAACAGCGGGCCGCTTGGGCAGGATCGGTGCGAGACGGACGTAAGCAGAACCCAGCGCGGGACGAGGGTCGGCATCACCCTTGTTGGGCCAGAACGCCATCGCGCGCTCTGCTTGCGCGGTGATGGTCAACGACGGGTTCACCCCGAGATTGGCCGTGACCGCACTGCCGTCGGCGATGTGCAGGCCTGGATACCCGTAGACCCGCTGCCAGGGGTCGACCACGCCGGTGTCGGCGGAGTCACCGATGGTGGCGCCGCCGATGTAGTGCGCGGTGGCCGGAATACCCAGCAGGTCGGTGACCAGATTTCCCGCGTCACCATCGATTTCGGCGGCGTACTCCCGAGCGATCTCGTGCGCGATCGGGATCCACTCGGGATTCGGCTCCCCCGACCCCTGTCTGGTGACCAGACGCCGGCCTTTCAAGAAGGAGGTCAGCGAGTTGTCGAGCGATTGCATCACGAGCAGCACGACCGAGCGCTCGGCAGCACGGTGGACATTCTTCAACCGGATGAACTCGAGCGGATGCGCCGCCACCATGAGCAGTAGCCGCAGCATCCGGAACGCGCCGCCGTCGACCATCGGCAGGCCCTGGGTGAACAGCGCGTTCTGTCCTTTGCCGTACGAGCACACCTCGATATGGGTGTGCGGCTCGGGATGAATCGAGGAGGTGATCGCCACACCCTGGGACAGGTCGTACCGGCTACGACTGCATACCGCGACCACCGCCTCGGAATTGCTTCTGGTCAGCTCCCCGAGCCGAGGCGACAACCCGGGCAGCACACCATCGTTTCGCATGCGGTGCAGCAACTTCTGGGTACCCAACGCAGCCGCGGCGAAGACGACCTGGCGCGCCGTGAACCGGCGCCGGTTCCGGTTCCGGCGGACGATACCGCCCGACCGCATGGTCTCCACGAGGTAGCCGCCGTTGCCGTCCGGCCGCACCGAGGTGACCGTGGTGAGCGGGTGCACTTCGGCCCCGTTGCGTTCGGCCAGATACAGATAGTTCACCGTGGTGGTGTTCTTGGCATTGTGCGTGCAGCCGGTCAGGCATTCGGAGCAATGGATGCAGCCCGCGCGCGTCGGCCCGGCACCACCGAAGTACGGATCGGGCACCTCCGTGCCCTCCGCACCCTCGTTGAAGAAGACCCCGACATTCGTGCGATGGAACGTGTCGGCAACCCCGCGGCCCTCGGAAATCTTCAGCAGCACTTCATCTTTGGGCCCGACGCGCGGATTGGTTTGCACGCCGAGCATCCGCTTGGCCTGGTCGTAATACGGCGCCAGCTCCGATTTCCAGTCCGTGATGTGCGACCACGCACGGTCTTCGTAGAACGCGGGCAGCGGCTCGTACAGGGTGTTACCGTAGATCACCGACCCACCACCGACACCCGACCCGCTGAACACCGCGCACTTGCCGAGAACGCTGATCCGCTGCGGCCCGGTCAAGCCGAGTCGGGGCATCCACAGCGACTTGCGGATATTCCAGTTGGACTTCGGGAAATCCTCGGGATTCCATCGCCGCCCGGATTCGAGAACGCCGACGCGGTAGCCCTTCTCGGTCAGCCGCAGCGCGGTGACGCTGCCGCCGAAGCCGGAACCGATCACAATCACGTCGTAGTCGTATTCGGTCATGACGCTCACCGCCCCCCGTGTCCGTCGACGACATACTCGGTCAGCGCCTTGCGCACGATCTTGCCGGTGGGATTGCGGGGCATCTCGTCGAGGAACACCACGTCACGGGGCACCTTGTACCTGGCGAGGTTGTCCTTGACGTAGTTCTTGATCTCCTGCACGTCCGGCTTGTCGTCCGTGGCGGCGACGATGAAGGCACGCAGCCGCTGTCCGAAGTCCGCGTCGTCGACACCGATCACCGCGACATCGGCGATATCGGCGCGACCCGCCAGCAGATTCTCCACCTCCAGCGGATAGACGTTCTCGCCACCGCAGACGACCATGTCGTCGTCGCGGCCGTCGATGAACAGCAGCCCATCAGCGTCGAAGTGGCCCATGTCCCCGGTCGACATGTACCCGTCGATGATCTGTTTGGTCTTTCCGTCGGTGTACCCCTCGAACGGGGCGACGGTGCGGGCGAAGATTCGCCCCGAGACGTTCGCCGCGGTGATTCGGCGATCGTCGCTGTCGTAGAGCGCGATGCGCGCGGTGACCGGTGCCCGCCCGACGGTGCCCGGCACACGACGCAATTCGTGCGGCTGGGCGACAGCGGTGATCGCGACCTCGGTGGAGCCGTACCCGTTGTAGAGCACGTCACCGAACGCATCCTGCCATCGGATCGCCAGGTCGGGGGGCAGCGGTGCGCCGCCGACGAAAACCGTGCGCAGCGTCGAGGTGTCGTACTCGGCGATGACGTCGGGACCGAGCGCGAGAATGCGGTTCAACTGGGTCGGCACCGCGACCAGCATCTCGACCGAATGCCGCTCGATCGCCGCCAAGGTGGCCTGCGCGTCGAAGCGGCGCCGCAGCACGATCTCGGCGCCGAGCGCGCTGGCTATCGTCCAGGTCCCCATCCCGGTGGTGTGGAAAACCGGAGTCGCGATCATGACGACCCCACCGCGAGGGAACGGCACCCGGTCGACGACCAGGGCGGTGGCGAACGGAGAGACCTTGGTGCGCGGCGCACCCTTGGGCAGACCGGTGGTGCCGCTGGTGAGGATGATGAAGCCCGCGGGCCGGTCCGGCGGGGGCAGCGGGGCATTACTGTTCGCCGCCACCAGCATGTCGATGGTCACCGTGCTCGGCAGCGGCGTGTGTTCCGCGTCGACCCAGGTGAGGATCCGGGGCATCGTCTCGGGCAGGGCATCGATGAGCCCGGCGAATTCACTGTCGAACAGAATCGCGCGAACCTTCTCCCGCACAGCGACTTCGGTGAGTTGCGGCTTGGCGAAACTGGTGTTCAGCATGGCCAGCCGCAACCCTGCCTTGCCTGCCGCCACCATCGCCAGCACCAGGCCACGATGGTCACGAGCCAGCACGCCGACCACCTCGCCGCCGCGCAGGCCCTGCCCGAGCAGACCGTGGGCCAAGGCGTTTGACTGTTCGTCGAGCTCGCGGTAGGTCAGCACGCCGTGCTCGTCGGCCAGCGCGGGTTCGTCGGGCCGATCGGCCGCCCCGGCGCTGATCATCGCCGCTTGTGGGCCGTAGGAGTTGTTGAGCGCGATCATGCGCTTGATCCGGCGCGGTCGCCACAGGTCGATCAGGCCGGTCTGGTGCAACCGGCGCACCGCCCGCACCTTCTCGCGTACCTCGGCCGCGGTGCCGTTGGTCAGCTTCATCGATGAGCCTCTTTCGAATTCCCGTCCGCGAATATCACTGGCCCGCAGGCGTTGTCGTGTTGGTGGTCAGGTGATAGTGCTCGGGGCGCAGGGCTCGGGTCTGTAGTCGATAACTCAGGACCGCGCCCGGCCAGTTGTTGGTGATCCGGCCCGCGGCGTTGCGATACCAGCTCGAGCACAGACCCCACGGCGTACGGGCGAGCCGGGCTTGCAGCTTCACGTCGTATTCCTCGGCCACCGCACGCCGGACATCGAGGGTGTGCGCCGGGTGGCGGGACAGTTCCTCGAGCGCCTGGCGGATGTAGCGAGCCTGCGATTCGATCATGTAGACGATCGAGCCGACGCCCAGATTCGTATTGGGCCCGTACACCATGAACATGTTCGGGAAGCCGGGCACCGTGATGCCGTGGTAGGCGCGGGCACCGCCCTGCCACTCGTCCTCGAGCTTGCGCCCGTTCGCGCCGCGAATCGCCATCGGCCACAGGAATTCGGTGCCCTTGAACCCGGTTCCGTAGATGATCACGTCGACTTCGTGCAGCACGCCGTCGGCGGTTTTCACCCCGGTCGGCACCACTTCGGCGATCTCGGTCGTCTCCACCCGCACGTTCGGCTGGGTGAGTGCCGGATAGTAGTTGTTGGAGAACAGCCCACGTTTGCAGCCGGCCGGGTAGTCGGGCGTCAGTTTCGCGCGCAGTTGCGGGTCGCTGACCTGCGTGCGCAGATGGTTCACGGCGATCCTGGTGACCAGGCCCCTGATCGCGGTGACATCAGCGATGCCCAGCGACAGAAACTCGCACAGGGCCCAGACCGCGAATCGCTCGGCGAGGCGAACCGGCGGCACCGTCGCGAACATCCGGTGATGCCACGCCTTGTACTCGACATCGGGCTTGGGCAGCACCCACGCCGCCGAGCGCTGGAACAGTGTCAGGGCCCCCACCTGCGGCTGGATCGCGGGCACGAACTGGATCGCACTGGCACCGGTACCGACAACGGCGACCCGCTTACCCGTCAGGTCGACACTGTGGTCCCACTCCGCGGAGTGGAAGGCCGGTCCGGCGAATGAGCTGATCCCGGCGATGGTGGGCAGCGCGGGCCGCGAGAGCTGACCGACCGCGGAAATCAGCACGTCGGTGGTTGCCTCGTAGCCGTCGGCGGTGCGCACCGTCCATTTCCCGCTCGCATCGTCGAATTCGGCTTCGGTCACCTCGGACCCGAACCGGATCCGCTCGCGCAGGCCGTTGTCGCGCGCCACATCCCGCAGATACGCGTGGATATCGGGCTGTCCCGAGAACCGCTTGGGCCAATCGGATTTCGGCGCATACGAGTACGAGTAGAGCGGGGAGGGAATATCGCACCCGGCGCCCGGGTAGGTGTTCTCCCGCCACACCCCACCCACATCCGACGCCCGCTCCAGGATGACGAGGTCGTCGAAGCCGTGGCGCAGCAGTTCCATCGCCATGCCGAGGCCGCCGAACCCGGTGCCGATGATGACAGCGGACGGCATTGTCCGAGTGCGCATAGCCCAGCTCCTCATGTCAGTGATCTCTGCGGTCAACGGTAGGTCGCCGTCGACGCGAGAACGAGGATGCCCGCGGACAGAAAATTGACATTTCAGGCCATAATGGAAGGCATGCGCGCGCGACAGGAGCCAGCAGTGGACACGTGGGACTTCCCCCGGGGTGTTGCCAGCGTCGCCGTGATGCACCGGTTCGCCGTCGAACACGGAGCCGACGCCACGTCGATCCTCGCCGGTACGGGTCTGTCCGTCGCCGACCTCGACTCCGCCGACCGCCAGATCGATGCCCGCACGGAACTGCTGGTGGTTCGCAATCTGCTGCGCGAACTCGGAACCCGGCCAGCGCTCGGCATCGAGCTGGGGCGCAGTTACCGCATCAGCGCCTTCGGTATCTACGGCTACGCCTGGATCACCAGTCCCACCCTCGGCGAGGCGATCTCCTTGGCGCTGAGCTACTTCCAGTTGAGCTTCGCGTTCTGCACACCGGTCGTGGAGTTCCACGACCAGCAGATGGTTGCCCGGATCCGACACGATCGGATCCCGGATGACGTCCAGCAGTTCCTCGTCGAACGCGACACCTTCGCGATGCATCGGGTGCTCGACGACCTGCTCGGCCGACCGGTGGATATCCACCAGGCGCGGTTCGCGTTCCCGGAACCCGGCTATGGCGACGACATCGCCGCGATCCTGGGCGTCGACCCCCGATACGGGCAGGCCGAAACCAGTATCACGATCACCGCCGAAACCCTGAATCAGCCACTGCCGCAGGCGAATCAGGCCACGCTGGCGCTGTGCCTGGCGCAATGCCGTGAACTGATCGACCGCCGGACCACCCGCACCGGGATAGCGGCCGAGGTTCGCGACCATCTGCTGGCAGGCACCGGTACCGCGGGAATCGCGATTCCGCCGTCGCTGGACGCGGTCGCCCACGACCTCGGCACCACCGGCCGCACGCTACGACGGCATCTCGCCACCGACGGCACCAGCTACCGCGTCCTGCTCGACGAGGCGCGGCGCGGTCTGGCCGAGGACATGCTGACCGCCACCGCGCTCTCGGTCGAGGAGATCGCCGTGCGGCTCGGCTACACCGAGGCGGCCCCCTTCATCCGCGCCTTCAAGCGCTGGACGGCCACCACTCCGGCCGCCTACCGGCGCACCCGGGGTCGCCGCTGATCACGGCGACCCCGACCGCCGAGCATTCCCTATTGACGCCGTGCCAATATATCTGACAATCTGTTTCCGCAGATTGAGGCAGATTGCGTCCTGGGAGGCACGGATGACCGCACAAGCGGGCTGGGTAGACGATGAGATCGAAGCCGTTCGCGAACTCGCGACGAAGTTCTTCGAGAAAGAGGTGCTTCCTGGCGCCGAGCGGTACAAACAGCAGGGTCACCCCGACCGTGACCTCTACCTCAAAGCAGGCAAGCTCGGGTTGCTGGCCCCGTCTGTTCCCGAAGAGTACGGCGGCGGAGGCGGCACCTTCGCCCACGAGGCGGCGATCATCGAGGCCCAGTCGAAGGCAGGCGACACCTCCATGGGCCTCGCGATCCACTCCGGGATCATCGCGCCCTACCTCGTCGAGTTCGCCTCCGAAGAGCTCAAGGCGCGCCTGCTGCCCAAGGTGGTCAGCGGCGAGTGCCTGCTCTCGATCGCGATGACCGAACCGGGAACGGGATCGGACCTGCAGAACATTCAGACCAGGGCGGTGCGCGACGGCGACGAGTACGTCATCACCGGTTCGAAGATGTTCATCAGCAACGGCGCGCTCTGCGACGCGGTCATCATCGCCGCCAAGACCGACCCCGACAAGGGCGCCGCCGGGGTGTCGCTCATCGTCGCGGAGGTCGGTGACGACACCCCCGGCTTCACCCGCGGGCGGACCCTGTCCAAGATCGGCGGCACCGGCCAGGACACCGCCGAGCTGTTCTTCGACGGCCTGCGGGTGCCGGTCGGCAACCTGCTCGGCGAGGCCGAGGGCCAGGGCTTCTATCAGATGATGAAGCTGCTCCAGCAGGAGCGACTCGTCTGCGCGGTGATGGCCGTGGCGTCGATGGAGGCCGCGGTCGCGATGACCATCGCCTACACCAAGGATCGGCAAGCGTTCGGAAAATCGCTGCTCGGCTTCCAGAACACCAAGTTCGAGCTCGCCGAGTGCGCCACCATCGCCAGAATCGGTCGCGTCTTCCTCGATGACTGCCTCACCGACCACCTGGCAGGCGAGCTCGACGTGGCAACGGCGTCGATGGCCAAGTACTGGCTCACCGATCAGTTGAGCGTGGTCGCCGACCGCTGCCTGCAGTTGTTCGGCGGATACGGGTTCATGACCGAGTACCCGATCTCGGAGATCTTCACCAGTGCGCGGGTGCTTCGTATTCTCGCGGGAACGAACGAGATCATGAAGGAACTGATCGCCCGTTCGCTGTAGCCCGTTCCAGCACAGAACCCCCGCCGCCCGGTATTCCCGGGCGGCGGGGGTTCTGTTCGTCGTCGTGACCGTCAGCCGAGAGTTTCCCCGGCGGCGGCCTTGACTCGCAACGACTCCGGGACCTCGAACCGGTCGCCGTAGGCGGCCCGCAGCTCATCGGCACGCGCGACGAAGCCGGCCAGACCGCCCGCGTACTGGTTGATGTACTGGATGACGCCGCCGGTCCAGGCCGGGAACCCGATGCCGAAGATGGAACCGATGTTCGCGTCCGGCACGGTGCGCAGCACACCCTCGTCGAAACACCGCACGGTATCGAGGGATTCGGCGAACAGCATCCGTTCCTGCATGTCGATGAACGCGATGCCGTGATCGTCGCGGGTGTACTTCTCGACCAGTCCCGGCCACAGGCCCAGCTTCTTGCCGTCGGCGTCGTATTCGTAGAAGCCGCGACCCTCGAGCCGGCCCGGGCGCTCGAAGTCGTCGACCATCGCGTCGACGAGCGGGTACGCCTTCGAGTCGACCCAGTTCTTGCCCTCGGCGAGCAGATTCTCCTTCAGGCTGCGCCGGATCTTCTGCGCCAGCTTCATATTGATCTCATCGGCCAGCGCCAGCGCACCGACCGGGTACCCGGCCTGGGTGGCGGCTTGTTCGACCGAGGCCGGATGCACGCCCTCGGCGACCAGCGAGATCGCCTCGTCCATGAACTGGCCGATCACCCGGCTGGTGAAGAAGCCGCGACTGTCGTTGACCACGATCGGGGTCTTCTTGATGGCGAGGGTGTAATCGACGGCACGGGCGATCGCCTCGTCGCTGGTCTGCTCGCCGACGACGATCTCGACCAGCGGCATCTTGTCCACCGGGGAGAAGAAGTGCAGTCCGATGAAGTCCTTCGGCCGCTGCACGCCCGTGGACAGATCGGTGATCGGTAGGGTCGAGGTGTTGGATCCGAGCAGCGCGTCCGCGTTCACCAGGTGTTCGATCTCGCCGAACACCTTCTTCTTCAGACCCGGATCCTCGAACACCGCCTCGACGACGAAGTCGCAACCGGCAGCATCGGCGGAGTCCGCGGACGGGTGGATGCGACCGAGGATCTCGTCGTACTTGTCCTGGGTGATCGCGCCCTTGCGCAAGGCCTTGTCGAGCAGCTTGGCCGAGTAGGCCTTTCCGCGCTCGGCCGCCTCGATCGTGACGTCCTTGAGCACGACCTGCATGCCGGCGCGGGCCTGCACATAGGCGATGCCCGCGCCCATCATGCCCGCGCCGAGCACGAGGACCTTCTCCGGCGTGCGCACGGGGAAGCCTTCGGGGCGGCTGCCGCCCTTGTTGATCGTGCCCAGATCGAAGAACAGTGACTTGATCATGTTCGTCGAGACCTGGCCACAGATCAGGCGGGTGCAGTAGCGGGTCTCGATCGCGAACGCGGTGTCGATATCGACCTGCGCGCCCTCCACCGCGGTCGCGAGCACCGCGATCGGTGCGGGCATCGGCGAACCCTTGAGCTGCTTGCGCACATTCGCCGGGAACGCGGGCAGGTTGGCCGCCACCGCCGGGCTCGACGGGGTGCCGCCGGGGACTTTGTAGCCCTTCACGTCCCACGGCTGCGCGGCCTCGGGGTTGGCCGCGATCCAGGCGCGAGCCTTGTCGAACATCTCCTCGCGGGTGGCGGCGACTTCGTGAACGATGCCGACCTGCAACGCCTTCGCGGGCTTCATCCGCTGGCCCTGGCCCACGACGTTGAGCACCGCGCTGGTGATGCCGAGCAGCCGAACTGTCCGGGTGACACCACCGGCACCGGGCAGCAGACCGAAGGTGACCTCGGGCAGGCCGAGCAGGCTGCCCTTGGCGTCGAGCGCGATCCGGTGATGGGTGGCCAGCGCGACCTCGAAACCGCCGCCGAGCGCGGTGCCGTTGATCGCGGCGACCACCGGCTTACCCAGCGTCTCGAGCCGACGGAACGCCGCCTTGTAGGTGTCGAGGCCGAGTGCGATCTGCGGTGCGGTCTCCGGTGTCGCGTTCATCAGCAGGTTCAGGTCACCGCCGGCGAAGAACGTGTCCTTGCCAGAAGTGAGGATGACCCCGTCGAAGCTGTCGCGCTCGGCCTCGAGCCGGTCGACGGTCGCGGTGAGGTCGCGCGCGAACGCCTCGGTCATCGTATTGGTCGACTGGTTCGGGTCGTCCATCGTGAGCACGAGCACCCGATCGGCGCCGAGTTCCCAGGCAATCATGTTGTCAGTCATTGCTTTTCGTTGTTCCTTCGGTATCGGAGTCCGACGCTCAGACGCGCTCGATGATGGTGGCGATGCCCATGCCACCGCCGATGCACAGCGTGATCAGCGCGCGGCGCGCTCCTCGTCGCTCGAGCTCGTCGACCATGGTTCCGGTGATCATGGCCCCGGTCGCGCCGAGCGGGTGGCCCATGGCGATGGCGCCGCCGTTGACGTTGAGCTTCTCGTCGGGGATGTTCAGCTTCTTCTGGAAGTTGAGCACCACCGAGGCGAAGGCCTCGTTGAGTTCGAACAGGTCGATGTCGTCGACCGTGAGCCCGGCCAGCGCCAGCACCTTCTCGGTCGCCGGGACCGGGCCGGTCAGCATGATCGTGGAATCGGCGCCGCTCACCGCGGAGGCGACGACTCGGGCACGCGGCGTGAGACCCGCGGCGACACCGGCGGATTCACTGCCGATGAGTACCAGCGCCGAACCGTCGACGATGCCGGAGGAGTTGCCGGCGTGGTGGACGTGGGTGATCTTCTCGACGTGGTGGTAGCGCTGCATCGCGACGGCGTCGAAGCCGCCCATCTCCCCCATCGCCGCGAACGACGGGGTGAGCCCGGCCAGGCTTTCCACTGTGGTGTCGGGGCGCATGAACTCGTCGTGGTCGAGCAGCACCGCGCCGTTGATATCACGCACCGGGACAATGGATTTGGCGAAGTAGCCACCCGACCAGGCGGCGGCGGCCTTGCGCTGCGAGCGCACCGCGAAGGCGTCGACGTCCTCACGGGTGAAACCCTCGATCGTGGCGATCAGGTCCGCGCCGACACCCTGCGGCACGAAGTAGGTGTCGTAGTTGGTGACCGGATCCATCGCCCACGCGCCGCCGTCGGAGCCCAGCGGAACCCGCGACATCGACTCCACGCCACCGGCGATGACGAGCTGCTCCCAGCCCGACCGCACCTTCTGGGCGGCGGTGTTGACGGCCTCGAGACCCGAGCCGCAGAACCGGTTGAGCTGCACGCCGGCGACGGTGTCGGGCAGCCCGGCCGCCAAGGCGGCGGTCTTGGCGATATCGGCACCCTGATCGCCGACCGGCGACACGACGCCGAGCACGATGTCGTCGATCGCCGCCGGATCGAGTCCGGGATGGCGGGTCTTCAGTTCGTCGATGAGCCCGACCACCAGGTCGAGCGGCTTGACGCCGTGCAGGGCGCCGGTCTTCTTGCCACGCCCACGCGGCGTGCGGATCGCCTCGTAGATGAATGCCTCGGTCATGATTCTCTCTCCTCGCTCGAATCTGACAACAGGATGCAGCAGATTTGGAAATCTGACAAGGCTTTGTGGCAGACTCGGCGCATGGTCAAGGATCGTGCGTACGCGGGTGTGCCTGCCGAACAGCGGCGCGCGCAGCGCCGGGTCACGTTCCTGGAGGCCGCCAGGGAGATCGTCGGCACCCAGGGCTCGGCCCGGCTCACCGTCGGCGGCCTCTGCCGCCAGGCCGGACTGACCGAGCGATACTTCTACGAGAGCTTCACCAACCTGGACGCCGTCGTCACCGAGGTCTACGACCAGGTCATCGGTGAGCTGACCGAGCTCATCGCCGTCCGTGTGCGCGCCGCCCCCGACCCCCTGCGCGACAAGGTGCACGCGGCCATCGCCGCGGGCCTGCAGGCGGTCGCCGACGACCCGCGACTGATCCGCATCGCCTTCACCGAAGCCCAGCTCAACCCCGCCCTCAACGCACGCCGCACGGCGACGATTCGCGGCTTCGCCGCGCTGGTGCTGGCGACGGTGAACAAGCAACTCAGCCCCGAAAGCACCGGCGCCGCGGGCGCATACGGCGAGCTCGCCGCTATGCACCTCGTCGGCGGGCTGTACGAGACCGTGTACGGCTGGCTCAACGGAGCACTCGATCTGACCAGAGACGAGCTCGTCGACGAATCGACCGAGATCTTCCTCGCCGTCGTCGAGCAGATCCTGGGACCCGACAGCCTCCTGAGGCGCCGGAGCTAGCCCGACGCCCCGATCAACCGCGCGGCGCACTCCTACCGCCGCGCACGTGCTGACCCCTTTCGGACGCGAGCGCTTCGCGCCTCAGCCGCGATCGGCCGGGCAGCGAGTTCCGTTCCGCACGAGCGGTTTCCATTCTGTACGAACACATCGAGGTTGTGCGAGTATGACTGACAAATTCTCTCATTCATTCTCACATTCATCGATTGCCCGGAGGTACCGATGGGGCAGCAAGAATCCCCGCACGTCCTGGTCGCGGGGGCGGGCCTGGCCGGATTGGCCACGGCGGTCTGGCTCGCGGAGACAGGCCACCGCGTCACCCTCGTCGAGAAGCGAGGACGCCTCGGCGGTCGCACGATCTCGTTCGAGGTGCCCGGTATCGAAGGCAGGGTCGACAACGGTCAGCACCTGTTCGCCGGTTGCTATGACGCACTGCTGCGCTACGTCGATACCATCGGCACGCGCGAGCAACTCTTCTGGGACGCCCCGCCGTTCGCGATCAGGACCGGGCCCGACCGGCTGCTGACCCTGCGCGCGCCCGCCTGGCTGCCGGGCACGCTGCGCCGCGCCGTCGGGCTGTCCTGGATGGTGTGGCCACCGATCCCGCTGCGCGAACGGCCCGCCGCCCTGCGCACCTGGGCGCGGATCGCCCGCGCCGCGCTGCGCCCGGCACCGGAGCTCGACGACCTGACCGTCGATCGCTGGTTCAGACAGATCGGTGCGCCGCAATCGTTGCGCGCGTTGGTGCTCGATCAGTTCGTCATCGGTCTGCTCAACGAGAAGACCGAGCGGGTGTCGGCCTCCCTGTTCGTCCAGACCCTGCACTGGATCGGCAAGCGCGCGCTGTCAGGGAACAGCAGGGCCGGTGACGCGGTCTGGCCGCGGGTGAGTCTGCACGAGTTGTTCGTCGCACCCGCCGAGCGCTATCTGAGGGCACACGGCGCGGAGATCGTCGTCGGTGCCGGAGTCACCGATCTCGAGATCGTCGACGACGGGCTCGCCGGTGTGCAGCTCTCCGACGGGCGGGTCATCGAGGTGGACGCGGCGGTTCTCACCTTGCCGCCGTGGTCGCTGACAACACTGCTCGATCGCGGCCGGCTCGGGCAGTACGACCACTTCACTCCCGTGCGCAAGATCGAGCCCGCCCCGATCTCGAGCGTGTATGTGTGGCTGGATCGTCCGCTCAGGATGCGCAGGCTCGCGGAGAATCTGCGCGACACCACCATCGAGTGGGTTTTCGACACCACGGGGATGCACGGCGTCGAGACCGAGGCAGGGCACTGTTACTCACTGGCCGTGAGCGCCTCGTGGGATGTCGTCCATCTACCCAATGCCGAATTCACCGCGGCGGCACTGCGATCGCTGGCCGAGCACTACCCCGAGTTCGCCGAGGCGCAGGTGCTGCGCACCCACGTCATCCATCAGCCGCAGGCGACCTTCTCGGCGCAGCCCGGTTTCGACGCGCTGCGCCTGCCACAGCGCACGCCGATCGAGGGCCTGTTCCTCGCGGGCGACTGGACCGAGACCGGCATGCCCTCGACGATGGAGGCCGCTGCCGAGAGCGCGGTCCGCGCCGTCGGCGCAGTCCACGAATATCTCGTCCCCCATACCGGCGACAGCAGAATTAAGTGACTCTCCATTCTAGGTGCTGACGCCTCAACATCCCTTGATTCCGGACTGAGACAGAAGTACATTGTGTCTCACGCGACCGCAGGTCTGCATGGGCGCAATGGAGCACATCCCTCCGGGAGGGTTGATGGATTACGACTGGTCAGCAGCTGATCTCTCCTTTCAAGACGAGGTTCGCACCTTTCTCGACGAGAAGCTGACACCCGATCTACGCCGTGCCGGACACTTGGCGACCAGCGTCTATCCGGATCACGAAGCCAGCATGAAGTGGCAGCACATTCTTCACGATCGCGGCTGGGCGGCACCGGCATGGCCGGTCGAATACGGCGGCTGCGACTGGAGCCTCACCCAGCACTACATCTTCGGCCGGGAACTGATGCAGGCCGGTGCGCCCGCGCTGTCGCCGATGGGCATCAGAATGGTCGCGCCCGCGATCGTCGCCTTCGGCACGACCGAGCAGAAGGCGTACTACCTGCCACGGATTCTCACCGGTGAGGTGTTCTTCTGTCAGGGGTATTCGGAGCCGGAATCCGGTTCCGATCTGGCATCGCTGACGATGGCCGCCGTCGACGACGGCGAGGACTTCGTGTGCACCGGAAGCAAGATCTGGACCACCCACGCGACCGAGGCGAATTGGATCTTCTGCCTCGTGCGCACATCGCGCGAGGGGAAGAAGCAGGAGGGCATCACCTTCGTGCTCATCGATATGACCTCGCCGGGTATCGAGATCCGCCCGCTGGTGATGACCTCCGGTGAGCAGGTGCAGAACCAGGTCTTCTTCGACGGCGTCCGAGTGCCGAAAAGCAATGTGCTCGGCCAGATCGACGACGGCTGGACCGTGGCGAAGTATCTGCTCGTACACGAACGTGGTGGGGCACTGTCGCCGATGTTGCAGGTGATGGCCCAGGAAGTCGCGACCGCGGCAGCCGGGCAGACCGGCCCGGACGGCAATCCGCTGATCGATGACGCCACCTTCGCGGCGAAGCTGGCCGAGGCACGGATTCGCACCGAGGTACTCGAGATCCTCGAGTACCGAACGCTGTCGGTACTGGCGCAGGGCAAGAACCCCGGCCCCGCCTCGTCGATGCTCAAGATCCTGGCCACCGAACTGAGCCAGAAGATCACCGAATTGGCACTCGAGGCAGCGGGACCGCGCGGGCGGGTGTACCAACCGCATGCGACGAAACCCGGCGGCCCGATCGCCGGATTCCAGCCACCGGCCGACGGCTACCGCAGCGGCGACGAGTGGCAGGCCGTCGCACCGCTGCGCTACTTCAACGACCGGGCAGGCTCGATCTACGCGGGCAGCAACGAAATTCAGCGAAATATTCTCGCCAAGGCAGCATTGGGGCTCTGATGGACTTCACCTTCACCAAAGAGCAAGAACTCCTGCGTGATTCGGTGGCCGGATTCCTCGGTGCCCGGTACGACCTGGAGCAGAGTCGGAGCGCGGTCAAGTCCGGCGCGGGGTGGCAGCCCGCGGTGTGGCGCGGTTTCGCCGAAGAGTTGGGCATCCTCGGTGCGACCCTGCCCGAGAATGTCGACGGTATGGGCGGTGGGCCGGTCGAAATGATGGTCATCGCCGAGGAACTCGGGCGTGCGCTCGTCGTCGAACCTTATGTCGACACGGTGATCATCGGGGCGGGTCTGCTGCAACGCTGCGGCGGGACGGCTGCCGATGCACTGGTGCGGCAGATCGTGGCCGGTACGGCGCGCACCGCGTTCGCCGCACTCGAGCCGACGTCGGGTCATGCGATGCACGATCTTTCGACGACCGCGCGCCGCGACGGCGATTCGTGGGTGATCGACGGCAGCAAGACCGTCGTGACCAGTGCGCCGTTGGCGACCCATCTGATCATCAGCGCGCGCACCTCGGGTGCCCGGCGCGACGAATCCGGCATCTCGTTGTTCCTCAGCGAGTTCGATGCGGCGAATCCGCCGGCCGGGGTCGAAATCCACTCCTACCGGACGATCGACGACCGGGCCGGTTCCGATATCACCTTCACCGAATTCCGATTGCCCGCCGCCGCACTGCTCGGAGCGGAAGGCCAGGCATGGTCGTCGATCGAGGCCACAGCCGACGAGGCGATCGCGGCGATCGCCTCGGAAGCGGTCGGATGCATGCGCAAGGTGGTGGCGGATACCGTCGAATACGCCAAGCAACGCCGGCAATTCGGTCAGCCGATCGGCAGCTTCCAGGTTCTGCAGCACCGCATGGTCGATATGTACATGGAGCTCGAGCAGGCGATCGCCGCAGCGTATCTGGCGATCCACGCACTGAACGCGGCACCGGCGGTTCGGGCGCGGGCGGCATCCGCGGCCAAGGTCACCGTCAGCCGTGCCGCTCGATTCATCGGCCAGAACTCCGTTCAGCTACACGGTGCGATGGGCATGACCGAAGAACTCGCCGTCGGCCACTACTTCAAGCGGCTGACCGCGATCGAGCACGAATTCGGATCCACTGACCACCACCTCGCTCGCTACGCCGAGCTGACGAGGCCGTAGTCGTGACCAGCGGCGAAAGTTCGTCGCCGCAACCGGAGGACCCGGCCTCGAGCACGCCTGCGAAACCGGCGCGCGAGGATGTTGTCGACCTCGCGCGCCGGTGGTTCCTCGAGGGCCGCCGAATCGATATGCAACAGCTGGCCCGGACATCCGGGATCGGCCGCGCCACGCTGTATCGCTGGTGGGGAAGCCGGGAAGTCGTCATCGGTGAAGTGGTGTGGCGGATCATCGCGGAGGCGATCGGTCGCGTCGAGGCACGTGGCGCGAGTGTGTCCGAGGATCCCGCCGGACGCTTCGTCCGCCACTTCGGCACCCTCGCGGATACGGTCCGCACCTTCGAACCGCTGACCCGATTCGTCGCCGACGACCCGGAATACGGCTTGCGCGTACTGACTTCCGGATACTCCGTCGTCCAGGGCCGAATGATCGACTGGGTCGCATCACGACTGACCGACCTGCCCGATCTGGATCCGCGTATCGAAGTCCGCGATCTCGCCTACGCGATCGTGCGCGTCGGCGAAGCTTTCGTCTGGAGCGACATCATCACCGGCGACCCGCCACAGTCCGGCAAGGCCACCGCCATGGTCGAGCTGCTCGTGTCCGCCGCATCCGGCAAACGTTGAACCGAGGAGTCGAATTGTCCTACAAAACCATCATTTACAGCGTTGATGCGGCTGTCGCCACCATCACGCTGAACCGTCCCGAGGCGCGCAACGGCTTCACCACCGCGATGGCCGACGAACTCGGCGCTGCCTTCACCGAAGCCGACCGCGACGACGCCGTTCGCGCGGTGATCTTCGCCGCCGAGGGGCGTGACTTCTGCGTCGGCATGGATCTCACAGCGGACGGATCCGAGGAGGACGTCACCGATCCCGACTGGGTCGAATGGTCCACCCGGGTCGTGCGCCCGATGACCGACCTGAACAAACCCGTCATCGTCGCCATGCAGGGCGCTGCCATCGGCGTCGGCCTCTCCATGACCCTCGCCGCCGACTTCCGCCTTGCCGCAACCGATTCTCGCTTCGGTTTCGTCTTCGCCCGCCGGGGCCTGTTCCCCGAGGGTGGTTCGCTCTGGTTCCTGCCGCGCATCGTCAGCCTGGCCAAAGCCAAGGAGTGGATGATCACCGGCCGCGTTTTCGGCGCCGACGAGGCCCTCGCCGCAGGCCTGGTCACCAGCCTGCACGCCCCCGAAGACCTCCTGCCCGCCGCTCGGGCCCTTGCCGCCGAACTGACAACCCAGGTCGCCCCTGTCTCCGTAGCAGCCATCCGCCGGGGGCTGGTCGCCATGTCCGGCGACAAGACCCCCGACGACGTCTTCGCACTCGACGCCCGCCTCATCTCCTACGCTTTCTCCAGTGCCGACCTCCGCGAAGGCATCATGTCCTTCCTCCAGAAGCGCCCACCTCGCTTCACCGGCACTGTGGCCACCGAGCTCCCCCACCTCGACGATTGGCTGTCCTGAACTGGCGCAGCTGCTTCGGCAGGCTGTCCCGCCCGGCTGAGGACTGTCCCCGGCCGGGACAGCGGGCATTTTTGTTCGTAAAGTTCATGATTGTGTCACCGAACTCGAATACCGCGGCTGTGGCCGGGGCGCTGTCCTTACTGACTGTGAGACTCGATCGCCTCCTGCGCCTGCATCACACCGACCAGCCGATCTCGTTGGTCCAACGCTCAGCGCTCACCACCCTCGTCCGCGACGGCGCCATGTCCTCGGGCGCGCTCGCCGTCAAAGAAGGAGTGCGGCCGCCATCGATGACGCGCACGATCAACGCGTTGGCCGCGCTGGGACTGATCGAGCGCAGACCCCACCCGTCCGACGGCAGGCAGGTCGTCGTCGCGGCCTCGCGATCGGGCCGGTCACTGCTGACCGACAAAGTCTCGGCTCGTGATGCCTGGCTCGCCGGGCAGTTGAGCAAGCTCTCCGACGAGCAGGCCACCCTGCTGAGGCAGGCCGTGGTGATCATGAGCCACATCGGCGAGGCGGAACCCCTCCCTGAATGATCGTCTCGCCAGGGCGTGATGGACCGGTCGGCTCGCCTCGAGCTCACCGGCCACAGCGATGTCAGGCGACCGTCGTGGCTGGATCCGCCTCAGATCCGGCGCATGAAGGCGAGCGTGTAGTAGACGTTGTCGATGTTGCGCTCGACCACGCTGACCAGTTGCCACCCCTGCGATTCGAGCATCTCGACACCGTTGAGCAGGTGCACGACAGGTTCGAAGATCGCGCGCTGATACGCGGCCGAACCGAACACAAAGCCGCCGGTCTGCGGTGAGCTCAGCACCAGGTTGCGACGCGGATAGGACCGCAGGTCCACCGCACCGTTCAACACGGCGATGACATCGAAAACAGGCCCGGGCGCAGGAGCATTCACGCCCTCATCGTCCTACACCCACCGGGCGCCCGGCACCTTTCGTACCACCACGACCGAACGCGGAGATCGTTCTCGCCGTGACCTATCCGCGCGAGGCCACGGTTTCGGCGGTCTTGTCGGTGCGGCGTCTGCCCGGCGCCCACACGGCGATGAGTACGGCCGCCCCGATGGTCAGGAATCCCAGCACGGTCGCGGACTCCTGCATGCCGTGGATGAACGCGGACTTCGCGAAATCGCCGAGCTGCTGCGCGGGCGGGCCCACGCGCTCCACCACCTCGAGCGCGGCCGCGAGCGAGTCACCGACCGGTTCACGCGCGGCCTCGGGGAGGCTGGGCAGGGCGGGGGCGATGCGCTCGCCGTAACCCGCCGCGAGCACGCTGCCCGCGATCGCGATGCCGATGGCGGCACCGATTTCACGGGCGGCATCGTTGACCGCCGCGGCTACACCGTGCTTCTGCACGGGGGTGCCGTCGACGATCGCCGCTGTCGCCGGCGCGGTGGACAAACCGATCCCCGCGCTCATCAGCAGCAACGGGCCGAGGAGGTCCCCATAGGAAGTGTGCGAATCTACTTGCGCGATCATGAGCATCGCGACCCCGATCGCCAGCAAACCGGCAGAGGCGGGGATTCGCAGGCCAACCCGTTCCGCCACCCTGGGCGCGATCACGGAGATCACCACCATCGGGATGCCCATGGGAGCGAGCGCGAGTGCCGACATCAGCGGACGGTAGCCCAGAATCAGCTGAAAGTACTGCACGACCAGCATGAACAGGCCGAAGGTGACCAGGAACTGCACCGTCACTATCGCGGTGCCGCTGCCGAAGCCCCGGTGCGCGAAGAGCCGGGTATCGATCAACGGGTGCGCGACCCGTCGTTCGATAGCGACGAAAGCTGTTGCCACGGTCAGCCCTACAGCGGTCGCGCCGATCACTATCGGATCGAGCCAGCCGCGTACGGGCACCTCGATCGCCGCGACCACGATCGCACCGATCGCCACGGCGCTGGTGACCGCACCGAGCGGGTCCATCGCGGACCTCGAGGTGTCCACCGACTCGGGCAGTGTGAAGGCTGCCACCGCGAGCATCGCGCCCGCGACCGCCATCCCGGCGAAGATCGAAGCCCAAGACCAGTTTTCGATCAGAACGCCCGAACCGAGGATGCCGAGGATCGCGCCGACGCCCGCGACACCGGCCCACAATCCGACCGCGCTGCTCCGCCGTTCCTCCGGAAATCCGGCGGTCAGCAACGACAGCGTGGACGGCATCACCAGCGCCGCGCCGACTCCTGTCACGACCCGCGCGACGATCAGCCACGTCGGGCTGTCGAGCAACAAGGGAGCCGCTGAAGCGAACGAGAAGATGACGAGCCCCGTGACGAGAACGACGCGCCTGCCGTACCTGTCACCGATCGCACCCCCTGGCAGGACGAGGCAGGCCAGCGCCAGCGTGTAGCCGTCGACAATCCAGGTGAGTTCGGCCTGGCTCGCCCCGGTGTCGGCCGCGATCTCCGGCAACGCCGTATACAGCGCGGCCATCGACGAGGTGACGAGAACTACCGCGAGACAAGACAAGGTGAGCAGCCAACGCTGGGCCGCGGACAATCGGTCGCGTCCGGGGGGAACCATCGGGCCTCCGCTACTGTCAGTATCGCTTCGCTACTATGTGTAGCATAAGTATCTGACGGGAGGTAGACCGTGGGAAAGGTCCACCGGCAGAGGAATACTGGACGATATGAGCGGAACTGACGCCGCCGAGGTCGACCCACGCCGGGTGCGCTCACGCGCCCGGCTACTCGATGCGGCCTCCGCGCTCCTCCAGGACGGCGGCGTGGAAGCGGTCACCGTCGAGGGCGTGACCAGGTTGTCCAAGGTCGCCAGAACCACCCTGTACCGGCATTTCGACAACGCGATTCAGCTACGCGCCGCCACCATCGAACGGCTGCTGCCGTCGGCCCTGGAGACCCCGCCCGAAGGCCCGCTGCGCGAGCGCCTCATAGCCCTATTGGAACGCCAGGCCGAGGCGATTCGAGACACGCCACTGCAGGTGTCGACCTTGGCGTGGCTGGCGACCGGCTCGGACCACAACGCCGACAACGCGGCCGTAAGCTCGCTGCGCCAGCGCATCATCGACCACTATCGGGTGCCGTTCGACCAGGTGCTCGATACCCCCGAGGCCCACCGGCAACTGGGCGAATTCGACACGTACTTCGTACTGTCGCAATTGGTCGGGCCACTCGTTTTCGCGAAGCTCATCGGTCTACGCGCATCGACCCCGCAGGATTGCGCTCGGATCGTCGACGACTTCCTCGCGGCGCGCGCCGAGACTCCTCCGGCGTCCTGAATCCCGCCTGCGCGCCACCATCATTCGCACCACCGTCGACGCAGTCCACCCGGCCGTGCTGCCGATCGCCGGGACCGGCAGCACGACATCACAGATCCGATGTCAGCGAGTTGCCCTCGGGAATCGTGCCGCAACTCGATCCAGCGGCCTCGCCGGCGAAGCGCGCATCGATCCACGAGACAGCGCCGACAGTCCAGGCAGCCAACGTCGGGATGTGACTGAGCTCGTCGTATTGCCGGTATTCGACGAAGGGGTTGCCGTCCGCGCAGTACCGGCGGGCGAGGCGACGGACATCTCCGGCGACCATGACGCCGTCACCGGTGCCGACCGTCGGCTTGCTCCCGTCCGTACCTTCCATGACCCCGTTGGCACCCTGGGCGATGTAGAGCGGGATGGTCGGGGTCGGCGCGTTCGCGAGGTTGACCTTCTCGACCGCTTCAACAAGGGGCGCAACACTATTGGGGTCGGCGTACTCGGGCTTGACCATCTGCTGCCACGACAGGCCGGGATACTGGAACAGCACATTGGCGATCGACGCGGACCGCAGTGCGGCGACGACCTGCGCGCCGTACGCACTCAGGTAGGGCGAGAAATCGAGGTCATAGGAGCGCGCGACACCGATGACCGCCATCGCGGCGACACCGGACCAGCCGACGCTGCCGCTGACATAGCGCAGGTTGTGCGCGGGATTGACCAGCAAGCCGCCCTGGGTGGCGCCGACGAGTTCGGCGTTCACATCGGGGGCGTAGTCCGGCGCCAGCGCCGCGGCCCAGTCGGTCGCGATCGCGCCGCCGGAATAGCCGACCAGACCGATCCGTGTCTGCGCCGTGAGCCCGGTGGCCTCCGAACGGACCGCCGCGCGGATCGAGTCGAGTGTGTTCATGCCGTACTCGGGCCCCGCCGCGAAATTCGCTTGCTGCCCTTCGGTATCGGCGATGATCACCGTGTAGCCGCGCGCGAGGAGGTCCGCGATCACCGTGGCCTCCGAGGTCAGGACCATACCGCCGAAGCTGACGTCACCGGCGATCGAGCGTGAGGGTCCGTGCTCCGGGTCGAGCGAGTCATAGAAGGACTGGTAAGCGACCGCCCGAGTCGGATCCACTCCACCGGGCGGGATCAGGATCGAGGTGACGTTGGCACTCGGCCGATACCGGGCATCGGTGGTCCGGTACAGCAATTGCACCGCGGTGATCGGCGTGGGGATGCCGACGAGGTGATAGGTCGTGGTCCGGCTGTCGAGGACAGCTCCGGGCGCGAGGTCGGCCAGCGGCGTGTCGTCGCGGTAGCTGTAGAACGGGTCCGATGCCGCAGAGACCAGTGGCGCGAACACTGTGGTCGAGGCGAACGCGACCGACAGCGCGGCGATCGCCGACATCATCGGGGCGACCGAGCGTGCATTCTTCAAGAATTTCCCCTGAAATCTGATACCGCCACCGGATGGAATCCAGCAGCCATTCGAACGAGGCCGAGTACGGGATCGACACGAATTCCCGACCACAACCGGACACGAATATCCGGTTGCTGGAACGTATTGTTGACGAAATGGCCCCGCTCCGTCAAGTACTCGAGTTCTAGTCACACAGGGCGTGCAGCAACAGGCCCCGGCATTTGCCCGCCACCGATGCCCGTTCACATTCCGGCGTCTTGTTCAGCAGCGCACCCAGCATTCCCACGGCGAGGAAGATCTCCTCGGCGGTGACGCCCCGGCGCACACTGCCACGACGGCTGCCGTCGGCGAGTTTCTCGTCGAGCAAGGCGTACAGGCGGGCGATGATGCCCACCAGGCGCGGGTCGCTGCTGTCCGCGACACGGAACAGATCGAACAGCACAGCAACCTCGACGATTTGGTCGAAGATCTCCGCCAGCAGCTCGTCCAGCGTCGAGTCGACATTGGCGACCATCGACTCCAGCTGGCCGAGATTCTCCTCGAAGACCGCGAGGATGATCGCCTCTCGGTTCGGAAAGTGCCGGTACAGGCTGCCTTGACCGACGCCCGCCGTACGCGCGATCAGGTTCAGCGGAACGTCCAGGCCGTGTTCGGCGAATGCGGCCTTCGCCGCGACGAGCAGGGCGAGACGATTCTCCGCGGCGGCAGCAGGTCCCCTGTTGGTACGGCGCGGCGAGCTCATCCGGCCAACGTTACCCATCGGCCGATCCCATCCGGCACCGAACGGCGCCGGACGCCGCTGTCGATGCGCGCGCCCGAGCTCCGTCGACGCGCGCCCATCACCTGAAGAATTGTTGAATCAACAATTCGAAGAATTGAGCCGACGCCAGACAGCTTCCGGCACCACACTGTACGGAATTCATACGCGGCCCGGCGTTGACCTATTCGAATCTAGCAGCGAAACCCTGCCTTACCAAACGAATGTCAGACATTTGTCCGCCATTCCAACCGCGAATGCGCGATTGGTACGCCCCCACAATCTCTACCCGCCTTCCATCGCGGACCGGGAAACATCCGGACACAACAGTCCGGTTGCGCTAAGGTGCACCTATGCCGGCTTCCGCTCCCTCCGACAGCACATCCGGGCGCCGCGCGCGGCCGACCCGGCGCGACCACCACCTGACCGTGCGGTGAAGACGGCGATCCCGCGCACGCAACGCCACGTCCGCGAGCCGATGCCCGCGTCCGCGGAGGACACGGCGCAGGCCTTCGAATGGCTCACGGCTTTCGCACTGCGGATGCGATCCGAGGCCGAGTCCGAGCCGATCCTGTCCGCCGTCGACTCCGCGATCCAGGAGACCTTCCCGCACTACCTCGCCGACGTCGAAGTCCATCGAGAAGTCCGGGCGGCCACCAGAGCCCACTGGTTGGGCTTCCTCGCGGTGATCGGGCGCACGCAGTTCGAGGCGCGGCCACCCGCCGAGGCAGTGAACGGCGCACGGACCGTGGCCCGCCGCGGCTACGGCGTGGACATGCTGCTCAAGACCTACCGCGCCGCGCAGCGGGGGTTGTGGCGATACATCACCCAGGTGCTGCACCAGCAGATCCCCGATCCCGAACTGCGCGGGGCTGTCCTGGTCATCTTCTGGGAGCACAGCACCCTGTGGCTCGATACCTGCCTCGACGGCATCGTCGCCGCCTACATGGGCGAGCGTGAGCACCACACCCGCAATTCCGATGCCCAGCGCACAGAGATCGTGCAGGCCATCTTGCGCGGGGAACCGGCACCACCGGCCGATTCGCCCGACAAACTCGCACACTCGATGGACAACGTCCATGTCGCGCTTGTTCTCTGGACCGACCCCGAGGTGCCGGCGCGATACGCCACCGGTCTGCTGCGTGACTACGCGGCCCAGATCGCGCGCGCACTCGGGGCGCCCCCTCCGCTCCTGATCAGCAGTGGCGTCCACGGTTTGTGGGCCTGGATCGCGACGTCGCATCTCCCGGACATCGCCGCGGTGGCGCCGCCGCCGAGCGCACACCTTCATCTCGCGCTCGGCACCCCCCGCCCCGGCGTGGCGGGCTTTCGGCGAAGCCATCTGGAAGCCTGTGCCGCTCAGCGGATCGCGACCAGCGCACAGAATTCCGGCGCGGTCACCGCCTACCAGGACATCGACCTGGTCTGCCTGCTCACCGGCGACGGAGACATCGAGTCCGTGCGCGCGCTCATCGAACGCGAACTCGGGCAACTCGCCGATCGGAGCGAGCAAGGCGCCCGTCTCCGCGACACCGTGTTCGAATTCCTCTGTGCCGGAGGCAATATCGATGCGGCCGCGAGCCGGCTCGGCGTGCACGGCAATACCGTCCGGTACCGGCTCAAGCAGGCGGAGCGCCGGTTGGGTCATCCGATCGAGAGCCGACGGGTCCACCTCGAGCTGGCGCTGCGCTGCCTCGAAGTCTATGGCGAGCAACTACTTCCAGCACCGTAGCCTCGCGAACGACGGGCGGGCGGGTCGATACGACAGCGCCCGCCCGTTCTCGTTCGCGTCCCTTGCTCAGATCACGACACCCACATCGGTGCGCACCAGGACATCCACCGCGCGTTCGGCGATCGCGGCGATGGTCATGGACGGGTTGCAGGCCGCGGTGTTGCCGGGCATGAGGGCGCCGTCGAGCACGTAGAGGCCGCGCTGACCGCGCACCCGACCGTCCAGATCGCACACGCTGTCCATGTTCGCGCCGCCGAGCGGGTGCCAGGTGGACGGGAAGACCGCGTTGGTGTCGAGCAACTGCGCGCTCGGTCCCGCGATCCGGCGCACGGCGGGGTCGATGTGGCCCACCTGGATAGCCTGATCGCCGTCGGACGGCCAGCGCAGTGTCGCGGCATCCGAGCCCGCGTCGTAGACGAATTCGCCGCGGCTCTCGCTCACGCCGTAGCCGACCAGCATGGTGCTGCCCGCGTCCATCGACAGCGGCGGCAGCGACGCCTGGATCACCGTGAACGCCGAGTGCGGATCGTCCCAGTTCTTGCTGCCGTAGACGACCGGACCGCCCTGCGCGGTACCGAAACCCGCCGCCGGATCGCGCCAGACATAGATGCGGTCGGCATTGGTGCCCCAGCCCTTGCCCAGTTCGTCCGGCAGATCCGGGATCGCGCCCGTGGCGCCGGCCCGCACCAGCAGGCGGGTGGTGTTGAGGCTGCCCGCTGCGAGCACCAGGGTGCCCGTGGTGATGATCTTGTTCTCCTGAACAACGCCCGCGGTGTCGAGACGGTCGACCCGCACCACCCAGCGACCGTCGGGCGCCCGCTCGATGTCGGTGACCTCGTGCAGGGTCTGCACGTCCACCTTCCCGGTTGCCTCGGCGGCCGCGACATAGGTGACGTCGACGGTGTTCTTGCCGCCGTTGTTCACGCCCATCGCACCGTCGCCGTTGGTGTAGGACGGTTTCATCTCCCCACGCAATTCGGCCAGCGCGTAGCTCCAGTCGATCGGCATCGGGATCTTCGACAGCGGCATCCCGGCCCCGCGCACCCGATCGGCGAAGACCCGTGCGGCCGCGTAGGGCGCGCTGTCGACCAGCTCGTCCGGCGCGGTGGCGAGGCCGAGCATGCGCGCGACGCGGGGGTAGTACACCTGGTCCATCTGCTGCCAATTCAGCCCGGCCGGGAAGTGCGTTTCGAACACCTCGCGGGTCGGCTGGAGCGACATGCCCTGATACACCAGTGATCCGCCACCGAGACCGGCCGCGCACAGCGCCGTCATCCCGCTGCCCGAGACAGCTTCGACCAGTCCGGTGTAGGGCTCGAACAGCAGTGGCGTACCGAATAGCGTCGGACTGGAGCGATGCCAGAGCAACCGCTTGTCGGGCTGGGTGGCATGCGGGAAGGTCTCCGCGTTCGGCCCGGTGACCCAGCGCTTCCCGCGCTCGAGCATCAGCACCGGCACCCCGGCCTGGGCCAGTCGTAGCGCGGTGACGCCGCCGCCGAAGCCGGAGCCGATCACCACCACCCTGCGTTCCTCCCTGGTCAGCGGGACACCACCGGTGCGGGCGGCTGTCCCGTTCTCCGCGGCGGCACGCGACGATGCGAGCAGCAAGCCCGCGGCGGCGGCACCACTGAACAGGGAACGGCGGGTCATCGTAGACATAGCGGTACCTTCATCGTGTCGTTGTCCAGGCACGGGTCAGACCCCGCGCCGGTTCAGCAGGAGGGACATCAGCCCGATTTCCTGCCCCTGGGTGCGCACCATCTCGCGGGCCGAGCGGTCGACCTCGCCTCCGGTGAGCAGCGCATCGGCAGCGGCGGCCATCTCGACCCCACCGGCATGATGGCGCCGCATCAGCCGCAGGAAAATGATCTCGGCCTGTGTTCCGCGCGCGACGGAAAGCTCGTCCAGTTCGGCGGCCGAGGCAGTCCCCGGCATCGTCCGGTCCGTCTCGGTGCCCGAATGCCGGTGTGACTGTTCGGCATCCGGCATCCACGCCATCCGGCGCGGATTGACAACCGGTGCGCCGGCCAAGCGGAGCCAACCGAGCAGCATGCCCAGTTCGGTGCGCTGACTGTCGGCGATCTGCCGGGCCAGACCGACGACGAACGGATCAGCGTCGGCGTCGAGCCGCTGGGTGAGCACCAGTGCCTGGCCGTGATGGGCCACCATGTCCTGAACGAAACCGACCTCGGTTTCGCTCAGAACCGCCGGTGCGGTGGCGCCGGCGGGCAGCACGGGCCGCAGCGCCGCGCCCATCGCGAGCAGCAGCAGGGCGAGCGCACCGAACGCGGCGAAGCGGAATCCGCTGCGCCTGATCATGATCCGGTGGTCGAGTTCTGGTCGGACGGCGGGGTGTAGACCTGCGGCGAGAGTTCGAGCGCCAGAAATCCATTGTCGGCGCAGGTGGTCCAGAGCTGATTTCCGCGCCATTCCGGCGGCGAGAAGCACCAGTCGGTCGACAGGTCCCCGACGGCCGCGCCGGTCCGTGCGCTCAGCGCCTGCTCCGGATCGAATTCGCCCCGCAGGATCGCCTGCGCGACAGAGGGCGCCGACAGTAGCGGCAGACCGATGATCGAGGCCAGCGCGTGCGATGAGTTCGACAGCGCGAAATGTTCTCCGGTGCGGGCGGGCGGGTTGAAATAACCGATCTCGCTGACCTTTCCGGGATCACGCACGTCGAAGACGCGGATTCCCGACGAGGTCCAGCCGCAGGCCAATGCCGTGGGATCGACGGGCCGGTCGGCCGCGCAGTAGTGCGCGTCGTAGGAGAACAGCGACCCACCGCCGGCTGAAGCGAGCAGCGAGTCCTGGTGTTCGGTCTGGTTGATCTCGAGCTTGATCGAGCCGGAGATCCGCGGATGCCGCTCGTCGGAGACATCGATGAGTTTCACCCCACCGGACCCGGCTTCGTCGACGGCGAACACATGGGGCACTCCCCCGTATGTCACCGGAACGGTGTGCTGTGTCGCCCAGCCGTCCGACCAGGTCAGATCGGCGAGCTCGGGCACCTGCGGTGCGAGGTCACGCCGCTGGACCGCGCTGATGTCGAGGATCTTCATCCCGCCGAGGTTGTTCGCCAGGTAGAGGCGGTTGCCATCCGGGGAGACGCCGACCCCGTGCATGGACAGCCCGGGCAGGCCCTGCCACACCACTCGCGGATTCGCCGGGTCGGTCAGGTCGACCGCGCTGAGCAGGCCGGGCGCTGTACCCGAGCTCCAATAGGTACGACCGTCCGGAGAGAAACCGCCCTCATGAGCGGTGATCGGCAGCGGCAAGGACAGATCGGTCCCGGTGCCCGGGTTGAGCAGGCGCGGATGCGCGCAGTCGCTGATGTCGTACACCGACAGCAGACCCGCGCCGGTCAGGAAGGGCACGCCCGCGCCGACCAGCAGTTTGCGAGCCTTGTTGACCTTCAAACTCTCCCAGGTTCCCGCCAGCATCGCGGGCTCGGTCAGTGTGGCGGTGTGCACGGGTGCGGCCGGGTCGCGTACATCGATGACCTGCACGCCGGCGTCGGGTCCGAGTAGGTCACCGGGAAAGAATGTGCCGACGTAGGCGCAGTGGTCGAAGGTCACCGAGGTGATGCCACCGCCCCGGCCGCCCGCGGCACCGAGTAGCCGGATGTTGCACCGGAATCCGTCCCGAGAACGACCGCTGTCACGGTCGGCGGCGGGAACGTCACCCTGTAGCCCGGATTCGGGGGCCGAGCCGGGCAGGCAGTCGGCGCGGGTCGCGGGCGGCGCAGAATGCGCGGTCACCCCGCCCATCGACACCAGGAGCGCGGCGGCCAGTATCAGTCCGGCGCGCCGATGCGCACGGGCAGAAAAAGTGATCATGAGTGCTGTCGTCGCCCCGAGCAGAGGCGCCTTTCTCGAGTAGTAACCGTGTTACTGGTCGCAGACGGTACCACTCGAGAAGCGCCGGGAAACGGAATCCGGCGAATCGGTTCAGCGCACCCGGTCGCGCCGCTCCCCCTCGACTTCACGCAGGAACGACTCGATGAGATCGACGACGTCCGCGTGGCCGGTGTCGACGTCGAAGGCTTCCTCCATCCGCAGGAAGCGGGAGATACTCGACATCAGCAACACCAGGGCGCCGGGCGTGTAGCCGGCCGCGCTCGCGCCGTAGCCGGCGAGGATCTCGGCCACGGCGTCGAGTTGAAGCGAGCGGAATCGGCGCGAGGAATCGGCGATCTCGGCCCGGATCGCCTTCCGGTGGTTTGCCAGCGCGACGAATTCCATGGTCAGTGCGGTGTGCGACTGGTCATGAATGGAGTCCCACAGCGCCCAGAGCGGCTGGGCCGATTCCAGCGCCCGTAGCTGACGTTCGTAGCTACGGTCGGCTCCTCGCCGGAACAGTTCGACGAACAAGTTGTCCATGTTGCCGAAGTAGTAGTAGACGAGCGCGGGATTCACCCCGGCCCTGGTACCGAGACGCCGGGAACTGACGGCGGCGTAGCCCTCCTCCAGCATGATGCGCTCGGCCGCGTCCAGCAGCGCGGAGCGGGATGTGGAGTTCTCGGCGTCAGAGCTGTGCTCGGGCTTCACATGGAGACCTGTCTGTCGTGCGACAGGCGCTGTGGTCTGTCGCGTGGATCGCGGTTCATGGTCAGACAGCGCCCAGCGGTGTTGGGGTTCACCAGTTTACGGCCGTGCGGGGCCGCGATCGCTGACAAGGCCGGTTCACGAATCGGACTCTTGACAGTGGTGAGCGCCGTCACGTATATCTTAATCACTCGCTCAAATTGAGCACTCGATTAATAAAGGAACGAGCCTTCTCGGCCATTCCTGCAGCCCACCGACGGCTGGTCCATCGCGACCCACCCCATCCCTGGAGGATGTGCCTCCCCCGCGCCGACCACGGCGCCATCCCGCACTGGGATCCGGCGACGGCCCACCTTGCCGACGAGCAGAGGAACACGGATATGAGCAACACAGCCACAACGGCCTCGGCGGCGGTAGGCGGCCGGTCACCAGCTCGGGTTGCGGTGGTCACCGGCGGCGCCTCCGGTATGGGCCTGTCGATCTGCGTGGCGTTCGCCGCTGCCGGACATCGGGTCGCGGTCCTCGACGTGGACGGCGCGGCCGCGCAGCGAGTCGCCGAACAGTTGCGCGCGACCGGCGCGACGGCGATGGCCTGCGCGGTCGATGTCACCGATCGCGACGCGGTCCGGGAGGCGATCGGCAAGGTCCGGGTCGAGTTCGGCGCGATCGAAATCCTCGTCACCAGTGCGGGTTCCGTCGATTTCGCGCCGTTCACCGACATCACGCCACAGGCGTGGAACCGCGTTGTCGACGTGAACCTGAACGGGGTGTTCCACTGCGCGCAAGCCGTTGTGCCGGACATGGTCGCGGCCGGATGGGGTCGTATCGTGACGATCTCGTCGTCGAGTGCGCAGCGCGGGTCGCCGGGCATGGTGCACTACACCGCGTCCAAAGGCGCTGTCCTCGCGATGACCAAGGCCTTGGCGCGCGAGTACGCCGCCGCCGGTATCACGGTCAATACGATTCCGCCCTCGGGCATCGATACGCCCATGTCGCGCCAGTCGCAGGCGGCGGGCCATCTGCCCGCGAGCGCCGTGATGGCCGCGGCGATCCCGGTCGGGCACTTGGGAACCGGCGAGGACATCGCCGCCGCGTGTGTCTTCCTGTGCTCGGAGCAAGCCGGCTACATCACCGGGCAGGTCCTCGGCGTGAACGGCGGGTCGGTGATATGAGCCTGTCCGCCGCTGCTCGACTGGTGCCCCTGCCGGTCCGGGAGTGGGACGAGAAGACGCGCGCGATGTTGCGCGGACACGTGAAATCGGCCGATCGGTACCTCTCCGGAGCACCCGATGCCCCGGCGATGCCGGGCGTCCTCGGCGTGCTGGCCCATCACCCCGAACTGGCCGGTGCGTGGTTGGCCTACAACGGTCTGCTGATCGAGCGTCCCACCGTGGACCCACGTGACCGCGAACTGGTGATCCTGCGGGTCGCCTGGCGCAGCGAGTCGGATTACGAATGGGCACAGCATGTTCGGATCGCCACGTCGCTCGGCGTCGACGCGGAGCAGATCGAGGCGGTGCGCTACGGACCGCAGGCACCGGTGTGGTCGCCGGTGCAGCGCGCACTGCTGGCGATGACCGACCAACTGCTGGATCGACATCGCGTCGACGACGCCGTCTGGGCCCAGCTCGAACTCCATTTCGACAGTCGGCAGCTGATCGAGCTGCTGTTCGTCGCCGGCTCCTATCTGTGTTTGGCGATGGTGTTCAACAGCGTTGCCCTGCAACCGGACCCCGAACAGGAGGAACGATCATGAGCAAAGTCGTCCACGAACCGGCCGCGCGCCATCGATGGCCGAGACCGCCCGAAGGCACCTGGACTCAGCACTATCCCGAGCTCGGAACGTCGATGATGTCGTTCGAGGATTCGGTGTCGCCGGAATTCTTCGAACTCGAGCGCGAGGCCATTTTCAAGCGCGCCTGGCTCAATGTGGGTCGCGTAGAACAGGTACCGAAAACCGGAAGTTACTTCACCAAAGAGCTTGATGTGGCGCGCGCGTCGATCATCGTGGTGCGCGATCACGACGGTTCGGTCAAGGCCTTCCACAATGTGTGCCGCCACCGCGGCAACAAGCTCGTCTGGAACGAGTTTCCCAAAGAAGAGACCTCGGGAATATGCCGCCAGTTCACCTGCAAGTATCACGGTTGGCGCTACGGCCTCGACGGGTCACTGAACTTCGTCCAGCAGGAGAACGAGTTCTTCGACCTCGACACAACGCAGCTCGGCCTGAGTCCGGTGCACTGCGACGTGTGGGCCGGCTTCATCTTCGTCAACCTCGACGCCACACCGCGGCAGACACTGCGGGAATTCCTCGGCCCGATGATCACCGATCTGGATGGCTACCCGTTCGACAAGATGACCGAATGGTACGAATTCAGCGCCGACAACCAGAGTAACTGGAAGTTGTTCGCCGACGCGTTCCAGGAGTACTACCACGTGCCCGGACTGCACTCGCAGCAGGTTCCCAGCGCGGTGCGCACCCCGGGCAAGGGTTTCGAGTGCGCGCATTTCCAGGTCGACGGCCCACATCGGATGGTCTCCACCGGCGGCGCGCGACGCTGGACGATGCCGCCGGAGTTCATGTATCCGATCGAACGGGTGACCCGTAGCGGCCTGGTCGGCCCGTGGGAGTCGCCGGAGCTGGGCGAGCTGCCCAAGGGCTTGAATCCCGGCCGGATCGAGCCGTGGGGTATCGACAACTTCCAGATCTTCCCCAATATCGAGATCCTCATCTATCGCGGCTGGTATCTGCTCTACCGCTATTGGCCGACCTCCTACCACTCCCACCGGTTCGAGGGAATGCTGTGCTTCCAGCCCGCGCGCACGGTCCGCGAACGGGTCGAGCACGAGGTCGCCTCGGTCGTCTTCAAGGAGTTCGCGCTCCAGGACGCGGGCATGCTCACCGGCACCCAGACCGCGCTGGAATCGGCGTACCGCACCGCCGGCCTGACCCACTTCCCGGTCAATGATCAGGAAATCCTGGTGCGCCACTTCCACAAGACCGTCGCCGACTGGGTCGACGTCTACCGGCACGATCTCGCCGGGGCCGATGCGCGATGACATCGACCATGCTGCCGCCCGCCTTCGCCGACCTCGAACGGTTCGCCGTCGACTGGTGCCTGAAGACCGAAGCCGAGCGCTACGCCCGCCGCCTGGCCAGTCCCATGCAGGAATTGATCGACTTCTACGACGCGTGCTTCCCGCGCGTCGAGGACGCCCTCTCCTACTGCGACAAGTTCTCGCTCGAGGAATTGCCCGAGGACGCGATACACCTGCTGCACCTGGTGTATTCGCTGGTCATGGTCGCGATGGCCGTCGAGATCTTCCAACAACCCAAGCCCGTCGACAGCGCCGACGCCGAACTCGCGCGCGTCAGCGCTCCCTGGCCGTAGGACACGAAGGAACTCCACCATGACGATTACCATCGAGAAACTCGGCCAGGCCGTCGGAGCCGAGGTCATCGGCATTCGGCGCGAGCAATTGCTCAGCGACAGCAGCGTCGCCGCGACCGTGATGTCGGCCCTCGAGGAGAACGGAGTGCTGGTCTTCCGGGACCTGCATCTGGACCCCGAAACCCAGGTGGCGTTCTGCCGCACGCTCGGACAGGTGGACACCTCACCCGGGCACCACCCGGTGGAGGGCATCTATCGGGTCAGCCTCGACACCACCAAGAACTCGTCGGCGAGCTACCTGCGCGCGACCTTCGACTGGCATATCGACGGCTGCACGCCCGAAGACGACGCGTACCCGCAGATGGCGACCGTGCTCACCGCCAAGGCCGTCGCCGCCACCGGCGGTGAGACCGAATTCGCCAGTACCTACAAGGCTTTCGACGACTTGACCACCGAGGAACAGACGTCGCTGCGGTCCTTGCGCGTGGTGCATTCGCTCGAGGCGTCGCAGCGCGGGGTGAACGCGGACCCGACGCCCGAACAACTGGTGGCATGGCGCCGACGTCCGATCAAGGAACACCCGCTGATCTGGACGCACAAATCGGGACGGCGCTCGCTGGTTCTCGGCGCGTCGACCGATCACGTCGTCGGGATGCCCGCCGACGAGAGCAGGGCCCTGCTCGACGGACTGCTGAGCCGCTGCACCGCACCCGACCGCGTCTACCGCCACACCTGGGCGGTCGGGGACACGGTGATCTGGGACAACCGCGGTGTCATCCACCGCGCCGCGCCCTACCCGTCGGGTTCCGCGCGAGAGATGTTGCGCACCACGGTGCTCGGTGAAGAACCGATCGAATAGTCCACCGATTCCGCTTTTCAGGAGTACATCATGGCTCGTTGGCCCAAGCCCGCAGAGGGTAGCTGGACCCAGCACTACCCCGAACTCGGCACCGCGCCGATGTCCTACGAGGACTCGATCTCGCCGGAGTTCTTCGAACTCGAGCGCGACGCGATCTTCAAACGCGCCTGGCTCAATGTCGGTCGCATCGAACAGCTGCCACGCACCGGCAGCTATTTCACCAAGGAAATCCACGCCGCGCACTCCTCGATCATCCTGGTCCGCGATCGCGACGGCAGTGTCAACGCCTTTCACAATATCTGCCGGCATCGCGGAAACAAGCTGGTGTGGAACGAGTTTCCCCGCGAGGAGACCTCCGGCACCTGCCGCCAGTTCACCTGCAAATACCACGGCTGGCGCTACGGCCTCGACGGCGCGCTGACCTTCGTGCAGCAGGAGAGCGAGTTCTTCGACCTGGACAAGGACAGCCTCGGACTCGCGCGCGTGCACTGCGAGGTCTGGTCGGGGTTCATCTTCGTCAATCTTGCCGCGCAACCACGTCAGACACTGCGGGAGTTCCTGGGCCCGATGGTGACCGGTCTCGAGGGATACCCGTTCGACCAGCTGACCGAACGCTATTCCTACAAGGCCGAGGTCGGCGCCAATTGGAAGCTCTACCTGGACGCGTTCCAGGAGTTCTACCACGCGCCGATTCTGCACGGAAAGCAGACGCCCGACAATTTCTCCGTGGCCGCCCAGCAGGCGGGATTCGAAGCACCGCACTACCAGCTCGACGGGCCGCACCGGCTGGTCAGCACCTCCGGGGTGGTGACCTGGGAACTCGACGCGTCGATGCGTAAACCGATGGAGGACATCACCCGCAGTGGCCTGTTCGGCCCCTGGGACGTGCCCGATCTCGGTGCGATGCCGGCCGGGCTCAACCCCGCGGGCTGTGACCCATGGGGGCTGGATTCGTTCCAGCTGTGGCCGAATTTCACGATTCTCATCTGGTCCGGCGGCTGGTATCTCACCTACCAGTACTGGCCGACCTCGCACAACACTCACATTTTCGAGGGCAACCTGTACTTCACCCCCGCCCGTACCCCCCGCGATCGCGTCGCCCGCGAAATGGCGGCGGTCACCTTCAAAGAATATGGGCTGCAGGACTCTTCGACGCTGGAAGCGACCCAGCTCATGCTCGAGTCGCGCGCGGTGACGACATTCCAGCTCAACGACCAGGAGATCCTGCTCCGGCACCTGCACAAGGTCGCCGCGGACTGGGTCGGCGACTATCAGCGCGAACGTACGGAGGCCAAGCGATGAGCGCGCAGCTACTGCCGATCGAATTCGGCGATCTCGAGCAGTTCGCCGAGAAATGGTGTCTGGCTGACGAAACCCAACGCTACGATCAGCGCTTGGGCTCCACGATGCCCGATATGCAGCGGTTCTACGACGCGATCGCCGCACGGGCCGAGGACGCGCTCACCTACTGCGACAAGTTCTCGATCGACGACATGCCCGAGGACGCCAAAAACCTGATGTACCTGCTGTATTCGATGATCCAGGTGTCGTTTCCCATCGAGGTGTGGCGACAGCCGCGCATCCCGGACACCGGGACAGCGTCGTTGACCTGCGTGATCGAGCCCGCGCTATGAGCAGCTCCATCGTGTTGCGGGCCGCGGCCTGGGTCGACGTCGAGACCGGGCAGCGGCACACGCCGGCGGTGATCGTCGTGGACGACAACCGGATCACCGCGATCAACCCGGTCGAGGTGCCCGCCCACGCGCAGGTCATCGATCTCGGTGCGCTCACGCTGCTGCCCGGATTGATGGACATGGAGGTCAACCTGCTCATCGGCGGGCCCGACAATCCCTCGGGATTGCCCAACCCGATGCACGGTGTGCAGGACGATCCGGTCTATCGGACACTGCGGGCCTCGGTGAACGCCCGCGTCACCCTGCACGCCGGATTCACCACCGTCCGCAACCTCGGCCTGATGGTGAAGACCGGCGGCTATCTACTGGATGTGGATCTGCACCGCGCGATCGAACAGGGCTGGCTGGAGGGCCCGCGCATCGTGTCGGCCGGGCACGCCATCACCCCGACCGGCGGTCACCTCGATCCGACGATGTTTCAGCGTCTGGCCCCGCACATCATGCCGATCACCGTGGAGGAGGGCCGCGCCAACGGCGTGCCGCAGGTCCGCGAATCCGTGCGCTACCAGATCAAATACGGCGCCGAGGTCATCAAGATCTCGGCATCGGGCGGGGTGATGTCGCACGGCACCGTCGCCGGAGCGCAGCAGTACTCCGACGAGGAACTGGCCGCGATCGTCGACGAGGCGCATCGGGCCGGGGTGCACGTGGCCGCGCACGCCCACGGCGACGCGGGCATCCGCGCCTGCCTGCGCGCCGGGGTCGACTGCATCGAGCACGGCTCCCTCGCCGAGGACGACACCATCGCGCTGATGGTCGAGCAGGGCGCCTTCCTGGTGCCGACGAGCTACCTCTCTGAAGGGCTCGATGTCTCCAAAGCCGCACCCGCGCTCCAGAAGAAGGCCGCCGAGGTCTTCCCACGGGCGCGCGAGACCCTGCGCAAGGCCATCCGCGCCGGCGTCAAGATCGCCTGCGGCACCGACGCGCCCGCGGTTCCGCACGGCCACAACGCCAAAGAACTGTGGGCGCTGGTCGACCGCGGCATGACACCGGCGCAGGCACTGCGCGCGGCGACGATCACCAGCGCCGAACTCATCGGTGTCGACGACCGAGGGCGGCTGGCACCCGGGCTGCTGGCCGACATCATCGCCGTACCCGGGGACCCCACCGCCGACATCACGACCATCGAGGACGTTCGGTTCGTGATGAAGGACGGCCGGGTCCACAAGAAGCCCTGATCAGCGAAAACCGTTCGACCGCAGTCCGAATACGCGCATCAGATCCGAGGTAGCAATGTCGCCACGTCAGCAGCTCTACATCGGCGGTCGCTGGGTCGACCCAGCCACCGACCAGACGGTCGAGGTGATCTCGCCGCACACCGAGCAGGTCATCGCCCGGGTCGCCGACCCGACGACCGCCGATGTCGATCGCGCGGTCGCGGCCGCGCGCGCGGCGTTCGACACCGGACCGTGGCCCCGCACGGATCCGCACGAGCGCGTGGCGATCATCCGCGAGCTGGTGCGGTGCTACCGCGCCCGCGAAGACGAACTCGCGCAGCTGATCACCACCGAAATGGGTGCGCCGATCACCTTCTCGCGCTCGGCGCACGCCAAGCTGCCCGGGATCATGATGAGCGCTTTCGCCGACATCGCGGCCGCCTACCGATGGCGCGACACCAGAGCCGGGTTCCTCGGCCGGGACGTGGTCGTGGGCCACGAACCCGTCGGGGTCGTGGCCGCGATCATTCCCTGGAACATGCCGATGTTCTTGATGGTGGGCAAGCTGATCCCCGCACTGCTCGCCGGGTGCACGGTGGTGCTCAAACCGTCGCCGGAGACGGCGTTGGACGCGCATCACATGGCCGAACTGCTCGATCAGGTCGGGTTGCCACCAGGGGTGGTCAGCATCCTGCCCGCCGGGCGGGAAGTCGGCCGGCACCTGGTCGCGCACCCGGGCGTAGACAAGGTCTCGTTCACCGGATCCACCGGGGCGGGTAGACAAGTCGCCGAGGTCTGCGGCGCGGCACTGCGCAAGGTCAGCCTCGAACTCGGCGGCAAATCAGCCGCAGTGGTGCTCGATGACGCCGATCCCTCTGCCGTGGCCACCGGCATGATGGTGGCCGGGCTGATGAACAGCGGCCAGGCCTGCGTCGCCCAGACCCGAGTCCTCGTCCCGCAGCATCGCCGCGACGAATTCGTCGACGCGTTGGTGAGTGTGATCGAAAACCTCACCGTCGGTGACCCGTTCGATCCAGCGACCCGAGTCGGCCCGATGGTCTCGCACCGTCAACAGCAGCGCGTTCGGGACTACATCGACCTGGGGCAGCGCGAAGGAGCCCGCCTACTCGTCGGCGGCAGCGACCTGCCCGAGGGCATCGAGCGTGGTTGGTACGTCCGGCCCACCTTGTTCGCCGACGTGGACAATTCCATGCGGATCGCACAGGAGGAGATCTTCGGTCCCGTCCTGAGCGTGATCGCCTACGCCGACGACGAACACGCGTTGCATCTCGCCAACGACAGCGAGTACGGGCTCTCGGGCTCGGTGTGGTCACCCGATATCGAACGCGCCACGGCGATCGCGCGCCGGGTGCGCGCGGGCACCGTCGGCATCAACGAGCCCTACAGCATGGATCCCGTGGCGCCTTTCGGCGGCGTCAAGAACAGCGGCATCGGCCGCGAGTTCGGCGCCGAGGGCCTCGAGGGCTACCTCGACACCGTGTCACTCTCGATGCGCCCCCCGGCGAATTCCGCACTGCCGCAGGCGAATACCCTCTCCCCTCGAGCCATGGCCCCGCCGAGCGGGATCCGCAGCTCATGAGCGACCGGGGCCGGGATTCGCGATCAGGGCAGCTTGATCGCGGACATGTACATCTCGAGGATCGGTCCGTAGAGGTCGACGCTGTCGAGTTCGGTGCCCAGCACAACGGAGGGCGTCGTGTGGATGAGCACCCTCGCCATCGTCATCGGCGGAATCAGCGACGTCGCTCCCAGCCGGTCCAGATTCTCGATGATGAACTGCCCCAAGGCTTCCACCGTCTCTTCCCGCCGGGCGGCGACCCGTTCCCTGACCTCGGGGTTACGCAGCAGATACAGGGTGAATTCCATCCCCAGCGCGGCGTGCTCGGTGCCGCGATCGGCGCCGAGCCGACGCCACAGCTCGCCGACTCGGTCCAGCTCTTCGGCTCCCACCTTCGACGCCGCCGCCAATACCTCGGTGAAGGTATCGAAGTAACGCTGCATGTACCGATCGTTCACCCCCAGGAAAAGTTCTTCCTTGGTGGCGAAGTGCTTGTAGATCGCGCCCTTGGTGTAGCCGGCGGCATGGGCGATGTCGTCGAGTGTCGCCGCCGCGAAACCCTTTTCGGCAAATACTTCTTCGGCGGCCTCCAGGAGCAGCCCCCTGGTGCGCTCGAGTCTCCGATCCCTGGTCCACCGCTCAGCCATGTCAACGATTATGGCACGAATCCAAGAAACTCCTCAGTATCTGAGATTCTCAGTGGTATATTTCAGGTTGTACAGATACTTCAGGAGCGTGATCGATGACTCCCCCATCGACTTCCACGGCCATCGCCGATTCCATTCCGAATTTCGAGCGTATCGACGCACATCGGACCACCACAATTCATCGAGGAGGTGCGCTGTGAGCGGACCGTCGGAGCCGAAAAAGGGAACCACCGTCACCGAGCCACTCAGCAACGTGGCCGCCCTCGGCGCAAAAGTTCAGGGCACCAGCAAAGCGGTGAAAATCTGGGCAACCCTCGGCGGGTTGATCCTCGCCCTCCAGATATACGTGTGGCTGCGCTGGATCACCGGACCCAATTTCGAACGCGTCCCCACCGGACCGAGCGATCCGCCGACTTTCATGAAGGTGATTCTCACCGTCTGGACCGCGGTGATCCTGCTCGGCCTGCCGGTCGGCGCGTATTTCTTCATCATCCGGCCATGGCTGCGTGAGCGGCGAATAACGCTCGACGGCATGCTGTTCGTGGCCTGCGGCCTGATGTTCTTCCAGGACCCCCTGCTCAACTACTTCAATACGTGGAGTACCTACAACACCTGGATGTTCAACAGGGGCTCGTGGGTACAGGACGTACCGGGCTGGCAATCCTATGGCGAACCGGGCGCCATGATGGCCGAGCCGATCCTGATGAACGCACCGGGCTATTCCTACGGCGTGCTGCTCTGCACGATTCTCGGCTGCTGGGTGATGCGAAAGGCCAAGCAGCGCTTCCCGAATATCAGCACCGGTGCGCTGATCGGTGTGCTGCTCGTCTGGACATTCTTCTTCGATCTCGTCATCGAAGGTCTGTTCCTGATGCCGATGGGCCTTTTCACCTACCCCGGCGCACTCCAGGCATGGTCGATCAATGCCGGCACCTATTACCAGTGGCCGCTGTACGAGGGGCTCATGTGGGGCGGCGTTCAGGCAGGCCTCTGCTCGCTGCGCTATTTCACCGACGACCGCGGACGGACCATCGTCGAGCGTGGCCTGGACCAGATCCAGGGCGGATTCGTCAAACAACAGTTCACGCGTTTTCTGGCGATCTTCGCGGCGGTCAGCACCTTCTTCTTCGTGGGCTACAACCTGCCCGCGCAGTTCTTCGCCCTGCACACCGATCCCTGGCCCGAGGACATCCAGAAGCGCTCGTACTTCAACATGGGCATCTGTGGTGAAGGCACCGACCGGCTCTGCCCGCATCCCGATCTGCCGGTCCCCTTCCGCAACAGCGGCTACATAGATTCGACCGGGAAACTCATCCTGCCGGACGGTGCGGAATTGCCGAAGATCATTCCCTTCGCCGACACCGACAAAGGAAACTGACATGACCAATCGATCCAGCGCTGTACTCGATGTTCCGCGTGCACCGTTCTATCGGGCGGTCGGCGACGAGGTCGAGGTCTTCCGGGCGGCGGCCGTAGGCGGCCTCCCACTTCTCCTCAAGGGCCCCACGGGCTGCGGAAAAACGCGCTTCGTGGAAACCATGGCCGCCGAACTCGGCCGCGAACTGATCACCGTCGCCGGACACGAGGACATGACCTCGGCGGATCTGGTCGGACGTTTCCTGCTCAAGGGCGGCGAAACGGTCTGGGTGGACGGGCCGTTGACGCGGGCGGTGCGTGCGGGCGCCATCTTCTATCTGGACGAGGTCGTGGAGGCGCGCCAGGACACCACCGTGGTGATCCACCCGCTCGCCGATCACCGCCGCGAACTTCCGGTCGACCGACTCGGCGTGACCTTGCCCGCGGCACCTGGGTTTCAGCTGGTGATCTCCTACAACCCCGGCTATCAGAGCGTGCTGAAGAACCTCAAGGAGTCGACTCGGCAGCGCTTCGTCGCGATCGAACTCGGCTTCCCGCCGCCCGAGATCGAGCGCGAGGTGATCGCCCACGAAGCCGGGGTCGACGCCGAGACCGCGCGGGCACTGGTCGCGGTCGGCAGCGCCATCCGCAACCTGGACAACTCACCGCTGCGGGAGGTGTCCTCCACCCGGATGCTCATCCTGGCCGGCGGCCTCGTCGCGGGCGGGTTGGCTCTGCGTACCGCCGTGCAATCGGCTGTGGTGCAGGCGCTCTCGGATGACGCGGATATCGTCGCCGCCCTCGGCGAACTCGTCGACGCCGTCCTCCCACGGCCATGATCGACAACGATCCGAACGGGCCGGAGCGGTTCAGGCTCCTGGCCACCTATCTCGCCGGCAGGTCTGTGGGTATCGCAGAGCTGCCGGCGGGCGGGACCCCGTATACGAACGGCCGGATCGTGTTCGTGTCGGGCGGTGCGACCGATGCCGAGCAGCGGCGCCAAGTGCTCGTACAGAGCGCGCTGCTCGGCGCCGGGAGCCTGGATCCGGCGTTGGTGCGGTCCTTGCGCGGGCGTCCGACGGCGGCTCGCCGCTATCTGGCTCTCGAGGGCCGTCGCGTCCTCACCGAACTCGCCCAACGACTTCCGCTCGCCACCGAGGTCGGGCTCTGCGGTACCCCCGCGACCACGACTGCCGCAGATTCGCTCGCGGCAGCCAAGGGGAAAACGCCGGTCGAGGAGCCACCCGCCTGGTTCGGCGCCATCAAACCCTCCCAGTTGGTGGCCTCGGATCCCGGCCCGGGCGGACGAGCGAGCGAGCGCGAACTGCGCCTGGAATTCGACCTCAGCGACATCCCCGAGGCCGATGACGAGATCGAGGACAGCGTCGAGAAGTCCGAGGAGAGCAAGATTCTCAAACTCTTCGAGAATCCCCTCTTCAGCGGCAAGTCGGCGATGGAATTCCTGCGCAAGGCCATGGGCAGTTCGCGGTCCGACGGTGACTCGCCCGGCGGCACCGAGGCACCGGTCAGCGCGGTACGGCGGGCGCGGATGGTCGGCCCCAACGCCCGGCCGCTGCCCACCCGGATCGTGTTCACCGACACCGACAAGCCGGGCGCCGCCGCCGGAATCGGCGGCGCTCTCCATCCCGAGTGGGACGTGTTCAACAACCGGTACAAACCGGATTGGTGCCGAGTCGTCGATTTCCCGCTGACCGCTCCCACCGATATCGCGGCAGCGCGCGTACCGGAAGACGATGTGCTGCGGCGGCGGCTGGCTCGGGTCGGGCTCGGCCCGAAGGTGCTGCGCGGGCGACCCGATGGTGACGAGCTCGATATCGAGGCGCTCATCGACCTGTTCGTCGATCTGCGTTCGGGCTACTCGCGGCCGGAGAACGTGTACCTCGAACACCGCAGGCTCGAACGCAATCTCGGCGTCATGATCCTGCTCGACGCCTCCGGCTCGTCCACCGACGCCGACCTGGAGGGCCTGTCCGTGCACGAGCACCAGCGGCGCGCGGCCGCCACCCTGGCCGTGACGCTCGAAGAACTCGGTGACCGCGTCGCGGTGTACGCCTTCCGCTCCGAGGGCCGCCACGCGGTGTACCTGCCGGCGATCAAGACCTTCGACCAGCGCTTCGGCGCTGTCGGTCGAGCCAGACTCAATCAGCTCGCGCCCTCGAACTACACCCGGCTCGGGGCAGGGATCCGGGGCGCGGGCGAGATTCTGAAAAACGAAGCGGGAACACAGAATCGGCTGTTGGTGGTGCTGTCGGACGGCTGCCCCTACGACGACGGCTACGAGGGCCGCTACGCCGAGGCCGACGCCGCGAAGGCGCTCGAGGAACTGCGCGCCGAAGGCGTGGCGTGCCTGTGCCTGTCCATCGGCGCCACCACGCCCGCCGACGCCCTCGAACGCGTCTTCGGCTCCGTCGGTCATGCCGGCGCGGCCACCCTGAGCGAACTGAGCCCGCGCATGGACGAACTGTTCCTGGCCTCCCTTCGCGAACTCGCCGCGCCCACACCGGGCTGACGCGACGTCGATATCGGAAAGAGAGCTCGCAGTGGAACCCAGCGCATCAGCGGTCACCGAGATCAAAGATTGGTCGAAGCAATACAGCCGGCGACACCCGGTCGCCTCGCTACAGACCGTCGGACGGCAGGTCGAACTCGGCCGGGACGCCTTTCGGTACCTGGTCACCGACATCGCGGGGCGGCGCTTTCCCTTCGACGAATTCGTCGGGCAGGCGATGTTCATGGTGAAGACCTCGCTGCTGCCGACGGTGGCGGTGGCCGTGCCGATCAGCGCGACCCTGTCCATCCAATTCGGTTTGCTGGCAGGACAGGTCGGGGCGACCGCACTGGCGGGCGCCGCGAGTGGCCTGGCCGTGATCCGCCAGTCGGCGCCGCTGGTCACCGCGATTCTGCTGGCGGCGGCGGTGGGTTCGGCGCTGTGCGCCGATCTCGGGTCACGCAAGATCCGCGAGGAGATCGACGCCATGGAGGTGATGGGGGTCTCGGTGCTGCGCAGGCTCGTGGTGCCGCGGCTGGCCGCCGGGATCCTGATCGCGATGGCGCTCACCGCGGTGAGCTGTTTCGTCGGGTTTCTCGCCGGCTACCTGTTCAATGTCTATGTCCAGGACGGGACTCCGGGCAGCTACATGGCGACCTTCTCCTCCTTCGCGACCTCGGGTGATCTGTACCTGGCGATGGTCAAGGCCGCGGTGTTCGGCGTGATCGTCGTCGTCATCGCGTGCGAGAAGGGCCTCAACACCCGGGGTGGTCCGGGTGGGGTGGCGAATTCGGTCAATGCCGCCGTGGTGGCCTCCATCGTCGTGCTGATGGTGGTCAACCTCGGATTCACCCAGATCTACACGATGTTGTTCCCGAGGACGACACTCTGATGGCCAGCGTGTATCGCCCGCCCGGCGCGCGGGCCGTGCTCGCCGTGGTGGCGGGGCCGTGGCGCGGCGTCATCCGGTTCGGGCACATGTTCACGTTCTTCGTGCGCGCGGTGATCTCGATACCGGTGGCGCTGCGCCATTACAGCCGCGAATCGCTGCGCATCCTGTCCGATGTGACCTGGGGCAACGGCTCGCTCATCGTCGGTGGCGGAACGGCGGGGGTGATGATCATCCTGGGCGCCGCCGCCGGCGGCATCGTGGGCATCGAGGGCTTCAATGCCTTGAAACTGCTCGGCATGGAGCCCGCGACCGGCATGATCGCCGCGACCGCGGCCACGCGCGAACTCGCCCCGATCATGGCCTCGATCGCCTTCGCCGCGCAGGCGGGGTGCCGGTTCACCGCGCAGCTGGGCGCGATGCGGATCGCCGAGGAGATCGATGCCCTCGACGCGATCGCGATCCGGCCGGTGCCCTTCCTGGTCTCGACGCGGCTGATCGCCTCGATCGTGGCGGTGATCCCCCTGTTCCTGGCCGCGCTGGCCGCGGACTACCTCGCCGTCGAACTGTTCGTCGGGCTCGTCGGCGGACAGTCCTTCGGCACCTACGCCCACTACTTCGACCTGGTGCTCAGCGGCACCGACGTCGTGTTCTCGCTGCTGAAGGCGATCGTGTTCGTCACCATCACCACCACGATCCAGTGCTACTTCGGCTACTACGCGCGCGGCGGACCGCAGGGAGTCGGCGTCGCGGCCGGGCGGGCGATGCGCGCCAGCATCACGGTGATGATCTCGGTGAATCTTTTGATGACGTTGGCGCTGTGGGGTTTCGACGCCGGCTCCAGGATCAGTGGGTAACGCGATGTCGATAGTGTTCGAGTCCGATGACCGGCACCTGAGTAACACCAAGTTGTTCGTGCGCGGGATCGCCGCGCTGACCGTGGTCGCCGCTACCGTCGCGGCGATGGTCGCCCGATCCGAAGGCGCGTTCGCGCAGACGATCGAGGTCACCGCGATGCTGGTCGACGTGGGCGACGGGTTGCCGAAACGATCCGACGTCAAATATCGCGGCATCCTGGTCGGCAGCGTGCAGGAGGTGGTCGCCGCGGACCGCGCCCACCCCAACCGGGTGCGCATCGAGCTGACGCCCGAGCACGCGGCCACCATCCCGGCGACGGTGACAGCACGGGTCGTCCCGAGCAACGTGTTCGCGGTGCCCTCGGTCCAGCTCATCGACAACGGGCCGGGCCCCGCCCTGCGCGCCGGAGCGTCGATACCGGAGGACCACAGCCGCGCCAGTGTGCAGTTGCAGACCTCGCTCACCGCGTTGAGCCGAATCGTCGACGCGGTGGGACGCCCCGACGCCGATCCCACCGTCGGGATCCTGGAAACCGTCGAACGCGCGACCCGCGGCCGCGGCGCGGACGCGCTGGCAGCGGGCACCCAGCTCGCGCGCATCGTGCGGGCCTACGACGCCGAACTCTCGGGCTCCGACGACACCGCGTTGCTCACCGGGCTCTCCGACGCGGTACTCGGACTCCAGGAATCGGCTCCCGATCTGCTCGCCGCGCTCCACAGCGCGGTCACTCCGCTGCTCAGCGTCGCCGAGCAGCGAATCCGCCTGTCCGAGTTGCTCACCGGCGGTATCGCGACCACCACGACAGTCGGCACCGCGCTGAACAACCGGACCGACACTGTCATCGACCTCAACTCCAGACTGGGCCCGGTGCTGCAGCTACTCGCCGCGGGCAGCGCCAATTTCGTGCAGATGACGACCTCACAGACCCGGATCGCGCAGGTGTTCGCGCGCGACTTCTGGCAACCCGCGACCCAGAGCGGCACCGCCAAGGTGATCGTCGAGCTCACCCCGCACAAGCAGTACACCCGGACCGACTGCCCACGGTACGGCGAACTGGCCGGTGCGAGCTGCGCGAACGGGCCCGCCGCGGGCCCGGCGGTCATCGGCGCCGCCGACCAGCCGGTGAACACGCTCACCCAGCGCGACATTGTGGCCGAAAGCCTCGGTCTACCAAGGGAAGCCGCGAGCCTGGCCGAATTGCTCGGCCTGACAGTGCCCGCCCAACCACCCACCGGAGAACCACGGTGAAAATGACACGCGACCTCGCCGGACTGACCGCTTTCCTGCTCGTCGCCGCCCTGCTGATCTGGATGGTCCGCGTGACCCTGCAACGTGATGTCACCGGTGACACGCACGCCTATTCCGCGGTGTTCAGCGATGTCTCGGGACTGCGCGTCGGCGACGACGTCCGGGTCGCCGGAGTACAGGTCGGCCGGGTGGACTCCATCCGCATCCATGGTCCCGACGCCGAGGTCGGCTTCCGGATTCAGCGAGATCAGCCCGTCTACGCCAACACCATCGCCTCGGTCACCTATCAGAATCTGATCGGACAGCGCTATCTCGGGTTGAGCAGGGCCGAATCCGGCGACCCAACGGCGCTGGCGCCCGGCGCGCGGATCCCCCTCGAGCGCACCGAACCGAGTTTCGATCTGTCGGGGCTGCTCAACGGATTCCAGCCGTTGTTCAGCGCCCTCGACCCGGCGGACGTCGACAATCTGACCTCCGCGCTGATCCGCGCCCTGCAGGGCGACGACGGCGCGGTCGCCGCCCTGATCACCGAGACCGCGACCCTGGTCCAGTCCTTCGCCGGGCCCGACCAGATCCTGGGCACCCTGATCGACAACCTGTCGGCGGTGATGACCACGCTGGCTGGGCAGAGCGCCGGACTACAGACGACGTTCACCCAGACCCGCAAGATCTTCGACGCGCTCGAATCCCGCCGCGACACGCTGCTGGACCAGACCGCGCGGATCTCCACCGTCGTGGCCGACGCCGCCGGGGTGGTCGACGGCGCGAGTCCGTCGCTGGCGGAGTTCATGAACCGCGAACCCGGCTTCGCGCGGCACTTCGTCGACGGCAACCAACGTTTCGCCTTCCTCGGCTTCAATATTCCGTTGCTGTTCCAGGCCATGATCCGGGCCACCGACGCGGGCGCTTTCGTCAACGCCTATGTGTGCGATATCAGTTTCAGCATCATCCCCGGCATCGATCCGGTGATCGCGCAGATTCTGGGCGGCGCCTCCCCGACCGGTCGGCCCCAGCACTCCGCGATCTGTAGGTAGGACCCATGAAGACACCACTGCTCGCCCGCGTCTCGACGCGCCGAGGTTCCGGCGCGATCGCCACCGACAAGTCGCTGCGAACCGGCCTCATCGCCGTGCTCTCGGTGGTGCTGGCGCTGCTCGTGCTGGTCGTGGTCAATTCGCTGAACCTCGGCACCCGCACGGTGCGGGCCGATTTCGCGCAAGCCGCGGGAATCGCCGCCGGTGACCCGGTGACCTGGGCGGGCATTCCCGTCGGCACGGTGACCGGCACCCGGCTCGCCGGCGACCACGTCGAGGTGAGCTTGTCGGTCGACGACGAGGTCGCCCTCGGCGCCGATGCCGCGGCCGCGATCAAGCTCACCACGCTGCTCGGTTCGCGCTATGTCGAACTGCGCTCGTCGGGCAGCGGGCAATTGCGCGACAATCGAATTCCTTTGTCGCAGACCACCGTTCCCTACGACCTCGAGACCGCGCTGCAGGACGCGACCACGACCTTCGACCAACTCGACGCCGACAAGATCGCCGAGTCGATGACCTCGCTGTCGCGCGGACTCGACGGCATGCCGTCGCTGGTGCCGGGCATCCTGCGCGATATCCGGTCCCTGTCGACCACCATCGCGACCCGACGCGACCAAATCGGCACGCTGCTCACCAGTACCGACCAGGTCAGCACCGTGATCCGTTCCCAGCAGGCCGAACTCGCCTCGGTGGTCGGTCAGGGCGGCACGGTGCTGCGCCAGATCATCGCCCGTCAGGACGCGCTACGTCGACTACTGGACGCGATCACCACGCTGGTCGCGCGGCTGGAGCCGATCGTGGTCGATGACCACGCCGAGGTCGAACAATTGCTGACCGACCTGCGTGACATGACCGCGATGATGGCGGGCCACGACGACCTGCTGCGCAACATCCTGCAGATCCTCCCGGTCCCCTGGCGCATGTTCGCCAACGCCACCGGTACCGGTGCCGAACTCAATGCCAGCGCCCCCGACGGCGCCTTCGTCAACTCGTGGATGTGCGCGTTGAGTGCCGTCGCCGTCGAGAACGGCCGCGCCCCCTATCACCAGGACTGTCGATGAAAGCCCTGATCTCCACCCTGAAACTCGCCGCGATCACGGCGACCGCCGCCTGCCTGACCAGTTGCTCGGTCGGTTCCCAGGCCGATACCACTGTCATCACCGCCGAATTCGCCAATGCCAACGGCCTCTACGAGGGCAACCCGGTCTCGGTGCTCGGCATGAAGGTCGGGCGGATCGTCCGGATCGAGGCCCGCGGCACCGAGGTCGTCGTCGAGATGCGAATCGACAGCGCGATTCAGCTACCCGCGGACGTGCAGGCAGTCACGATCTCGGATTCGCTGCTCACCGACCGTCACGTGGAACTCACCCCGGTCTATCGTGGCGGGCCCACCCTGCCCTCGGGAGCGGTGCTCGGTACCGCCCGCACGAAGTCGCCGGTCGAGTTCGATGCCTTGCTGTCGATGGCACAGAAGTTGTCAACCTCGCTGGGCGGTGACGGCAAGGGCGCGGGACCGGTCGCCGACCTGATCGATCTGGGGTCCGCCGCGACCACGGGCAACGGCGACGAGATGCGGGCGGCCCTGGGCGAGCTCTCCCGGGCGTTGCGACAGGGCCAGGACAACGGTGCCGCCACCCGCGACGCGATCACCACCGTCGTCACCAACCTCGACGAGCTCACCGCGGCAGCCGCGCGCAATGACGGGACGCTGCGCGAATTCGGCGGCGCCGTCGCACAACTCACCGATTTCCTGGCCGAACAACAGCTGGGTTCCGGCGAGACCGGCGCCGCGCTGAACCGGATCATCGGCCAGGTCACCGAACTGCTGCGACGCCACCAGGGCACCATTGCCGGTCTCGCCACCAACGCGAACACGGTGACCGGTTCCCTGGCCGCCTACGACTACAACCTCGCCCAGTTCCTCGATGTGTTCCCGATGGTCGTCGACAACGCCTACAACTCCGTCGACCCGAATGTCCGCGCGCTGCGCGCCGTGGTGGACATCAACCGACTGCTGCTCGACGGTCAGATGGTCAAGGAGATCTGCAACCTGCTCCAACTGCAGAACCAGGGCTGCGCGACCGGAACCATGCGCGATATGGGACCGGATTTCGGTATCACCGCCATCCTGGCGGGCATCGCGGGAAAGAGCGGCCGATGACACCTCGCACCCGGATCGCGCCGCGACTCGCGGTCGCCGTCGCACTCGCCCTGTCCACCAGCGGATGTGCCGTGGGACTGGACCAGTTGCCGCTGCCCGCACCGGGGCTCGGCGGCGACACCTACACCCTCACCGCGACCTTCTCCAACGCGCTCAATCTGCCCATGAAGGCGAAAGTGACGCTCAACGGCGCCGATATCGGTCAGGTCGAGTCCATGTCGGCCCGCGACTACACCGCCCTGGTGACCCTGCGCATCACCTCGTCGGTCCGGTTGCCCGTCGGCACCTCGGCGCAGCTGCGGTCGGCCACCCCGATGGGCGACGTCTTCGTGGCGATGAAGCCGCCGCCGGTCGTCGAGCCCGGCGGCGCGGTACTCGACGACGGTGCCGCGATCACGCTCGAGTCGACTTCGGCGGCCTCGACGATCGAGGAAATGCTCACTCGCGCATCGCTTCTGGTCAACGGTGGCACCATCCAGTACCTCACCACCGTCGTCGCCGCGCTCAGCGAGCACGTCGGTGGCCGCGGTGACCGGCTCGCCGCACTGCTCGACGAGACCCGAACACTGTTGCACGGCCTCTCCGATCGCACCGACCAGATCAACGGTGTCCTGCACGGCGCGGCCGATCTCAGCGCGACGGTGGCAGCCCAGCAGTCCACCCTCGCCGACACCGTGGCCGCGGCCGGACCGGCCGTCGAGGTCCTCGCCGAGAACACCGATTCCCTGGTCACCCTGGTCGATCGCGTCCATACGATCGCCACCCAGCTCGCGCGGTTCCCCAGTGTCGCGGGCACCAACACCACGAGCATGGCCGCCAACATCAACCGGTTGGCCGCCGGGCTCAACGCCGCGGCCCTCAATCCGGAGGCCGACCTCGACTCGGTGAACGAGATGATCAAGATCGTGCTCAAGATGATCAGTGGTCCCAACGGGCACGTCGCGGTCGATGTCGCCCAGCTCGCGATTCCCGACCCGGCGAATCCGGGCGGTGTCGGCGGCCGGGCCCCTGACATCACCGACTGGACCGCCTTCGTCGGCTCGCTCCAGCACATGATCGATCGGCTGGGCGTCCGGCTGGCAGGAGCACCACGATGACCACGACACCCCGGCCGAGCCGGATGGAAACACCGGCCCGCGCGCTAGTCGGGGTCGTCCGGGCCGCGCACCGGCATCGGTCCGTGGTCTCGCTGGTCGGACTGCTCGCCATCCTCACCGGTGCCTGTTCGCACCTGGTCCTGTCCACCTTCGGCGTCGATCCGCTCGATCACCCGTATCGGGTACGCGTCGAACTCACCCAGTCCGGCGGGCTGCTGCCGGGGCAGGAAGTGACCCTGCGTGGCGTGCGGGTCGGGCGCGTGGACTCGGTGCGGGTGGTCGACCAGAAGGTGATCGCGGTCGCCGCCATCGACGAGGATGTGCGGATCTCGGTGTCGGGGCAGGTGCGGGCGGCGGCCCTGTCCGCGGCGGGCGAGCAGTATCTCGACTTCCTGCCCGCGAGCAACGACGGCCCGTATCTGACCGACGGAGCGCTGGTCACCGCCGATCGCACCGCCACCCCCGTGCCGATGGCGGACATGCTGCAAAGCCTCAGCGGCACCCTCGCCCAGATCGATCCCGACCGGCTTGCGACCATCTCGCGGGAACTGGGTGTCGGTCCGGCCGGGCCCGACAAACTGGCCGACATCATCGACGGTGGCACGTTCCTCATCTCCACGCTCGACACGGTGCTGCCCAACACCGTGAACCTGTTGCGCAACAGCCGAGTCGTGCTGGCGACCCTGCACGACGGGCGCACCGTCCTGCGGGACACCTCGGCGAACCTCGCCGCGGTGACGGGCGGCATGGCGTCGATGACCGGCGGCTACGAACAACTGCTGGCGCAGACACCACCGCTGCTGACCGAACTCGACACCATCCTCGCGCAGAACTCACCGACGATGGTGCAGTTGCTGGGCAATCTCGTCACCGTCTCGCGGGTCGCCTACTCCCGGATTCCCGCCCTCGAGGAGTTCTTCTTTCCCCGCCAGCGCGCCGGATCCGCCCTCGACGCGGTGTCCTCGGCGTTCCACGACGGCGGTGTCTGGGCACTGGCCAGCATCTACCCCCGCTACGCCTGCGACTACAACCTGCCGCGGCGGGCCGGCTCGGTCCCCGACTACGCGCAGCCCTACCTGCACGCGGACTGCACCGATCCGGATCCCACCCTCATGCCGCGCGGCGCTCGCAATGCTCCGCGTCCGGCCGATGACCCCGTTCCCCCGCCACCCCCCGTCGACCCCTTGCAGACCGCCGAGCAGGCCCCGGTGGGGCCGCTGACCGTTCCCACGCCGTACGGCGGCCCCTACACACCGGGTCCCCGGTGACGGTGCCATCATGAGTGCATGGCCGCTCCCGATCCTGACGCGACGAGTGTCGGCAAAAGTGCGCGGCCCACCCACGCCGACGTCGCCCGGCTGGCGAACGTGTCGACCGCGACCGTCAGCTACGTCCTGAACAACTCCGCGGGCAAACGAATCTCCGCACGTACCAGGGAGGCGGTCTACCGCGCCGCCGGACAACTCGGCTATCGCCCCAATGTCGCCGCCCGAAATCTCGCGCGCGGCGAGAGCGGGGTGGTGCTGTCGATCCTGCCGCGAGTCGCGGTGGGCGACATGCCGATTCAGGCAGGCAGCCTGATGGCCGCCGCGCTCGCGCAGTACGGTTTGCTCCAGGTGCAGATCTTCGAGACCGAGGACTACGAACGCATCATCGACGCGATCGACAATCTCGATCCGATCGCGGTGGTGAGCCTGTTCCCGTTGAGCAGCGACGCGCGAGGCAAGGTGCGCGCCGCGAAGGTTCCCCTGATCGAGATCGGGCTGCTGCCCGCGCTCGGCGATCCCCTGCTCACCGTCGGGGCGATGCGCGTCGGCCACCTGGTCTCGCGTGGACATCGCAGGATCGCGTTCGGACGCACCGATATCGCCAAATGGCGTGCCCTCGGCGACTATTGGCTCCAGGGAATCGTCGACGCCGCGCGTGCGCACGATCTGCCGCCGATCACCGTGGACGAGGTGACCGCGAGCGGTGCGGCCGAGCTGGTCACCAGGTGGGTGCGCGACGGGGTGACCGCGGTCTGCGCGCAGAGCGACGAGATCGCGGGTCTGGTGTTGCACGGTCTGCGGGAGGCGGGTCTGCGCTGCCCGCACGACCTCGCCGTGATCGGCATCGACGCCAATCCCATGGGGGCGCTGTGTGATCCGCCGCTGACGACGGTGGAGTACATCCCCGCCGCGGTGGCCGATGCCGCGATCGCCGCTGTCCTCACCGAACTGGGATATCCGGCACCGCCCGCGCCACAGCCGACCGATGTCGCCCGCCTCATCGTGCGGGCTTCCACCTAGCTTCCCCGTTCCTCACCGGAGCCGATTTGGGGTCTGGACACCTCGATGGTTATGCGCCTAACCTTGCGACGACGGTGCATTCCGCGTACCGAATCCGTTGCGCTCGAGTCACCGCTGACATGCGAGGAGTTACGCCATGACCGTGCAGACTGTGCTGGACGAGATCCGCAACCGACCGGGCACCGGAGACGCGATCCCCGTCGTCGATCCCGTCACCGAGGAACAGCTCACCGAATTCACCGACGGCGGCTCCGAAGCTGTCGACGAGGCCGTCGCACGGGCGAAAGCGGCGTCGAAATCCGGCATCTGGAAGAACCTGGCGGGCAGCGAGAAAGCCAAGATCCTCTGGCGCGTCGCGGATCTGATCGACGAGAACACCGAACTGCTGGCCGACCTCGAATCGGCCAACGCCGGAATCCCACAGAACCAGGCCGCGCTCACCGTCGGCATCGGCTCGGAATGGTTCCGCTACTACGCCGGTTGGTGCACGAAGATCGACGGCATCGCCCACGACGTGAACGCCGGCGGGCTCACCGGCGTGGAATCGCGGCAGCACGGCTACACCCTCAAGGAGCCCTACGATGTCGTGGGGCTGATCTTCCCGTGGAACGGGCCGGTCTTCAACTACTGCGCCAAGGTCGCCCCCTCCCTCGCGGCCGGATGCAGCAGCGTGGTGAAACCCGCCGAGGAGACTCCGCTTTCGGCGCTGGTACTCGACCGGCTCCTGGCCCAGGCCGGCGTACCGGAGGGCGTGGTCAATCTGGTCAACGGCTACGGACACACCACCGGCGCGGCGATCACCGCACACCCTGACGTGGACAAGGTCGCCTTCACCGGCTCCACCGAGGTCGGCAGGGCGATCGTGGCGGCCTCGGCGGCGAGCAACCTCAACAAGATCACCCTCGAACTCGGCGGCAAATCGCCGGTGCTGATCTTCGACGACGCCGATCTCGATATGGCGATCATGATGGCCGGCTTCGGCGCCTTCGTGCATTCGGGTCAGGCGTGTGTGTGCGGTTCGCGCGTCTTCGTGCAACGCGGCTCCTACGACAAGGTCGTGGCGGGCATCGCGAACCTGGCCGACAACATGAAGATGGGTGGGCCCAGGGAAGAGGGCACCATGGCCGGCCCGCTGATCAGCGCCAAGCAGCTCACCCGGGTGCTGGGGTATGTCGATCAGGGCAAATCCGAGGGCATCGAGTTCGTGGCCGGCGGTCAGCGTCTCGATCGAACCGGGTACTTCGTGCACCCCACCGTGGCCACCAATGTCGACCCCGCCACCAGCCGCCTCTACCGCGAGGAGATCTTCGGCCCGATCGTCACGGTCCTGCCCTTCGACACCGAAGAGGAGGTCGTCGCGATGGCCAATGACAGCTCCTACGGTCTGGCCGCCACCGTCTGGACCAAGGACATCGGCCGTGGCCACCGACTGGCCAAACAACTGCAGGCCGGAACCATCTCGCTGAACTGCCAGATGGTCTTCGACCACTCCATGCCCTTCGGTGGATACAAGCAGTCGGGCTGGGGCTACGAGTCCGGCAAGGCGGGCCTGGAGGCCTACCTGCAGACCAAGGCCGTCTGGACGCAAATGTAGCGACTGAATATTGCCATGCGCATCTTGTGAGAATATGATTCTCACTAACCAACAAGGAGGCTCTCATGACGCAGCTGGATCTGCCGTATCAGTTGTTCGACGCGGACAATCACCTCTACGAAACCAAGGAGGCGCTGACCAAGTTCCTCCCTGCCGAGTACGAGGGGACCATCAAGTACGTCGAGGTCAACGGGCGCACCAAGATCGCGGTCCTCGGCCAGATCAGCGAATACATTCCCAACCCCACCTTCGAGGTCGTCGCCCGTCCCGGCGCCATGGAGGACTACTTCAAGAACGGCAACCCGGAGGGTAAGAGCCGCCGGGAGATCTTCGGCAAGTCGATGAAGTCGATCCCGGCGTTCCGCGAGCCGGGCGCGCGCCTGGAGCTCATGAACGAGCTGCAGCTCAACCGCTCGCTGATGTTCCCCACGCTGGCCAGCCTCGTCGAGGAACGGATGCGCCACCATCCCGACCTGATCCACGCGGTGATCCATTCGCTGAACCGGTGGCTGCTCGAAACCTGGGGCGAAGACGGCAATTTCGTCTACAAGGACCGCATCTTCACCGTTCCCGTGGTGAGCTTGCCGATCGTCGAGAAGGCGATCGAGGAGCTCGACTGGTGCGTCGAGCACGGCGCCAAGGCGATTCTGGTGCGCCCGGCCCCGGTCCCCGGTCTGCGCGGGCTTCGCTCGTTCGCGCTGCCGGAGTTCGACCCGTTCTGGAAGCGGGTGGTCGAGCACGACATCCTCGTCACCATGCACTCCTCCGACAGCGGCTACTCGCGGCACAACGCCGAGTGGGAGGGCTCCAGCCTGGAGATGCTGCCGTTCCAGACCAACACCTTCCGGATGACCACCGAATGGCGTCCGATCCAGGACGCGGTGGCCTCGTGGGTGTGCCACGGCGCGCTGTTCCGCTTCCCCGAACTCAAGGTCGCGGTCATCGAGAACGGCGCGTCGTGGCTGGCGCCGCTGCTGGAGAACCTCGCCGACGTCGCCAAGAAGGCGCCGGAGGGCTTCGGCCATCAGGATCCGGTCGAGGCGGTCAAGCGCAGCATCTTCGTCAGCCCGTTCTGGGAGGAGGACCTCGGCGGGATCGCCGACCTGCTCGGGGTGGACAACGTCCTGTTCGGTTCGGACTACCCGCACCCGGAGGGCCTGGCCGAACCGGCACGCTACATCCACGAGATCAAGGATCTGAGCCTGGAGCATCAGGCCAAGATCATGGGCGGCAATCTCGCGAGGCTGCTGAAGGTATGACCTGGCAGACCATCCCGCAGATGGTCCTGAGCGCCGCCGATCGCTTCGGCACTGCCGAAGCGATCGTCGACGGGCCACAGCGGTTGAGCTTCATCGATCTCGCCCACCGGGTGCGCAAGGCCGCGGGCGCTTTCGCGGCGGCGGGCATCGAGCGCGGCGATCGGGCGGCGATCTGGGCGCCCAACTCGGCCGAGTGGATCATCGCCGCGTTCGGTCTGGTCACCGCGGGCGGCGTGCTGGTCCCGATCAACACCCGGTTCAAGGCCGAGGAAGCCGCCGACGTCGTGCGGCGCAGCGGCGCCAAGCTGCTGTTGGTGCAACAGGGCTTCCTCGGGACGGACTACACCGGCCCGCAGGGCGTGCCGGTGATCGACCTGAAATCGGATTTCCTCGCCGACGGCGAGCCTTTCGAACGGGCGGTCAACGGCACCGACATCGCCGACATCATCTATACCTCGGGCACCACCGGTCGCCCCAAGGGCGTGATGATGAATCACCGACAGACCCTGCGGCTGTACGCGGAATGGTGCGATCTGGCCGATCTGCGCGAGGGCGACCGCTACCTGATGGTCAACCCGTTCTTCCACACCTTCGGCTACAAGGCGGGGTTGATCAGCTCGCTCATCCGCGGCGCCACGATGCTGCCGGTACCGGTGTTCGACGTCGAACAGGTGCTCGAGCTCGTCGAACGGGAACGGGTGACGATGCTGCCCGGCCCACCCACCCTGTATCACGCCCTGCTCGACGCGCCCGCGACCCGGGATCTGTCGTCGCTGCGGGCCGCGGTCACCGGGGCCGCCGACATCCCGGTCGAACTGATCCGGCGGGTCAAGACCGAACTGCCGTTCCAGTCGATCATGACCGGCTACGGGCTCACCGAAGCCGGAACCGCGACAGCGTCGCGGCCCGGCGATACCTTCGAGCAGGTCGCGACCACCGTCGGAACCCCGTGTGAGGGTGTGGAAGTGCGCATCGCCGAGGACGACGAGGTGCTGGTGCGCGGTTACTCCGTCATGCAGGGCTACTTCGACGATCCGGACGCGACGACGGCGGTCATCGACGCCGACGGATGGCTGCACACTGGCGATCTCGGCAGCCTCGACCTGGACGGTCGCCTGCGGATCAACGGTCGCAAGAAGGACATGTACATCGTCGGCGGCTTCAATGCCTATCCGGCCGAGGTCGAGGCGTTTCTGCTCGAGCACCCCGCCGTGGCCCAGGTCGCTGTCGTCGGTGTGCCCGATGAACGACTCGGGCAGGTCGGCCGCGCCTTCGTGGTTGCGAAGGGCCCGGTATCGGAGGCGGAACTGGTGTCGTGGGCCCGCGACCGAATGGCCGGCTACAAGGCTCCCCGATCCGTGCGGTTCCTCGACGAGCTACCGCTCAACGCCACCGGCAAGGTCATGAAAGACCAACTGCGTTAACCGAATTCGCCTGACTTCGAGGAATCCTCCATGAACTTCTCTGACATGATCCTGGTCAGCATCGACGACCATGTGGTCGAGCCGGCCGATATGTTCGCCCGGCACACGCCCAGCAAGCACGCCGAGTACATCCCGAAACTGATCACCAACGACCAGGGCGTCGATCAGTGGGTCTATCGGGGTAAACCGGTGGGCGTCACCGGTTTGAACGCGGTAGTGGGGTGGCCGAAGGAAGAGTGGGACAAGAATCCGGCCCGCTACGCCGAGATGCGACCGGGGGTCTACGACATCCACAGCCGGGTGGCGGACATGAATGCCAACGGCATCCTGTCCTCGATGTGCTTTCCGACCTTCGCCGGATTCAGCGCCGGGCATCTGAGCCAGTTCAAGGACGAGATCACCATCGCGGTGATCTCGGCCTACAACAACTGGCACATCGACGAGTGGTGCGCCGCCTACCCCGGCCGGTTCATCCCGAACGCGATTCTGCCGCTGTGGGATCCCGCGTTGGCCGTCGCCGAGATCAACCGGGTCGCGGCCAAGGGGTTCCGTGGCGTGACGATGCCGGAACTGCCGCACATCGACGGGCTGCCCTCCTACCACGACGGCGAGTACTGGGGTCCGGTGTGGGCGGCGCTCGCCGATACCGGACTCGTGATGAACCTGCACATCGGGCAGGGTTTCGGGGCGCTTCGCCTGGCGCCGAACGCGCCGATCGACAATCTCATGTGCCTGGCGCCGACGGTGTCGCAGATCGCCATCCAGGACCTGCTGTGGGGACCGGCGCTGCGCACCTATCCCGGCCTCAAGGTCGCCCTGTCCGAGGGTGGGATCGGGTGGATTCCGTTCTACCTCGACCGCTCCGACCGCCACTACACCAATCAGAAGTGGCTGCGCCGCGACTTCGGCGGCCGGATGCCGAGCGACGTGTTCCGCGAGCACGTGATGGCCTGCTATGTCACCGACCGCAACTCGCTCAAGATGCGACACGAGATCGGGATCGACATCATCGCGTGGGAATGCGACTACCCGCACTCGGACTCGCTGTTCCCCGATGCGCCGGAATTCGTGCTGGAAGAACTCAACAGCGCCGGCGCCGACGACAGCGACATCCATCAGATCACCTGGCGCAACGCCTGCCGATTCCTCAACTGGGATCCCTTCACCCACATCCCCCGCGAACAGGCGACGGTCGCGGCGTTGCGGAACAACGCCCTCGATGTCGACCTGACCATTCGGCCGCGTGCGGAATGGGCCGAACGCTATGCCGCCCAGCACATCAGCTGAGCACTCGAACAACCGAAGGGCATTGCCATGCATTTGATCGTTTTCTCCAGTCCCCGCGCGGGCATGGACGAGGAATACAACACCTGGTACACCGAGGTGCACATTCCCGACATGCTGTCGATCCCCGGCGTCGAGTCGTGCACCCGATTCCGTGCCCAACCGGTCGGCGGGCAGGCCCCGGAATTCACCTATCAGGCCGACTACCTCATCGACGGCGATGCCGGTGCGGTACTGAAGGAGATCAAGGTTCGCTCCGCCGACGGGCGTTTCACGCTCAGCCCGGCCATCGACCCGGCAGCCATGAAAGTGACTGTCTGGGAATCACTCTGATGGACTTCGAGCTCTCCGACGACCAGCGGCTGTTCCGCTCGACCACGCGCGAATTCCTCGCCAAGTCCGTTCCGCTCGACGTCGTGCGCGGCCTCGCCGCCTCCGGCGTCGGGTTCGACCGCGCATGGTGGCGCCAGGGCGCCGAACTCGGCTGGACCGCACCGCTGGTCCCGGAGCGGCTCGGCGGCGGATCGGTCTCGGCGGTGCCGATGGCCGATCTCGCCCTGGTCGCGACGGAGTTCGGGCGGGCCTGCGCGCCCGGCCCGCTCATCACCACCAGTGCCGTGCTGACCTCGCTGGTCAGGGAGCAGAACCGCTTCGCGGACCTGCTCGCCGCGGTGCTCAGTGGCGAAACCATCGCCGCCTGGGCCCATTACGAGCCCGGACACGGGTTGGGGCCTGCGGCGGTGGATACCGTCGCGGTGCCAGAGGGCACCGGTTTCCGGATCTCCGGCGTCAAGGATCGGGTGGAGTGCGGCGATCAAGCGGACGTGCTGCTGGTTTCCGCGCGCGGTCCCCAGGGGCCGGTCCAGGTGCTGATCGCCGCGGACGCACCGGGCGTCACCGTCACCCCGACCTGGACTCTCGACCTCGTTCGCCGCACCGCGAAAGTCTCCTTGGTCGATGTCGTGGTCGGCGAGGACGCCGTCGTTCAGCGCTATCCCGGCGAGACCGCCGCCGCGCTGGAGACCCAGGTGCAGGTCGCCGCGGCGCTCACCGCCGCGGAGTCGACCGGCGCGGCCGAGCACGCCTTCGAACTCACCGTGCGGTGGATGTTCGACCGCTACACCTTCGGCCGGCAGCTGGCGTCCTATCAGGCGCTCAAACATCGTGCGGCCGAACACAAGACCTCGCTCGAGGCCTGCCGTGCCACCGCCTGGGCCGCGGCCAACGCGTTCCACGGCGACCCGACCAGAACCGCCGAGGCGGTCAGCGTCGCGAAGTCCTATATCGGGGCCGTCGTCCCCGGCCTGCTCCAGGACTGCGTGCAGATCCACGGCGGCATCGGGGTGACGTGGGAACACGATATGCATCTGTATCTGCGGCGGGTCACCCTCGGGCGCGCGCTGTACGGGACGCCGGAGGAACATCGCCGTCGCCTCACCGATCTCCTGGACAGGAAGGTCGCATGACCGAACCGAGCACCGCCGAGCTGGAGCCCGTCGACGAATTCCGCCTCCGCGCCCGACGTTGGCTGTCGGACAACCTCGAGCCCGCACCGCCCAATCAGCACGGGGAAACCAGCAAGTCCGAGGAATCCTGGCAGCGCGCCAAACAGCTGCAACGCATCCTCTACGACGGCGGCTTCGCCGGCATCTGCTTTCCGAAGGAGTACGGCGGGCTGGGCCTGACACCCGAGCACCAGCGCGTGTTCAGCGAGGAGTCGCGCGCCTACGAGATGCCGCTGGCGCTCAACATCCCGACCCTGACCGTCTGCGCGCCGACAATTCTGGACAAGGGCACCGAGGAACAGAAGCGCACCCACCTCTCGGCGGTGCTGCGCGGTGAGGAATTGCTCGTGCAGTTCCTGTCCGAACCGCGCGGTGGTTCGGACCTGGCCGGGCTCACCACCCGCGCCGAGCGCCGCGGCGATTCCTGGGTGCTCAACGGCGCCAAGATCTGGAGCTCGGGCGCGTACGCCGCCGACTACGGGCTGTGCCTGGCCCGCACCGATTGGTCGGTGCCCAAACATGCCGGGCTCACCATGTTCCTGGTTCCGGTGCGCGCGCCCGGTGTCACCATCCAGCGCATCACCCAGGTCGACGGGTCTCGGGAGTTCTGCCAGGAGTTCTTCGACGATGTCGTGCTGCCCGCGGAGGCGGTGCTCGGCGAGGTCGACGGCGGCTGGGAAACCACGAACCGGCAGTTGTTCCATGAGCGCAGCGCCGTCGGGGGCGCGTCGCCCTACTCCAGCGGCATCCAGACCCACAGTGGGCGCGACATCTCCGGCCTCATCGAATCAGCCAGGCGGACCGGGCAATTGGATGACCCGCGGGTCAGGGAGGATCTCGGTGAGGCGCGGGCGCTGAACATGGTGCACGATCAGCTGATCGGCCACATCACCCGCGGTATCGCGGCGGGTGAGTTCGTGCCCGCGGCCGGATCGATGGTCCGGCTGTTCAGCGCCCGGAATTCGTGGCTGCAAGCGGACATGGCGGTTCGGATCGCCGGCGCCGCCGCCGCTACCGGCTTCGACGCCGACGATGCCGCGAGCGGCCAAGCCGGACAGGATTACCTGATGCGCCAGGCGTGGAGCCTGGCGGGCGGCAGCACCGAGATGGCCCGCAACCAGATCAGCGAGCGGGTCCTCGGGATGCCCCGCGAAGCCGCCGCCGATCGAGGATTGCCGTTCGATCAGGTCGACCACGGCCGCTGATCGAATCGGCGCGCACTCAACGGAAGACGAGCGGCCCGCCTCGGTGGCACCTACCCGAGGCGGGCCGCTCGCTGTCGCGATGGCTCGGAGCGGATGGCGTCCGCGACACTGCCGGGCCTGTC
>NZ_JBSGSS010000009.1:0-322918 GCF_053606985.1 Nocardia sp. NPDC055165
ACCTTGTCGGCGGGGCCCGTTGTCGTCTGTGCGGGCCAGGTGACGTTGCAGTCGCGGCATGGTTGCCGAAAGTGAATTCTCATCGGCCGTAATGGCGGCGCGTCACATACCGATTGCCTCGTTTTCGGCTATTCGGGGAATGTCCAGTATGTCTCGCGCCGTCAAATGGTCTCACTATTGAGTCAAGCCCCAAATGTTGGTGGCAACCGAATTGGTATATCCGCCGCGCGACACGCGCAAAATCGGGATGTCCCCAACAAATCCGGGCTCTGGTTTCGCTCTCGACATTCCGGGGGAGTGTCGAATGTCGACGCGGCAGCAATCGGTAGATTCGGTCAGTAGATCAGTTCGGCTGATTTGTTTGCAAAATTTGCCACACACGCTGGGGATGTGCAGTATCGAGGCCGGAGATCGCACGGTGGCGATCGGTCCGCAGTACGAGCGGCAGTGCTGTGTCTGCGAACCTATCGCTTGGACCTGCAGTGCTCTCGGAATATTGGTTTCGCGTGGAATGTCCGGATTCGTGATCGATCTGAATTGAATTGTTACTAGTGTGTTCCCCGTAAATCGTATGCCGGTTGTTAGCTGTCAGGCTAATCTCGGTGAGATGTTTCGGGTAGTAACCGGATGGGTACCGCACCTCGCGGGATGTCGGATCGGTGTCTAACGGATCCGTATCGGTCCTGAGAACAGCAAGGGGAATACGTATGGCTGCTCGGCAGTAAACGGACCCCGCATTCGGCGGTTGTGGTACACGTTGTTACGTGGGGTAGGAAAGCGCACGGATGTCCATACTCGGGGTCCGTGTTAGGTCGATAGCCATGCGAGGGGTCGGGTAATCATGGAGTCTGTCGAGAGCTGTGCCGGTAATCAGGATCTTATTCCGCTTTCCTCTGCGCAATATGGCATGTGGTACGCGGACGGCGCGCATAGTGGACCGGCGACGAACATCGCGCAGTACGTCGAGATAGCGGGGCGGATCGACGTCGCCCTGTTCAATACGGCGGTGCACGAGGCGGCCGAAGAGACCGAGTCGCTCATGGTGCGGGTGGTCGAGGTGGAAGGGCGTCCCTACCAGGTCGTCGACCGCGACATCACGTTCAACGAACTCGTGCTCGACTTCGGCACGCACAGCGATCCGATGGCCGCGGCGCTGGAGTGGATGCGCCGCGACTACACCCGGCAGGTCGACATCACCCGAGATCAACTCGCGGTCACACGGCTGATCAGAATCAGCGATGACCTGCACCTGTGGTACGCGCGCGCCCACCATCTCGTGATCGACGGCTACGGCGCGTTCAGCGTGCTGTGCCGGGTCGCCGAGCACTACAACGCGCTGTCGGAAGGCAGGCCGCCCGCTCGACTGGTGGCCGCGCACCTGCGCGAAATCGCCGCCGACGAACAGGCTTATCGGGAGGGCACGAGGTTCGAGGCCGATCGACAGTACTGGCTGGACAAGGTCGCCGATCTGCCCGCGCCCGCCGGTCTGTCCGGTCGGTCGGCGCGCGCGGGAACCGTGGACGAAGTTGCGGCGCGCGAACTTCCGGCGCAGCTGTGCGCGCTGCTCGATCGTCGTTCGGCCGAACTCGACGCGTCGGCCGCGCAGGTCGTCGTCGCGGCGTTCGCGGCCTTCTTCACACGGATGACCGGTGCCGACGAGGTAGTGCTCTCGGTCCCGATGAGCGCCAGGGTCACCGTGAAGCTCCGCAACGCCGCGGCGATGCTGGCCAATATGGTGCCGATCCGCTTCGCGATCGATGACGCGACCACCGTGGAGCAACTGGTCAAGGCGTCGATCAGCGAGCTGGTCTCCGCGCTGCGTCATCAGCGCTACCGCTTCGAGGATCTGCGTCGCGAATCCGCCTCGATCGACAACTCCGCCAACACTTTCGGCCCCGTTGTCAACATCTTGTTCTTCGACTCCGAGATCCGTCTCGGCGACGCCGTCGGGCGCTATCACGCGCTCACCTCGGGCGCCCTCGAGGATCTGCAGATGAACCTCTACCGGACCGGGCCGGACACGCCGCTGCTGATCGAGCTGCACGGCAACGACAACCTCTACAGTCAGCGCGATATCGACGCGCACGCCGACCGATTCATCGATTTCCTGCACCGATTCATCGAGGCCGACTCCGGCGAGCGGGTGGTGGAACTGCCGCTGGTGTCCGCCGCGCAAGAGCTCTCGATCATCGGCGAGTCGGCCGGTGCCGAGGGTGTCGCCCCGGTCGAGACGCTGGTGGATTCGCTGTCGCGACAGGCTCGTTCGGCCCCGCTCGCGGACGCGGTCACCGCCGGGGACAAGACGATCACGTATCGGGACCTCGACGAGCGTTCCACCCGGCTCGCCCGGCGTTTGATCGGCCGTGGCGCGGGTCCGGGCACGCTGGTCGCCATCGCACTGCCGCGTGGCACCCAGCTGATCGTCGCGATGCTCGCCGTGCTGAAATCCGGTGCCGCGTATCTGCCACTGGATATCGCCCATCCGCGGGAGCGGCTGGAATACGTTGTCGGCCAGGCAGATCCGACAGTTGTCATCGTCGAAGAGGTCGGACTGCCGGTAGGTCGGGGCCAGACTCTGGTTCTCGGGCAAGACGACGACCTCGACGGTGCCGCGGACCCGATCACCGATGACGAGCGCACCGCACCACTGCGGCCTGACGACGCCGCCTACGTCATTTTCACCTCCGGTTCCACGGGGCGGCCGAAGGGCGTGGTGATCAGCCACCGCTCGGTCGTCACCTACTTGGCGAATGCGTGTGCCGCCCTGGATATTCGGGCCGACGACGTGTGGACATGGCTGCACTCGGTGGCCTTCGACTACTCGATCTGGGAGGTTTTCGGCCCGCTGGTCACCGGTGGCCGAGTCGTGGTCGCCGATACGCCGGCTACGCGCGCGCCCGATGAACTGGTGCGCCTGGTCGCCCGTGAACGCGTCACCGTGTTCAGCCGAACTCCTTCGGCGTTCTACCAATTCGCCGCAGCTCAGCGGCGCTACCTTGCGGCGGGTGCGCCCGAGGGTGAGCTGGGGCTGCGGCTGGTCGTGCTGTCGGGCGAAGGTCTGGATCCGGCGGCGTTGGCGCCCTGGTACGTGGACAACCCGGAGGGGCCGGTCGTCGTCAACAGCTACGGCATCACCGAGACCACCGTGTTCGTCACCCACACCGACATGAGCGGCGATCTGGCGGTACCCGGCGCGCCCAGCGTGATCGGCGCGGCGCTCCCCGGCCTTCGCGCCTACGTGCTGGATCGGCGGCTGCGACCGGCGCCGGTGGGCGCGTGGGGTGAAATCTATGTAGCGGGAACACAATTGGCTCGCGGCTATCTCGGGCAGGCGGCATTGAGTTCGGGTCGATTCGTCGCCGACCCGTGGGGTGCGCCGGGGGAGCGGATGTACCGCAGCGGGGACGTGGCCCGCCGCGATCACCACGGCGCTCTCGAATACCGCGGGCGTGCGGATCAGCAGGTACAGCTGCGCGGGTTCCGCATCGAACTCGATGAAGTCCGTGCCGCGCTGCTGGCCCACCCGGCGGTGGCCGCGGCCGCGGTGGTGGTGCATCGAGCAGGCACCGACACGGCGCGTCTGGTGGGGTACGTCGTACCGGCGGGCGCCGACTGCGATGTCGATGCCGTTGTCGCGCAGGCGGGTTCGTTGCTGCCGGACTACATGATCCCCAACGTCGTGCTGGTCGTCGATGAACTGCCGCTGACGGTGAACGGCAAACTCGATCTGCGTGCATTGCCCGAACCGGCAGCCGGGAGCACCACGAGCTATCTCGCGCCGCGCACCGATGCCGAAGAGACCGTCGCGCACGTCTTCGCCGAGGTGCTCGAGATGGACCGGGTCGGCGCGTTCGACAATTTCTTCGAGGTGGGCGGCAACTCCCTCACTGCGGCGGCCGCCGTCGCCCGGGTCGCCGATGCCACCGAATGCGCACTGTCGGTGCGTGATCTGTTCGGCAACCCGACGGTGGCAGGCTTCGCCGCGTGCGTGGGCCGGGCACGGCGCCGGGTGCGGCCCACACTCACACCGATCGCGCGCGACGGCCTGTTGCCGCTGGCTCCCGCGCAACATCGGATGTGGTTGATCAACCGCGTCGACCCGGAGTCCGCCGCCTACAACATTCCGCTGGTCCTGCGGTTGACCGGGCGACTCGATCCCGCCGCACTGCGCACGGCGCTGGGCGATGTCCTCGATCGCCATGAGGCGCTGCGAACGCGCTACCCCGCCCGTGACGGTCACGGTATGCAGGAGGTTCTGTCGGCCGAGGCGGCTCTGGCCGACTTCGACTGTGTCCCGGAACAACTCGGGCAGGACCGGCTTGCCGGCCGGATCCGCGAGCTGACGGCCGCCGGCTTCGATGTCTGTGCCCGCCCGCCGTTGCGCGCGGACTTGCTCACGATCGGCCCCGACACGCATGTGCTGGTGCTCGTCCTGCACCACATCTGCTGTGACGGTACGTCGTTGGCGCCGCTGGCAGCCGACTTCGCCGCCGCCTACGCGGCACGGTCGCAGGCAACGGCACCCGATCAGGTGCCACCTCGGGTGCAGTACGCCGACTACGCCGACTGGCACCGTCGCCTGCTCGGCGACGAAGCGGATCCGGATTCGCTCGCCGCTGACCAGTTGCGGTACTGGACAACCCAATTGGCCGATGCGCCCGCAGTGCTCGAGTTGCCGACCGACCGGCCCCGGCCCGCTCGCCGTTCGATGCGCGGCGAGGCCGTCACCACGCAGCTCTCCGCCCGGACCTACACCGAGATCGAGCGACTCGCCCGCGCCGCGGACGTCACCCCGTTCATGGTGGTCCACGCCGCACTCGCCGTTCTGCTGGCCCGGCTGTCGGGAACCGGCGACATCGTGATCGGCGCCCCGATGGCCGGACGGGGCGAGCCGGATCTGGCTCCGCTGGTGGGAATGTTCGTCAACACCGTGGCGCTGCGTACGCCGATTCGCGGCGAGGAGTCGTTCACGGCCCTGCTCGAACGCGTCAAGGACATCGACATCGATGCCTTCGCGCACGGCGAGCTGCCCTTCGACCGGGTCGTGGAAGAGCTCGATCCGCGGCGCTCGGCGGCCTACGCGCCCGTGTGTCAGGTGTATCTGGCCTTCGACAACACCGAACTGCCTCGACTGGTCCTGCCCGATCTCACGGTGGACGTTGTCGATCCCGGCGCCGAACCCGCGAAGGTCGACCTCGTCGTCACCGTGGGCGCGAACGCCGCGGGCACCGGCGATGTCGCGGTGCGGCTCAACTACGCGAGCGACCTGTTCGACCCCGCCACCGTCGAGCAGATGGCCGCACGGCTGGGCCGGATCCTGGACGCGGTGGTGGCGAACCCTGCTGTGCCGGTGGGCGATGTGGAACTGCTGTCCGACGCCGAACGCGCTGTGCTGCATCCGGTTCGGGGCGCCGACGCGGTACCCGGCGTGGCGCTGTCGGATCTGCTGGCCCGAGGTGTCGCGATCTCGCCGGAGGGTACGGCTGTCGTGTCCGGGGCACAGTGCCTGGACTTCGCGGAGCTGGACGCGTTGTCGAACCGGTTCGCCCGGCGTCTGCTCGACGACGGAGCCCGACCCGGTGCGGTGGTGGCGATGGTCCTGCCGCGCTCGGTCGATTTCGTGGTCGCGGTATGGGCCGTCGCCAAAACCGGTGCCGCCCTGGTGTTGATCGACCCGCGCAACCCGCGGGATCGGGTCGCCTCGATGCTCGCCGACAGCGCGCCCCGGGTGGTCTTGACCAGCGCCGAAGTCGAGGGCGCTGCGCCCGAGGGGCCGTGGACGTTGCTGGTGGTCGCGGACCCGGTCTCGCGCAGCATCACCGCCGGGTACTCGTCCGCGCCGGTGACCGACGCCGACCGTGGCAGGCCCGTGCACCCCGGCGACGTGGCGTATGTGATCTACACCTCCGGAACGACCGGTGTTCCGAAGGGTGTCGAGGTCACCAACCAGGGGCTGGCGAACTTCGCCGCCGAACAACAGGACCGCTATGACGTCGAGCCCACCGTGCGGGTCCTGCAGGCCGCCGGTCCGGGATTCGACGCGGTGATGCTGGAGATTCTGCTCGCCCACCCCGGTGGCGCCGCGCTGATCGTGTCCCCACCCGATGTCTACGCGGGCACCGAACTGGCGGAACTCATTCGGGCACAAGGGGTTACCCATGCCTTCCTGACGCCGACCGTGCTGGCCTCGATGTCGCCGGAGAACCTGGAGTGCCTGCGGGTGCTGGTCTCCGGTGGAGAAGCTCTCACGGCCGAGCTCGGCGCGACCTGGGCGCCGGGGCGTCGGCTGTTCAACGGCTACGGACCCACCGAGACCACGATCATGGTCGCGATCAGCGACCCGATCCCCGTCCAGGGGCCGATCACCATCGGCGGGCCCATTCGCGGGATCTCCGCGCAGGTCCTCGACTCCCGGCTGCGGCCGGTGCCGGTCGGTACGGCGGGCGAACTGTATATCGGCGGTGTGCAATTGGCGCGCGGCTACCTCGGCAGGCCCACGGTGACAGCAGCCAGTTTCGTCGCCGATCCCCGTGGTGCGGGCACCCGGATGTACCGCACCGGCGACCTCGCCCGGTGGACCCCGGAGCAGACCATCGAATATCTGGGCCGCGCCGACCATCAGGTGAAGATCCGTGGGCAACGCACCGAACTGGGGGAGATCGAAGCCGTACTCGCCCAGGATCCCGCGGTGACCCACGCCGTCGTCGTGATCCACGGCAGCGCGGGCGCCGACCGGCTCGTCGGCTACCTGGTCGGCGCGGGCGTGGACGCGGAGCGGGTGCGCGCCGCCGCGCGCGATCGGCTGCCGGCGCACATGGTGCCCGATGTGTGCATGGTGCTCGACCGATTCCCGCTGACCGCCAGCGGCAAACTCGATCGCGCCGTGTTGCCCGAGCCGGTGTTCCCGCAGACCGCCCAGGCCATCGCGCCACGCACGCCCACCGAACAACTCGTCGCCGGCGTCTACCGCGATGTGCTCGGCGCGGCGCACGTGAGTGCGCTCGACAATTTCTTCGATCTGGGCGGCAACTCACTCACCGCGACCAAGGTCGCGGCGCGCCTGTCCGATGTGTTCGGCACCGACATCGCGGTGCGGGCGCTGTTCGAGTCGCCGACCGTCGACGCGCTCGCCCGCGAGCTGGATGCGGCTGGTGGACAGGCTGATCGGGGATCAGTCCATCGTCGGCTGGTGCCACAGCAGCGTCCGGATCGGATTCCGCTCTCGCCCGCGCAGACCAGAATGTGGTTCCTGAACCAGTTCGATACCTCGGCGGCGGTCTACAACGTGCCTGTCGTCGTGCGGATCTCCGGCCCGCTCGACGTCGACGCTCTTCGGTCGGCACTGGCCGACGTGATCACCAGGCACGAGACGCTGCGCACCCGCTACCCGGACAGCGACAGCGGTCCATGGCAGCAGATCCTGCCCATGGAATCGGCACCGCAGCTCCAGCGCCGCGAGGTCGCCGCGGCCGAGATCGCCGAACAGATCGCGCGTGAGACCGCCCTCGGCTTCGATGTGAGCACCGAGGTCCCGTTCCGGATCACGTTGCTGCGCACCACCACCGAGGAATGGACCGTGGTGCTCACCGCGCATCACATCGCCATCGACGGATCCTCGCTCGCGCCGCTGGCCACCGACCTGGCCGTGGCCTACCGGGCGCGAACGGCGGGCGAAGCGCCTGCCTTTGCGCCCCTGCCGGTCCAGTACGCCGACTACACGCTGTGGCAGCGGCGAAACCTCGGCGTGCAGGAAGACCCGACCAGTGTGACCGCGGGCCAGATCCGGTACTGGCTCGCGGCACTGGCCGACCTACCGCAGATGCTGGACCTGCCGACCGATCGGCCGCGTCCCGCACAGCAGTCCTACCGCGGGGCGACCATGTCGGCCGCGATTCCCGCCGACCTGCACCGCGACATCATCGCTCTCGCACGGCGCCACGACTCGACGCTGTTCATGGTCACCCATGCGGCGTTCGCGATCTTGCTGGCAAGGCTGTCGGGCACCGGCGACATCGCGGTCGGCACGCCGGTCGCCGGGCGCGGAGAGCCCGCCCTCGACCCGCTGATCGGCATGTTCGTCAACACGCTGGTGCTGCGGGTACAGGTCGATCCCGCGGCCCCGTTCACGGAGGTGCTCGAGCGCGCCCGCGAATGCGATCTCGGTGCGTTCGACAATGCCGCGATTCCGTTCGAACAGCTGGTGGAGGTCCTCAATCCGCCGCGCAGCACCGCACACGAGCCACTGACCCAGGTCGGCTTCTCCTTCCAGAACATCGATATTCCGACGTTGCGCCTGGGCGGGCTCACGGTGGCGGCCGACCTCGTCGAGCCGGGTGTCGCCAAGTACGACCTGCATCTCACCCTGGTCGACACGGTCGATGCGCACGGCGCTCCCGGTGACATGCAGGTCGAATTCGGGTATGCGACCGACCTTTTCGACGAAGCCACAATCATGCCGATCTTCGAGCGGTTCGTCGCCATCTTGCGCGGTGTCGTCGCCGATCCCGATGTGCCCGTGGGTGATCTGCCGCTGCTCAGCCCGCGTGAACTCGACGAACTGGCGCTACGCGAGTCCGGCCCCGACGTGCCCTCCGACGGCGCGACGATCGCGGATCTGTTCGCGAAGCAGGTCGCGGCGACGCCCGAACGCCCTGCGGTGATCGATGGCGAGAGCGGGGACGCGCTCACCTATGCCGCGTTCGGCGCCGAGGTGAACGCGCTGGCACGAGGGCTGATCGGTCGCGGTATCGGGCCGGGAAGCGTGGTGGCCGTGGCCATGCGCCGCTCGGTCGAGCTGCTCACCACGCTCTACGCCGTCCACGCGGCAGGTGCCGCCTACCTTCCGCTGGATCCCGATCACCCCGTCGACCGGCTGCGCACGGTTCTCGCGACCGCGCGACCCGACGCGGTGCTGACCGGCGACGACATCGACCTGACGGCACCGGCACCGGTCTGGCGTCTGTCGGATCTCACCTCGCCCACGACCGGCACCATGCCGGTCACCGACGCCGATCGGATCAGGCCGCTGCGCCCGCAGGATCTGGCGTACGTCATCTTCACCTCCGGGTCGACCGGTGTCCCCAAGGGTGTGGCACTCTCCCACGAGGCGGTGGTCAACCAACTCCGGTGGCTCACCGACCATTACGGGATCGGCACCGACGACGTGCTGCTGCTGCGCACGCCCGCGACCTTCGACCTGTCGGTGTGGGAATTGTTCACCGCACCCACCGCTGGTGCCGCGCTGGTCGTCGCCGGGCGCGACGATCACACCGACCCCGCCGCCGTCGCACGGCTGATCGCTCGTCACGGCGTGACCGTGGTCGACTTCGTTCCCTCGCTCCTGTCGGCGTTCCTCGAGATCGCGACCCCGGACGATCTCGCCGCCGTCCGCCAGGTGCTGTGCATCGGTGAGGCGTTGGACTCCGCGACCGTTCGCCGGTTCCGCGACCTCAGCGCAGCACGCGTCGACAACCTGTACGGCCCGACGGAAGCGGCCGTGAGCGTCACCGCCTACGAGATCGGCGAGCTCGACGGACCTGTCGTGTCGATCGGTACGCCCGAGGCGAATGCCGTCACGCACGTGCTCGACGCACGGCTGCGGCCCGTCCCCGCCGGCGTAACGGGCGAGCTGTATCTCGGCGGAATCCAGCTCGCCCGTGGGTACCATGCCCGCGCGGACCTGACGGCGACCGCGTTCGTGGCCGATCCGTTCGGCTCGACGCCGGGGGCACGCCTCTACCGCACCGGCGACCTGGCCCGCTGGGACACGGCAGGTCGACTTCGGTACGTCGGCCGCCGTGATTCCCAGGTGAAGATTCGCGGCCTGCGCGTCGAACTCGGCGATATCGAAGCCGCGCTCCTCGCCCACGATCACATCGATGCCGCGGTCGTGCGGGTGTCTACGGTCGCCGAGGGGCAGATCCTGGTGGCCTACGCCGTGAGCGACGAGGCGATCGACCCCGACTCGCTGCGGACGTACCTGCTGTCGCGACTGCCCGCGTACATGGTGCCCGTCCAGGTGATTCGGATCGACACGATCCCGCTCACACCCAACGGCAAGATCGACTACCGCGCCCTCCCGGCCCCCGACACCCGCGCCGCCGCAACCCGTTACCGCGCTCCCAGCGGGATCGCGGAGGAGACCATCGCCGGCGTGATCGGCGAACTGGTGCAAACTCCCTGGGTCGGCGCCGACGAGAACTTCTTCACCCTCGGTGGCAATTCGCTGCTGGCGACCCGCGTGCTCAGCCGCATCGGCGAAGTCCTCGGCGTGACGATTCCCGTGCGCGCCATCTTCGAAGCGCCGACCGTGGCGGAACTGGCGCGGTGGATCGAACAGCAGCGCGCCGTCGGCGATGTCGCGGGACCGGTGGCGAAACCGCGGCCCGAGCGTATCCCGCTCTCGCCCGCGCAGAGCCGGATGTGGCTGCTCAACCAACTGGACCCGGAGTCGGCGAGTTACGTGGTGCCACTGTCGATCCGCCTCGACGGTGAACTCGACATCGAGGCCATGACGGCCGCGCTCCGCGATGTCATCGAACGGCACGAGATCTTGCGCACCACCTATCCGGCCCACGACGGCACCCCCGCGCAGGTCGTACTGACCGCCGAGGACGTCGTCGCGTCCTGCGATCTCGCCGTGCACCCGGTGTCCGCCGATGAACTGCTCCCACGGCTGACAGAGTTCTTCGGCACCGGCTTCGATGTCTCGGCGGGCGCCCCGCTGCGCATGGCGTTGTTCCGGCTCACCGAAACCGCGCACGCACTGGCACTTGCGGTGCATCACATCAATTGCGACGGCTACTCGGTGGCGCCGCTGGCCGCCGACATCATCGAGGCCTACCGCGCACGCCGGGTCGGTGCCGCGCCCGAATGGGCGCCGCTACCCGTGCAATTCGCTGACTACGCGCTGTGGCAGCGCGAGCTGCTCGTGGCACCCGACTCCGCGCCGGGCCGCGACCTGCTGTACTGGCGTACCCAACTCGCGGGGATTCCGGATGTGCTCGCGCTGCCCACCGACCGCCCGCGCCCGCTCGAGCGGTCCCACCGCGGCGCGACCGTCCACACCGTGGTGCCTTCCCGGGTGGCCGAAGCCGTGGCGGCCTTGGCGCGACGCAGCGGCGTGACCCCGTTCATGGTGGTGCACACCGCCCTTGCCGTCCTGCTCGCGCAGTTGTCGAGCAGCGACGACATCGCCATCGGCATCCCGTACGCGGGCCGCGGCGACCGAGCCCTCGATCGCCTCGTCGGCATGTTCGTCAACACGCTGGTCCTGCGCACCCGTGTCCGCCCCGACCAGCGGTTCGCCGACCTGATCGACATGACCAGGCGCACCGACATCGAGGCATTCGATCATGCCGCCGTTCCGTTCGAACGGCTGGTGGAAGTGCTGAATCCGGCGCGCTCGACGGCACATTCGCCGCTGTTCCAGGTGATGCTCGCCTACCAGAACATGGCGCCCGCCCAGCTCGAGGTACCGGGGCTCGAGGTCGGCGGCATCGATGTCGGCGCCGACGCGGCGATCTGCGATCTGCTGCTCATGATCACCGAGGACCGGGGTCCGCACAACGAGATCGCGGGCATGAATCTGCGCCTGACCTACGCCACCGACCTGTTCGACGACGCCACCGCGCGCCGGTTCACCGAACAGTTCGGGCGCGTCCTGGACGCGGTCACCGCCGACGAGCGGGTCATCGCCGGCGAGATCGACCTCGCCGACGACACGACCCGCGATCGGCTGCTGCGCCCCCACGACGCACCACTGGTGAGCGCGGGCCGCACGCTGGTCGACGCCTTCGACGAGCAGGTCGCACGGACCCCGGACGCTGTCGCCGTCCGAGTCCCTGGCGGCCGCGCTCTCACCTACCGCGAGTTCGACGACACCGTCAACCGCCTCGCCCGCCACCTCATCGATCTCGGCGCGAGCCCTGAAACGACCGTGGCCGTGGCGATTCACCGCTCGATCGACCTGATCACCGCCGTCTACGCCGTCGTGAAGTCCGGTGCCGCCGTCGTTCCGCTCGATCCGGACCGCTCCACCGCCCGGCTGGCAGACGTCCTGTCGGTCGCCCGGCCACTGCTGTTCGTCACCACGTCCGGTGATGAGAGCTCCCTGCCCGACGGCATCGAGCGTGTCCGTCTCGACGAGCTGGACCTGAGCGCGCGCCCCGGCGGCCCGGTCGGCGACGACGAACGTCGCGCACCGCTGCGCGCCGGCAACACGGCGTACGTGCTGTTCACCTCCGGCACGACCGGCGCACCGAAGGGCGTCGCGCTCACCCATGCCGCCACCGCCCACCAGTTGGCCTGGGCGCAAAGCGAATTCCCGCACGACGCGTCGGATGTGGTGCTGCACAAGACCCCGATCACCTTCGACGTCGCGGTGTGGGAGTTGTTCTGGCCGTTGCAGATCGGTGCGCAGATCGTCGTCGCCGAACCCGGCGGCCACCACGATCCCGCCTACCTGGCCGAGATCATCGCAGAGGAGCAGGTCAGCACCGTGCACTTCGTCCCGTCGATGCTCGAGGTGCTGCTCGAGCACACCGGCACGACGCGCCTGCCGTCGGTCCGCTATGTGTTCGCGGCAGGTGAGGCGCTGGCCCAGCGCACCGCCGTACGCGCCAGACAGTGCTTCGACCGGGCCGAGGTCGTCAACTGGTACGGCCCCGCCGAGGCAGAAGTTGTGACGGCCTACCGCTGCCCGGCGGATTCTCCGGCACGGCAAGCGGTCCCGATCGGTTGCCCGGTCACCGGAATGTCTGCGTACGTGCTGAACGCACGGCTTCGGCCCGTACCGGTCGGCGTTGTCGGCGACCTGTACGTCTCGGGCGTCCAACTCGCTCGCGGCTACCACCGCAGGCCGGACCTCACCTGCGGTCGGTTCGTCGCCGATCCGTTCGGCGAGCCAGGGGACCGCCTCTACCGCACCGGCGATCTCGTTCGCTGGTCATGGTCCGGGGATCTGGAGTATGTGGGCCGCAGTGACTTCCAGGCGATATTCCACGGCCAACGGGTCGAGCCCGCGCAGATCGAGGCCGCGCTGCGCTCGATCGAGGAGATCTCCGGAGCAATCGCGATCGTTTCCGCTGACCGGATCACGGCGTATGTGTCGCCGATACCGGGTGCGACCCTCTCCGAGCCGAAGGTCCGCAAACGTCTCACCCGACTGCTTCCGTCCTACCTGGTGCCGGCAAGAATTCAGGTGCTCGACACCATGCCGCTCAGCTCCAACGGCAAGGTGAACAGGTCGGCCCTGTCGCACATGACCTTCGACGATGCGGACGGGTTCATCGCCACCGACGCGGACAACGCCGCGACGCGCGCGACGATGCTGGCAGAGTTCGTCGCCCGCACAGACCGTGAAGCGGTACTGGCGAAGATCGTCGCCGAGATCGTCGGTGCCGACCAGGTCAGTGTCGTTGCCGACCTGTTCGAGCTCGGCGTGAACTCGCTGTCGGCAGCTCAGGTAGCGGCCCGTGCTGAGGCCGCGCTGCACGTGCGCGTCGGTGTACGCGATGTCTTCGACGCGCCGACCGTCGCTGAGCTCGCCGAACGAATCGCGATGCGCGACGAACACGCGTCGGTGCCGCTGGCCCGTCGCCGGCACCGGTCCGAAATTCCCTTGGCAGCCGCCCAGCGGCGTATCTGGATCCTCAATCAGCTCCATCCCGAGTCCGGTGCGTACAACATCGGTTTCGCGGCCAGGCTGAGCGGACCGCTCGATGTGGCGGCGCTGCGCGCCGCGATGGTGGATGTGGTCACCCGACACGAGACCCTTCGCACGATCTATCCCGCAGTGGGCGGACAACCACATCAGTTCGTCCACGACAGCATGGTCGGCGCCGCCGATATCGAACTGGCCGATATCGACGATCCGACGGTGCTGGCAGAGCGGCTGCGCGATGCGGTCGAGTCGGGTTTCGACGTTGCCACGAACACGCCGGTCCGCGTACGTCTGTACCGCACGGGCGCCGACGACCACGTGTTGGTCCTGGTGGTGCACCACATCGCCGCTGACGGTGCGTCGATGGGGCCGCTTGCCCGAGATGTGTTCGCCGCCTACCGGTCTCGTCGTACCGGCTCGGCGCCGCTGTGGCCGCCGTTGCCTGTCGACTACGCCGACTACGCGGTCTGGCAGCGCGAATTCCTCGGCGCCGAGGACGACCCCACTTCGCTGGCTGGGCGTCAGATCGCCTACTGGCAGCGGATTCTCGCCGACGCACCTGAACTGCTCGCCCTGCCGACCGACAGCCCACGGCCCGCGGTCCTGTCGATGGATGGTGGCAGCGTCGCCTTCACGATCGAGCCGGGTCTGCGCGATGCCGTCGTCGCACTCGCGCACGGCGAAGGTGCCACGGTGTTCATGGTTCTGCACGCCGCCCTGACGATTCTGCTCTCGCGCACCGCACACAGCGACGACATCTCGATCGGCACCCCCGTCGGCGGTCGTGGCCGCCCCGAACTCGACGATGTGGTCGGCATGTTCGTCAACACGGTGGTCCTGCGCACCCGCGTCGCCGAGCAACTGTCGTTCCGTGAATTCTTGGCCGACCTGCGTGGCGCGGATCTGGAAGCGCTGGCTCACGCGGACGTACCGTTCGAGCGCCTGGTCGAGATACTGGACCGGGCGGGGTCGACCGCGTATTCACCGCTCTATCAGGTGATGCTGGGCTTCCGGCATGCCGACCCCACTCGGTTCGAACTCGACGATATCGGCATCGAGGTGCTCGATCCCGGTGTTGCACAGGCCAAGACCGACCTCATGGTGATGCTGAGCGAACGTGCCGACGGCGCGGGTATCGACGGTGAGATCGTCTACGCCACCGACCTGTTCACCGGGGCCACGGCGGCGCGGTTCGCCGACCGCCTGCTGCGGATTCTCGAAACGATCACCACGCGGCCGGACACCGTGGTCGGGGCCATCGACTTGCTGTGCCCCGAGGAGACCGCACACCTGCTCCCTGTCGGGCGCGAGACCGCCGTGGTGCCGAAAACGCTGCCCGCGCTGCTCGCCGACGCTGCCGCGGACCCGAGGGCGACCGCGCTGATCGGTACCGACGAAACCCTGACCTATGGCGAACTCGACCGGCGATCCGATCGGCTCGCGGTGCTGCTGGCGCGAGCGGGTGCGGCTCCGGGAACCTATGTCGCCCTTGCTGTTCCGCGGTCAGTGGCCTATCACGTGGTGCTGTGGGCGATCGCGAAAACCGGTGCCGCGTTCATGCCGATGGATCTGCGTTACCCCGCGGACCGGCTGGCGCACATGGCCCAGGACTCCGGCGTCACGCTCGGCGTGACTCTGCACGAGGCGCGCTCGTCACTGCCGGACACGGTCGACTGGCTGTGCCTCGACGACGACCGAGTGATTGCCGACTTGTCGACCGCGCCAACGGATCACACCTTCCAGGCGGCACGCCTCGACGATGTCGCCTACCTGGTGTATACCTCCGGCTCGACGGGCAAGCCGAAGGGCGTGGTCGTCACACACGCGGGGTTGTCGGCGTTCGCGCACGAGAAGCACCAGCACTATCAGGTGGATCGAGAATCGAGGGTCCTGCAGGTCGCCGCGCCCGCGTTCGACGCGGTGATGATGGAATCGCTGATGGCCTACGCGGCGGGTGCCGCCCTGGTCGTCTCGCCCGCCGAGGTGTTCGCCGGTGCGGAACTGACCGAACTGATTCGCACGCACCGGGTTTCGCACGCGTTCCTCACGCCCAGCGTGCTGGCGACCTTGCGGCCCGAGGGTCTCGACGCGCTGCAGATGCTCACCATCGGCGGCGAAGCGCTGTCCGTCGAACTCGTCGCCGCCTGGGCGCCGGGCCGCCGCTTCCACAATGTGTACGGGCCGACCGAGACAACGATCGCGGTGTGCGTCAGCACCCAGTTGCAGCCCGGTGATCCGATCACCATCGGCACCCCGATCCGCGGGGTGCGCGCCGTCGTGCTCGACAGCCGGTTGCGGCCGGTACCGGTCGGCGTCGTCGGTGAGCTGTACCTGGCGGGCAATGCGCTGGCGCGCGGCTACCTGAATCGGCCGGCGGCGAGCGCGGGCGCGTTCGTGGCCGATCCGTTCGGTGCACCGGGCACCCGGATGTACCGCACCGGTGACCTGGTGCGCTGGAGCGCCGAGCACACCATCGAATACGTGGGCCGCGCCGACTTCCAGGTCAAGATCCGTGGTCAGCGGGTGGAACTCGGCGAGATCGACGCGGCGCTGGTCGCCTGCCCGAACGTCGCCTCTGCGGTCACGGTGAGCAGGCGTGGCCAGGCCGGGCAACCGACGTTGGTCGGCTACCTGGTGGCCACCGAGGGGCGAACGATCGACACGGCCGCGATCCGCGACCAGATCTCGGGCGCACTGCCCGGCCACATGGTGCCCGCTGTGCTCATGGTGCTCGACGAGATGCCGGTCTCCTCGACGGGCAAGGTGAATCGACGCGCCCTGCCCGAACCCGGTGCCGAGGTGCCGGATTCGGCGGTGGCCGCCGCGGCGAGCGAGTTGGAGGCGACCATCGCGGGGATCTTCACCGAGGTGCTCGGTGTGGCCTCGGTGGGTGCGGACGAGTCGTTCTTCGCGCGCGGTGGTGACTCGATCATGTCGATCCAACTGGCGTCGCGATTGAAGACCGCAGGCGTGGTTGTGACGGCACGGGACATCTTCGAGCACCGCACCGTTCGTGGGCTGGCCGCCGTGGCCGGGGGCGCCGGACGGGTGGGTCTCGAGGAGCTGCCCGGCGGTGGCATCGGCGAGGTGACGCGCACGCCGATCGTGTCCTGGTACCTCGACCGTCCCACTAGCGACCGGTTCGCGCAGTCGCTGCTGGTCGAGCTGCCCGGCGACGCGCGCCCGGCCGACGTGATCGCCACCGTCCGAGCCGTTCTGGATCGGCACGACATGCTGCGTGCACGCCTGAGTGCGGCGCACCTCGAAGCGTTGACGCCCGGCGAGATCGATGCCGAGCAGTTGGTGTCGGTGCGTACGTTCGGTGCCGATAATGCCCCTGGCACTGCGGGTTTCACGTCATTGGTGGAGGGTGCCCTCGAAGACGCTTCGGCCACGCTGAACCCGGTGGATGCCGTCATGATGCAGATCGTCTGCCTGCTGCCCGAGCCCGGCGTGGCGTCGCGCGGGCGCGCGCTGATCGTGATCCACCACCTGGTTGTCGACGGTGTCTCCTGGCGCATCCTGCTCCCCGACTTCGTCTCCGCGTGGCAGCAGGTGGGTGCGGGGCGAGCGGTCGAACTGCCCGAGGTCGGCACATCTATGCGCCGGTGGGCCGAGGTCGTCTCCGCTGCCGCCGGCGGCCGTGCCGACGAGCTGGCGTTGTGGCAGCGGATGGGGTCGCGACCTGAACCGCTGCTCGGGCGCGCACCTCTCGACCCGGCGCTCGACGTGCACGCCACGGTCGAGCGGCTGACGCTGGCGCTGCCTGTCGAGCTGACCACCGCTCTGACGGATGCGGTGCCCCGCGCCGCGCATGCCACCACCGACGATGCTCTGCTGGCGGGCCTCGTTCTCGCACTGGGACGTTGGCGTGCCCGGCGCGGTGTCGACCACTCCGGCGCGCGCATCCTGCTCGAGAGCCATGGGCGCGAAGAGCAACTCGCCCCGGGCGCCGACCTGTCGCGCACCGTCGGCTGGTTCACCAGCGCCTACCCGGTGGACCTCGACATCGACGGCACCGATCCACGTGCCGCGGTGAAGGCGGTCAAGGAACAGCTGCGAGCCGTGCCCGACAAGGGAATCGGCTACGGCATGCTGCGATACCTGAACCCGGCGACCGCCGATCGGTTGGCCTCGCTGCCCGCGCCACAGATCAGTTTCAACAACCTCGGCCGGGCGGGCGTCGACATCTCGGCATTGTCCGGGCTCGCCTGGATTCCCGCCGACGAGGAATTCGACCACCAGGGCTCGTTCGATCCGGACATGCCCGCGTCCGCCGCGCTGACTCTGGACATCAGCATCGTCGATACCCCCGTCGGGCGGACCCTCGCCGTGCAGATCGGTTATGCCGCGAGGATTCTCGATCGTGATGACGTCGACGAACTCCTCGACGAGTGGACGGCGGCCCTCGGGCAAATCGCGGAAGCGGCGGCACGCGAACAAGATTGGGGACTGTCCCCGTCCGACACCCCGTTGGTCGCCCTGACCCAACAGGACCTCGACGTGTTCACCGAACGCTACGGACCGATCGAGGCCGTCTGGTCGATGGCGCCGTTGCAGGCGGGGCTGCTGTTCCACGCCGAGCTCGCCGCGGGCGACCTCGATGTGTACACGGCGCAGTCGGAGATGACGCTCACCGGTCCGGTCGACGAGGCGCGGCTGCGGCGAGCCGCGGCGGACTTGCTGCATCGGCATCCGAACCTGCGGGCGGCGTTCACCCGAACGGCTGATGGTGTTGTCGCGCAGGCTATTCCGGCGGAATCCGCTGTGCACTGGCGCCGCATCGAGGCCTCCGAGACAGCACTGCCGCAGATCCTGACAGCCGAACGCGAAACGGCTTTCGACCCGGCCGATCCGCCGCTGGTGCGATTCGTCCTCGTCGCCGTCGCACCCACCGAATTCCGGCTGATCCTGACCGCGCACCACCTGCTGCTCGACGGCTGGTCACTACCGCTGCTGCTGCGCGACCTGGTCGGGCTGTACGCGGCAGGCGCGGACGCCGCCCTGCTGCCGCCCGCGCCGTCCTACGGCGACTACCTGGCCTGGCTGGACCGGCGCGACACCACCGCCGGTGTCGAGATCTGGCGCGACACGATGGCGGGCTTCACCGAACCCACCTTGATCGCCGACACGGTCGGCGCGGCCACTGTCGAGGTGCCGACCGATCTGAGCATCGATCTCGACGACGACATCACCGCCGCCCTCACCGAGCTCGCTCGCACCTCGGGCGCCACGATGTCGACGATTGTGCAATTCGCGTGGGCGACGGTGCTGGCCAACCAGCTGGGCCGCGAGCGGATCGTGTTCGGCGAGACCGTCTCCGGCAGACCGGCCGAGGTGCCGGGCGTCGAGTCGATGATCGGGCTGTTCATCAACACGCTGCCCGTTCCGGTTCTCGTGCGCGGTGACCGGACCATCGTGGCGGCGCTGGAACAGTTGCAGGCGAACAAGACCCGGCTGCTCGACCACCACCACGTCGAACTGTCCGGCATCATGGCCGCGCTCGGCGGCGGACAGCTGTTCGACACCCTGGTGGCATTCGAGTCCTACCCGGTCGACAGCAGCGGACTCGGTGACGCGGACATCGACGGAGTGCGGGTTGCGGGGGTGGCCGGCACCGATGCCGCGCACTACCCGATCACCGTGCAGGCCCACCAGACCGACACCTTGCACATCCGCCTTCGGTATCAGGCGGCTCGCGTCGACCGTGTGACCGCCGCCGGGCTCGCCGACCGTGTCGAGCGGGTCCTGCGTGCGGTCGCTTCCGACCCGAACGGACGCGTCGGCGATATCGACCTGCTGTCGGCCGCCGAGCATGCGGCACTCGTCCCGGCCAGAGGCGCGGAACGGGTGGCTCCTGAACCATTGACCGATTTGTTGCGCCACGGCGTGACCCGACACCCCGACGGTGTGGCGGTTGCGTCCGGGACCGAGACGGTGAGCTTCACCGAGCTGGATGGCCGAGCACATCGGCTGGCGCAGTGGCTGGTCGAGCACGGTGTCGACACGGGGGACACCGTCGGGGTGGTCATGCCGCGGTCGATCCCGTTGATCACCACGATCTGGGCGCTCGCCGAGATCGGTGTCGCGTGTGCGCTACTCGACCCACGCAACCCGCGAGAGCGGCTCGCGGTCATGCTGTCCGACTGTGCTGCCCACGTCGTGCTGACCGTCGCGGAGGTGAGTGAGGGAGTGCCGGAAGGGGAGTGGGCACGCCTGGTCGTCGACGATCCGGCGGCCGAGCGCGAGATCGCGAGCCGACCTTCGCGCGCGGTGAAACGGACCGTCCGCGACACCGACCTGGCCTATGTCATCTACACCTCCGGAACCACCGGCACCCCCAAGGGCGTCGCGGTGACCCAGGCGGGAATGGCGAACTTCGCCGCCGAGCAACGGGACCGGTACCAGGTCAGCCCCGATTCACGGGTGCTGCAGTGTGCCGCACCAGGATTCGACGCCGTCATGCTCGAAGTCCTGATGGCGCACCCGCACGGCGCGACGCTGGTCATCGCGCCGCCCGACACCTACGCGGGCACGGAGCTGGCCGGGCTCATCCGCGACAACGCGGTCACCCACGCCTTCCTCACCCCGACCGTGCTGGCGACCATGTCACCCGACGGGCTGGACAGCCTCAGGGTTCTGGTCGCCGGCGGCGAGGCCGTGCCCGCCGAACTCGCCGCGCTCTGGGCGCCACGACGCCAGTTGTTCAACGGCTACGGACCCACCGAGACCACGATCATGGTCGCCATCAGCGATCCCCTCGCGCCGCCCGAACCGATCACCCTGGGTGGTCCGATTCGCGGAACATCCGCGGTGGTGCTGGACTCGCACCTGCGGCCCGTGCCGATCGGGGTGACCGGCGAACTGTATGTCAGCGGCATCCAGCTCGCCCGCGGATACCTCGGCCGTCCCGGCGCCACCGCCGCCACCTTCCTCGCCAACCCCTACGATCCGGGTACCCGGATGTACCGCACGGGCGATCGAGTCCGATGGACCGCCGACCACACACTCGACTACGTCGGCCGTACCGACCATCAGGTCAAGATCCGTGGCCAGCGGATCGAACTCGGCGAGATCGAGGCCGTCCTCGCCGAACATCGATCGGTCACCCATGCGGTAGCGGTGCTGCGCACCGACGACAACGGCGCGGACCGGCTCGTCGGCTACCTCATCGGCGACACGATCGACCCCGAGCACGTGCGGGCATCGGCACGCCGCCGGCTACCGGCCCACATGGTTCCCGACATCTGCGTTGTGCTGGAACAGCTTCCGCTGACCACCACCGGAAAACTCGACCGCGGCGCACTGCCGATGCCGAGTTTCGCCGCTGCCGGATATCTGGCGCCGAGCAATCCGACCGAGTGCCTCGTCGCCGACATCTGCGCCGAAGTGCTGGACCTGCCCCGAGTCGGCATGCGCGACGACTTCTTCGACCTCGGTGGCAATTCGCTGACCGCGACGAGGCTGACCGCTCGCCTGAGCTCCGCGCTGGGCGTCCGGGTGGCGGTGCGCGACCTGTTCGAGTACCCGCGGATGGCCGACCTCGCCGCCCGGCTCACCGGCCGCGACCACGTCGAACGCCCGACGCTGACCCGGCGACCAGGCACCGGCCTGATCCCGCTCTCGCCCGCCCAGCAACGGATGTGGTTCCTCAACCAGCTCGACGCCTCTGTCGGCGCCTACAACGTGCCGCTGGTGATCCGGCTGACCGGCGAGCTGGAAATCCCCGCGTTGCGTACAGCCTGCGCGATGGTGATCGGCCGTCACGAATCGTTGCGCACGAAATTCCCGGTAATCGACGGTATACCGTGGCAGATGATCGTCGACGCCGACGAGGTCGTGCCCGACCTGATCCCGATCGCGATCGAGGAATCGGTGCTGCCGAAGGCCGCAGCGGCGGTGCTGTCGAAGAGTTTCCAGTTCTCCGAGGCACCGCCGGTGCGGGCCGAACTGTTCGATCTCGGCTCGGATGATCACGTGCTGGTGATCGCCGTGCACCACATCTGTGCGGACGGGCTGTCGATGATTCCGTTGGCCCGCGACGTCGCGGCCGCCTATCATGCGGTGATCACCGCGAGCGTGCCCGCGTGGCCGCAGCTCAGAGTCCAGTATCCGGATTATGCGCTGTGGCAACACGATCTGCTCGGCGAAGAGCACGATCCGGAGTCGCTGCTGTCCCGCCAGTTGGACTACTGGCGCGCTACCCTCACCGGGCTGCCCGAACTCCTCGAACTGCCGACCGACATGCCGCGGCCGCCGGTCGCGTCGATGCGCGGCCGGACCATCGACTTCGACATCGAGGCATCGCTGCAGGAGCGGATCGCCGCGGTGGCGCGGGCCGCGGGCGCGACGCCGTTCATGGTGGCTCACGCCGCGCTGGCCGTGCTGCTGGCACGGCTGGCGAATACCCGCGACATCGCAGTCGGTACCCCGGTCTCCGGGCGCGGGGAACGTGAACTCGACGACCTGATCGGCATGTTCGTCAACACTGTCGTCCTGCGGACGGAGGTTTCTGCCGATCAGCCGTTCGACGCGCTTCTGGCCGACGTCCGAGCAGCCGACCTGGCTGCCCTCGCACATGCGGAGGTCTCCTTCGAGCAGGTCGTCGAGGCGCTCAATCCGCCGCGTTCGACCGCGCATCTGCCGCTGTACCAGGTGACGATCGACTACCAGAATCTCGATGAGGTGGTGCTCGAACTACCGGGGATCTCGGTGGAACCGGTCGAGGACTATGTCGATCAGGCGCAGTCGGATCTCAATGTGAAGCTGGTCGAGCGGTTCGCCGCCGACGGTCACCCGCTGGGTACACTCGGCCGATTGACCTACGCGACAGACCTTTTCGTCGAAGAGTCGATGGAGCGGTTCGCGCAGTGGTATCTGCGCATCCTGGAGGCGGTGACCGCGAATCCGCAGGCGATCATCGGTGACATCGAGTTCATGCAATCGAGCCAGCGCTACGAGGTTCTCGATGCGGCAGGCGTGGCCGGCGCGCACGTTCCCGAGGAAACGATCGGTGGCTTGTTCGCACGGCGCGTGGCGGTGGCCCCGGATTCGGTCGCGGTGACCGATGGGACGACGGTCCTGACCTACGCGGAACTGGATCGGCGCGCGAAGTCTGTTGCCGCCCAGTTGATCGCCTCCGGTGCGGGCCCCGAAACACTGGTCGCCGTCGCGATGCCGCGCTCGGCCGAGTTGGCGATCGGGCTGCTGGCCGTGGTCATGTCGGGTGCGGGCTATCTGCCCGTGGATGTGACGTACCCGGCCGAGCGGCTCCGGTTCGTGCTCGACGACGCACGACCGGTAGCGATGCTGACCACATCGGCGATGGTATCGCAGACACCCGAATTCGCCGGGCCGACAGTCCTTGTGGATGACGAGAACGTCGTCGACAGTGCGCAGAACGTTGCCGCGCTACCCGACAACATCGCCTACATGATCTACACCTCGGGCTCCACCGGTCGGCCGAAGGGTGTCGCGGTCACCCACCGCGATGTGGTCACCCTGCTCACCCACACCGCGGAGAAGTTCGACGTCGGGCCCGACGATGTCTGGACACTGTTCCATTCCTACGCTTTCGATTTCGCGGTCTGGGAGATGTGGGGCGCCCTGCTCTCGGGCGGTCGCCTGGTGGTCGTCGACTACGACACCACGCGCACGCCCGATGCTTTCGTCGAGCTCGTGGCGCGCGAGGAGGTCACCGTGCTCAGCCAGACCCCGTCGGCGTTCTACGGATTCGTCGACGCGGAGCGCCGCTACCACGGCGCGGGTGGCGCCGACCTCGCCTTGCGCTACATCGTGTTCGGCGGCGAAGCGCTCGACCCGTCCCGGCTGACCGGCTGGTTCCTCGCCCACCCGGCGGGTACGCCGACCCTGGTCAACATGTACGGCATCACCGAGACGACCGTGCATGTCAGCTACGCCGAGGTCGATCAGGCGGGCGGCGGGATCGGGCGCGCCCTGCCCGGCCTGAGGGTGTACGTGCTCGACGAGCGCTTGCGGCCGGTGCCGGTCGGCGTCACCGGTGACCTCTATGTCGGCGGCGGCCAGCTCTCGCGCGGCTACCACGGGGCGGGCGCGCTCACTTCGGGACGGTTCGTGGCCGATCCGTTCGGCACGCCGGGTAGCCGCCTGTACCGGACCGGTGATGTCGGGCGGTGGCATCGCGGCGGGCACGGACTGGAACTGGACTACCGCGGACGCGCCGACGCGCAGATCCAATTGCGTGGTTTCCGTATCGAATTGGGTGAGGTGGAATCGGCGCTGCTCCGTCATCCCGGTGTCGCCCAGGCGGCAGCCGCGGTGCATCGCCACGCCAGGGACGTCGACCAGTTGATCGGTTACGTCGTCCCCGCCGAGGGGCAGGAACTGGACCCGGCGCGGGTTCGAGACACCGCCGCCGACCTGCTCACCGGGTACATGGTGCCCTCGGCCGTCGTGGTGCTCTCGACGCTGCCGGTGACAGTGAACGGCAAGCTCGATCGAAATGCTCTGCCCGCACCCGACTTCGGCCGTAACGAGGACGAATACGACGCGCCGCGCTCACCGTCGGAGATCGCGATCGCCGAGGTCTTCGCACGGACCCTGAACGTGGCCAGGGTCGGTGCCGGTGCCGGCTTCTTCGATCTGGGCGGCAACTCACTGCTCGCGACCATGGCGGTGGCCGAACTGCAGGGCCGCGGCGTGCAACTCGAACTGCCGTGGATGTTCGACGACGCGACACCGCGGGCTCTGGCGCGCAGGGTCGATGCGGCCGAGGGCGGTTCGGGCATGCAGGTGCTGCTGCCCTTGCGGCCCGCGGGCGATGCGACCCCACTGTTCGCGATCCACCCGGCGGGCGGGCTGGCCTGGTTCTACGGCGGACTCGTCGGGCATCTGCGCGGCGATCGGCCGGTGTTCGGCCTGCAGGACCCGCACGTCGTCGCCGCCGAGCCCCCGGCCACGTCGATCGATGAGCTCGCGCACCGCTATGTCGACGAGATCCGCCGGACCCAGCCGAACGGTCCGTACCACCTGCTCGGCTGGTCGCTGGGCGGCCAGATCGCCCACGTGGTGGCGACACAGTTGCAGGAACAGGGCGAACAGGTCGCGCTGCTGGCCATGATGGACAGCGCGGTCGGTGCGCCACCGATCACTCCCGACACCGATGTCGCGCCGGGGGAGCTGATGGCCGACCTGCTCGGTGGCTGGCGGGAACTGTTCGACCTCGGCGACACCGTCACCGCGAGCACCACCGAGCAGGCCTGGCAGGTGATCCGCGATCAGATCACCGGTACCGGCCTGTTCGGCGCCGACCAGGTCGACCGGGTGATGGAGAGTTTCTCCACCGCGGGCGAACTCGTCGGCGACTATCACCCGCGGATCTTCGACGGCGACCTGATCTTCTTCACCGCGGGCAAAGACCGCGACGACACCGAGGCCGTCGCGCAGACGTGGCAACCGCACATCACCGGCCGTATCCACAACACTGTGCTCGACGCTCGCCATCTCGAGCTGACCCACCCGTCCGCGCTGGCCGTGATCGGCCCGATCCTCGAAGGATTCATGATCTGATGACGACACAGCAGCAACTGCGCCTCGACGACGGCCGTACCGTCACCTGCACCAGCCCCGCCGAAGCGCGCATGCTCTGGAACGAAATGATCGCCGACGGGTACTACCGCCAGGCTGCCGCGACCCTGCGTCCCGGTGACCTCGCGGTCGACATCGGCGCCAATATCGGACTCAGCGCGATGATGTTCGCCGAAACGCTCCCCGGTGTCCGCGTGATCGCCGCCGAACCCGCTCCCGCTATCTTCGACTGCCTGCACCGCAATATGGCAGCCCATGTGCCAGGCGGTGTTGCCCTCGAGGTCGCGGTGGGCGCCGCACCCGGTGTGCTGCCGTTCACCTGGTACCCCCGCGCCACCGCGAACTCGAGTCTGTATGCCGACCGTGAAGCCGATGACGATGCGACGAAGACCTTCCTGCGCAACAGTGGCCTGCCCGACGACGCGATCAGTCTCATCACCCGCGGCCTGCACGACGGGGAGCAGATCGATGTCGAGGTCACCACGGTGTCGGCGATCCTTGCGCAGGAAGATCCGGTTGCCGAGATCGGCGTGCTGAAGATCGACGTCGAGCGCGCCGAATTCGATGTCCTGCTCGGCATCACCGAATCCGACTGGCCGCGTATCCGCGCCGTCGTCGCCGAGGTGCACGACCGCGACGGCCGCCTCGCCGAATTCTGCGAGGTCCTCAACCTCCACGGACTCACCTCACGTACCAGGCAGGACCCGTCGCTGGTAGGCACCGAACTGCACGAGGTGTATGCCGTGCGAGCCTGATGGCACGGGTCGTACTGTCGCGCAACCCGATTCAGGTGCCGATCGGTGTTCTCGCCAGCGCGGCGGCCACGTCGGCGGCTCGGCGTGCCTGGTCGGCAGTGACGGGTTCGTGGGTGATGAACAGCCGGTGGAACAGTGGTGCGACCGCGAGCCGGATGATCTCGGCGGCGTCGACCTCCGGGTGGACTTCACCGCGCGCGACCGCCCGCGCCACGATCGCCGCCGCCTCGTCGTGTCGCGCCGCGTAGAAGCCGCGCAGCGCGTCGGCGGCCTCGGGATGTTGCATCCCCGCTGCGATGAAAGCTGTTGCCAGCGAGCCTGATTCGGGATCGGTGAAGCCCTGTCGGAGCAATTCGGTCAGCGCACGGAGATCTCCGGTGAGGGTGCCCGTATCGGGGATCGGCCATGGCTGTTGCGAGGCGCGCTCGAGCGCGTCGGCGACGAGCCCCTCCGGGCCGCGCCAGCGCCGATAGACGGTGGTCTTGTGCACTCCGGCGCGCTGAGCGACAGCTTCCATGCTCAGGTCCTGGTAGCCCCGCTCGGCGAGTTCGTCCGCCGTCGCGTCGAGAACGGCTTCCCTGACTCGGGCGCTGCGTCCGCCGGGGCGTCGTTGTGGTTCCAAAAACAACTCCTGTTGCGTTAGCTGTCGCGGTTTTGTACAGTTAAAGCTACACGAGTAGCGATTGGAGCACTGTTTGACCACTCAACTGTCCCTGCGCGGAGTCTCGAAGTCCTATGCGGACCGGCCCGTGCTCGACACCATCTCGGCCTCGATCCGGCCCGGTGAACGCGTCGGCATCGTCGGCGAGAACGGCGCAGGCAAATCGACCCTGCTCGACCTGCTCGCCGGGCTCGCTCGACCCGACGCGGGCACGATCACCGTCACCGCCGAGGGCGGGATCGGCCACCTCGCGCAAACACTGCCCGGCGACACAGTCGGTGCGGCCATCGAACTGGCGCTGGCCGAACTGCGCGAACTCGAGGCAGGCATGCAAGCCGCCGCCGAAGCGCAGGACATGGACCGCTACGGCGCGCTGCTCGCCCGTTTCGAGGCGCGCGACGGCTACGCCGCCGATGCCAGGGTGGACGCGTCGATGCACGGACTCGGAGTGGCGGGTATCGGCCGTGACCGACCCCTCGACAGCCTGTCCGGCGGCGAACGGGCCCGCCTCGGGCTGGCCTGCCTGCTCGCTGCCTCGCCGGAGGTGCTCCTGCTCGACGAACCGACCAACCACCTCGACGACGCCGCGCTCACCTGGCTGGAACACCGCCTGCGCACCCATCAGGGCACAGTCGTGCTGGTCTCGCACGACCGGACCTTCCTCGATCGGGTGGTCACCGCGGTGCTCGAGGTCGCCGACGGCGCGTTGACCCGCTTCGGCGGCGGCTACACCGGATTCCTGACGGCGAAGGCGGCCGCGCGCATTCGCTGGGAACAGGCCTATGCGCAGTGGCGCAGCGAGATCGGGCGGCTCGAGGAGTTCGCCACGAGCACTGCCCAGCAGGTCGCGCCGGGTCGCGCGATGACCGACAACAACAAGATGGCCTACGACCGCAATGCCGGGCGGGTGCAGAGCTCGGTCGCGTCGCGGGTGCGCAATACGGCCGAGCGACTGCGCCGGCTGCGCGAGGATCCGGTGCCGCGACCACCCGAACCGTTGCGGTTCCGCGGCCGATTCGCGGCAGGCAGCGGCGTGGAGTTCCACCTCGGCGCGCTGACGCTCGGCCCGCGCGAGCGGCTGCTGATCCACGGACCCAACGGTTCGGGCAAGTCGACACTGCTCGACGCGATCCACGCGGCAGCACCGGGACGCATCGGCTACCTGCGCCAGGACGAGCGCTTCGATCCGGCCCGAAGTGTCACCGACACCTACGGATTCGGGCGCGATTCATTGCTGGCGACAGGGCTGTTCGCCCCCGAACTGCTCGATCGTGAGGTCGGTACCCTCTCGGAAGGTCAGCGGCGCAGGCTCGCGCTGGCCGGTGTGCTCGCCGGTGAACACGACCTGTTGCTGTTGGACGAGCCGACCAACCACCTGTCGCTGACCTTGGTCGAGGAAGTCGAACGCGCGCTGAGCGAGTATCGGGGTGCGGTGGTCGTGGTGTCGCACGACCGGGCGCTGCGCCGCCGTTTCCGCGGAATACAGAAGGGAATTGAAGACTTTGGCTGAGATCGTGCAAGTGATCGACGTGCCCGGCGCTCCGTACGGGATCACTGTCGGGCCCGACGGGGCGCTGTGGTTCACGCTGGTGACGCAGGGTGTGATCGGACGTTGCGCGGAGGGGATCGTGCGGTCCTATCCGCTCGCGCAGTCCAACGGGCAACCGACGGTGATCGTCGCCGGTTCCGATGATGACCTGTGGTTCACCGAGTTCCAGGGTGGTCGGCTCGGGCGGATCACCGTCGACGGTGTGGTAACGAGCCTGTCCGTGGAAGGTCCCTACGGTGCGTGCGCCGGGCCGGACGGAGCGCTCTGGTTCACCGAATTACAGGCGGGTCGGGTCGGGCGGCTGGCCGCGGACGGCAACCTCACCCGCGTCGAGGTCGACGGTATGCCCTCGATGATCACGCCCGGGCCCGATGGGGCGCTGTGGCTCACGGTGAACCAGGGCAACGCGATCGCCCGCGTCGACACCGACCTCGCGCTGCGCGTCTACCCGATCCCCACGCCCGCGGCCGCGCCGGTCGGCATCACCGCGGGCCCCGACGACGCACTGTGGTTCACCGAAATCGGCGCGGGTGCGATCGGGCGCATCGACCTCGACGGCACCGTCGCCGAATTCGCGCTCCCGGCGACCGACGCCCGCCCGCACGCGATCGTGGCAGGCCCCGACGGTGCGCTGTGGTTCACCGAGTGGGCGAGCTGCCGTCTCGGCCGGATCACCACCGACGGCACGATCACTCATCTCGACCTACCGGGCGCCGAACCGCACGGACTCACCGTCGACGCTGCCGGTGACCTCTGGGTAGCGATGGAATCCGGTGCACTGGTGCGGGTTTCCCTGTAGCGGCCGCCGTGCCGGTGACCTACGGCGTGGTCAGCGCCTTGACGACCGCGGTGCCGAAACCGAGGTCGTTGCTCGTCGGCATGCGGGTGTAGGTCCCGCCGGTCTGGTCGGCGAGGGTCTGCAGGGTTTGGGTGCCCTGGCCGCCGACCACGACGATGTCGATGCGAATGGGCTTGCCCGACTTGGTCGCCGCGGTGATCTCGTCGACCAGCGCGGTGCCGGTCAGCGTCGAATCGTCGTCGGGACCGTCGGTGATCAGCAGAATCGAATTCGTGCGACCGGGGGAGTAACCGGCCACCGCCGCGCGGTAGGCGGCGAGCAGGCTCGGGTAGGCCTGATCCGCGGCGAGCTGGCTCGGCTTCACCGCGGTGACCGCCGAGCCGACCGCATTGCGCTGGGAATCGGTGAGCAGCTCGGTGGCCGCCTGCACCTTGTACGGAGTGGTGCCGTCGAGGTTCTTGCCGAACGTCCACAGGCCGAGCCCGAAGTCGGGCGGCATCACCTGCAGGGTGGAGGCGACCGCGGCAATCGCGTTCGACAGCCGGGTGGTCGAGCCCTCGGCGGTACCCATCGACGACGACACGTCGAGCAGGACCGTCGCGTTCACCCCGAGCACCGGGTTGGCCAGCGTCGACTGCACCTTCTCCAGTGCCGCGCGCGGCGGATTCGCCGGTGCCGAACCGATGGCGGGCCCGAAGCCCTCGGTGGCGAGCGCACCCGCCTGCTCCGGGGCCCGCAGGAAGTCGATGAATCGTGACGCGATCAGATTCTGGGTCTTGTCGACCCACGGACCCGACATCAGCGCGGCGGGATAATCGGCCAGCGGCGCGCTGCCGACCGGCCGGAACGCGGTGAGTCCGCCGGTGCCGAGCTGCTGCTGGGTCGCGGCGACCGCGTGCACATCGTCATCGAGGGGATTCGCGCTGATCTTCGACATGGCGGTCATCAAGTCGGCCGGTGCCTGCGCGCCGGCGGCGAGCCCGGAGATCGCGGCGACGACCTGACCCGACTTGGCGGCCTGCTCGGTCAACGGTTCGGTGCCCGAGATCGCCGCGCCGATGGACGCGGCGGCGGCGGTCGTGGCGTCACCGGCGGGCAGTGCCATGCTCAGCCCACCCCAGCCGGACAGGTCGACCTCGTCGAGCGAGCCCTGCTGCAGTCGTGGCAGGTCGGCCCAGGAGATCTGATGCTGTTCGAGCGCTTGACGCAGGGCATCGGGCACGGCGAGCACGATCGGGCTGGTGGCGATCGAGGCGGGTGTGCCCTCGATCAGACCCGGCACCCGAACCAGCTCGATCGACCGGCTCGAATCGGCGATCCACAGCCCCGGCTGCGGACCGAGACCTGGATCCCATTTCGTGGTGTCGGCGAGACCGGCGACCAGCGCGCTCGACGGGCGGGCCGACACCTTCACCTGCGCGCAGTGGTCGCGCACCCGAGGCTTGGTCGCGTTGAACCGGTCGGCCGCGGCACGCACCGGGCCCGAGATCGCCGGATCGACGGTGACGTCGAGCTGTGAGGCTCCCTCGACGCACTCGGCGGCGGCCGCGACATCGGTGGTCGCCGCACGATCACTGAGCTGGACCCAGGCGAAGACGGCGACGATCACCAGCACGATTGCCGATGCCGCGATAACCGGACCCTTGCTGATACTTCGAGAACTGGTCCCGTTGCGATGCGTACCCACGCGGCAAGTTTAAGGACACCGCGCGCAACCGCAGCACAGCGCATACCGGTGCGCATCGCCGCAGGTCACAGCAGGTGACAAGAGTGGTCAGCCTCGGTCGAGGCAACGCATGCAACCATGCAGTGCGTGCCGGACGCGCAGAGCCGGGTGCCACAGCGGACACCCGGCGCTGCCGGTCACGCGCGAATCACGCGGCCGCGATCGTATTCACGACCACCCCACACCCCTGACTGACCCGTCTGCGCCGCGTACTCCGCGCACCCCGCGAGCAACGGGCACCCGGCGCAGATCTTGCGGGCGTAGTCGAAGTCCTGCGACGGGTAGGGAAACCACGCCTCGTGGTTGGGGTCACCACGGCAGGCGGCGCGGTGCCATTGCCCCGAATCGGACAGGGTCAGCAGTTCGGTCAGTGCGAGGTCGGTGGTGGTCACGGCGCGTACTCCTTCCAGATCCGGCGCTGCTTGCGAGCGAGCGGGTCGGGAGCCTTGGGCTCCCACAGCAGCCGCATCCCCGCCTCTTCCGGGGTGCGGTCGGCCTTGCCTGAATTGCACGGTGCGCAACAGGCGACGAGATTGCTCCAGGTGTTCGGTCCGCCCCGGCTGCGGGGTCGGATGTGGTCGACGGTGTGCGCCCAGTCGGCGCAGTAGCCGCAGCGGTGCTTGTCGCGACGCAACACGCCGGCCAGGGTGGCGCGGCTGTCGTCACCGATCGGCGTGACGTGCGCCAGGTAGACGTAGCGCACCAGCCGGATCGTCTCGGGCAACGCGATGACCAGATGCTGCGAGCGGATCGGGAACCGGGGTGCCCGCTCGATCACGGTCTCGGCGGCGCCGCTGATCAGCAAGGTCACGGCCCGATCGGCGGTGATCTCGTCGAGGGCCTCGTAGCTGGCATTGAGCACGAGCACCCTCGTGTGTATCCAGGTGTCGGAAGCGGGCGCCGTCGGGTCGACGGCATGACGAATCAGCATGGGAATCACCATGTTTCGAGAGAAGTGTGAACGTCGGGAGCGGAGGCGGGTCGGGCCGGTCAGGCCACGATCAGGAAACGGCCGGAGCCATCGATATCCAGGCGCATCGCGCGATGGACCGAACTCGCGCGGCGATAGGTCTTATCCGATTCTCGCTGTGGCGCTTGCTGTTTCACGGCCGTCTCCTCCTCTCGATGCTGCTCGTCGGTACCTCGCCCGATGCGAATCACCTGCGTGAAATCATGGTGGCACACCGTGTCCGAAATGTCGGCTGATTTATTTCGGGGCACAGAGTTCTGCTGCGCGGGGACGGGCCGGTCCTCGGCTGACCTACGTCCGATCGGCGGCGACCAGTTCGGCGCAGCGTTCGCCGACGAGCATCACCGTGATGTTCGGATTGACCGTGGTGTGCGCGGGGAACACCGAAGCGTCGGCGACACGCAGACCCTCGACGCCCTTGACGCGCAGCTCGGGGTCGAGGGGGCTCATCGGGTCGTCGACCGCGCCCATGCGGACCGTGCCGACGGGGTGGTAGACGGTGTTGTGGGTCCGGCGGACGTAGTCGGCCAGTTCGGCGTCGGTCTGCGCCTCCGGCCCCGGATACAGCTCACGCGCCACCCAATCCGACAGCGGTGCGGTCGCGGCGATCTCGCGTGCCTTGCGCAGACCGGCGATCATCACGCGCATATCGTGACCGTCGGGGTCGGTGAAGTAGCGCGGGTCGACCTTCGGCTTGTCCCGGAAATCGCGCGAGCGCAAGCGCACCGTGCCGCGTGAGCGGGCATGGGTGACGTTCGGCGTCAGGCAGAAGGTGTTCTCGGCGGTCGGATACCCCTGCCGCAGTGTGTGCATGTCGAAAGGCACGCTGCCGTAGTGCATCATCAGGTCCGGCCGGTCGAGGCCGTCCTCGGTCGGGGTGAAGATACCCGCTTCCCACCACTGGGTGGAGCTGTCCACCATCGGTCGCGTCGTCTCGAAACCGATCACACCCTCCGGATGGTCCTGCAGGTTCGCGCCGACACCGGGCGAGTCGACGATCACCTCGATGCCGTTCTCGCGCAGGTGAACTGTGGGCCCGATGCCCGAGAGCATGAGCAGCTTCGGCGAGTCGATGGCGCCGGCGGAGACGATCACCTCACGGTTCGCCGTGATCCGGGTGGTGCGGCCGAACGCGTTGTCGGTGATGTCGACCCCGACGGCTCGCCCGTTCTCGATCACGATCTTCTTGGCCCACGCGCCGGTCCGGATGGTGAGGTTCGGCCGGTCGAGATGAGGGTGCAGATAGCTCACCGACGACGACGAGCGCGTTCCGTCGGTTCGCCGGTTGATCTGAAAGAAGTTGGCGCCATTGACGACTGTGCGTCCCGCGTTGAACTCGGCGCGCGGGATACCGACCGCCTCGCAGGCGTCGAGCAAGGCGACACCGCACGGATCGTGCGGCGGCACCGTCATGATGTGCACCGGGCCGCCGCGGCCGTGGTGCTCGCCGGGGGCGTCGTTGGTCTCGATCCGCGGGTACAGCCGATACACCGAGTCCGCACCCCACCCGGTGGCGCCGTGCTCGCGTTCCCAGGAATCCAGGTCCTCGCGCGGAGCCCAGAACGCGATGCAGCTGTTGTGCGAGGAGCAGCCACCGAGCACCTTGGCACGAGCGTGGCGCATGAACGAATTGCCGTTCTCCTGCGGCTCGATCGGGTAGTCCCAGTCGTAGCCCGATTCCAGTAGCTCCATCCAGCGATCGAGTCGCAGGACGGCCGGGTCGTCGACATCGGACGGTCCCGCCTCGAGCAGACAGACGGTCACCGACGGGTCTTCCGACAACCGTGCCGCGGCGGCCGCTCCCGCGGAACCGCCGCCGACGATCACGTAATCGTATGTGGTCACCGCTGTTCCTCCCGATCGGCGAACCAGCCGGTGACGCCCGGCCGGAGATTCTCGTAGACGTGCTTGGCCTCGCGATACTCGTGCAGGCCGGACGGACCGAGCTCGCGCCCGACACCCGAGCGGCCGAAACCGCCCCACTCGGCCTGCGGCAGGTACGGCCCGAAGTCGTTGACCCACACCGTGCCGTGCCGCAGCCGGGCGGCGACGCGGCGGGCGCGTGCGGCGTCACCGGACCAGACCGCGCCCGCGAGCCCGTATTCGGTGTCGTTGGCGATGGCGACGGCCTCGTCTTCGGTGGTGAAGGTCTCCACGGTCACGGTGGGCCCGAACGCCTCGTCGTGCACACACGCCATCGCGCGGGTGGCGTCGTCGATGACGGTCGGCAGGTAGAACCACCCGTTGTCGAGGTTTCCGGAGCCTCGGTCGCCGGTGGCGAACGCGCCACCGGTGCGGATGACGGCACCCTCGGCGCGGGCCTGCTCGACGTAGGCGTTCACCTTGTCGCGGTGGGCGGCCGAGATCAGCGGCCCGGTTTCGGTCCCCTCGGCGAAGGGCAAGCCGAGCCGGATCTGCTCTGCGCGGCGCACCAACTCGTCGACGAAACGGTCGTGTGCCGATTCCTCGACGACCAGGCGCGCGCCCGCCGAACACACTTGACCGGAGTGCAGGAAGGCCGCGTTCAGTGCGTTGTCGACGCTCGCGGCCAGCCGTTCGTCGGTGTCGCAGGCGTCGGCGAAGACGACATTCGGGTTCTTGCCGCCCAGCTCGAGTGCCACCTTCTTGACCGTGGCGGCCGCCTCGCGCGCGATGATCTTGCCGGTGGCGAGCCCGCCGGTGAACGAGACCAGGTCGACATCGGGATGTTCGGACAGCGGCGCACCCGCGGTGGCGCCCGCGCCGAGCACGAGATTGGCCACCCCGGCGGGCACGCCGAGGTCATCGAGCACCGACATCAGCAGAATCGCGGTGTGGGGAGTCAGTTCAGCCGGTTTGAGCACGAACGTATTGCCTGCCGCCAGCGCTGGGGCGACTTTCCAGGCCGCCTGCAACAGCGGGTAGTTCCACGGCGTGATCAACCCGCAGACCCCGACCGGTTCGTAGACGATGCGGGAGTCGATGTCGGGGGAGCCCGCGTCGACGATCCGGCCCGCGTCGTCGGCGGCGAGCTTGCCGAAATACCGGAAGCAGTTCGCGATGTCGGACATGTCGATGTCGGACTCGTAGGGGCGCTTGCCGGTGTCGAGGGTCTCGGCGCGCACGAACTCGTCTCGTCGCGCGTCGATCGCGTCGGCGACCCGCAGCAGCAGGTCACCCCGCTCGGCGGCGCCGGTGCGGCGCCACGGGCCTTCGTCGAAGGCCCGCCGGGCCGCGATGATCGCCGCGACCGTGTCGTCGCGGCCGGCCTCGGCGACGACCCCGACGAGGGAATCATCTGCTGGGCAGCGGATTTCGCGCGTCTGCCCGGACGCTGACGGTCGCCAGGAACCGTCGATATAGAGAGTGTCGCTCATGCTGATCCCTTCACAGTTCGCGGTCGGTGCTGTCGACGTCGCCGGATTCGGGCTCGTGGTGATCGCTCGCCGCGCGGCGCAGGTGCAGATAGCCGAGGTGGCGTTCGTACTGGTCGAGAATGTCACCGATGATCTGCTCGCGGCTGTAGCCGTTGAGCGAGTAGCCCTGTGACCCCTCGGCCAGGTAGACCTCGCAGCGGAAGTAGCGATCCCCGGATCGTTGCGCGAGCACGGCATAGGTCGGGGCCGGTGCCGAGACCGGCCAGATGCCGTACTCGAACCGGGGCTCACTGGCCTGATCGACCAGCAGTCGCGGGGACGGCAGACCCTCGTTGGACTGGGAATCGTCGATGGTCGCCGTCATACCCATGTGCTCGAACTCCGCGGCGACATCGTGCATCGCCGGATCGACGGTGCCGCTGATGAATTTGCGGGTGGCCGCGGGCCCCGGGTAGTTGATGGTCGAGAGCAACCGGCGACGCCAACTGCTGAGTTCGGCCGGTCCACGGCCCGCGGCGAAAGCCTTGGGCAACGAGGTGCGGTAGCTGTCGAGTTTGAACGACTCGTTGCGGACAGCGCGCAGCAGCGCGATGCCGATCAGCGCCAACACGAACGAGAACGGCAACCCCATGATGATGGTGGCGTTCTGCAGGGTCGTGATGGACCCGCCCGCACCGGCGAACAGCATCGACAGGGTGAGCACGCCGATCGCGGCCGACCAGAAGATGCGGGTGCCGGTGGCACAGTCGGCCATCGGATCGGGCAGCTTCGAGGTGAAATTGCCCATGACCAGCGACCCGGAATCGGCGGTGGTCACATAGAAGAGCAGCCCGGTGATGGTCGCGACGCCGAGCAACAGCGTCGCGCCGGGATATTTCTCGAGCAGCGAGTAGAAGCCGAGTTCGGCTCGGTCCGCGGTCTTCTCGGCGAAGGCTCGGTCGTCCCTGGCGGCCTCGAGCGCGCTGTTGCCGAAGATCGAGATCCACATCAGGGTGAAGCTGAACGGCACGACGAGCACGCCGAAGATGAACTCGCGCAGCGTGCGTCCGCGCGAGATGCGCGCGAGGAACAGGCCGACGAACGGTGCCCAGGCCACCCACCACGCCCAGAAGAACAACGTCCAGCTGTCCAGCCAGGTCGACGGCGCGTTCGCCGTCTCGGGGTTGCGCTCCCACGCGAAAGTGTCGAGGGTCCGGTCGGGGAAGGTCGACAGGTAGTCGCCCGCGTTCTGGGCCAGGCCGTTGAGCAGGAAATCGGTGTTGCCCGCCACCAGGATGTAGATCAGCAGCGCGATCGCCATGATGACATTGAGCTCCGACAATCGCCGGATGCCCTTGTCGACGCCGGTGGTAGCGGAGATCGTGGTGATGGCCACCGACAGTGCGATCAGCCCGATCTGGGCGGCCTTGCCCTGGGGGATTCCGAACATCTGGTGCAGTCCGTAATTGAGCTGGACGATGCCGATGCCCAGCGAGGTGGCGATGCCGAAGATGGTGCCGAGCACCGCGGCCACGTCGATCGCGTCGCCCCACCGGCCGTGTACGCGCTTGCCGAAGATCGGATAGAGCGCGGCACGGATCGTCAGCGGCAGGTTGTGGCGGAACGCGAAGTAGGCGAGTGCGCCGCCCATCAGCGCGTACATCGCCCAACCGGTGATGCCGTAGTGGAAGATCGTCCAGGCCACCGCGTTGCGGGCCGTTTCGTTGGTGCCCGGCTCACCCAGCGGGGGACGCAGGTAGTTGTAGACGGGCTCGGCGACCGAGAAGAACATCAGGTCGATGCCGATACCCGCCGCGAACAGCATCGACGTCCAGGAGAACAGGCTGTACTCCGGCCGTGACTCCTCCGGTCCCAGCCGGTAGCGGCCGTACCGGCTGGCGCCGAGGAAAACGACGAGGCCGAGGATGGCCGTGGCGAGCACGAAGTACCACCACCCGAACCAGGTGGTGGTGAACGTCTTGACCTCGCCGACGATGGTCTCGGCGCTCGACGGTGAGGCCAGTGCCCAGATCCCGAAGGCCAGCACGGTGCCCGCGGCGATGAGGAACACCGGCTTGTTGACCGAACGACGATTCGCGACCGGATGTGCCGGGACCGCTTCGTCCTCGGTCCCGGCAGGTGATCGTTGCGTGCCGTTGTCCCCGGGATTGCTGACACCACCCATGCGAGGCAGGCTAGTTCGTGCCTACCCCGCGATCGGGGACCTTCAGTGGTTGCCGACCTCGTGTTCGAGCCTGCGCGCCACCAGATCGCGGGCTTGTTCGCGCAGTGCCGGCCGGTAGCCACTCGGATACACCGGATCTCCCGGCGCGTAGTTCTTGAGCACTTCCTTGGCGAGAGTGATCTTGTGCACCTCGGTCGGGCCGTCGGCGATGGCCATGACCTCGGCGTAGGTGGTCATGTCGAGGAAGGGCAGGTCGGTGCTCACGCCCATCGCGCCGTGTAGATGCAGTGCGCGGCGGGCGATGTCGTTCATGACGGTCGGCATGGCGATCTTGATGGCGGCGATGTCCTTGCGGACGGCGCGATAGTCCTGGGCCTGGTCGATGCGCCACGCGGTGCGCAGGACCAGCAGGCGGAACTGCTCCATCTGGATCCAGCTGTCGGCGATGCGCTCCTGGGTCATCTGGAAGCCGCCGACGACACCTCTGCGGGCCGGGCGCGACACCGCGCGCTCACACATCATGTCGAAGGCCTTGCGTACCAACGCGACCGTGCGCATCGCGTGATGCACGCGTCCGCCGCCGAGCCGGGTCTGCGCGACGATGAACCCCGCGCCTTCCGCGCCGAGCAGATGATCGGCGGGCACCCGGACATCGGTGAATCGCAGATGCCCTTCGTGTTCGCTGAACCCGGGCACGGTGAAGTTGCGCACCAGCTCGAGCCCGGGCGCATCGGCGGGCACGATGAACATCGACAACCGCTGGTGCGGTTCGGCTTCGGGGTCGGTCACGACCATCACGATGTGGAAGGTGGCGAATTCGGCGGCGGAGTTGAACCACTTCTCGCCGTTGATGACCCACTCGTCACCGTCGCGCACCGCGGTGGTGCGGAACGCGGTCGGGTCGGAGCCGCCGGTGGGCTCGGTCATCGCGTAGCAGGAGCCGATCTCGCCGTCGAGCAACGGCTGCAGATACTTCGCCTTCTGCTCCTCGGTGCCGAAGTGCGCCAGGATCTCGGCATTGCCCGAATCCGGTGCCTGACAACCGAACACGAGCGGCGCCCACATCGAGGTACCGAGCACTTCGTTGAGCAGTGCCAGCTTGAGCTGGCCGAAACCGGGACCACCGAGCTCGGGACCGAGATGGCAGGCCCACAGGCCCTGATCCTTGACCTGCTGCTGCAGCGGCCGCATCAGCGCCCGGATCTCGGGGTCGGCGCGGTCGTAGGGGTTGGGGTAGAGCAGATCCAGGGGCTCGACCTCGGTGCGAACGAACTCCGCTACCCAGTCGAGCTTGCGCTGGTACTCCGGATCGGTCTCGAAATCCCAAGCCATGGTCAGCCTTTCGTGTTGTCGCCCGTGGCGCGCAGCCCGGACAGGGCGGTGTCGGTGAGGATGTCGGCGATCTCGGCGGGGGAATGGGAGCCGCGCTCGCGGTACCAGTAGCCCAGGGAGTTGAGCATGCCGAGCACGCCGTTGGTGACGATGTGGTCGGCGGTGCGTAGTTGCCCGGCCGCGTGGCCCGCGTCGATCACGTCTTGCCAGTGGCGCTGCAGCCGATCGCGCAGTTGCTGGAGCACGACCGCGTGTTCGTGGGTGAGCGCGTCGGCGTCACGCAGGTGCACGGCCACCGCGCGCCGATGGGTGACGATCAGCTCGACGTGACTGCGAATCAGCAGGCGCAGGGTCTCGACAGGGTCGGCATCGGCCTCGATGATGCGTTCGGCGTCGGCGAGCAGCAGCCGGGTGTAGTCGCGCAGGATCGCCCACAGCAGGTCTTCCTTGGAACCGATGTGGTAGTACAGCGCACCCCGCTGGACGTCGGCTTTCGCGCCGATCTCGGCCACACCCGTGGCGTGGAATCCGCGTTCGGCGAACAGCTCGAGCGCGGCGTCGTGGATCCGCTCGCGGGTGTCGGCGCGCTCGGTGGCACGAGGGCGTCCGCGCCGGCGCACGGGCGATACCGGTTCGGTGGTCACGGCGCCTCCGTTCGGTCCGGCACGCGACTTAATGTTCCGATCAGTACATTAATTGCCCGCGCACCTACAATCAAGGGGTGACCCGCCGCGCCCACGCCTCCGACCTCGGTGGCTCGGCGTGGCGGAATGGACGGAGGCCCCAGGGCGTTCGAACCCACACGAGGTGTCACCTCTACCCACGGGTAACATGACATCGACTTTTCCCACCCGGTTTTCACCAAAGTGAGGCAGTAGATGACAGAGCGGATTCAGGTCGGCGGGCTCCAGGTGGCGAGCGTTCTTCACGATTTCATCGAGAACGAGGCGCTCCCCGGTACCGGCGTAGATTCCGCCGCGTTCTGGGCCGGTGCCGAGCAGATCATCAACGACCTCGCCCCGCGTAACCGCGCTCTGCTCGCTGAGCGCGACGAGTTCCAGGGCAAGCTCGACGCTTGGCACGGCGAGAACCCGGGCACCGGCTACGACAAGGCCGCCTACAAGCAGTTCCTGACCGAGATCGGTTACCTCAAGCCGGAGCCGGCCGCGTTCCAGATCGCCACCGAAAACGTCGACACCGAGATCGCCACCACCGCGGGCCCGCAGCTCGTGGTGCCGGTGATGAACGCGCGCTTCGCGATCAACGCCGCCAATGCGCGGTGGGGCTCGCTCTACGACGCGCTCTACGGTACCGACGCCATCCCCGAGGCCAACGGCGCGGAGAAGGGCAGCGGCTACAACCGCGTGCGCGGCGACAAGGTCATCGAGTGGGGCCGCAACTTCCTCGACGACGCGGTCACCCTGATCACCGGATCGCATCTCGGCTCGGCGTACTACAAGATCGTCGACGGCGAACTCGAGATCGGTCTGGAAGACGGCACCGACATCGGCCTGGCCGACCCGTCGCAGCTCGTCGGCTACCTCGGCGACCCCGAGGCCCCGACCTCGATCCTGCTCAAGCACAACGGGCTGCACATCGAGATCCAGGTCGACGCCACCTCGCCGATCGGCTCCACCGACACCGCCGGTGTCAAGGACATCGTCCTGGAGTCCGCGCTCACCACGATCATGGACTTCGAGGACTCGGTCGCCGCGGTCGACGCCGACGACAAGGTCGTCTGTTACCGCAACTGGCTCGGCCTGATGAAGGGCGACCTGGCCGAGGAAGTCTCGAAGGGCGGCAAGACCTTCACCCGCACCATGAACCCCGACCGCGTGTTCACCGCGCTCGACGGTTCCGAGCTGGTCCTGCACGGTCGTTCGCTGCTGTTCGTGCGCAACGTGGGCCACCTGATGACCTCCGACGCGATCATCGACGCCGAGGGCAACGACGTCGGCGAGGGCATCCTGGACGGCCTGATCACCTCGCTGATCGCCGTGCACTCGCTCAATGGTGACAACACTCGCCTCAACTCGCGCACCGGCTCGGTCTACATCGTGAAGCCGAAGATGCACGGCCCCGACGAGGCCGCGTTCACCAACGAGCTGTTCGGCCGGATCGAGGACGTCCTCGGCCTGACCCGCAACACCCTCAAGGTCGGCATCATGGACGAGGAGCGCCGCACCACGGTCAACCTCGCCGCGTCGATCGAGGCCGCCAAGGACCGCGTGGTGTTCATCAACACCGGCTTCCTCGACCGCACCGGCGACGAGATCCACACCTCCATGGAGGCCGGGCCGATGGTCCGCAAGGCCGAGATGAAGGCCCAGACCTGGATCACCTCCTACGAGGACTGGAACGTCGACACCGGCCTGGCCAAGGGCCTGCCCGGCAAGGCGCAGATCGGCAAGGGCATGTGGGCCATGCCCGACCTGATGGCGGGCATGCTCGAGCAGAAGATCGGCCACCCCAAGGCCGGCGCCAACACTGCCTGGGTGCCTTCGCCGACCGCTGCCACCCTGCACGCCACCCACTACCACCTGGTGGACGTGTTCAAGCAGCAGTCGCAGATCGCCAAGGGTGGCCCGCGCGCCACCGTCGACCAGATCCTCGAGATCCCCCTCGCCCAGTCCACCGACTGGACCGACGAGGAGAAGCGTCAGGAACTGGACAACAACTCCCAGGGCATCCTGGGCTACGTGGTCCGCTGGATCGATCACGGTGTCGGCTGCTCCAAGGTGCCCGACATCAACGACATCGGCCTGATGGAAGACCGTGCCACCCTGCGCATCTCGAGCCAGCTGGTCGCCAACTGGCTGCGCCACGGCATCGTCACCGAGGCCGACGTGATCGCCAGCCTCGAGCGGATGGCCCCGGTCGTCGATCGCCAGAACGCGAACGACAAGACCTACCGCCCGCTGGCCCCGAACTTCGATGACAACATCGCGTTCCAGGCCGCCAAGGAACTGGTCCTGGAAGGCACCACGCAGCCCAACGGCTACACCGAGCCGATCCTGCACCGGCGTCGTCGTGAGTTCAAGGCCGCGCAGAAGTAGTGGTGTCGAGTGCATGAAAAGTAGCTCGTAGCAGCTCTTTTCGCTTGCGGCCCCGCCTCGGAGATCTCCGAGGCGGGGCCGCTGCCGTCACCGGACATCATCTTGGTTACCGGGTCGTCTGCCTCGAAACGGTCAGTGAAGCCCATGTCCGGCACGGGCCCAGCTGGGACCGGTCGGGGTGCCGAGCATTTAGTAGTAAGAGGTATAGATATTCGCATCTAAATATGTTTGCAGTTCACGACACGGCGGAGAAGCGCGGCTGTGGGCTGTGAGGCAAGTGGCCTTCGCGATGAATCCGGAGCAACAGAACCTGCAGTTACCGGCAAGGTCTGGGTAACGGCCTGCGAGAAGGTGATACCCAACCGCCTTCGGCCCTACGTGGACCGCGGCAGCCGGTCGTCCGGGACCAAATAGGTGATGCCGAGATCGCGCAGCACGATGCCGGGCTCGCTCGCGTGAACCGGACCGAGTGCCTTCACCAGATCCACCGACGTCAGATGATCGGCCGGGTGAACGCCGTCGGTGGGATGGAAATCGACTGTGGCCGTGGCAGTTCCAGCTGTGGTGGTGGTGACCAGGCGATAGCGCAGCGCAACCGTGCCGGTGTCTCGGGTGCGGATCGAACGGTAAGTGATCCGGTCGCCCAGGGTGTAGACGGCACCGGCCTGCTCGGGAGTGTCGGAGCGTGAGCCGGTGAAGGCGGCGTCTTCCAGTACACGCAGACCGGAGAAGTAGTAACCGGGCAACATCTCCTCCGGCACCGTGTTCCACGGATACACGCCGTCGTCGGGCAGCTCGAGCTCCTCGATCAGTTCGATCCTGGTGATCTCCCGCGTCGCGGCGGCGAGCGAGCGGGTGAGCCGCGCCGCGACCGCCGACTGGAAGCCGCCGGTGGCGTGCAGGGTGGACGATCCGTTGCGGCAGGCATCCCGGACCTCGTCCAGGGGGAGGGCTTCGAGGGGCAGCGCGGACACCACGTCACGGCCCGCGCCGAGCTGGGCGACAACCGCATCGACATCGGCAGTCAGGTGGACGACCACCGCGGCCGAGGAAGGCGGCGCGACAGCGATATCGGGGTGCGCGGCGATCCGGTCGACGAGCGGCCCGCGCCGAGCACCGCGACCAGCAGGGGGGAGGTCATACTGTCTCCAGACGGTATCGAGGGCTCAGGTCGGGCGTCGCGACACCGGCCGGCGCCGGCGCCGGCATTCTCCCAGCGGCCGACCAGATCGCTCAAGCTAAGGAAACTCCATCGGCTGGAGTCGGATGCCAACCGTGCTCCGTCAGACGCCAGGGCCGCCAGGTAGAGGGTCGGGCAGAATGCGAGCGATTCGTACGCCTCCTGCTGAGTGCTACTCATCAGGTGACCGAGCTTCACTTCGACTACGGCGCTCCGCGGTCCCGCTGTCAGCAGCAGGTCCGCATGGTTGGCATCCAGCGCCTCGCGGGTGACGACGTCTGGGACGAATCCGACGAGTTCGCCCCAGGGCGCTCGGTCGCGATCACTGAGGAACTGGATGAGATCCGACACATTCGTCTCCTGGGCCAGGAGACGGTCGAGCCCTCGACCGCGGACCCACGGTGTCGCGTTCTTGCTCACGGGGACAGCATGGCTCATGTGGTGCGCCAGGCTCCACTCGTCTCAACGGTACGCAACTTCCGCGGAATTTCCATACCTCGAGCTTCGCCGACGACGTGCACGCTGAGTTCGATGTCGGTGGCCGGTGTAACAATGCAGCGCAACAGATTTCGAAGTGCATACGGTGGAGGATGGCAGTGGGGTTCGCCATTATCGCGGGCGCGATGTTCACATCGGTCATCGCGGTTGGGGTAGTTACCGATGAAGGGTGGGGCGAGGGGTGGTCGGTTGTCGTGTTCGCGGCGTTCGTGTGGCTGCTCGGCATGCCAGCTCTTGAAGAATGGTTCGTCCGTCCCAACGCTAGAACAACAGCTGCTCAGCCGAAGGTCGTTCCCGCTCGTAGAGAGCTGATCGGGGATGAGGCCGCCGCTCTCGCCCGAGTTACCGGCATGTTGACAGCCGACCCGTGGGTCGCGATGGCGGCGGATCCCGTTGAGTTGATACAGCGCCTCGGCCCGAACGGAATCGGGCGCTCGGCGTGGGTCGACGGTGTCGACAGCATCGACGATCTACTTCTCTCACTCGCGCTGACCGACGGCTTCCCGCGCGGAGTGTCCGACCAGCGACTGCGCGCATCCCTTCGAGTCCTTGACTGGATCGACCCTGAAACAGGTGAAATCGAGGAGGTTCCCGATGATGCATGTCTCGATGAGATCGACCTACAGCAGCTTCTGTGCGAGGTAGGTGCGTGCTGCCTCGAGTTCGGCACCGCAGCCGTGTTGCTCGGCGAGGTGGGTGAACGTGGCCTGGTGTTCCTGTCGTACGAGCTCACCGATCCATTCGAAAGGCTTTCGGCGACAGCCGGATTGACAGTTCAGTCGATTGGGCTCGAACTGTGGCGACAGCGCGGCTGCCCGACGCAGCTTGCTGGTGAGAGCGCAGATCTGATCGACGAGTTGGTCGATCTATCCCTGTCGGGCGGTGTTTCAGCGCCCACTCCCCATGAAGACGAGGTGTGTCCGCAACCGTGGTGTTTCGCGCCATGGCACGGGTTGCCCGCCACTTGGGCGACCTCCGGAAAGGAGGGCCATGAGGTGATCCTCTGTCCTGGGTCAATTTTCGCCGGCGTGTTCACACCGCCGACGCAACATGAACTGTGGCAATGGAGCGCCGCGAGCGAATACCGCAGTCGTGGCCAGACAGCGATCCGCATTGTCGTCCGCCTGTTAGTGGTCGCCGTCGTTCTCGGATCCTTCGGTCTGCTCAACTGGGTTGCAACGGCTCGTGCGGCGGCCGTTACCGAGCGCCGTCGCGACTACGCCGCCTTTCTATTCGTGGTCGCGGCGAATGGATTCTTTTGGATATCTGTGGCGACTGCCCCTGAGATAGACTCGGCAACAGCGTTCTGGGCCACTCCCATGGTTGTGCTGGTCGCGACCACTCTCATCTGTACGCTGCACTATCTCGTCGCCGATCTCGGGCACGCCTATCGAATCAAACGGACGTTCCGAACCCAGTCTCTCCCTTGAACTCGTGGAATCGGCAGCCGTTCATCAAGACAGGGAAGCCGACGGAGTATCCGGGGGTGTGGTCGTGCTCGGGATCAGCGTGTGTGCGGGGACCGATCTCGCTCAGCCCACCGGAGCCACTACTGTGTCCGCAACTGCTCCACAAACGCCACACATATGCCCATGACGTCCAGGCCCGCCGACAACAGCTGATCTCTGCTTGTCGGAACGAAATTAGCTGGGGGCCTTGGGATTCCCGGGGGTTTTCGTAGTCGGTGGGTGTGGTTCGTCGTCGAAGTAGGCTACGAGCATGCTCGACGCAACCGACTCCCCGAGAACCGAGTTGGAGCAGCGATTGCGGCTGGCGCTCGCCAGCCACCCGACCTTCGAGGTTCGGGTGGTCGGTCGGCGTGAACTGCGCGTCGCACGGCCGTACGACCACAACATGGAACGAACTCCCTACCGCTTCTCGCTCCTGCTCGAGGAGAAGCGCAGATTCGCTGAAACCGTCGAGCACTGGTCGGCAGACGGCGGCACACCTTTGCGACGCGATCGAGATCAGGAACAGCCGGTACGGAACTTGATCGCGGCTGAGTTGGCCGAGTTGGGCTGGAAGCCGGGGCGCAGCGCTGTCGGTTGGACGATCGCGGTGTTGTCGCAAGTCGCCTGGGCCATGTTGTTTCTGGTCGTCTCCACGGTGGTGCTCATCTACTTCACTCAGTGACCTCGTGAAGGGGCCGGTGTCGAGGCCCGGCGCCGTGACCTGCGGTGTGTCGAGGATCTGGCGAGTTGCCAGGTACCGTTGGGCGGTGAACCCAGCTGACGTGCGACTACTCAAAGATGGCGACCTCGAGACCCGCGAGGAAAACTTGCGCCATCTGCTCGTGCGGGCTGAGGACGGCGATATGTCCGCCAAGGAGACACTGCGCGCGCTCGTTCGCGACTATCCCGACTACCATCGGTCGCTCTACAGCAGGGCGCTGAACCGGGCGGAGGTCTTCGGTGACGACACCCTGCGCGAACCCCTGCTCGCGTCCCTCGCCGACACCCGTTACAACTGCCAGGCATGGGCCGCGATGGGCTGCGCGGCCCTCGGCATCCGCGATGCGGTTCCCGGCTTGGTCGCGATGCTGGACCACCCACAGGACATCGCCCGCGACCAGGCGGTGATCGCCCTCGGCGTCCTCGGGGACGAAGCGGTGGTCCCGGCCCTCGCGCCCCTGCTGCAGGACTCGATCAGCGGAATGCGCGAACGCACCGCCGAAGCCCTCGGCATGATCGGTGGTGACGCGGCACTGGCAGCGCTCTGGGACGAATTCGAGAACCGCCGCTACTACCGCATCGGCTACATCGCCAGTGCGTTGTCGGAGTTCGCTCCCGACATCATCCCGAGGCTGATCGAGGCGGCCTCGGGTGACGATCCCGACAAGCGGTACTGGGCGGCCGTCGCCCTCGGTTCGACCGGCGACGATCGCGCCGTGCCGACACTGGAACGATTGATGGCCAACGATCGCGGTTCCACCGTCTTCGACGGCATGGTGAGCGTCGCCGCGAAGAAGGGCCTGCGCACGCTACGCAGAATCCAAGCCGCGATCGCCGCGCGCGAATCCTGAGCGTTCAGCTCGAGAAACGTTGTCGGTGGCGGGCGATAGTCTCCTCCGGTGTCAGTGAATATCGATGTCGCCCTGACTGTTCGGGGGCTCGCGAACGAACGCGAGTGGGTGGGAATGACCGACTTGCTCGTCGAAGTGTTCAAGGACGAGCGGCTGGAAGACGAGGTGTTCGTCTGGATGGGGGAGACCGAGGACGGTCTGTTCGTCCGCGCGGACTCGGACTACCCGGTGATCTTCAGCGGATTCTTCCGCTGGAGTGAGGCTTTCGAAGATCGCCTCACCCGTCGGGTGACGGCGCTCGTCCCGCAGGCCCGCGTGGCTTTCGACTGGGGGTATCCGGATGAAGAATGACAACACCGGCCACGAATGGCCCGACGTACTGCCGGAAACAGCGCCGGCGATACACAGAAATCTGGACGTGACGGTCGGCGGGCGCACCCTGACCACACTCACCCGCACCCAGCTGAGCTATTGGATCAGCAAACTGCAATACAGTCGCGGCGGCCCGTTCATGACGGTATCCCGTCCTGACCACCCTGAATTCATCCAGACCTACCGTCACAGCGACACCGACTACTACCTCGAGATCCGCTCACCCGATTCCCTCGACGAACTGGCATCGACAACGCTGCGCGATGGTGAATCGGCCGCCGAGCTGATCTGGGAGTGGTTGGAACGCAAGGGAACCGCCTGGGTGTAGGTGGATCCGACAACTCATAGGATCTTCGACGGCCTCGGTCCGTGAAACTCGTGAACCGGCGACTCGCGGTGCTGGTGGCCGAAACCACGACAGGCTCTCGTACGGTGGTGACATGGGCGCACGGATGGTGGTTGTCGGGGCGGATGCGACGGGGATGGCGGCGGCGTCGCAGGCGCGGAGATTGCGCGATGCCGGTGAGCTCGAGATCGTGGTGTTCGAGAAGGGGCACCATTCCTCGTATTCGGCGTGCGGGATTCCGTACTGGGTGGCCGGTGACGTTGCCCATGCCGATCATCTGATCGCGCGCTCGGTGGCCGAACATCGCGCTCGTGACATCGACCTGCGGATGCGGACCGAGGCTCTCGAGATCGATCCGGTGGGGCGACGGGTCCTGTCTCGCGATCTCGACACCGGCGTACAAGCGTGGACGGGTTACGACCAGCTCGTGTTGGCCACGGGGGCGACACCGATCCGTCCGCCACTGCCCGGTATCGACGCCGAGGGGGTCTACGGAGTGCAGACCCTCGACGATGGGCAGGCACTGATCGAAGGCCTGGAGTCTGCCGGCGGGCGTAGAGCCGTTGTGGTGGGTGCGGGCTACATCGGTGTCGAGATGGCTGAGGCGTTGGTGCGTCGGGGGTTCGAGGTCACCATGGTCACTCGGGGCGCTGAACCCATGTCCACGTTGGATCCGGATATGGGTGCGCGCGTGCGAGAAGCCATGGAGGGGATGGGAATACGGGTCGTTCGCGGTACCGAGGTAACCGGAATGCGGACCTCGGAGGAGGGCAGGGTCCGCGCCGTGACGACCGCCGACACCGAGTACCCGGCCGATGTGGTCGTGCTCGGGATCGGCGTGCAACCGGCGACCGAGCTGGCGCGTCGGGCCGGGCTTCCGCTGGGGGAGAGCGGTGGTCTGCTCACCGATCTCGCTCAGCGCGTGCGCGGATACGACGACATCTGGGCCGGCGGTGACTGCGTGGAGGTGCTGGACCTGGTGTCGGGCTCGCTGCGCCACATTCCGCTCGGCACCCACGCGAACAAGCACGGGCAGGTGATCGGATCAGGGGTCGGCGGCGGATACGCCACCTTCCCCGGCGTGGTCGGTACCGCCATGAGCAAGGTCTGCGACCTCGAGGTGGCGCGGACCGGCCTGGGAGAGGACGACGCTAGGCGGGCGGGGTTGCAGTTCCACTCCGTCACCATCGAATCCACCGGTCGCGCAGGGTATTTCCCCGGCGCGGAACCCATGACGGTGAAGATGCTCGCCGAACGTCGCACCGGGCGGCTGCTCGGCGTGCAGATCGTCGGCTACACCGGTGCCGCCAAGCGAATCGACATCGCGGCAGTGGCGCTCACCGCCAGAATGACGGTGGAGCAGGTGACCGCGCTCGACCTCGGCTACGCCCCACCGTTCTCCCCGGTATGGGACCCCGTCCTCGTCGCGGCTCGGGCGGCTGTGCGTGCGGTGGCGACGGGTCACTGACGCGGAGGAGTCACCAGAAGTCGGGGGCGAGACCCCACGACGCGCATTCTGCCGTCAGCAGCTCACGCAGGGCGGTGCGGCTGGGAAAGCGGTCGGGGTCGGCGCCGGTGACAGCCAAGGTGACCGTGTGGCCGTCGGTGGAGAAGGAGAGATTCACACCTACCTCCACTCGGCGGAACATGGCGGTGTCGTTGGTGCAGACGACAGGCCGCATGAGGACGGCGGAGGCGTGATGACCTGCGAAATCGGCTACGCCACTGGCAGTTTCGCCGAGGTTTGTGCACAGGCATTCTGGGGCCTTGGCGGTGCGCGCGAAACGACGGAGGACGAAACGGGGCAGGATCATCTGCAACGGCTGGAGGTGTTGCAGAGCGGGTGTGGTCGCCGGGTCGCGATAGGCGGTAGCGGCGCGCTTCACAGCCGAGCGAACGGCGGCGAGGTCGATGCGTTCGCCGGTGCGGTAGGTGACCGAGATCGGCAGGCCGGTGGTGGCATTGGCCCGGGGATCGTCGGGGATGCGCATCGAATGGGGGATGTCGACGCGGATGCCGGCGGTGTCACCGACGCGCCCGCTGCGCCCGAGGAGACCGGCTCCCAGGGCGATCAGGAGCCCGTTCGTGGTGCCGGAATGCCGTGTGGCGGCGGCGTTCCACTCCGCGAGATCGACCTGGACCACCAGATCCGCCGGTGACCACTGGGCCGGCAGGGGCAGCTCGGGCAGCGCGGGGCGAGGGTTGCGGTCCGGCTCGATGACGCCACGGGTGGCGATCGCCGCGCGAATCCCGTGTGCGACCGCACGTAGCTGGCGGCCCGCGTCGATAAGATTCGCACCCAGCGTGTTGCGTGGCTGTGTCCCGACCAGCAGGCCCGAACCGGTTGTCACGTCCGGGCTCTCATCGAGCCGCGCCAGTGCGTCGCCCACGGCGAACAGCACCGCGCCGCCGTCGGATGCCACATGCGAGGTGACCAGTGACACCAGCGTCCCACCCGCCGTGGTCGGCGCCGCGGACAGTCGCCACACCCGACCGGTCTCGGGATCGAAGTCGACCCGGCTCTGCGCGAAGTACCAGTCTAGGATCTCCTCGTCGGCGACGGGCACCGAATCCCAGCCCAGCGGAAGCGATTCCGTCGCGGGCAGCCAGTAGGGGCGGGCGAACGGTACCCGGGCCGGTTGCACGCGCCGGGCCAGGAAACCCTGGGCCAACCGGGTGTGGAATCGGGTGAGCAGTTCAGGGTCGAGGGGCGCGTCGAACCGCCACGCGAGCTGATTGACCAGGGCGTTGCCGTAGAGGCTGTGCAGCTTGAGGAACAGGTCGTCGTCGGCGGTGAGCCGGTTGACACCGACCCGGGAGATGACGGGCGGGGTCGACATGGTGAGTGTCATCAGAACTCCTCAGCGAGCACGCAGGGTGCGGACGGTCAGGGGTGCGAAGACGGCGGCGATCACGAGCGAGGCCACCACCGACCACAGGGCGTCGGTGCCGATGACGCCGTTCTCGGCGAGCCCGCGCACCGCGGACACCAGATAGGACACCGGGTTGTAGTCGGAGACGTAGCGGAGCCAGGTCGGCATCGCCGACTCGGGCACCAGGGCGTTGGAGGCGAAGCTCAGGAAGGTGAGCACCAGCATCGACATGCCTTGGACCGCGGCGGGTCTCGATACGGTGACGCCGATGAACGCGAACAACCAGCTGATCGCGGTGGTGGCCAGGACGACGAGCACCGCACCGGCGGCGAACCCGACCGGATGATCGGGCCGATACCCCATCGCGAACCCCACGATCACCACCGTGGTCGCGGCGATGACATACCGGGTCGCCCCGGCCAGCAGCGCTCCGGCGACCGGTGCGGATCGGGCGATCGGCATGGCGACGAACCGATCGAAGACCCCGGACCGAATGTCTTCGGACAACTGCACGCCGGTCGCGACCGACGACGTCAGCACGATCTGCACCAGCACGCCGGGAATCAGAATCGGTAGGTAGGCCTGCATGCTGCCCGCGATGGCAGTGCCGAAGATGCTGCCGAACAGCAACGGCCCCACAATGGGCAGCAGCAGCGCGTCGTAGAGCAACTGCGGGCTGTGCCGGAAGGTGAGCAGACCGCGCCACGCCATCATCAGCGACTGGAACAGCGAGGCGCGCAGGCTGACATGGGTGATCCGGGGACGGCGGTCGATCGTCGGTGCTGCGGTGAGCTCGACGGTGCTCTCGGCGATGGTGGCAGTCATGGTGGCCTCGGTCTTTCGGATCAGGCGGCGACGCGGTCGGTGCCGGTCAGCGCGAGGAAGACCTCGTTGAGATCGGGACGGTCGACAGCGAACCCGCGCAGTGCGATGCCCGCGCCACGGCAGGCGGCGACGATATCGGCGGCGGTGCCCGCATCGGTGAGTGCGACGGTGAGCATGCCCGCCGACGACCCTTCCGGCACCTCGCCGGTGAGCGAGACGATGATGGCCTCCGCGTGCGCGGATCGGGCGGGGTCGGCGAGTTCCAGGCGCAACACCTGATCGCCGATGGACGACTTCAACTCGGCCGCGGTGCCCTCGGCGACGATCGTCCCGCGGTCGATGACGGCGATCCGGTCGGCCAGCGCGTCGGCCTCTTCGAGGTACTGCGTGGTGAGCAGAACGGTCGCGCCGCGGGCGACCAGACGCCGGATCACGCCCCACATCTTGTCGCGGGTGTGCGGGTCGAGTCCGGTGGTCGGCTCGTCGAGGAAGATCAGCGGCGGATCGGTGATCAGCGTCGCCGCCAGATCGAGCCGCCGGCGCATACCACCGGAGAACTGGTTCACCGGCCGGTCGGTGACCTTCGACAGCTCGAACTCCTCGAGCAGCTCGGCACTGCGGCGTGCGGCATCACGGCGGGACAGCCCGAGCAAGCGCCCGAAGAGCCGCAAATTCTCACCGGCGGTGAGGGTTTCGTCGACGGAGGCGTACTGGCCGGTGAGCCCGATCATCGAGCGCACCGCGGTCGCGTCGCGTGTGATGTCGTAGCCGAAGATCGCGGCGGAGCCGCGATCGGGACGGACCAGGGTCGCGAGCATGCGCACGGTGGTGGTCTTACCCGCGCCGTTGGGGCCGAGCAGGGCGAACACGGTCCCCGCCGCGATGGTGAGGTCGACGCTGCCGACGGCGGTGAAATCACCGTAGGACTTGCCGAGACCGGTGGTGCGGATGGCGATGTCGGTACTCACAGTTGCCTCCCGGCGGAATGGAGCAGTTCAGGGGCGTCCGGCGAACCCAGCAGCGCTTCGACGGCATCGGCGGCTCGCTCGACACCGTCGGTGGTGAAACCGGCGGCCCAGGAGGCCGCGCGCTCGACCACGTCGGGACGCGAGACCTGGTCGAGTAGTGCGTCGAGGCGTTCGGCGGTGAGCTTCGTCGCGGGAATCGTGGCCGCGAGACCGAGTCGCCGTAACGCCTGGCCCCAGTAGGGCTGGTCGGCCTGGACCGAGCAGATCACTTGCGGCACACCCGCTCTCAGTGCGGCCGCCGTCGTCCCGGCGCCGCCGTGGTGCACGGCCACGGCGCAACGAGGCAGTATCCGAGCGTGGTCGATGTGACCGACGATCGCGACGGCATCCTCGAATCCCGGATCGATCCTCGCCCAGCCCGACGCCAGCAGCAGCCGACGGCCCCGCCGGGCGCACACCTCGCGCAACATCGCGACGAAGGCAGCCGGATCGCCGACATCCATGGAACCGAACCCGACATAGATCGGCGCGGTTCCCGCATCGAGCCACGCATCGAGATCCTCGGCCGCGGTGGCGGCAGGTGCGTGGCTCGCGAAACCTGGTACACCGGTGAGGAATCCGTCCACATCGGTCAGGAATCCCGTGAACGGGCCCGGCAACTGCTGACGCAGACCAGGGAACAGCCGCGGGTCATAGGCCTGGATTCGCGCAGTCGCCCCAGCTTCGGCGGACGCTACCGATGACGCTGTCGCCGCCCGAGCGGGCGGCCGCCCGCTCGGCAGAACGGGGGCCAACGCGGCCGCACGTGCCCGTGCCAGGAGCGACCACCCCCCTCGGTGCACGAACCCGGGAAGCCGGTCCGCCCAGCGCACCGGCGCGACCGGGACCGTACTGTTCGGCTGGATCGGGAAGAAGTGCACCGCCGCGAACGGCAGTCCGAGCGCCCGCGCCACCGACTCGGCCACTTCCTCGCCTGCCATCCCCGCGACCACCAGGTCATGTCCGGGTGCCAGTGCGCGCAGGTCGTGAAGCTGCTCGGGCACGCCACGCCGTTGCAGATCGAACAGCGCCCGTAGCCGGGCGCGCGGATCGCGGCCGGCGAACCGTCGATCGGTGCGCTGTGCCACCAAGAGGTCGGCCGTATCGCAGCCGAACGGCACCGCCGCAACCCCGTGTTCACGGGCGAAGGCGACGAGGTTCGGGGCGAGCGCCAAGGTCACGTCGTGACCGCGCGCACGCAGCGCACGAGCCAGCAGGATGCCGGGTTGGGCGTCTCCTCGGCTGCCGGTGAAGGCCAACAGGGGGCGCATCCGCTCACCCCGCCTGCACGGCGACACGCAGCGTGCCGGCTCGCAGAGCTCGGGCATCGGTCGGCATCGGTGTTTCCGCCACGACCGACGGCGGCAGTACGTCGGCCGCCGACCCCGCATGAACCGCTGCGGACGGCTGCCCGGCGCGAGCCTGGTCGACCGCCGGATCCGCGTGCACCGCGGCCGTGATCGACGACAGTGCCTGACCGAACGCGGTCAGGAACTCGTCCATGACCTCGGCGGGGAAGCCGGCGGGATACCGTGTCGACACGTACAGGCCGTCGGCGGCGCGCACAACCCACAGGAACACCTCGTCGGCCGAGTACGACTCGGCCCGCAGGGTCCGTCCGCGCAGGTCGGCGACCAATTCATAGCCGGGCAGTACGCGGATGTCGAGGAAGGAGATGCCGAAACGCGGCGTCTCGGCGACATCGAGCAGGTCGAGGACGCGCGACCAGGAGGCGTCGTTGGCGGTGCGTGAACGACGCAGTGCGGCCCGCGCCAGATCCATGGCTCCGGCGATGCCGACACCGGGGGTGAGCGCGATATCGACCGGGACCACATTGACGAACCAGCCCATCGACTCCAGCCAGCGCAGATCGGGGCGGGTCGCGATCGGCATCGCGGTACGCATCCGGTCCGCGCCGAACCGCCGCTGATTGGCCACCGCCAGCGCGGCGAACACCGCCACCGACATCCGGTGGCGCACCTGGTCGAGGACCGCTTCGACCTGCTCGAGTTCGGGGAGATCGAGCAGCCGTCGCGACACACTGGGCTGGGGCAGATCCGCGCGCGCGGGCCGCTGGGCCTGCGGGGCGAAGCGCGGCATGGCACCGTCGGCGAGGAATTCGCGCCACGTCGCGACCGCGGGCGAATCCGGACCGAGTTCGGCCGCGCTCGCTCGCTCCAGGACGGCGAAGTCGGCCGCGCTACCGAAGGTGACCGACTCGCGCGACGCCTCGCCCGCCATGACCTCCCGGTAGAGCGTGCGCAGTTCGAGGATCAGGATGGCCTGTGCGTAGGCGTCCATCACGGAATGATCGGCCGCGACGAGGACGGTGAAGTCACCGGTGGCGGCGTGCTCGACCGTGGCGGCCAGGCAGTGCGGCCACACCAGTGGCGACAGGCGCTCTTCGAGTGTGCCGCTGAGGAATTCGTTGATCCGGGTACCGTCGGTGCAGTCGGCAACGGGCTGTTCGGTGATATCGACGGCGGTGGGCGCGGCGACGAGTCTGCGCGGCTCGCCCGCCGATGCGGTGGTCACCGTGGTGCGCAGACCCTCGTGCCTGGCATGCCAGCGCCGCAGCGTCTCACGCCAGGTGGGACCGTCGAGCGGGGCGTCCATCTCGAAGACGGTGCCGATCCAGCGCCCGCGACCGGGCAGCGGATCGGTGGGATCGACGCTCGCGCAGTAATCGGCGTGCACGCTGGTGAGCGGGCGATCGTCGGGCTGCCACGCGTCGGCGGCGAGCTCGGGCGTCCACATCGACAAAGCGCCTGAACGGATTTCGAATTCGGACAGGTGGGTGTATTCCATGACCGGTTCACCTCGTGACGAATGCATGCCGAAGCGGCGGAAGGATGGGGGAGGAGAACACCGCACTGTGTCACCTGCTGCGTTGAACTTCGGCGGTGAAAACATTTCCGTGAAGCCTCGGCGAGATTGATCGTATATGTGATTCTGCTGAGAGCAGCACAGTGATGGGCATCACGGTTTAGCTGAACAAAACTCTGTTGCCTGCTGCTTTTCGCGATTGCGGCACGGATTCACCTGTCCTGCATCGGGGTTGGAAAAGGCCGTATTCGGGTACGTGATTGTCTGTCTATATTTTGTTCATTCCGGATGGGATGATTTTTGTAGGCACCATCACACTGTCGGCAGCCGTCTGTACAGGTGCGTTTCCCTGATGTTCACCTGGCGCGTTTCATATGGGCATTTCGCTATATGGCGACCGGTGCATCCGATGATCGGCTGCCGGATTTATTCGGTCACGGCGATCAGGCTCGTCACCGGAGACCATCATGGTCGCTGTCATCTGTCCGTTATCACAACGTTGCTCACTCGATGCCGGTTGCTATGGTGAACGCGCGAAGTGTTCGTTCGGATGTGAAGGAAGACAATGGGAAGCACTGCCCTCGACATCATGGCGTTGGTCCTCAACCGCGTCACCGAGTTCTGGAACTGGATGGCGACCGGATCGTCGGGATTCCCGCCGCTGTGATCGGCTGACATCACGTGGTGTCCGCGAAACCCCTGGAGGCCGTTGGCCTTCGGGGGTTTCGCCGTCACTGCGGGGGCGGGGCGCTCGTAGAGTGGGCTGATGACGACGGTGGGGACGGTTCGGGCGCCACGGCGATGGTCGGTGACGATGCGGGTCACCACCGGGGCCGCGATGGGGGCGATCGCGCTGATGCTAGTGGTCGATGCCACGCACATCGACGTTCTCGGCTGGGTTCTCGCGGTACTGATACTGCTGGCCTGCGGGCTGTCGTGGATGATTCTGGCGCCGATCGGGTGTGCTCGGTATCGGGAGTACCGGGCCGTCGCCGTCGCGCCGGTAGTGGTGATCGCCGGGCTGGGTCTGGTGTGGTTCGGGGTGCCGGAGAAAGTCGGGTGGTGGCTGTCGGCCGACGCGATGACCGATGCCGCGCAGAGCTGCCGGGAATCGGAGGAAGAGTGGTTCGGGGTCATTCGGACCGACAGGGTCAGGTCCAGTGACGGCGGGTGCCAGTTCACTATCGATGACATGGCGATTGTGGGCGGTCTGGCCTACTTCCCGCCCGGAACTCCGCCGCCGGATCACGGCGGTGCGGGATATCAGCCCGTCTACACCCCCTATGACGGGAATTGGCACCGATTCGCGGTGACGATGCACGACCACCCCTGACCTCCGTGCCGAGTGTCCGATTCATGTCGGACCCCGGCGTTACCGTTGTCGCACAACCCGAGTCGAGGGAGGGTGGCGATGGCCGAGAAGATGCGCGAACGTGCGCAGCGCCCGGAGGATCTGAGTCGGCTGGTGGTCGAGCGATTGAACGCCGGTGATGTGGACGGACTCGTCGAGCTGTACGAGTCCGACGCGGTGCTCGCACTGCCCGACGGTGTCGTCGCGACGGGCGTGGACGAGATACGGGCGGCGTACGCGCGGCTGGTCGCCGATCGACCGGTGTTCCAACCCGGGCACCAGGCGCCCGCCTTGCTCGCGGGCGATCTGGCGCTGACGTCGTCGCGGTTGCCGGGAGGCACCGGCGCGACCGTCGAGGTGGCGCGCAGGCAACCCGACGGGAGCTGGCGCTGGATTCTCGATCAACCGAACGCGCCCTGGGTGGTCAGCGAAGCAGGAGAACGGTCGAACGTGCCCGGATGATCAGTTCGGGTTCAGGCCGGTCGCGAAGACGACGACGACCTTGTCGTCGGTCACCTCGCTGACCCGCACATCGGTCCCGTTGCTGGCCTGCGACTGGCCGACCGGAACCGTGATCTGCTGACCGCCGACGCTCAAGGTGACCATGTCACCGTTCACCGCGACGAGCTCCACGTCGATACCGAGCACCGAGGCTTTGGCGCTCACTCCACGATCGAAGGTGACGGTGCACCCGCTCACACTGCATTCGGAGGTGGTACCGGGTCCGGTCATCGTGCACGCGGAAACAGTGAGGGGAAGCAGGAGGGCGAACGCGGAGAGCGTGATCAGCCGTCGAACAGGCATGGCGTCAGTGTAGTGCGTCGAAGACGCAACGGAACGGTCTCACCAGGTTGCCCGCCGATCACACCGGGAATACCGTCGCTGTGAGGTAACTGGCATCGCAGCATCGGTGCCGATCGTGTCGGGCGGACGACCGGCCAGCCGGGTGTTCACCCGCGGGTCGGCCGAGATCGGGAGGTGGCGCACGATGATCGCGAGCGAAATGACTGTTGCCAGTCGCTGGTGGTGGCGTCCGGGGTGGACGCCGGGTCGTTCGTTCTACAACTGGCAGATCATGCCGACCCAGCCGGTCGCCGACAAGCTGGTCGAGATCTTCGCGCCCACGTTGTCACGCCTGCCCGGACTCGAACAGGTCGACGCCGCCCGGCTGCGGATCGGCGTGCAGGGCATCGGGTTCGCCGACGGGGTCAAAGGGGTGCACCTGGCGGCGCTGGTGGCGGGCGCCCGCGACCTGCTCGCCGAACTCGCGCCGTTCCAGCTCGCCTTCGGGCCGCCCGAGGTCACCGCCGAGACGATCCGGCTGCCGGTCACTGTGTCGGAGGAACTGCTGCGGGTGCGCGCGGATCTGACCGATGCGCTGACCGATGTGTGGATCCGCGAGCGGATCCCCGATTTCGGGGAGCCGCTGCGTCCCTACCTGGCGCTGGCCCACGTGACCCACCCGTCACCGGTGCACGAGATCCGCACCGCGCTCGCCGAGGACGGGTTCGCCGACTTCGCCCTCGACGACACCGTCTCGGCGGTCTCGATGGTCGAAATGCAGTGCGAGGACGGACGTTACGACTGGTCCGACATCAGCACCGCCGAGCTGTTGCGGGAGCCGGACCCGGTCGTCGAGCGGAGCGTGTTCGACGACCCGCTGTTCGGTCCGCTGCGGCAGCCGACGGTGGCCGCGTTCAAGAGTTGAGCCGCGGCGGCGGCGCGCCGTGCGGAAGCCGCGGCCCCACCGCGAGCTGGGCGCCGGCGATGCGCCCGTGTCCCCACCCGAGCTTCTCCCGATATCGACCGATGTGCTCGGTGGGGACCGGCGCGTCCGGCGGCAGCGGGGTCACCTCGGGCGCGACGTAGAGCGCGTCGGTGGGGCAGTACGCCTCGCACATGAAGCAGGTCTGGCAATCGGATTGCCGTGCGATAACCGGGATCCCGCCGTCGACGCGGTCGAAGACGTTGGTGGGGCAGGCGCTCACGCACTTGTCGCAGCCGATGCAGTCCTGCGCGCGCAGTAGTTCGATCACGACGCCACCGCCAGACCCGAGTTGTGCGCGTCCGACGGATCGACCCACGGCCGGTCGAGACCGCCCGAGTGCAGGTGGTGATGCTGTGCCGCGTCGAGGTCGGGATGATCGGCGCGCTTGCTCATGCCGCGAGTCTCGGTGCGCGCCAACGCGGATCGGTACACGAGACGTCCGACCGCGGTGATCGCCGCCGCTTGCCGGGCCCTGACGCGCTCGTCGCCGGTTCCGCCGCCGAGACCGGCTGCCGCGACGTCCCACAGTTCGTCGAGGCGAGCCAGTGCGGGGCGCATCCGGTCACCGTGGCGCAGGTAGTTCTTCTCGAAGGGGATCAGCTCGTCCTGCGCGGCGGCGACGACTTCCGCCGCGGTCACCGACGGTGCGTCGCCGGGGCGCAGGCCGACCCCGCCGATGCCGTGCACCGCACCGGTGGATCGGGCCGCTGTCACAGCATGTTCGGCGGCGCCCGTGCCTGCCCAGCTTCCCGACGACATCGCCCACGCGGCGTTGTGGCTCCCGCCTCCGGTGAAACCACCGCAGATGCGTTCGCGGGTGGCCGCGTCCCCCGCGACGTAGAGCCCGGGAACCGTTGTCGCGCAGTCGTCGTCGACCACGTCGATGCCGCCGGTGCCGCGCACCGTGCCCTCGGCGAGCAGGTCGATCTCGAATCGGTCGGTGAACGGATCGATGCCGCGCCGGTCGAACTGCAGGAAGAAGTTCGGCTGACCGACCCGCATCTGCGCCTGCACGCTCTCGTCCGCGCGATCCAGCTGGGCGAACACCTTCTCCTGCAGGAGGGTTCGGGCGATCACCGAGCGGCCCTTCGTCGACCCCGCCTTCTCGAGCACCCTGCCGTCCTCGCCGAAGAAGGTGGCGTAGCCGTAGTAGGCGGTCTTGGTGATGGTGGAACCCTTGGGCACGATGGCGTAGGCGTTGGAGAACTCCATACCGGAGAATCGCGCGCCGGCCTCGGCCGCCATCAGCGCGCCGTCACCGGTGTCGACGTTGGTGCCGAGGGCACGCGAGAGGAACGCACAACCACCGGTCGCGAGTACCACCGCTCCCGCGGTGATCCGGTAGTCCCGGTCGAGTTGACGCTGGTAACCCGCCGCGCCGCGCACCGCGCCCGCTTCGTCGACCAGCAGTTCCAGCGCGGGGGAGTGATCGTGGACCTGGACGCCGAGCCGGGTGAGCCACGCGCGCATCCGGCGCATGTACTCCGGCCCCTGGACGCCCGTGCGCAACTGCGCACCGGTGGCCGGGTCGACCGGGAACGGGTAGCGGCCCTCGACGGCGAGCCGGTTCATGTTGACGTAGGTCTGATCGAGGACGCGATCCATCCAGTAGTGGTCGGCGAGGTAGCCGCCGAGGGCTTCCCTGCTCGCTTTCGCGTTGGCGCGGGCCTCGGCCTCGGGCGCGACGTACCAGACACCGGTGCCCGAAGGTGCTGTGGCGCCGCTGGTTCCGCAGTAGCCCTTGTCGACCAGGATCACCTCGGCGCCTGCCTCGCGGGCGTGGATCGCGGCCCAGGATGCCGCGGGACCGCCGCCGATGACGAGCACATCGGTCCTGGTGTGCCATGGTTCGGTCATAGTGTGCTCCTGTGTGTCGCGCGGGGAGGTGGTGGCCACCGAGGGCCGAGAATGCGGTGCCCGCATCGAGGACGCGGGCACCGCAACGGTTCTCAGGCGCCGGTGAACTTCGCGCCGGCGATCGGGGTGGACGACCGGCCGTCGACGCCGACCGGGATGTCGCCCTCGAGGGTGGTGCGGTAGAGGACCCGGGTGACGTCGAGGTGGTCGAGGTCGCTGGGGGCCAGATGCGCGGTGGCGCGGTTGTCCCAGAACGCGATGGAGCCCTTGCTCCAGCGGAAGCGGACGGTGTAGGAGGGATGTGAGATCTCGTCGAACAGCAGCTGCAACAGGGCATCGCTCTGTGGCGGAGTCAGCCCCAGGATCCTGGTGGTGAAGCCGGGGTTGACGAACAGCACGCGCTCACCGGTCACCGGGTGGACGCGGACGACGGGGTGTTCGGTCACCAGCGGCGCGGCGGCGATCTTGCGGGCGTACTCGCTGCCCGCCTCCCACGGCGGGATCCGGCCGCCGAAGCGGTGCTCGGCGCGCAGCCCGTCCAGGAAGGTGCGCAGCGATTCCGGCAGCCCGGCGTAGGCCGCGGCGAGGTTGGTCCACTGGGTGTCGCCGCCGGTCTCCGGCGCGATCTCGGCGCGCAGGATCGAGGCCGCGGGCGGGTTGATCAGCGGCGAGACGTCGGTGTGCCACTGGTTGGTGTAGCTGAACTTCTTGCGGCCGAACTTCTTCTCGTAGAGGCGACTGTCGACAGCCAGGATCTCGGGGTGCTCGGTGGGCGCGTCGTCGTCGTAGGGGTGTGACGGGGTGACCGCGCCGAAGCGGCGCGAGAACGCGATCTGTTCGGTGTGCCCGATCTGCTGGTCGCGGAAGAACAGCACCTTGTGCCGGTGCAGCGCCGCGGTGAGCTCGTCGACCTGGGAGTCGGCGAGTTGCTCGCGCAGGTCGACGCCGGTCACCTCGGCGCCGATGTGGCCCGCGACCGGGGTGATCTCGAGAGCGGTGACGACGCTGGGGTTTTCGATGGTGGTCATGTCGGTGGTCCTTCGTGGGAAGTCTGTTGCGGGGGTGCGGGAGTCCTCACTCCCGACAGGAACTGCTCACCACCCGCATGAACTCGATATCGAGTCGGCGGGCGCGCATCAGGCGCTCACCCGTGCGTCCTGCTCGGCGAACTGGCTTTCCACCGGAGCGAGCCCGTAATGGCCGCGCAGGGTGGTGGATTCGTAATCGGTGCGGAACAGTCCGCGTTCCTGCAGGATCGGCACCACGCGGTCCACGAAGTCCGCCAGGCCGCCGGGCAGGTAGGGCGCCATGATGTTGAACCCGTCGGCCGCGCCCGCGTCGAACCAGCTCTGCAGCTCATCGGCGACCTGTTCGGGGGTGCCGGCGAAGGTGCGGTGACCGCGGCCGCCGCCCAGCTTGCCGATGAGCTGACGCACCGTGAGGTCCTCGGTCTCGGCGAGTTGCTTGACCAGCGTGAACCGGCTCTTGCCGCCCTCGATCTCGCTCTCGGCGGGCAGCGGCGGCAACGGTGCGTCCAGCGCGTGCGCGGTGAGGTCGACGCCGAGCATCGAGGACAGTTGGCGCAGTGCGTAATCGGGCGAGATCAGGTCGGTGAACTCCTGCTCGAGCGCCCTGGCCTCCTCGACAGTGTCGGCGATGAACGGCACCAGGCCCGGCAGCACCTTCAAGTCGTCGTGGGCGCGACCGTATTTCGCCAGGCGCGACTTGAGATCGCGGTAGAACTGCACGCCCTCGTCGAGGGTGCGCTGGGCGGTGAACACGGCTTCGGCACGATGAGCGGCGAACTCCTTGCCCGATTCCGAGGACCCGGCCTGCACCAGCAGCGGACGACCCTGCGGTCCACGGGGGGAGTTCAGTGGCCCGCGCACACGGAACCGTTCGCCCGCGTAGTCGAGGGTGTGCACCCGGCTCGGGTCGGCGAAGACACCGGTCTCGGTGTCGAGCACGATCGCCTCGGCTTCCCAGCTGTCCCACAGTGCCAGCGCCACGTCGACGAATTCCTCGGCGCGTTCGTAGCGGCGGGCATGCTCGGGTATCGCGTCGAGCCCGAAGTTGTAGGCCTCGTCGACATTGCCGGAGGTGACGATGTTCCATCCGGCCCGGCCCGCGCTGATGTGGTCGAGCGAGGCGAACTTGCGTGCGAGATTGAACGGTTCGTTGTAACTGGTGGACGCCGTGGCGATCAGGCCGATCCGCTCGGTGACCGCGGCGATCGCCGACAGCAGGGTGATCGGCTCGAACACGGTGAGGGTGTTGCGTTCGATCCGCGGTCCCACGGCGAGAGTGTCGGCGAAGAACACCGAGTCGAGCTTGCCGCGCTCGGCGATGCGGGCCAGCTCCTGGAAGTGGCGCACATCGAGTACGCGCTGTTCGTCGGTGCGGGGATGGCGCCACGCGGCCTCGTGGTGGCCGACGCCCATCAGGAAGGCGTTCAGGTGGAAAGTCTTGCGAGCCATGGTGATCTCCTGATCAGGCGTTGGTCGGTGAGGTGCGCCAGCGCGAGAGCCGGCGTTCCAGCGCGACGAGGGCGAAGTTGAAACCGAGACCGATCAGCGAGATCGCGACGATCCCCGCGTACATCTGCGGAATCTGGAAGTTCTGCTGCGCGGCGGTGATGAGATAGCCCAAACCGGCTCGCGCGCCGATCATCTCGGCAGCGATGAGGACCAGGATCGAGCCCGCCGCGGCCATCCGGATGCCGGTGAAGATGGACGGGATCGCCGCGGGCAGAATCACCTTCTGGAACAACCGCAGTGGCGAGAAGCCCAGTGAGACCGCCGATTTCACGAGCAGCGGGTCGACGGTGCGCACGCCGGTGATGGTGTTGAGCAGGATCGGGAAGAACGTGGCGTAGCCGATCAGCGCGATCTTCGAGGTCTCGCCGATGCCGAGGATCAGCACGAACACCGGCAGCAGCGCGAGCGCGGCGGTGTTGCGGAACAGTTCGAGCACCGGATTGAGGAAATCCGATACCGGCTTGTACCAGGCGATGGCGATGCCGACCGGGACGGCGATCACCAGGGCGAAGGAGAAGCCGGTGACCGAGCGGGTGAGGCTCGCCGAGGTGTGTTCGGCCAGCTGGCCGTTGCCCGCCAACTCGAAGAAGGCCTGCACCACCGTGGAGAACGGCGGGAGGAATACCTCGTCGACCAGGCCGAACCGGGGCGCCAACTCCCACGCCCCGAGCAGCAACGCGAAGGCGAGCAGTGGTTTGGCGATGCGGAGCACCGCGCTGCCCGCCGAGCCCGCCGCCCGGGTGAGCGTGGAGCGGGCAGCGGGTGCCGCGATGGGGGTAACCGGCGATGCGGCCGGTTCGGCGGCGGCGACTTCGACGGGGCGGACGAGCAGGGGGACGGCGCTAGACATGGGCGGGACTCCTGTCGGTGGACGCGACCGCCGCGGCGGCCGTGCTGTCGTCGGCGGCGAGTTCGAGGCGCTGGGCCCGGCTCACCTCGCTTTGCAGTTCCGTCCAGATCCGATGGCGGTAGTCGCGGAACTGTTCGCTGGAGCGGACATCGATATCGCCACTGCGGTCGATGTCGATATCGATCACGGCCTTCACCCGGCCGGGACGCGAGGTGAGTACCGCGACGCGCTGGCCCAGGTACACCGCCTCGTCGATGCCGTGGGTGATGAACAGGATCGTCTTGCCGGTCGTGCGCCAGATCCGCAGCAGTTCGTCCTGCAGCGACTCTCTGGTCTGCGCGTCGAGCGCGGCGAATGGTTCATCCATCAGCAGCACTTCCGGATCGAAGGCCAGGCTGCGCGCGATCGCCACTCGTTGCTTCATCCCGCCGGACAATTCGTGCGGATACCGGTCACCGAAGCCGGCCAGGCCGACCAGTTCCAGGTAGTGCTCGGCGATCGCCTTGCGGTCCTTGCGAGCGATGCCCTTGGCTTCGAGGCCGAACTGGATGTTGGCGCGGGCGGTGCGCCACGGCAGCAGCGCGTACTGCTGGAACACCACACCGCGGTCGAGGCCGGGACCGGTGATCGGGGCTCCGTCCAGGAGGATCTGCCCGGAGCTGGGCTTGCTCAGCCCGCCGAGCAGATCGAGCAGCGTGGATTTGCCGGAGCCGCTGGGCCCGACCAGGACGAGGAATTCGCCTGCTTCGACCTCGATGGAGATATCGTCGATCGCGGTGAACTTCTCGTCGGTGCCGCGCACGGCGAACTGTTTGCCCACCGATCGCAACGCGAGTTTTGCTGGGGTGCCGGTCATTTCGCGGCCACCACCTCTCCGGTCGGGCCGCTCGTCGGCTGGTAGGTGCCGTTGGCGTAAGGGTTGTCCTTGTTGGTGAACAGGTCCTTGGCGGTGATCTTGCCCTTGGGCAGTTCGCCGTTGCGCTCGAGCCAGTCGATCCAGATCTGGATCTCCTTGTCCGCGATCACCGCTCCGGGCACCGGCAGGCCGGGGCTGCGCCAGTAGTCGAGCAGCTTGAGGTTCTCGTTGCGGCCGCGCTTGTTGATGATCTCGGTGAACTTGGCGACCACCTGATCACGCGGGGTGAGCTGCAGCCAGCGGGTGGCACGCGCGGTGCCCTGCACGAAGTCCTTGACGGCCTCGGGGTTCTGCGCGATGTAGTCCTTGCGGAAAACGTAGGTGCCATAATCGAATTCGCCGAAAATGTCCTTGTCGGTGAACAGCGGATGCAGGCCGCCGCGCTCGACGGCAGTCTCCCGGAATACGCTGCCGAGCGCGCCGACGTCGATCTGACCGCTGCGCAGCGCCTCCTCGGTGTTGACCGGCGGCACCACGATCAGCTGGACCTGCTTGATCTCGGCCTCGCTCAGGCCCTGCTGGTGCAGCCATTCGCGGGTGACGAACTCGTGGTGCGCGCCGAGGGTGTTGACGCCGACCTTCTTGCCGATCAGGTCACGGGCGTTGGTGATGCCGGCGTTGTCGCGCACGAAGTAACCGGTGAACGACTTGGCATCGGAGCCGTAGGAGCTGAGCACGGCCTGCACCGGCGCGCCGCCCGCGGCGAGCTTGACCACCGCGCCGTTGAACGCGCTGCCGAATTCGACCTGCTTGGTGGCGGCCGCCTGGATGTTGGCCGGGCCACTGGTGGTGTCGCCCTCCCACTGAAAGCTGATCTTGGTGAAGTAGCCCAGGTTGTCGGCGAGCTCGTACGGTGTGACCTGTCCGGTCTGTCCCTGGTAGCGCAGCACGGTCTTGCCGTCGGCGGTCGTCACCGCATCGGTGCCGCCGCATGCGGTGACGACCGCGAGGACGGCGGGTGCGACGAGCGCGGCGGCGAGCGCACGCAGCGGACGTCGTCGGAAGGTATTGGACAACATGGTTCGCGAATTCTTTCTACGGCGTGGGAGGACCACGCGGCGGGCCACCAGGGGCGCACGCCGCGACGATCCGCACACGAAGGGCGGATCAACGGGGTATGAGAGAAAGTGGAGATCGGCGACGGAGGAATGCCGCCGCTGTTTCAGCTGCGACAGAATCCGGGGGACAGGCGCATCAAGTCCACCGTACGACGGCGGACGAGCGCGGGGGATTCGATCATGATGAGACTTTCGTGAGCGGGATCGGCGTAGGGGACGCCGCCTGTATTCAATAGTGCGTCAACAGATAACGGCTCGGCAATACTGTTTCCACATCGTGAAAATCATGGTGCGTCGAATCCCTCACCTGCGGCCGCGGTATGGAAATACGGACCGATACGTACCGCGATCTGGTGCATGGCGGGCAGTACGGCACGAACGAGATCGCGATCCAGACGTACCGCGCGCGCCTGCACACCGATCGCACCCCACACCTGCCGATCCGGACCGAGGACCGGGACGGCGATCGCGCGGATCGGTTCGTCGCTGTCGATCTCCTCGATGGCGAACCCACGACGACGAATGGTGTCGAAGAGTTCGCCGTTGCCGCGGTCGAGTCCCACCGAGGCATGCGCGAGCAGCGCGTGACCGACCGCGCTGGTGCTCAACGGTCGCCGCTCCTGCGGAATCTGGTTGTGGCAGAAGTGGATCGGTGGCCTGGCCTGGAACACCGTGAGGGCTTCGTCGGCATCGGCGACACTGAGACTGACGGTGATCTTGATGCCGGCGGCCAGCGCGTACAGGTGCGGCGCCGCGTCGTCGAGCCCGAGCCGTGACAGCGCGGGACGGGCCAGGCACGCCAGTCCGTGCCCGATCCGGTAGCGGTCGGTTGCCGGGTCCTGCTCCAGCAGCCTGCCGCGCACCAGCGCCTGCGCCAGCCGGAAGGTGGTGCTCACCGGGAGCCCGGCCCGCTGCGCCAATTCGCTCAGCGACAATTCGGGGTCCCCGCCCTGAAAGCAGTTCAACACGTACACGGCACGGTCGACGGCTTGTGCGCCGGAGCGGGGTGGTTCGGTCGCGGTCATGGCGGCCTCCTGGTCGACGACGTGCCGAGAACTATCGCCACCACGCTGTCCAGGCGCAATGATTCGGCGCACCGGTGCGAGTAATTCACGAGGCGCCGATCGAATCCGGGTGAGAACAAACCTGTCGACGCGGCGCGGTGGCGAGGAATCTGGAATGTGCACGCGCGGCCGAGGGTCCGCGCTGAATTGTGCTCGGAGAAAGCGGTTTCGACCCCGACTATCTGCGACGGCGGTGTGCAGTGCCGCGGTCGCTCGGCGAAACAGGAAGTTCGGACGCATGACCATCGACATCGATCACACCGTGCGCACCGCCACGGTGTTCGATTCCATCGACCAGGCCATCGGGCACACCCCGCTGGTCCGGTTGAACCGGATCACCGACGACATCGCCGCCACGGTGTATGTGAAGCTCGAATATCTCAATCCCGCGGGGAGCGTGAAGGATCGGGCGGCGCTGTTCATGCTCGACGCGGCCGAGGCCGCGGGGGAGTTGCGGCCCGGTGGAGTCGTGGTGGAGGCGACTTCCGGCAACACCGGCATCGGCTTGGCCGCCATCGCGGCGGCGCGCGGCTATCGCACGGTGGTGGTCGTGCCGGACAAGTCGAGCCGCGACAAGATCGCGCTGCTGCGGGCCTATGGCGCCGAGGTGCATGTGACACCCGGCGGCCGTCCGGTCGGGCACCCCGAGCACCTGCGCAGTGTCGCGCTGCGGCTCGCGGAGGAAATCCCGGGTGCCTGGTTCGCGGGCCAGTACGACAACCCGGCCAACCCCACCGCTCATCGTGAAACCACCGGTCCCGAGATCTGGGCGCAGACCGGCGGCGGCGTCACCCACTTTGTCGCGGGCATCGGCACCGGCGGAACCGTCAGTGGCACAGGGGAATTCCTGAAGCAGGTCTCGGGCGGCCGGGTCCAGGTCGTCGGCGCCGATCCCGAGACATCGGTGTACGGCGGCGGTGACGGTCGTGCCTGGTATGTCGAGTCGGTGGGCCACTACCGGCATCCCGACACCGAGCTCGACGAATGGCCGCAGTCCTACCACACCGAGGTGATCGACCGTGTCGAGCGGATCTCCGATGGGGAATCGCTCCGAGTGCTGCACCGGCTGGCCAAGGAGGAAGGTCTGCTGCTCGGTGGTTCCTCCGGCACGTCGATCGCCGCGGCGCTGCGGGTGGCCCGCGCGCTCGGGCCCGAGGATGTGGTGGTGGTGATCGCGCCCGACTCGGGACGCGGATACCTGTCGAAGTACTTCGACGACGGTTGGCTCGGGCAGTACGGATTTCCGTTGCTCGCGGCCCATGGTGAGCTGACGGTCGGTTCGGCGCTCGGTGTGGTCGAGGGAGCCCGGTCGGTCGGGGCGGGTTCGTCGGTGCTCGCCGAGGCGCGGTTGCTCCCATCGACAACGACCGTGGCGTCGGTCCGCCGAGAACTGGCTTCGCGACGATCTCTTCCGGTCGTCCTCGCCCGGCAGACCGCGGGGCCGGTGGTAGTCGCCGAGGTGCTGGGTACCGCAACGCAGGCGCGCCTCGTCGGCGCTCCGGACGAGGATCCGATCGGCGCGCACCTGGATCCGCCGCCGGCCTTCGCCGGCACCACCGAGCCGGTGGGAGCCGCGGTGACACGGCTCGCCGACTATCACGGTGAGGTGCTGATCGTGCACGAGGGCCGCGTGGTCGGTGGGGTCGACGCTGCTGCGTTCGTCGCCGCACTCGTGCGCGCGGAGGCGTCATGAGACGCACGACAGGGGCCGCGCTGGGGGCGCTCGGTGTGTCCACAGTGGCACCCGTCCATGGCCGACGCGCGCATCCGGCCGCCGCCGCTTCCTCGGCGCAGTGATGGCGACGGTAGCGATGGGCGGCGAACACCCCCGCTGGGGTGGGCGCCGGTGGAGGGATCCGGTCGCCGCCTCGACACCGAATCGGCCGGCGATTCCGCCTTCGGGATCGCGCGACGAACCACGGGAGCGGGAACCGGAATGGGAGAACGCGCTCGCCGCTTCGATGCTCGCTTGGACGGCCTTCCTCGGTGGTTAGTGACGCGCGAGGCGACCGCGGCGCATGCGAGCGCCGGCTCGGCCCAGAGACGGCATGTCAGAACGGTTGCGTCGATCGAGCGGCCCGCGAACGACAGCGCACTGCCGAGCCGGTCACGCGGACCGACGGTGGCAGGTCAGGCGGCGGGTTCGTCGTCGGTCGGGGGCGCGGTGGTGGCGCCGGAGACCCGGATGACGCCTGCTTCGAGGTCCAAGTCGAGGTGGGGTTGACCGTTGGAGTCGCCGCTGCCCTCGTTCTGCAGCTTCTTGCCTGGAAAGAGTTCACCGATGATGCCCACGGTGTCCAGGATAGTCGCGGTAGCGACCTGGTCGCTGGAGTCGGGCGGGTGGCTACCGCTGCCGGTCTGCCGGGCTCGGTGCGGGAAGGTCGGCTTCGAGCATGGCGACGATGCGATCGAGCAGGGCTTCGAGGCGGGACTCGATGCCCGCGCCGTTGCGTGCCGACACGGTCAGGTCGGTGTGGCCGTCGAACTCGGTCAGCCCGAACAGCAGGGGCATGGCGATGCTGTGCTGGGGCAGGACGAACAGTCCGGTCGGGCGGAAGCCGGGGACGGCGAGTTCGTCGGCGGTGAAGCGGCCCATATGGGAGACGGTGGCCGAGGCGAGGTTTCGGCCGAGGCGGGCGCCGAGCCAGTTCGTGGTGCGCAGCACGCCGCGGTTGATCGGGTCGGGGACCAGGGTGATGCGGGTGCTGGCCAGCTGATTCAGCTCGCGCCGTTCGTGCAAACCGGCCTTGATCTGGTCTTTGATCGAGATCCAGTCGCGTCCGGGCTCGATATCGAGGAACAGCGGTAGCGCGAGGTTGGCGGTGGAGCGCAGCGCCGGGTCGTGGCGGCGCAGGTCCACGGGCATCATGATGCGCGAGGCGCCGGGAGTCTCGGCGGCCAGCAGGGCACAGACGCGGGCCAACGCGCCGGAACCAGCGGCCGCGATCCGGCGATGACGCAGCAGATGCGGCGCGAGATCGCGGCGCTGCCGGCCTCGGCCGACGGCGGTGCGGTAGCGCGGAACCATCGGAGTCGGCCTGCCGGGAGCGCCGATTCTCGCGACGAGTTCCTGGTCGGCGATCGGATCGGGCTGGGGAACCGGGTCTTCACCGCGTAGTGCGCGCAGCACATTCGTCACCCACGCCACCATGCCGATGCCGTCCATCACGCCGTGGAAGACACGGAAGATCAGCGTGGTCGGCGCGCCGGCGAGCAGCAGCACCTCGACGGTGGCATCAGGGGTCGGTCCGATCGCGCCCGTGAGGACCGGATCGGTCTCGAGGGCGGGGTAGCTCAGCCGGTGGTCGAGAACGCGCACGGCCGGGGCGATGGCACTGTCGACCCACTCGTTGCCGCGCCGCCGCAGTCGCGCACCGGGGGTGGCCGCCGCGGCGGTGGTTACCGCTGTGCGCAATGCATCCGGGTCGATGTTGCCCTCACCGGGAACCACCAGTTGCATGAGGAAGGGCGGGGCCAGCTCGCGCATGGGGAAATACATCCGCTCGGTGGTCGTCACCGGACGACGGAAAACCTTGCTGCCGTTCATGATTGCCTCCTGGGGCGTCGTCGGTGCCGCGCGGGCCGTGCCGAAGGTGTCGTGGCGGGTGTGACGGTGGCCGCGAACTATCGAAGGTTCTCGGCGAGCACCTCGATGCCGCCCTGCTCGTCGAGCCACGCCAGGAATCCGGCCAGACCGGTATCGCGATCCACCACAGGCACGTAGCCGAGATCGCGGCGAGCCGCACCGGTGTCGTAGGTGGCGGTGCGTGTCATCAGCGCGACGGCGTAGCGCGACAGCGGAGGCGACCAGCGATCGGCCACCGCCGGTATCCGCCAGATCGTTTCGATGGTCGCGACGACGGCGGCGAGCACCCGCGGGTTCGGTCGGCGCGCCGGGGCCTGGAAGCCCAGTCGCGTGGCGACCTCACCGAGGAACCCCCAGACATCGGTCTTCTCGGCATCGGCGATGAAATACGCCTTGCCGCCCACCGTGTCCGAGCGCACCGCCAGGAGGCAGGCGTGCACGATGTTGTCCACGTGGCACAGCGAGGCCTCGACGGTGCGACCGTAGGACAGGTCCGGCAGCGAGCCCGCGGCGGTGCGATCGAGCAATCGAACGATCGGCCCCGATCGGTCTCCGGCGCCCCAGATCGCTCGCGGTCGCAGCGCCACGGTCGTGAATTCCGCTGTGTCCGCGGCGAGTACGGCGCGTTCGGCCGCAGCCTTGGTTTCGGAGTAGTGATTGAGGTAGCGGCTCGGATACGGCAGCGACTCGTCGACGTCGACTTGATCGCCGCCGTCTCGCTCCATCAGGGCACTCGGACTCGAGATGAAAACGAACCGGCCCGCGCCGCCGCGCCGCGCCGCATCCAGGAGCAGCTCGGTGGCCCGCACGTTCTCGGTCCAGAAGCGGTCCCTGGTGCCGCGTTCGTCGACCCGCGCGGCGCTGTGGATCACCGCGTCCATGCCGCTGGTGGCCCGGCTCAGCGACGCCGCGTCGGCCAGGTCCCCGTAGACGAGTGTGACGTGCTCCACGGCTGGACCGAGATCGTCGAGAATACTGCTGCGCCGCGCCAGGATCGAGACATCGTGGGAGCCCTGCGCGACCAGCGCCCGCACGATGGCGCCGCCGAGGAATCCGGACGCGCCGGTGACCAGGATCTTCATCGTCGCGAGTCCAGTTTCTTCGTGGCCCAGCGGGCGAGTTGTTCGCGGCCGATCTTGGCGTTGTGCCGGATATCTACCGGGAAGCGCGGATGTACGAGGAATTCGGCGATCGGAGCGAGAGTGTCGAATTCGGTGGCGCGCGTCCGCAATCGCGTGAGTGCGGCCGCCGCGTCCGCGCCGGGTTCGAGCTCCACGCACAGGACCGGACGCTGGGCGCCGGGGGCGCCGACACCGACCAGCGCCGTGCGCGTAACTCCGGCGACCGCGTTGAAGACCTGTTCGACCTGCACGGTGAACATCGGACCACGCGCGGTCGTGATCCGTTGACTCTTGCGCCCGCAGAACCAGATCCGGCCCTGCTCGTCGAGCCATCCCAGATCACCGGTGCGGTGCCAGATCTGCTCGCCATCGCTGATCTTGCCCGCGGTGTTGGCCTGCGCGGGCCAGTAGTAGCGCGTACTCACATTCGGGCCCGCGACCACGATCTCGCCGACCTCGCGTGCGCCGAGTTCTTCGGTGTCGTCCCAGGTCGCGACGGGATCATCGGTGATGGCGAGCAGCCGGACACGCACTCGATCGGTGGGCAGGCCGATGCAGGTGCCCTCGCCGCTCTTGGCGCGCTCGACCAGACCGGCGAGCAATTCCCGCGATTCGATCGTCGACATGGGCAGCGCCTCGGTCGAGCCGTATCCGGCGTAGATCTCGACATCGGGGCGCAAGACCTCGCGCAACCCGGCGACGCACCAGTGCGGAACAGGGGCGCCACCGGAGAAGATACTGGCCAGCGACGGTAGGTCGACCGGATGCGCGCGCAACCGTTCCAGCAGCGGGATGAGGACCGCGGGCGAGGCGAACATCGTGCGCACGCCGAAACGCCCGATCGCGTCGACCACGTGCGCCGGATCGGTCGAGCCGACCTTGCTCGGAATCAGCGGTGGCAACACACACCGCGACCCGAGCAGCAGATCGAGGACGCCCACCAGCGGCAGTGTCACCAGGGAAGTGCCGGGTGGCGTGTGCCCGCGGGCGGCGTGCACCTGCTCCACCATCGCCGCGAGATTGCCGTGCGTCAGCTCGACGGCTTTGGCGGGACCGGTACTGCCCGTGGTGAATCCGATGATCAGCAACTCGTCGGGATCGGCGGGTACGCGCTCGGGCGGCGTACCGGAGGGGGTGCGAGTCCACGAATCCAGCGTCGGCCCACCCCAGAACCAGCGGCGCCCCACGGTGAGCGTGGTGCGCACACCCCGGAAACTGCGCGGGAACAGCACCCGCAGGGCATGCGCCTGCGGGATCCCGATGAACGCCTGCGCTTCGACCGCGCGCAGACAGTGCACCATGCGGCGCACACCCATGCCCGGATCGATGACGACCGGAACGGCGCCGATCTTCAACAGCGCGAACAGGATCGCGTACAGCTCCGGGCTCGGCAGCACGAGCACGATCGTGCGGGTGCCGCTGCCCACCCCGGAATCGGTGAGATGTTCGGCGATGGCGTCGGACCAGCGATCGAGGTCGCGATAGGTGATGTCGCGGTAGTCGGGTAGCCCGTCGGCGGTCGTGCCGTCGGGATAGATGACCGCCTCGCGGTCGGGCTCCTCGCGGGCGAGCGTGCGGAAGCGGTCGATCGTGGCCCAGTAAGTCGCCGTCGTCACGCGGTGGTCTCCGCGGGGAGCCGGTACAGCGTCGCGGCGGCGGACGGGCCCGCGCCCGCGGCGACGAACAGCACGTGGGTGTAGCCGGCGAGCGTACCCTCGGCGCTCGCGCGGGCGTAGGCCAGCGGCAGTGCGGCGGTGTGCGGGTCGCCGTCGGACAGGTCGGGCACCCGTACCGCGTCCTGGTCGATGCCGAGCTCCTCGGCCAGGCGCCCGGGAAAGCGCGGGCTCGGAGTGGAGGCGATCAACGCGACGAAGGCGCCCTCGAAGTCGGCGAGCGCGGAGTGCGCGACTTCGGTGGCCACCGCGAGGATGCGGTCCTCGAAGTCGGGTTCGCGTTCGATCGTCATCAGCGTTCGCCCGACGGTGCCCATGGCGGCCGTGTCGACGTAGGCCTGTCCCGCGGCGGTGCCGGGTGCGGTCGCGGTGTACACCGGGCCGAAGCCCTCGGGGTCGTCGACCTGCTCGAGTAGCAGCGCGGCACCGGAGGTGGCGTAAGGGAAGTCGGCATCGGCGCTCGACCGGGTCATCGACGGGTGCGTGTCGCCCGCGACGATCAGAACGTGCTCGGTGCTGCCCGTCGCCAAGACCGAGCCCGCCACCTGTACGGCGTTGACGACGCCGACCGCGCCGTTCATCAGGTCGAAGGAGAAGGTCCGCGGATCGGTCCTGGTGTAGTCGAGCCCGATACCCGCCGCTTTCTGGATCAGCGCGGCCACCGCCGGTTCCACGGTGTTCGAGTCGCGGAACACGCCGGTATTGATCAGCACGCCGACCTGCTCGGGGCGGACGCCGGCCTGCTCCAGACATTGTGCGGCGGCCCGCCCGCTGTGGGTGACGACGCTGTGGGTGTCGGTCGACCTGCTCGTGCCCGTGGCTCGGATGCGAATGCCCATTGTTGACCTCAGACCTTCAGGGAGGAGATGGTGGCGGACAGGAATCCCGCGACGACACCGGACGCGGCGGGCACCATGAGCAGTTTCGATCCCGCCGCGATGTTGTCGTCGGCGAGCTGATCGTGCAGAACGATGAAATGTGATGTGGTCGAAGTATTTCCGTACTTCTCGATCACATTGAGGTCCGGCGGCATCTCGGCGCCGAACTCACGCGCGGCGACCGCGTTGATGTAGGGCACTGCGGCAGCACCGAACTGGTGATGGATGATGTAGTCGAACTGCTCGCCGGCGAAGTCGCGGCCCTGCTGTTCGAGGAAACTGCCCTGGGCGTCGGGCCAGAGCAGGAACCGCGCTTCGTTGTGCATCTTGCGGTTGTCGGTGTAGAGCGCGACGCCCGACGACTTGTCGCTGGGCATACCGAGGCACAGGTGTGAATGTTCTGCGGCGGTGAGCAATTCGATGTAGTGGATCTTGTCGGCGTCGTCGACCGCGCGGTCCAGCACGACCGCGCACCCGGAGTCGCCCACCGACAGCGAGGCGAACTGCAGATCGTATTTCTCGGTGATCTCGTTCACCGCGGTCTCGGCGATGGGGGTGATCGCCTCGCCGCTGACCACCATGCCGTTGCGCACCACGCCCGAGCGGATCATCCGGTCCAGAATGTAGGTGCCGGTGAGCATTCCGGCACAGGCGTTGGAGACGTCGAAGGTGATGGCGCGTTCGGCGCCGAGGGTCTTGGCGATCGTCGACGCGAACGAGGGCTCCATGTACATGCGGGTGCCGTCGTTGCTGCGGGTGATCGAACACGAGATGATCACGTCCAGCTCGCCCGGCGCGTAGCTCGACCGCGACAGGCAGTCGCGCGCGGCGTTCACGGCGAGGGTGAACGAGTCCTCGACCGACTCCGGGCGGGTGTCGCGCACACGGCGTTCTTTCACGCCGGTGATGCGCTCCAGATCGAACGACGGTGGCGTTTTCAACCGGGAGATCAATTCGGTGGTGGACAAGATGTTCGACGGAAGATATGCCCCGATGGATTCGAAACGCGATTGTGACACGTGAGCTCCCGGATGCGGTCGAAAGAATGGTTTACCGGACGAATCTCGAGCGCCGGTGGACTCGAACCATACCGGTCATCGGCCGGCATCGGGTGCAGTGATCCAGCGCACTGGCCGGTGCGAGATCGTTTGTGCGACACGGTGTTGCGGAAACTTCGGCAATCCACTCGAGTCTCACAGATCGCCTGGACCAGGGCATTTGTGTGGCTGTGGGCAATGGTACGGCTATCGGGCCGATCTGCCTTGCCGCGGTGATGTGGTCCTGCAGAACGGTGCTCGCGCAGTGAGTCACTTCACGATTGTTTACACCGTCGAATAAATTGCGAGCCGGGCGGGTTTGTTTTCGGAGTACAAGTGGTCTCGCGAATTTTGTCGGCGAGAACTAGCCGCCCAGGCCCACGACGCGGGCCAACCGCCGATGTGATTCCAGACGCGCCGCTCGATCGAAAGTGCTGGTGTGGACCAGGATTTCATCGGCCCCGGTGCGGCTCACCAGCTTTTCCAATGCTTCGGCCACCTGATCCTCGGTGCCGTGGATCTGGTGGCCGAGCGCCTGCTCGAACAGGTGGCGCTGGCGGTCGGTCATCGTCGCCGGGTCGATCTCCTCGGGTGGGATCAGTGCGGGAAACTCGCCGTGCGTGCGCGAGTAGGCGCTCGACCAGGCCTCCGGGAGCAGCAGTCGGTGCGCCTGCTCGGTCGAGTCGGCGATCATCGCCGTCGCGGAGACGACGACGTACGGGCGGGGGACTCGAGCCGAGGGCTGGAACAGGGTGCGGTACCGCTCGATCGCGTCCACCATCGCCTGCGTGCCCGCGATCGGGGCGATCACCAGGGGCAGCCCGAATCGTGCGGCGCGCTCGGCCCCGGAGCCGGTGGCGAGCAGGAACGCCGGGACGTCCGCGCCCTCCGCGGAGCCGGCGTGCACACCCTGCCTGCCCACCGCGAAGTAGTCGAGAACCTCGGTGAGGCGTGCGTCGATATCGTCGGCGTCGTCGAGGCCGTGGCCGAGCGCGCGGCGGACGCCGTCGGTGAATCCGACCGAACGCCCGAGGCCCATGTCGATTCGTCCGGGGAACAGCGACCCGAGCACGCCGAACTGCTCGGCGACCACGAGTGGCTGATGATTGGGCAGCATCACCCCACCGGTGCCGACGCGGATGCGCGTGGTGGCCGCCGCGACCGCCGCCGCCAGCACGGTCGGCGCGGTTCCGGCGACACCGGGAACGCTGTGATGCTCGGCGACCCAGAACCGGTGGTAGCCCCACTGCTCGGCGAGGACCGCGAACGCGACCGTCTCGCGCAGGGCGTCGGCGTGGTCCTGCCCGCGCCGCACGCGTGAGCGGTCCAGGATCGAGAAGCGAACCGATTCGAGTGCCATATCAGTAGTCAACGTCGCAGACACGAGGTGATTCCGTGGCGGTGACACGCGCGGGTGATCTTCGCAGGTTTGGGCCGGTACCAACCCTGGACCAACCTTTCGCAACGATAGTGTGCCCCGAGCACGATCACCGGCGAGAAAACTGCGAGGAGCGCACTATGGTTCGACATCCCAACGGCCGCAAGGTAGATCATCGCCACCGTGCGGTCGAGGCCAGCGATGATGCGCTGCGTGTGCTGCGGCTGCTGCTCGAGATGCACGGCCCGGTGGTGCTGTACCTCGCGCCCGACACCGACGGGTACACGCCGGTCTGTGTGCGGCTGCGGGACTTCCGGCCCGCGCCCGGCGATGTCCTCGCCGGGCAGACGGCGTGGCACACCCAACTGTGGATGGCCGACCGGTTCCACGTCGGGTTCGACGACCTCGATGTCAGCATCGAGGTACGCAACCGTCCGCAGCCGGGCTCCGCCTCACTCGAGACGGCATGCGGATTCCGGTTCGCGCTGCGGATCGACAAGGCAGAGGCGGCCGTCGACTTCGTCGAGGAAGCCTCCTAGCCCGTCACCAGAACCGCGGCGTCAGTCCCCAATCCGCGAATTCGGCGGCCAGTAGCTCGCGCAGTGCCGCGCGGGTGGGGAAACGATCGGGGTCGCCGCCGGTCACCACGAGTGTCACCGTGTCGTCATCGCAGGAGAACGCGAGATTGACACCGACCTCTACCTGGCGGAACAACTCGACCGGACCGGGATTGACCACCGGGCGCATGATCACATCGCGTGCGCGGTGTGATCCGAGGACCGCGATGTTCTGCGCGGTGCGACCCATGTTGGTGCACAGGCATTCCGGCGCCTTGGCGGTGCGCGCGAACTTGTGCAGCACCACCTTGGGCAACAACATCTGCACCGGTTGCAGGTGCTGGATGGGTGGGATGGTCGCCGGATCGCGATAGGCAAGGCCCGCCGCCTTGAGCGCGGCGCGGATCACGGGCAGATCGGCGCGTTCGCCCGCCCGGTACCCGACGCTGATCGGCAGCCCGGTGGTGGCATTGGCGCGTGGGTCGTCGGCCTCGCGCATCGAATGCGGAATGTCGACGCGCACCTCGGCGCCGTCGGCGACGCGGCCACTGCGACCGAGCAGCCCGACCGCGACACCGATCAGCAGGCCGTTGGTGGTGCCGCCGTGCGCGGTGGCCACGGCGTCCCATTCGGCGAGATCGAGCTGGACGATGGCCTCGGCCGCCTGCCAGGTGTCGGCATGGGGCAACCGTGGCGCCGCCGGGCGCGGATTGCGGGCGGGTTCGCTGACACCGCGGGCGCGGCGTGCCGCCCGGACGCCACGGGCGACGGCACCGAGTTGGCTACGCGCATCGGCGAGATCGGCGGCGAAGCGGCCCGCGCCCGCGACCGGACCGACGAGCCTGCCCGCGCTGGTGTGGCGGTCGGGTGTCTCGCCGCGGTTGAGCCGGTCCAGGGAATCGACGATCGCGTGCATCATGGCGCCGCCGTCGCACGCCACGTGCGAGGCGACCAAGGTGACCACGGTGCCACCGGATGCGAGCGGCGCGCCCGCGAGCTGCCACACGAGCCCGCGCTCGGGGTCGAACTCGACGGCGGCCTGCTCGAGGAACCAGTCGAGGACCCGCTCCTCGGGAATCGGGGTGTCCGACCAGCGCAGCGGCAGTGATTCGGTGGCGGGCTCCCAGTGCGCACGCGCGATCGGGAAGCGCGTGGTGCGGACCCGACGCGCGATGAACCCGGTCGCCAGGTGCGCGTGCCAGTCGGCGAGCAGATCCCGGCTCAACGCGCTGTCGAAGCGGTACGCCAGCTGGTTGACCAGGGCGTTCGGGTAGAGGCTGTGCAGTTTGAAGAACAGATCGTCGTCGGCGGTGATCCGGTTGAGGTCGGTGGACACCGTGACAGCGGGGGCGATGACAGTCATCGAATGGCTCCTTAGCGGGAACGGAGAGTGCGCACGGTCAGCGGCGCGAAAACAGCGACCACGAGCACCGAGGCGACCAGCGACCACCAGGCATCGGCGCCGACGGTGCCCTCCGCGGCGAGGGTGCGTACGGCAGAGACCAGGTAGGACACCGGATTCAGGTCCGAGACGTGCCGCATCCAGCTCGGCATCGATTCCTCGGGGACCAGCGCATTGGAGGCGAAGCCGAGAAAGGTGAGCACCAGCATGGACATGCCCTGCACGGCGGCGGGGCGGGCGATGGTGGCACCGATGAACGCGAACAACCAGCTGATGGCGGTGGTGGCGAACACGACCAGCACCGCGCCCGCCAGGAATCCGGCGGTGTGCGCGGGGTGGTAGCCCATGCAGAAGCCGACGATCACCACAGTGGTCGCGGCGATCAGGTAGCGCACGGCCCCGGCCAGCAATGCCCCGGCAACCGGAGCGGACCGGGCGATCGGCATGGCGACGAAACGGTCGAAGACACCGGAGTGGATGTCCTCGGACAATTGCACGCCGGTGGCGACCGAGGAGGTGAGCACGATCTGGACCAGCACGCCGGGGATCATGATCGGCAGATACGCCGCCATGCTGCCGGCGATGGCGGTGCCGAAGATGCTGCCGAACAGCACCGGACCGACGATCGGCAGCAGAATGGCGTCGTAGAGCAGCTGCGGGCTGTGCCGGAAGGTGAGCAGTCCGCGCCAGGCCATCATCAGCGAATGCCGCAGGGCGGCAAGCGGACCGACACGGGTCACGCGCGGCGCGCGCACCACCTGGAGCGGCTTGTCGACCGTGTGGGTCATGGTGGTCCTCGAACTTTCGCGAAGGGTGCTCATGCCGCGTCCACGGTGCGCGCGTGCCCGGTCAGCGACAGGAACACCTCGTTGAGATCGGGCCGGTCCACCGCGAAACCTCGCAGGGTGATGCCCTCGGCGCGGCAGGCGGCGACGATATCGGCGCCGCGCGTGACGTCGTGCAGTGCCACGGTCAACGTCCCCGTCGACGACCCTTCCGGGACGTCGCCGGTGATCTCCTGGATCAGCGCCTCGGCCCGGCGCAGGTCGGCGGTGTCGGGGATGTCCAGGCGCAGCACCTGCTCACCGATCGAGGACTTGAGTTCGGCGGGAGTGCCGTCGGCGACGAGCGTGCCACGGTCGATGACCGCGATCCGGTCGGCGAGTGCGTCGGCCTCCTCCAGATACTGCGTGGTGAGCAACACGGTGGTCCCGCGGGCGACCAGTCCGCGCACGATGCCCCACATGCGGTCGCGGGTGTGCGGGTCGAGGCCGGTGGTCGGCTCGTCGAGGAAGATCAGCGGTGGCACCGTGATCAGCGTCGCGGCCAGATCGAGTCGACGTCGCATGCCGCCGGAGAACGCGCTGACGCTGCGGCGCGCGACGGCCGAGAGCTCGAATTCCTCGAGAAGTTGCTCGGCCCGGTCGGCGGCAGCGCGCCGCGACAGGCCGAGCAGCCGTCCGAACAATCGCAAATTCTCACCGGCGGTGAGGGTTTCGTCGACGGAGGCGTATTGGCCGGTGAGCCCGATCATCGAGCGCACCGCGGTCGCCTCGCGCACCACGTCGTAGCCGAATACCTCGGCGCTGCCCCGGTCGGGTCGCAGCAACGTGGCGAGCATGCGGACGGTGGTGGTCTTGCCCGCGCCGTTGGGACCGAGCATCGCGAAGACCGATCCGGCCGCGATGCTGAGGTCGACGCTGCCGACGGCGGTGAAGTCGCCGTAGGACTTACCGAGACCGCGGGTGCGGACGGCGATATCGGTGCTCACTGCGGCCTCCCGGCGTGGATGGAAAAACTACTCGGGAACGGCAGGGGAACAAGGGATTCCACCTCGTCGGCAGCGCGTGCCACCCCGGTGCTCGTGAACCGGCCGGCGTACGCGGCCGCTCGCGAGACCACGTCCGGGTCCGCGACGCGATCGAGCAGGGCGGTGAGCCCGTCCTCGGTGAGCTCGGCGGCACGCACGGTACCCGCCATCTCGAGCCGTTCCAGTGCCCGGCCCCAATAGGGCTGATCGGCCTGGATCGCGCAGATCACTTGCGGGACACCGGCTCTCAGTGCGGCGGCGGTGGTGCCCGCGCCGCCGTGGTGTACCGCGGCGATACAGCGCGCGAACACCGACGCGTGATCGACCTGCTCGACGACGGCCATCTCGGGCGACAGGACAGGTGCGATGCCCGCCCACCCCGCGGCCAGCAGCAGCCTGCGACCACGACGGGCGCAGACCGCGCGCAACATCGCCACCAGCGCGGCCGGGTCGTCGACCGCCATCGAGCCGAAGCCGACATAGATCGGCGCCGAACCGGCGTCGAGCCACGCGGTCAGCGCGGGATCGGCCGCAGCGCTGAGGAATCCGTCGGCATCGACGGCGAAGCCGGTCACCGGGTGTCGATCCGGCAGCTCGGCGGCCAGCCCGGGAAACAGGTCGACGTCATAGGCCTGGATCGACACCCGATCGGGCAGTTGATGTTCGACGATCCCGAACTCCGACAGCGGCTGTTCCAGCGCGGCGTCGCGTGCCCAGCGCAGCGCCGACCAGATCCGCCGGTTGAGCGCCTTCGGAATGCGGGCGCCCCACGCGGTGGGGACCACGGGGACCGATCGATTCGGATGGATCGGAAAGAAGTGCACCGCGGCCAGCGGCAACCCGACGCGTCGCGCGGCCTTCTCGGCCGCCTCCTCGCCCGCCATCCCGGTCACGAGCACGTCGTGACCGGGGGCGAGCACGAGCAGATCGCGCACCGCTTCGACGACTCCGCGCCGTTGCAGATCCAGCACCGCGCGCACCCGCTGTCGCGGATTCGGGCTGCGAAAGCGGTGATCGTCGTGCTGGGTGCGCAGCAGTTCGGCGCTGTCGCGGCCGAAACCGACGGCGGCGACGCCGTGCGCGGTGGCGAAGTCGACGAGATTGGGCGAGAGTGCGAGCGTCACCGAGTGCCCGCGAGCCAGCAGCTCGCGAGCGAGAAGAATGCCGGGCTGGGCGTCGCCCCGGCTCCCGGTGAAGGCCAGCAGTGCACGCATTCTCAGCCCGCGCTCAGCGCTGCCGCGGCATCGGTGACCGGTGCGGGAGCGGGCGCCACCATGGTCACCGCGTACATGGCCCTGGCGAACTCGGCGAGGAAGCGTTCCATGACCTCGCCGGGCAGGCCCGCGGGGTGGCGGGTGGAGACATAGAGCCCGTCGGGGCCGCGCACGACCCAGAAGTACACCTCGTCGGTGGAGTACGACACCGCCCGCAGGGTGCGTCCGCGCAGGTCGGCGACCAATTCGTAATCCGGAAGCATGCGGATGTCGAGGAAGGACGCGCCGTAGGTCGGACCTTCCACGGCGCCGACCATCGCCAGGGAACGGCCCCAGGACGCGTCGTTGCAGAGGTGGGCGCGTTTGAGCGAGGCGCGGGTGGCCTCCAGCGCGACGGTCATGTCCGCGCCCGGCGGCAGCGTCACGTCGACCGGAACGACATTGACGAACCAGCCCATCGACTCGAGCCAGGTGAGGTCGGGCCTGGTCGCGATCGGCATCACGGTGCGGAACCGGTCGTCGCCGAAGGTTTCCCGAGAGGCCATCGCCAGGGCGGCGAACACGGTCACCGACAGCCGGTGCTTGAGCCGATCGAGAGCCGCCTCGACCTCCTCGAGCTGCTCGATGCTGAGCAGGGTGCGCGAGACGCTGGGCTGGGCGTGTTCACCGTCGAGGACGGCGACCTGATCCGCGGCGAAGCGGGGCATGGGCGAGCCCGGCGTGCCGAGGAACTCGCGCCACACCGCGACGGCGGGGGAGTCGGGATCGAGTTCCTCAGCGGCGGCGCGCTCGATGACGGCGTAGTCGGCCGGGCTGCCGAAGGTGGCCGAGTCGCGGATCTCGCCGCCGGTGGTGACCGCGGTGTAGAGGGTGCGCAGCTCGAGGATGAGCACGGCCTGGGAGTAGGCGTCGAGCACCGAGTGGTCGGCGCCGACCAGGACGGTGAAGTCGTCGGTGTCGTGGGCCACCGTGGCCACCAGCAGATGCGGCCACACCAGTGCCGACAGACGCAATTCCAATGCGTCGCACAGGTATTCGTTGATCTCGTCGCCGTCGGAGAGATCGGCGACCGGGGCGCCGGTGACCCGAACGGTGCCGGGGGCGGTGGTCACACGGTGGTAGCCGCCGTCGCCGGTGGGGGCGACGGTGGTGCGGAAGCCCTCATGGCGGTCGTGCCACAGCCGCAGGGTCGTGGCCCAGGCGTCGGCGTCGAGTGGGGCGTCCATCTCGAAGATCGTGCCGATCCAGCGGCCGCGGCCGGGGCGGGCGTCTTCGGGGTCGAGGAACCCGAGGTACTGCTCGTGGACGCTGGCGAGGGGGCGTTCGTCGTCGCGCCAGGCGTCGGGGGAGGTGAGTTCGGGGGTCCAGATCACCAGGTCGCCGGAGCGGATCCGGAATTCGGAGAGATGGGTGTATTCCATGGCGGGTCACCTCATGGGGAGTGCAAGCCGAGAACGGCGCGACGGGGATTCGGTGATCGCGGGCGCGTCACCGGATGTTGCTCTGGATCCCGCACCGGACGTAGCTGGCGAACCCTGGGCTATTCGGAGTCTATAACTCTGAGAGTTTTCTGAAATATTACTTCTTCACAACTGGGCAGTGTGAAGAAGCTCACTTTCATATTTGTTCCGAATCACAACCTAGATCAGGTGCCCCTGGAGTAATGGGGTTTTAGTTCAGATCACCGGGCTGAACTCGGTCAGCACCGTGCCGTGCCGGACGAGACCCGACAGACCTGGCAGTTCGACCGGTGGCGACCACGTGCGGAAGCCGTCGACACTGTCGCTGAAGAGGTACCGGCCCTCGGTGTAGGCGTCCAGGTAGATGCGGTGCCCACCGTCGGGAAGCCGGACGATCGACTGTCCCTCCCGTGGCCCGCCCCACCCCGCCCAGTCGCCGGTGGCGACGAAGCTGTACGGCCCGAGCGGGCGGTCGGCGACGGCGAGTTCGATCAGCTTGGAGTCCTCGTTCTTCACGAACGCGAACAGACGTCCGTCCAGGCGGACCAAGGTGGTGTCGATATGGCCGAGTGAGCCGGGCCCGGCAGGGCCGAGCCCGAGCATCGGCACCGGCGGCGCCCAGACGGTGAGCCCGGCATCGAGCGGGATGAGCAGGTGCGGGGTGAAGCCGTGCCCCCAGGTCAGCGACACGATGATGCCGACTCGCCCCGCCGCGTCGGCGTACCACTCCGGCGCCCACGCGCCTTCGAGCCTGCCCGCCACCAGCATCGGCACGTTGGTGAGAAACGTCCAGGTGATCCGGTCGCGGCTGCGGGCCAAGCCGATCGCGGTGGCGTCACCGGCGATCGTGTACGTGAGGTAGTAGTTCCCGTCGGTGTGCAGCAGCACGCTCGGATCGCGGACCAGGCCGGTCGGCGGCACGTACGCGTGCTCGCTGACCGGGGTGAAATCGGTGCCGTCCGCGGACTCGTAGACCGCGAGAGTGGTATCACTGTCGGCACGGAAGGCCGTCATCGTGTACCGGACCGGGGTGCGGTGGGCGTCGATGCCCACCCCGGGGCCGAGCGAGGATTGCGCGCGGGCCGTGCCCGCTGCCAGGAGTGGGAGTCCCGCCAGAAGTGCGAGTGCGAATCTGCGTCCCACCGTGATCGCCATGACCTGGGATTATCCGCGCGGATCGCGACGGCTCGGGGTAGGCGCGCCGTCGGTCAGGAGGTGGCGGGTTCCGGCTCCGGCGCTGCCGGGTCGACCGGTAGCCGCAGGTCGACGATCAGCCCGATCAGCCCGACCGACAGGCAGATGGCCGACACGGTGATCGCGATCGGGTGGCTGTCGCCTGCCAGGGAACCGGCCAGCACCACCGTCGAGATCGTGCCGGGGGCCGAACCGGCCACTGTCGCAGCGAGATACGGGGCAAGGCGGACCGACGACAGGCCGCAGCAGTAATTGAGGATCGAGAAGGGGACGACGGGGATCAGCCGCAGCGCGGCCACCGCGAGCCAGCCACGGCGGGCCAGCCGGTCGTCGACTGCCCGCACCGCCGGGTGCGTGAGGTGTTCGGCGACCCGGTCGCGGCCCAGCCTGCGTACCCCGAGCAGTGCCACGGTCGCGCTCACCGCCGTGGCGGCCAGGGCGATGACCGAACCGAGGATCGGACCGAACAGCACACCGCTGGTCACGGTGAGCACGGTGCGCGGAACGGGGGCGACGGCAGCCACCGCGTAGAAGAGGAAGAACAGCAGCGGCAACAGCGGCCCGGCGTCGCCGGCCCAGTCCCGGATCTGCTGCGGGCCCGGCAACGGAACCATCATCGCCACCACGAACAGCGCGGCGAGCCCGGCCAGGGCGATGAGCAGGCGCGGGGAGCGGATCAGTCGAGACACCCGGGTAAGCGTACCGGCCGGTAGGGGATAGCCCGGGTGGTCGGACACCCTGTCACAGATAGCATCATCAGGGAACCGGATACATCCTGGTTCGCTGTGGGCCCGTTTGTGGGATTTCACGGACCGGCAGCACACCGGGGTGCGGTCGTCGAATGGAAGAGAGAACAGCAGCTATGCCGATTGGTTCAGAGTCCGGGGCGGGGCTCGCACCGGATCCGGTGCCCGAGTACGCCGCGTGGCGCAAGGGCGTGGCGGGTGTGCTGGCGAAAGCGCGACGGGTCGAGGCTTCCGAGCTCCCCGCCGAACCGGAACATCTGCTCGACGAGACCACCTATGACGGGCTCACGATCGCCCCGCTCTACACCCGCCGCGACGAGCTGCCCGAGCAGCCGCTGCCCGGCGCCTTCCCCTACGTGCGCGGTGGCGACGCCGCGCGCGACCCGCAGCGCGGCTGGTTCGTCGGCGCGTTCGCCGGTGAGGACGATGCCGAGGCCACCAACCGGGCGATTCTGACCGGTCTGGAGAACGGCGTGAGCGCGATCGCGCTCGGAGTGGGCACCTACGGCGTCGCCGTCGACGACATCCCCCTTGCCCTGCGTGGGCTGCTGTTCGAGCTGGCACCGCTGACGCTGGTGGCCGGTGCGGCGACCGGCACGGCCGCCGAGCGGGTGTTCGACGTCCTCGACGGGTACTCGATCGCCGATCGCACGCAGATCCGGGTCGGCCTCGGCGCGGCCCCGCTGACCAGCGCCTTCGCCGGTGCCGAAGACCTCGACCACGCCGAGACCGTGGCGCTGGCCGTGCGCGCGATCGCCCGGCCCGAGACGGTCCGCGCGATCACGGTGGACGGCATCGCCTTCCACAACGCCGGTGCCGCCGACGCACAGGAAGTGGGCGCCGCCGTCGCGGCCGGTCTGGCCTACCTGCGCCTGCTCACCGGTGCCGGGGTCGACATCGCCGACGCGTTCGGTCAGCTCGAGTTCCGCTTCGCGGCGACCGACGACCAATTCGCCACCATCGTGAAATTCCGGGCGGCCCGGCGCCTGTGGGCCCGAGTGGCCCAGGTCTCCGGTGCGCCCGCCTTCGGCGCCGCCCCGCAGCACGCGATCACCTCGGCCGCCATGATGACTCAGCGCGATCCCTGGGTGAACCTGTTGCGCACCACGCTCGCCGCGTTCGGCGCCGGCGTCGGCGGTGCCGATTCGGTGACCGTACTGCCCTTCGACGCGGCCCTGCCCGCAGGCGAACTCGGCGTATCCACGACGTTCTCCCAGCGCCTGGCGCGCAACACCCAGCTGCTGCTGCTCGAGGAATCCCGTCTCGGGCACGTGCAGGACCCGGCCGCCGGTTCCTGGTACGTCGACAAGCTGACCGACGAACTCGCCGCCAAGGCATGGGAGTTCATGCAGGAGCTCGAGTCGGCGGGCGGCTACCTCGCCGCGCTCGACACCGGTGTGCTCGCGGCCCGGATCGCCGAGACCGCCGCCGCGCGCGCTGCCGACGTCGCCCATCGCCGCACCGCGGTCACCGGCGTCAACGAGTTCCCCAACCTCGCCGAGACCCCGCTCTCGGAGCAGGCTCGCGAGCCGGGCCCGAATGCGCGCTACGGCGCTGCCTTCGAAGCGCTGCGCAACCGCTCCGATGCCTACCTGGCCGCCAACGGTGCCCGTCCGAAGGCGCTGATCGTGCCGCTCGGCCTGGTCGCCGAGCACAACGCGCGCACCATCTTCACCGCGAACGTGCTCGCCTCGGGCGGCATCGAGTCGGTCAACCCCGGTCCGCTCACGGTCGACGCGATCACTGCCGCCGCCACCGAATCCGGTGCGCGCATCGCGGTTCTGTGCGGTGCGGACAAGCGCTACGGCGAGCAGGCGGGAGCCGCCACCGACGCCCTGCGCGCCGCCGGAATCGAGACCGTGCTGCTGGCCGGACCGGAGAAGGCGGTCGAGCAATTCAGCGGGACGCAGCGTCCCGACGGGTACCTGGCCCTGCGTATCGACGCGGTCGCGGTTCTGTCGCAGCTGCTGGAGAAGGTGGGAGCCTGATGACCACGTCCGATATCGAGCACGTCATCGGCAGTTTCGCCGAGGTGCCGCTGACCGATCACGCGTCCGCGCCGGCCGACGTCGACGCCGAGCAGGTCCGCGCGTTCGTGGCCGACGCGGCGACGGCGAACCACACCACGCCCGAACAGCTGGTCTGGTCGACCCCGGAGGGCATCGACGTTCCGCCGGTGTTCACCAAGGCCGATCGGGATGCTGTGGTCGCGCAGGGCTATCCGCTCGACACCGTGCCCGGCGTCGCGCCGTTCCTGCGTGGCCCGTACCCGACCATGTACGTGAATCAGCCGTGGACCATCCGCCAGTACGCGGGCTTCTCCACCGCCGCCGATTCGAACGCCTTCTACCGCCGCAACCTGCAGGCGGGCCAGAAGGGGCTCTCGGTCGCCTTCGACCTCGCCACCCACCGTGGCTACGACTCCGACCACCCCCGCGTCCAGGGTGACGTCGGTATGGCCGGTGTCGCGATCGACTCGATCCTGGACATGCGCCAGCTCTTCGACCAGATCCCCCTGGACCAGGTGTCGGTGTCGATGACCATGAACGGCGCGGTGCTGCCGATCCTGGCGCTCTACGTCGTCGCCGCCGAAGAGCAGGGCGTGACGCCCGAGCAGCTGGCCGGAACCATTCAGAACGACATTCTGAAAGAGTTCATGGTCCGCAACACCTACATCTACCCGCCCAAGCCCTCGATGCGGATCATCTCCGACATCTTCGCCTTCACCAGTGCGAAGATGCCGAAGTTCAACTCGATCTCCATCTCCGGATACCACATCCAAGAGGCCGGTGCGACAGCCGATCTGGAGCTGGCCTACACCCTCGCCGACGGTGTGGAGTACATCCGCGCCGGCATCGCCGCGGGCATGGATGTCGACAAGTTCGCGCCGCGTCTGTCGTTCTTCTGGGCCATCGGCATGAATTTCTTCATGGAGGTCGCCAAGCTGCGCGCGGGGCGGCTGCTGTGGAGCGAGCTGGTGTCGAAGTTCGAACCCAAGAGCGCGAAATCGCTGTCGCTGCGGACACATTCGCAGACCTCGGGCTGGTCGCTGACCGCGCAGGACGCCTACAACAATGTGGCGCGCACCTGCATCGAGGCGATGGCCGCGACCCAGGGACACACCCAGTCGCTGCACACCAACGCGCTCGACGAGGCCCTGGCCCTGCCGACGGACTTCTCCGCCCGCATCGCCCGCAACACCCAGCTGCTCATCCAGCAGGAGTCCAACACCACCCGCCCGATCGACCCGTGGGGCGGCTCGTACTACGTCGAGTGGCTCACTCACCAGCTCGCCGAGCGGGCGCGCGCCCACATCGCCGAGGTCGAGGCGCACGGCGGTATGGCACAGGCGATTTCGGAGGGTATTCCGAAGCTGCGCATCGAAGAGGCCGCCGCGCGGACCCAGGCGCGCATCGACACCGGCCAGCAGCCGGTGATCGGCGTCAACAAGTACCAGGTCGAAGAGGACCACGCCGTCGAAGTTCTCAAGGTCGAGAACTCGCGGGTGCGGGCCGAGCAGATCGAGAAGCTGGAACGGCTGCGCGCCGACCGTGATTCGGTCGCGGTGGAGCAGGCGCTGTCCGAATTGACCCGTGCGGCAGCGTCTTCCGAAGGCGGTATGGAGAACAACCTCCTCGCGCTCGCCATCGACGCCGCGCGTGCCAAGGCCACGGTCGGTGAGATCTCCGACGCGCTGGAGAAGGTGTACGGCCGTCATCAGGCCGAAATCCGTACCCTGTCCGGTGTGTACCGTGACGAAGCAGGCAAGGCATCCAACATCGGCGCCGCCATCGCGCTGGTCGAGGAATTCGGCGAGGCCGAGGGACGCCGTCCGCGCATTCTGGTCGCCAAGATGGGCCAGGACGGACACGATCGCGGCCAGAAGGTGATCGCGACCGCGTTCGCCGACCTCGGCATGGACGTCGACGTGGGCCCGCTGTTCCAGACGCCCGAAGAGGTGGCTCGCCAGGCGGCCGACAACGACGTGCACATTGTTGGTGTGTCCTCGCTGGCCGCCGGTCACCTCACGCTGGTGCCCGCGCTGCGGCAGGCGCTTGCCGACGTGGGTCGGCCCGACATCATGGTCATCGTGGGCGGTGTGATCCCGCCCGGCGACTTCGACGAGCTCTACGAGGCCGGTGCGGCAGCGATCTTCCCGCCCGGCACCGTCATCGCCGACGCGGCCATCGACCTGCTGAAGAAACTGGGCGCGGCACTCGGGCACGAGATCGGTGGCGGCACAGCCGAATGAGCGACGGCGCACAGGTGGCCGGGGGTGCCGACGCGCACCCTCGGCTCGGGACCACCGCGGGCGTCGGCTCGCCACGCAACGAGGGGCGCACCGCCGTGGGCGTTCGCCGGACGATCGATGTCGACGCGCTCGCCGAGCAGGTCAAGGCAGGGCAGCGTTCGGCGCTGGCCCGTGCGATCACGTTGGTCGAATCCACCCGCTCCGATCACCGGGAACTCGCGCAGCAGCTGCTGCTGCGGGTGGCGGCGGAACCGGGCAGCGTCGTCTCGAACCGGGTCGGCATCACCGGTGTTCCGGGCGTTGGCAAGTCCACGTTCATCGACGCGCTCGGGATGTACTTGCTGGCCAAGGGACATCGGGTCGCGGTCCTCGCGGTCGACCCGTCCTCGACCCGCACCGGTGGCTCGATCCTCGGTGACAAGACACGGATGGCGCGGTTGTCGCTCGAGGCGGACGCGTTCATCCGGCCGTCCCCGACGGCGGGCACCCTCGGCGGCGTGGCCAAGGCGACCCGGGAGACGATCGTGCTCCTGGAAGCCGCCGGGTATGACGTGATTCTCGTGGAGACCGTCGGCGTCGGCCAGTCCGAGGTGACCGTCGCCAACATGGTCGATGTGTTCTGCTTCCTCACGCTGGCCCGCACCGGAGACCAGTTGCAGGGCATCAAGAAAGGCGTGCTGGAACTCGCCGAGCTGGTGGCGGTCAACAAAGCCGACGGAAAACACGAGATCGAAGCCAAGGGCGCCGCGCGCGAACTGGCGGGCGCCCTGCGCCTGATCCACCCGCACGACGCCCTGTGGAAACCGCCGGTACTCACCATGAGCGGTCTGGAAGGTGTCGGCCTCGACAAGTTCTGGGGTACCGTCCTCGACCACCGTCAGGTCCTCACCGAGGCAGGCGAATTCGCCGAGAAGCGCCGCCGCCAGCAGGTCGACTGGACCTGGACCATGGTGCACGACCAGATCCTGCGCCGCCTGGCCGACAATCCGAACGTGAAAGATGTTCGCGCGCAGGTGGAATCGGCTGTCCGCGCCGGAACGCTCACTCCCGCCCTCGCCGCCGAACAGATCCTCACGGCCTTCGACCGGAGTTGAGACACCTGCACGGTGCCCACCGGTAGCTGATGGCGTCGTCAGTGAGTCGTATCCAGGGTGATCGCCGAGGATTTTCGGCTTTCACGTCGGGGTTTGTGGATGATATTCCGATCCCGTCTCCTTTGCCAGCTGTTGCCTGTGCCGATTTCCGAGGATCCTCGGAAGTGGACGTCGAGAGCTGACGGCCGAGGAGGTAGTGATGACGATCTTCCGCACGAATCGGACCATGAGCAGCGACAGGACGCCCGAGCGGGCGATTCTCGGGGGCGACGGTCGCTGGCGGCTCACCTGGCTGCCAGAACTCGGCCTGACGTCCGATCAGGCGATATCAGGACTGAGGCTGGACGAGATCCTCAGTGATCCGGCCCTGGTCTATGACCGGATGGCGCTGGCGGAGGCCACCACCTGTGCCGACCGCATCGGCATCATTCTCGAGCTCGCGATGGTGCGACTCTGGAAGCGGATGAGCACCGCCATCGCGCTCTGCGGGTTCGTGGCGACCCGATGGGGTCGACTTGTCTGACCGGGCCGGATTATCACAACCAGCGGATACGTCGGAAGGCGACGATCAGGGTGGCGCAGATGGTGGCCATGACGATCAGAGTGGCGGGGTAACCCCAGGTCTGCCGGAGTTCGGGCATGTGATCGAAGTTCATGCCGTAGATGCCGGCGATCATGGTGGGAACCGCCAGGATCGCGATGTAGGCGGAGATCTTACGCATGTCCGTGTTCTGCTGGACGGCGATCTTGGCCACCGCGGCGCCCACGAGAGTGGTGAGGGTTTCGTCCAGGTCGTTGATGCGTTCGGCGACGCCGCTGTGATGGTCGGCGACGTCGCGCAGGTAGCGGCGCACCTCCTTGGGCAGGGGAGTACGCGGCGCGGTGAGGGTTTGCAGCGGGCCCGCGAGCGGGCGAACGGCGCGGCGTAGCTCGACGATCTCGCGTTTGAGCTGGTAGATGGCCTCGATCGGGATCTTGCTCCGCGGGCTGAAGAGCTCTTCCTCCATCGACTCGACGTCGAACTCCGTCGCCTGGGTGACGTCGATGTAGGTGTCGACGACGTGGTCGGCGATCGCGTGCAGCACGACGCCGGGGCCGAGCGCGAGGCGATCGGGTTCGTCTTCGAGCCGGTGCCGCACGGCGGTGAGTTCGTTGTGTTCGCCGTGGCGGACCGCGACCACGAAATCGGCGCCGAGGAAGACCATGATCTCGCCGGTCTGCACGATCTCGCTGACGGTGTGCATATCGTGCTCGACGTAGGCGACGGTCCGCATCACGGTGACCATGGTGTCGTCGTAGCGTTCGAACTTCGGGCGCTGTCTGCCGGTGACGGCGTCCTCGACGGCGAGTTCGTGCAGCCCGAACGTCGTAGCGATCTCGCCCATCTGGTGCAGGTCCGGTTCGAACAGGCCGATCCACACGAAACCTGTGCCACGCCTGCGGATTTCGGTCAGCGCGGTCTCGGGGGTGAAGCGGCCGGGCAGACGTTTGCCGTCGACATAGGCGGCGCAGTCGATGATGGCGCGCGCGGTCGGTACCGAGGGTTTGTGGACGACTTCCACTCGCCGTCGGCTGCGCGACAGGAACGGGGAATCCGCCACCCGGGCTCCGATACCGCGCCGGGTCGCGGTGGGAGCGGGTGTGATGCGAGGGCCGTCGACCATCGTTCACCTCGCTCTCTTCGATCGTGCCGCAGCATCCCACGGCGGCCGATGCGGACGCAACCGAAGCGGGGGGTTGCGCAGATCGATCCAACTGTGAATACTTAGGTATGTGCCTAAGTATTCGAGCGGCGATCCGGACGGAGGACTCGACAGTGTCTTTCGGGCGTTGGCCGATCCGACTCGTCGCGCGATCGTCGAACGGCTGGCGCGCGGGCCCGCATCGGTATCGGATCTCGCCGCACCGTTCGAGGTCGCGCTCCCGACGATCGTGCAGCACTTGAAAGCGCTCGAAGCCGGTCGGCTCGTCAGCTCGGCGAAGATCGGCCGTGTGCGCACCTACCAACTGGTGCCGGACGCCTTCGCAACGGCGATCGACTGGCTGCACGGCCACCGTCCACCGGCGCAACGGCAGGTGGACCGGCTCACGGCACTACTCGTGGAATCAACCAGAAACTCAGAGGGAGAACAACAATGACCGACACGGCGACCCGCTCCATCAACCACGCCCAGTTCACCATCGAACGCGAGGTGCCCGTCGCGCCCGCCGTCGTCTTCCAGGCCTTCGCCGACCCCGCCATCAAGGCGAAGTGGTTCGGCGGCGAGGAAGGCTGGGAGCAGGGCGAGTCCTCGATCGACTTCCAGGTCGGCGGCCGCGAGATCAACGAAGGCACTTTCCAGCAGACGATGACCTCCCGCTTCGTTGCCACCTACACCGACATCATCGACAACGAACGCCTCGTCTACACCTACGACATGTGGCTCAACGGCTCCCACATCTCCACCTCGGTGGCCACCTGGGAATTCGAACCCACCACCACCGGCACCAAGCTCACCCTCGTCGAATTCGGCGCCCACCTGGACGGTTTCGACACCGGTGACCAACGCGAGGAAGGCACCCTCGGTCTCGTCGACGCCCTGGTGACCTATCTCGCCGGTCAAGCCTGAGCGAATCGCTCACCGCACCATGACCACGCGCGAGTGCCTGCCCGTCGCGCCGTCGGGGAACGGGGTCGCCCTGGCGTCGGTCTGCACCGATCCAGTGGCGTCGACCGCGCGCACGCGAAGCGAATGCGTGCCGGGCGAGGCATCCCACGTCCAGGTCCACTGGCGCCAGGTATCGAGGGAGTAGGCGGCGGCGAGTGTGGTCGGTTGCCACGGTCCGTCGTCGACCTGGACTTCCACGGCATCGATTCCGCGCCCCTGGGCCCACGCCACGCCTGCCACGATCACCGGTCCGGCGTCCAGGTGCGCGAACGCCGCCGGGACGTCGATCCGGGATGCGGTTTTGATCGGTGCCCGAGTCGCCCAGCCGCGTTGCGTCCAGTACGCCTGTGCGCGGTCGAATCTCGTGAGTTCCAGATCGACAACCCACTTGGTGGCCGAAACGTAGCCATAGAGACCGGGCACGATCATCCGCGCCGGGTAGCCGTGAGCGACAGGCAGTGGCTCGCCGTTCATCGCGACGGCGAGCAGGGCGTCGGGGTTGCCCAGCACAGCGGCCGATGGCGTGCTCGCGGTGAATCCGTCGACGCTGCGCGACAGGATCATGTCGGCATCGGGGGAGGGCCCCGCCTCGGCCAGGAGATCGGCCAGGCGGTAACCGGTCCACAGCGCGGTTCCGGCGAGGTCTCCGCCGACTTCGTTCGAGACACAGGTGAGCGTGATGAGTGACTCGACCGCGCGCCGGGCGCTCAATTCGTCGAAGTCGAGCCGGATCTCGCGCTCCACCATCCCGTGGATGCGCAATCGCCACTGCGCGCGAGTCAACGACGGAAGCTGCAGTGCGGTGTCGACGCGATAGAAATCCGGTGCGGGAGTGATGAATCGGGTGAGCCCGGGCACGACTCGGTCCATCTCGGGGGTGACCGGTGGCACCGGCGCCGCGACCCGGGGGAGTACGAAAGCCGCCCGGTCGGCGGCGATATCGCGCAGACGGCTACCGATGACTCGGCCCGCCGCCCCGGCCGCCACTGCGCCGGCCGTCACTGCCGTCAGAGCGAGCAGGAACCCGCGCCGCGTCGGCCCGGCCCCCCGGTCGGCCTCGGCGGGCACGAGGAACAGCGCGCACAGCGCCGCCATCCCCGTCAGTGCACCGATCACCGCCGGAACGGCGAACAGTGGTGTGGCGGTAGGGCGGAGCAGCGCCAAGCCGCTCACGGCGATACCGAGAGCGCCGAGCAGACCGGCCGCCCACGCCGGGCTGCGGCGGGCCACCAAGCCGATCATCGCGGCAGCCACGGCCATGACCGCGGCCATAGTGACGGCCAGTGCCAGTTTGTCGTTGGTGCCGAACCAGCGGATCGCGCTGTCCTTCAACCACTTCGGCGTGTGATCGACCACGGTGGCACCGAGGACGAAGAAGGGGGAGGACACCGGGTCGATGAACACGGCGACGAGGTGTCCGACCCCGAGGACCAGCGCGGCGGCGGCCGCGGCCGCGACTGCCGCCGCGAGTCGGCCCGGATGGCGACGGGTGAAGCTGAAACGGCGGACCATGCTGTCACTCCTGGGGTTTCGAGTGTCGGCACGGCCCGCCGCAGCGGGTCAGCCGACTGTCATGCTGACGATCGGGGAGGTGGTCGGCCCGGGTGAACCACCGGCGGGTTCGACCGTCACCGCGAGCGTGTCGGCGACGTCGACCGTGGTCACGACCGAGGCCGGACCGTCCATCACCGCCACCGATGTCGGTGTGCCCGCGCGGATCAGCCACAGCTGATACGCGCGGTCGGCAGGCAGCGCGGGCATGTCCTGGAACGACACCGCGGCCGCGCCCAGCGACTTCGACTCGTACACCGTCATCGCGCCGCCACCGGTGACCGCCACCGAGGACTCCCGGCTGTCGGGCTGGTCGAGCACCTGCTGCGCGGTGACCGCACCCGTCCCGTCGTTCGCGCGTTCGATCACCACCCCGATACCGGCACCGGCACCGACCGCCACGATCGCCGCCGCGGCGACGGTCAACCATCGAAGGTGCCAGCGCCTGCCGGTCGCGCCGCGCCGCGCGAGCGGAGACGGCTGTGTGTCGTACCGGTCCAGCGCTCGCATCAGCGCGGTTTCGAGGCGTGCCGGTGGCGGGACCGAGTCGAACACGGTCAGGTCCGCCATCGTCTCCTGGATGCGGCGAACGGCGGCCTGGAACTCGGCCACCCGGTCGGGGCCTGCGGCGTCGAGCCACTCCTCGAGCGCCTGTCGCTGTGGTGGATCCAGCGCGTCGATGGCATAGGGGTAGGCCTCGTCCAGCCACGACCAAGGGGTCCGCCGATCGGTCTCGCTCATCGGGTATTCCCTCCGGTCAAACAGTTCTCCAGCCTTTTCAGGCCGTCTTTGATGCGGCTCTTCACCGTCGGCAACGGCACCGCCAAGGTCTCGGAAACCTCGAGGTAGGTGCGCCCGCCGTAGTACGCCAGCGCCACCGCTTGGCGTTGGAGTTCGGTCATGGTCTGCAGACAGTCCAGCACCGACTGCTCGTCGAGACGCTGGGTGACCTCCTCGGCCACGACGTCGTGGTCGCGGCCGAGGTGGGCGTGGCCGAACACGATGTCGCGGCGGGTGGCCGACTGCTCGGCCCGTACCCGGTCGACCGCGCGCCGGTGGGTCAGCATCATCAGCCAGCCGATCGGGCTGGCCTTGGTCGCGTCGTACTGTCCGGCCAGCGACCAGACCTGGAGGAACACCTCCTGAGCGATGTCCTCGGCGGCGCCGTGGTTGCGCACCACGCGGAGCGCGAGCCCGAACACCCGCGGGCTCGTGGCGCGGTAGAACTCGGCGAACGCCGCCCGATCGCCTGCCGCGACATCGTCGAGCAGGTCGACCAGCTGCTCTTGGACGGCATGGTCGCGGCGGTCGCCCGTCGGGCAGGCCGGAGCGGGCTCGGTGACCGATCGCAGGTTGATCGGTGCGGAGCCGCGCCGGGCCGTCATCGGAGGGTCCCTGCTTGCATCAGCATGAGAGGGATTTCGGCCTGCCTTCGGGTTCGGATGGGCGCCGCCGGGAAATTTCCGCGGCGACGCCGGGAAAAGCGCCGTCGCCGTCATCACGCCGCGGGCGGCATGAGCACGCTGTCGATCATGTACACGGTGGCGTTCGCGGTGCGCACGCCACCGCAGATCACGTTCGCGTCGCCGACCTTCAACGTGTCACCCGAGCCGCTGACCGTCACGTCGGCGCCCTGGACAGTTTTGTGCGTGCCCGCGATGCTCTGCGGCGCGATCTGGCCCGGCACCACGTGATAGGTGAGGATCGAGGTGAGCGTAGCCGAGTCGGTCTTCAACGAGTCGATCGTAGCCGGATCGATCTTCGCGAACGCCGAGTCGACGGGCGCGAAGACGGTGAACTGGCCACCGTTGAGGGTGTCGACGAGATTGACGTCGGGATTGAGTTTGCCCGAGACCGCCGAGGTCAACGTGGTGAGCATCGGGTTGTTGGACGCGGCGACGGCGACCGGCTCTTGGGCCATCCCGCTGACCGAGCCGGGACCACTGGGAACCTGGGCGGCATATGCCGCGCAACCGGGCCCGACGAGGTCGGCGGCCGCGGACGCGCCGGTGGTCATCGGTGCCGACGTCATCGGCGCGGAGGAGGTCGCGGACGTGGTGCTCGAGTCGTCGTCGGAACAGGCAGAGAGGCCGAGTGCCGAGCCGAGGAGCATCGCCGCAACGAGGGCTTTTGGCAAGGATCGCATGGTGGTTCCGTCACTTCCGTCGAGGCGGCGAGGTGCCGCGTAGATGTTGGATGCAACGGAGTTCGGCTGGCTCGGCGGTTCGGATTGCCGACCATGGCCGTCGATATTCCCGACACGGTGCTAGCGCCCGGGCGTCGAACCGGACGACCCTCGTCCGACGGCGTCCTCGGCCACCGATTCCGGGTGGAGCACCAGCACGGCGGCGAGCAGTCGATCCCACGTGACGTCGGGAAGTTCGTGGCCGATGCCGGTCAGCGGGAGGAGATCGGCGCCGGGGATCTCGCGAGCCATGGCCTCTCCGTTGCCGTACGGAAAGAACGGGTCATCGGTGCCGTGCGCGACCAGGGTCGGCACGGCGATCTCGCCCAGACGTTCCCGCCACCGGTCGCCGGCCTCGACATATGCCAGGTTGAGCACACTGGAGGCCATGTCGGTGGTGCGGTCGACCATGTGGGTCGCGTGCCGGCGGGCCTGCAGTTCGTCGAATCCGTGTGTGCCCGCGCGTACCCGGGCCTGTTCCACGCCGTAGTCGATCACCGCCGCCCGGTCGGACCAGTCCGGGTGGGGTCTCTCGGTGAAGAACGCCATGATCCGGTCCGAGTGCTCGGGCAGATCCGGGTCCGCCGGGCCGGGGGCGGTCGGACGGGTGTTGATCAGCGTCAGGGCGGATACCCGATCGGGGTGGTCGAGGGCAGCGAGCTGACAGATCCATCCGGCCACCGAGAAACCCACCAGGTGGGCTCGCGGAAGTTCGAAGACATCCATCAGCCCGACGAGATCCGCCACCAGATCCCGGAGGCTGTAGCCGGGAGCGCCCGGCGCGGAGGCGGTCGACCGGCCGGTATCGCGAATGTCGTAGCGCAGCACGAACCGGCCCGCGTCGGCGAGCCGGTCGCAGAACCGGTCCTCCCAGAACAGTCTCGACGTGTTCGGCAGCAGCGCCGGTGGATGGCGCCGGTGCCCGAAGGTGCTCACACACAGGTCGACGTCACCGACGGCGACCGTGTGCTCGGGCGATCCCTGACCATGAAGCGGCATGGCGACTCCTCTGCGGTTGCGTCTGTGGAAAAGACGATCTCCGCAGCCGGAATTCATCGGTCTAGCTGCCCACGCAGTCGATGATCGGCGCGGGATAGTCCGCCGGGTCGATGGCCGCGCGCCACGGTCGGTGAATGCTCGCACCGGGCAGATGCGCCAGTTCGGGCAGCCACCGCCGCACATAGACGCCGTCGGGGTCGTAGCGCTCGGCCTGGCGCAGCGGATTGAGGACCCGGTTGGGCCGGGTGTCGGTGCCCGTGCCCGCGACCCACTGCCAGTTGAGCTGATTGTTGGCGAGGTCGGCGTCGACGAGCCAGCGCAGGAAGTGGGCCGCGCCGACCCGCCAGTCCTGGCGCAGTGATTTGGCGAGAAAGCTCGCCGCGATCAGCCGTGCTCGCCCCGGCATCCAGCCTTCGGCACGGAGCTGCCGCATACCCGCGTCGACGATCGGGTAGCCGGTGCGCCCGTCTCGCCAGGCCGCGACGGCCTGTTCGTCGTCGGGGCCCGCGGCCACCCGCGTGCGGTAGTCCGACCAGGCGGCATCGGGGCGGGCGGCGAGCACCTGATGGTGGAAATCGCGCCAGGCCAGTTGCCGGACGAAGGCGAGTCCGCCGTCGGTCGCCGTATCGACCCGGCGCACCACCTCGGTGGGGGACACGCACCCGAAGTGGAGGTACGGCGAGAGCCGGGAGGTGGCGTCGGCGGCGAGATCGTCGTTGTCGCGGGCATAGCCGGTGATCGGGCCGTCGAGCCAGTCGTGCAGCAGCGAACGTCCGGTGGATTCCCCGCCGACCCGCAATTGCGGCGACGGTTGCCCGGAACCGAGATCCGTCGGCTCCGGCAGCGGCTCGCTGTGGATCGGCGGCACCGACAGCGAGCGGGGCGCGGGCAGCGGGGTGCGGCGGTGGGCCGCGCTCCAGCGCCGGAAATAGGGGGTGAAGACGGCGAAGTGATCGCGTCCGGTCGACGGGACGAGTTCGGCGGAGGTGGCTGTGACGGAACCGGAATGGCAGTGCACGACGATGTCGGGGTTGCGGCGCAGTGCCTGCTCGCGCTGCCTGCTGTAGCGGCTGACATCCTCGGCCAGGTGCACGCTCGTGGCGCCGGTCTCCTCGATCACGTGGTCGAGGACATCGGCCACCATGCCGCGGCGCACGACGAGCGGTCCGCCGAGCGAGCGCAGCTCCTTGTCGAGTTCGGCGAGTGCGGCGGCGAGGAAGTGCGCGCGGTTGGGCGGGCAGCGATCGGGCACCAGTACCTCGTCGACGACGAACAGCGGTACCACCCGGTCGGCTTCGCGAACGGCCGCGGTGAGTACCGGATTGTCGTGAACGCGCAGGTCGCGGGTGAACAGAGCGATCGCGACGCTCATCGTGCGCAGAGGGGCAGCACACCCTCGCGGCCGCCGGTCGTGGGTGAGGTGAGGTAGACGCACGGGTCCTGGCCCGCGATTCTGATCGCCTCGTCGATCCGCTGCCAGGTGCTCTCGTCCAGGGCCGGGGTGCGGGAGAGGACGAAACCCGACAGTCTGCTCGGCGAGGTGACCAGGGCCCACGAGTAGTCCGGGCCGAGTGCGGTCACCAGGTAGTTGGTCGGTCCCTCGCGCCCATCCTGGCCGATGACACCCGGAAAGCTCACGTGCAGTTGCGCGTTCGTGACCGGGTCGTTCACGGTCGCGGTACCGCGGATCTCGTCGACGCCGCCACTCCAGGTGTGGCAGCGATTGTGGACGGCGATGTCGCCGCGCGCGTCGAGGCTGTAGTTCGCGGAGGTGTCGCGTGCGCAATTGAGGTTGAACACCTGCGGTACTGCCGCGAGCTGATGCCAATCGCCGAGATAGCGGTCGAGGTCCAGGCTCGGCACCGGTGCGGGTGGCTCGGCGGCCGCGGAGCCGGAGCCTGCCACGGTGAGGCCGGCGGCGATCAGCAAGGCGGTGGTCCACGGGCCGAATCGGGTGCGCACAGGAAACTCCTCGCGTAGTCGGTGTTCTTCCATGCTAACAGTAATTGATGCATTATTGATGCATGATGTGGACGGTTCAGCGGGTTGTCGGCTCGACGGGCGAGACCCGGCGCCGACGCGCGGAGGCCGGGCCGTGACACGCCTGCCGAGGCGTTCCGGGCAGAATGAGGCGATGCCCGCCGGTTCTGCTCCTGCCTCCGCCGCGGCCGGTTTCACGGTTCGCGCGGTGGCCGACCGTCTCGGCATCCCGACCGCGACCCTGCGCAGCTGGAATCGCCGGTACGGCATCGGTCCCGCCCAGGATCGGCCCGGCCGCCATCGGCTCTACACCGACACCGATATCGCTGTGCTCGAGCACATGCTCGAGCTGATCGGCGGGGGCGCGAGTCCCGCCGGGGCCGCGGCGGCGGCCCGTGGACCCGCGCCTGCCCTCGGTGACCGTGCCGGCCTGCTCGACGCGGCGTTCGCGCTGGACACCACCACCGTCTGTGCCCATCTGGACGCCCATGTGCGGGCTCATGGCGTCGTACAGACCTGGGAGGCTCTGTGCCGCCCCGCGTTCACCGATATCGTCGCGCGCCAGGGCGGCGGTGAGGGCTGCATCGACGTCGAACACCTGCTGTCGTGGTCCATCGCGGCGGTCATGCAGCAGGTGAGACCGGCGCGCAGCAGCGCGCCCGTGCTGCTCGCGTGCACCAGCGGCGAAACGCATTCGCTCCCGCTCGATGTGCTGCGTGCCGCTTTGGCGCAGGCCGGGGTAGGTGCGCGCATGCTGGGCGCTGACGTGCCGACGGTCGCGTTGTCCGATGCGCTCGCCCGGCATTCGAACGAGGCCTCGGTGCTGCTGTGGTCGCAACGTGAGTCGACCGCGTTGACCTCGGCGGTGCTCGCCTGCGCGGGGTCCGGCGCCCGGGTGCTCGTCGGCGGGCCGGGCTGGGACGCCGTGCTGCTGCCCGACACGGTCGAGCGGATCGGTAGCCTGACGGCCGCGGTCGACGCGCTGCGCTGAATGCGTTCGGGGACATCATGTTTGCGCCTCGGTGTCGCCGATCAACCGCGCTCCCGGCTGGACACAGCCGCGCGATCTGACCTGGCGACCATCGAACGATGCGCAGGCGATGCGATACAGGAACTAGTCGACTCCCACGTCGGCGTACGCGCTGACACGCATCGTCCGCTCGCGAGGACCGGTGCCGGACCGTGTCAGCCCGCCGTCCGCCCCAGCAGGTGCCGCAGCGTCTGCTCCAAATCCTCGCTCCGGAAGAGGTGCCCGGCCTTCGTCAGCTGGGTCGGCGTCACCCGCTGACTGGCCTCGGCGAGTTCGCGCGCGCCCTGCTTGCCCAGCAGTACCGCCGGGCCGAAGCTCGGGACCGGCAGCAACGCCGGGCGATGCAGCACTCGCGCCAGGACGCGGGTGTACTCGCTGTTGCGAACCGGCTGTGGCGCAACGGCATTGACCGGACCGGCCAGCGTGTCGTCCCAGAGGGCGCGGTGGTAGACATCGACGAGATCGTCGATACCGATCCATGACAACCACTGCCGGCCGTCCCCGATCCGACCGCCGAGACCGGCGCCGAACAACGGCCGCAGCAACCGCAGGGTGCCCCCACGCGGAGACTGCACGATGCCGGTACGCACCCGCACGACCCGGACTCCGCCCACCGCGGCGGGCTCGCACGCGTCCTCCCACTGTTCGACCACATCGGCCAGGAATCCGTCACCGCGCTCGGACTTCTCGGTCAGCGCCTGCTCGCCACGGTCATAGCCGTAATAACCGATGGCGGAGGCGCTGACGAAGGTTTCGACGCCCGAGGCCGCGGCCAGCTCGGCGAGCCGCCGGGTCGGCTCGATGCGGCTGTCAGCCACCACACGCCGGTGCGCGGCGGTGAATCGGCCCGCGATCGACGCCCCGGCCAGATGCACCACGGCATCGATGTCGGCGAGCAGGTCGGCGGCGGGCGCGTCGGGGTCCCACTGTCGTTCGTCGGGATGCTGTGCGCGATGGCGGACCAACCGCACCACGCGGTGGCCGCCGGTGCTGAGGAAGGCGCTCAGCGCGGAGCCGACCAACCCTGACGCGCCGGTCATCGCGATCGTCGTGGTCGGCAGGCCGGCCTGCGCCGCACGGCGGTGGCTCGCCAGATCGTCGGTGAGCTGGCGATAGCGGTACTCGAACATCGGCCGCAACACCGACTCCGGAATCGGCGTCCGCACCCGATCGATGACACGGGTGTGCGTGGCGTCGACCTCGGCGAACTCGTGGATATGCTGCCACGGCAACAGCCGGGAGACCGGCAACGAGGCCGGTCCGCCCGCCGCGACGGCATCGGCGAACCGCTCGGGCGGCCGATACTGCTCGGGGTCGTGTTGAGCGATCCAGCGCAGCCCGCCGGGCAGGCCGAGCACCGCTCGCCCGGTGGCCAGCGAATCGGCTTCGGAGATCAGGGTGACCGGCTGCCACGGTGGCGCCAATCGCGTGAACGCACCGCGACGGGCGAACCAGGCGAAAACGTCGGATCGGGGTGTTGCAACGATGTCAGAACACTCGATGCCCATCCCTCGACTGTAGTCACGATCCGCCGTGATCCATGGCTCCCATGTCCATGTCCATCAGCGCAGGTGCGGGTTGCTGCCCGGGGGCCAGCACCAGGAACTGGCCCATCATGCCCTGGTCTTCGTGGTGGAGCAGGTGGCAGTGGTACATGTACGGATAGGTGGGGTCGGTGTGGTCGGCGAAGTGCATGGCCAGGGTGTAGGTGGCGCCCGGGGTCGTGTAGACGGTGTCCTTCCAGCCGGAAAGAGCTGGGGGAGGCGGTGTTCCGTCGACGGCGACGATCTGGAATTGGACGTCGTGGACGTGGAAGTTGTGGGGCCAGTTGTCCTTGTTGCGGACCGTCCAGACTTCGGTGGTGTCGACGGGAATGGTCATGTCGATGCGATTCATGTCCATGCGGCGATTGTTGATCATGAACCATTGGAGGTCGAACGAACGGGTCGGTGGGGTGGTCGCGGCGGCGAGGGCGGGCATCGGGATCAGCGTCGCCGGTAGTGCGGCGGAGGGTCGCACAGTGGCGCCGGCACGCAGTGTCAGGATGTCGAAGGTGTCGTCGAAACCGAACTCGCCCGCGCGGTCGATACCCGCGCGCTCGGTGATCGGCAGCGACCGTAACGTGACGTTCTCGCCCGGATCCAGGGCGACCACCAGCTCGACACGCTCGCCGGGGCTGACCTGAATCCGCTTCAGCGCAACGGGTTCGGAGAGCAGACCGCCGTCGGTGGCGATGAGCTGGAACGTTCTGCCGTCGCTGAAGGCGAGCTGGTAGAGCCGGCCCGACGAGCCGTTGAGGATCCGCAACCGGACCCGGTCGGTGGTGACGGGCAGGTGGGCGTTCGCGATGCCGTTGGTGACGATCGTGTCGCCGAGCAGGCCGACATCGGTGGCGTCGGAATCGTCGAGGGCGCCGTCGGCGGTGAACCGGCGGTCCTGGATCACCAGCGGAATGTCGTCGACGCCATAGTCTTTCGGCAGATCCAGGGCGTCCGACGCGTCGTCGTCGATCAGGAAGAAGCCGGAAAGGCCGCGCTGGACATGCTTTTCGGTCGCGCCGTGCGGATGTGGGTGGTACCAGAGTGTCGCGGCCTGCTGCTGCACGGTCCATTGCGGCGCCCACTGGGCACCCGGCGCGATCATCTGATGGGGGCCACCATCGAACTTCGCGGGCAGGTGCATGCCGTGCCAGTGCACCGACGTGGGTTCGGGCAGGTCGTTGGTGATGGTGAAGGCCACCTTCTCGCCGCGTCGAGCCCGCACGGTGGGTCCGAGGACCGAACCGCTGTACCCCCATGTCGGGGTCTGCTTGCCCCGGATCATCTCGGTCGTGCCCGGCTGGGCCCGCAGCGTGAATCGGCGGACGCCGTCCGCGCCGGTGGTGGATGCTGCCAGCGGTGGGATCGGCAACGGTCGCGTCGACCCGGGTGCCGAATCAGGTGCCGAGGGGCGGATCGAACACCCGGCCGCGTACGCCACCGGTGCGAGGGCGAGCCCGGTGAGAAATCCTCGTCGCGAGACCACGTGTGCTCCTTCTGTGCGGGAACCTCCAGCTTCGTTCGGGTGCGGCGGCGGGGACTCCGCCGAACGGCCCGACTCGGTCCGCCGGATTCCACCCGCGCGGCCCTTGCGCGCACGCGGTTCGCCTGGTACCCGAGCCGATCCAGAACGGCTCGCCGATCGAGCCCCCTCGCGGATCGCGCCCGCTCTCGCACGGGCGCGCCGACCGCCTACTCGCGCGGTCCGAACCACTCGGTCGCTTACCGTGGGGGCGTGATCGACATCCGCGCCCACCGCGACTGGCGAGGGCTGCTGCGGTGGCTGCCGCTGGCGCTGATCCCGGTGTTGCTGCTGGCCAGCACCTACCCGGGCCAGTACCGCGTGCCACCGCACTACTGGCTGCTGGCGATGACCGCGGCCGTGGTGTTTCTGGCCGGCGCTCGGTGGCCGCTCGCAGTGTCGCTCGCGCTGTCGGCGCTGGCCGTGCCGATGCTGCGCACCGATGCCTGGGGAGTGTCCGGGCTGGCGCCGTACCTCGGCGCGGTGGCCCTGGTCGATGTGGTGGCTCGCACCCACCGGTGGTCGACGGTCGCGGTGTCGACCGCGGGCTGGGCCGCGGCTGTGACGCTCGGGCGGGTCGGCCTCCACGACAACTCGATCGGGCGGGCGTCGACCCTCGTCGAGGCCGCGGCATACGTGGGACTTCCGTTGCTGCTCGGGTTGTACCTGCGGGGGCAGCGTGACCTGGCGCAGAATCTGCGCGTGCGCGCCGAGGAGGCGCAAGCGCGTACCCGCCTCGACGAGCGCGCCGCGCTGGCGCGGGAACTCCACGATGTGGTCGCTCACCACATGGCCTCGATCGTGCTGCGGACCTCGGTGGCGGGACATGTTGTGCGCGAAGCCGATCCGCGGGTGGTCGCGGTGCTCGACGATGTGCGCGACACCGCGGCCGATGCGCTCGCCGACATTCGCCGCTTGCTCGCCGCCCTGCGCGATCCGACCCTCGGCACGGTCGCACTGGTCGACTCCGACGCGGTCACGACCGAGGTCGAGGCCGCGCTCGCTCGGGCTCGTGCTGCCGGGTTCACTGTCGTGACCGAAATCGACACCGACCTCGGCGGACTCGACGCGATCAGCAGGCTCACGCTGTTGCGTCTGGTCCAGGAATCGCTGACCAACGTGATGAAACACGCGGCTCGTGATGTGCCGGTACGGTTCGCAATTCTCCGGTGCGAAGGCGGGGTCACCATCGAAGTCGTCAACGGCGGACGCGACGGGGCGACGGCGCCTCCTGGACACGGAATCGTCGGGATGCGCGAGCGCGCCGAACTCGCCGGAGGCACTCTCACCGTCGGTACGGTCGCGAACGGCGACGCGACGTGGACCGTGCGCGCTCGGCTGCCGGACACCACGAGGGGAATGGGGCTGTCGTGATCACGGTCTTGCTGGTCGACGATCAGCGCCTTGTGCGCGCGGGCCTGCGGATGCTCATCGAGGACACCACCGACCTCGCCGTCGTCGGGGAGGCGGCCGACGGTGTCGCGGCGGTGCGGCTCTACGCCGAGCTCGCGCCCGACCTGGTCGTGATGGACCTGCGGATGCCAGGACTCGACGGTGTCGCGGCGACCCGGCAGATCCTGGCCGCGTCACCACGCGCGAAAGTGCTGGTGCTGACCACTTTCGACGATGACGAACACCTGTTTCCCGCGCTGTCGGCCGGGGCTGCGGGCTATTTCGTCAAGGACACCGAGCCCGCCGTGCTGCTCGATGCGATCCGGCGCACGGTGGAGGGCGATCTGATGTTCTCGCCCGCGCTGCTGCGCCGCCTGGTCGATCGGGCGCTCGCGGCGCCGTCGGCGCTGGTCCGCACTCCTGATCTGACGCCACGGGAGCTCGACGTCCTTCGTCTCGTGGCCCAGGGGTACGGCAACCAGGAGATCGCTGACCAGCTCCACCTGGGCGTCAGCACCGTCAAGACCCACATCGCCAACCTGCTCGGCAAGACCGGCACCGACAACCGTGTTCGCCTCGCCGTCTACGCGGCAGAGGTCATCGGCCGCTGATATCTCGAGAGTGAGATAAGTCATCATTAACTAAGTCAACATTAATATATATTTCCCTCTGTCAGGCAGTCGGATTGTCGTGCAGGAGGATTGGTCATGCGGATCGCGGTGTTCGGAGCTGGTGGGGCCGTCGGCAGTCGGGTCGTCGCCGCTGAGCCGAACCCCGGAGTTCCCGGCCGAACTCGCGGCGATCGCACAGGCGTGCGCCGATCAGCTCGCCGCGTGCCGATCGGACGCAGCGGCGGACTGGACCTTTCTGAGCCCGCCCGCTGATCTGATTCCGGGGGAGCGCACCGGTGACTACCGGGTCGGTGCCGACGAACTGCTGGTCGACGCGGACGGCGTCTCGGCGATCTCCATGGAGGACTTCGCGGTGGCATTGCTCGACGAGGCGGAGCGGCCCGCTCATCGACGGGCCTGATTCACCGTCGCGGCACGATGATTCACCGAATCGGCGTTGTGTTCGGTGACAAATCGGTAAGAAACCGGTAACGACAGTGTGATCCGGCCCGATATTGTGACGAGCCGCACTGAGCGGTCGGTTTTCGCATGGAGGTTGGATCGGTGAGGTGCCGCAGCGCGGTTTCGGCGGTGCTCGTCGTGGTGGGCTCGATGACGGGCGTCAGCGGGGCGCACGCGCAAGAGCCGGAACCGATTGTCGCGGTGGTGAATCAGACCGTCACAATCGATGGTTCGCGGGCCGAGGTGACCTCGATCGACGGTCGGCAGGTGACCGTGCGGATCCACTCGGCCGCCATGGGACGCGAGGTCTCGGTGAAGGTTCAGCGCCCCGCCGACACGTCGGTGCCGCGGCCGTCGCTGTATCTGGTGAACGGCGCTGGTGGCGGCGAAGACACTGCCACCTGGGAACAGAACACCGATGTCGTCGACTTCTTGGCGGGCAAGGACGTCAACGTCGTCATGCCGATCGGTGGCGCGTGGAGTTACTACACCGACTGGCGCGAGCCGGATCCGATGCTGGGCGTGAACAAATGGCGGACCTTCTTCCTCGACGAACTGCCCACGCTCGTCGACACGATGTTCGCCACGACGGGGCGCAACGCGATCGCGGCGAACTCGATGACGGCCACCTCCGTGTTACAGCTCGCGATCGCGAAGCCGGGCCTGTTCCGCTCCGTAGCCGCCTACAGCGGCTGCGCCCAGATCAGCGACCCGGTGGGCAGGCAGTTCGTCAATGTCGTGGTCGGAACCGGCGGCGGCGACGCGTCGAACATGTACGGACCGCCCGGCGATCCGGCCTGGGCGGCCAACGATCCCGTCGTCAACGCCGAGGGCCTGCGCGGGACCAAGCTCTACGTCTCGAACGGCAACGGACTACCCGGCGAGTTCGACAAGCTCGGTGACTCGCACCTGGTGACCTGGGGCCCGGTCGGGTTGGCCAACCAGATCGTCGTCGGCGGCGTCATCGAGGCCACGACCCGCTGGTGCACCAAGAACCTGCAGAATCGCCTGGAAGAACTGGACATTCCGGCGACCTTCGACCTGTCGACCCAGGGTACCCACTCGTGGGGCTACTGGCAGAAGGCATTCAAGAATTCCTGGCCGCTGCTGGCCGAGGGGATGGAGATCCCCGCCTGATCAGTCGAGCTCGAACAACCGGGCCGCATTGTCGTGACAGACCTTGCGCAGCCACTCCGCACCGAGGTCGAGGCGTTCCAGCGCGGCGACGGACTCGGCGTAGGGATACGGGATATTGGGGAAGTCGCTGCCGAACAGAATGCGATCGGCGAAGCGGCGCAGGCGTTCTCGTTCGGCGGGCGGGAAAGGTGCATCGCCTTCGCTGAATTCGGTCCACACCATGGTGGTGTCGAGGTAGAGCCGCGGGTATTGCTCGCCCAGATCGAGGAACTCGCTGTACTCGGGGGTTCCCATGTGCGCGATGATCAAGCGCAGGGTCGGGAAGCGCCGCAGGAGTTCGGCGATGGGCGCGGGCCCGGTGAATTCGCCGGGGGCGGGGCCCGATCCACAGTGGATCAGAACGGGCGTGCCGGTTTCGGCCAGGATCGCCCACACCGGGTCGAGCAGCGGATCCAAGGGCGAGAACGCGCCGACCTGGATGTGCACCTTGAACACTCGCGCGCCACGGTCGATAGCTTCGCGGACGTAGCGTGGCGCGTCCGGCTCGGGGTAGAAGGTGGCGGTGTGCAGGCAATCGGGGGTGCGTGCCGCGAACTCGGCGGTCCAGTCGTTGAGCCAGGCGCCCATCTCGGGTTTGTGCGGGTACACCAGGGAGGTGAACGCCCGGATGCCGAAGTCGCGCAGGGTCTTCAGGCGCACCTGTTCGTCGTCGCGATAGGTGATCGGCCACGGTCGGCCCGTCAGTGGCCCCGCGGTGTCGAAGTAGGCCCAGACCTTGCGCATCACCTGGTCGGGCATGAAGTGGGTGTGGACGTCGATGATCGCGGGCAGTTGGTAGCGCGCGCGGAAGTCGGCGAGGTAGGCGACAGTGTCTACGGTCATGACTGCTCCGGGTAGAGGCGGCGGGCCAGGGCGCCGACGCGGGTGACGAGGCGTTCGAAGAAGACGGCGGGGTCGGTGCCGATCACGATGTCGGCGTTGGGTTCTCGGCCCCACATGCCCGCCCAGTCGGCGACCGTGGTGGCACGGGTGATGGTGCCGGCCAGCTCCACGTCGACGGTGGCCGGGCGGGTGGTCACCGAGGTCGGGTCGAGCGCGACCGCCGCCGCGAACGGGTCGTGCATGTGGGCCAGATATCCCAGGTCGTACTGGTGGTGGAAGTCGAAATAGAACCGCACCGCGTCGGTGAGATAGCGGATGATCGGATTGCTGGCCGCCGAACGGAATTCGGGGGGATCACCCGCTCCGACATGCTCGATCGGTGCGCTGCGTGCCGCCTGTGCGAGCAGGGCGAGGTGTTCGGGCAGCATCTCGATGGACTCGGTGATGTCCAGCGCGCACACCAGCGGCCTGCGCTCCGGTGGCGCCGCCGAGAAGGCGTCGAACACTTCCTTGGCCGCTTCGGGGTCGACGTGGATGTTCCACTCGTTGGTCGGCGTCGTATTGCCGGGGTGGTTGAACGCGCCGCCCATGATGACGAGACGGTTCAGCAGGCGCGGCAGCTCGGGTTCGATGCGCAGGGCCAGTGCGAGATTGGTCAGCGGACCGGTACACAGGCCGATCACCTCGCCCGGCGCGGCGCGAACCAGGTCCACCCAGAGCTGGGCCGCCGATCGAGGCGACAGCGCACGCGAGGACACAGGCAGCACGGCGTAGCCGAGTCCCTGCGGACCGTGGGTGTCCTCGGTGGTGCGCAAGGGCACGGCGAGCGGTTCGGGGGCACCGAGCGCCACCTCGATCTCGGGTGCCCGGCCCAGATCGAGCATCGCCAGGGTGTTCGCCGCGACCTGGGCGCCGTCCACGTTGCCCGCGGTGGCCGCGATGCCGATGATCTCGGCGTCGTCGCAGGCCAGCAGGTAGAGGATGGCCAGGGAGTCGTCGATTCCGGTATCGACGTCGAGGATGATCTTCTGCGGCACGTCATCGAGAGTAGCCGCGGACCTGTCGAGGTCCGCGGCCAGTCTGCGGGTGGGTCAGTAGGTCGGGAGGGCGAATTCCTCGGTGTGGCCGAAGAAGATCTTCTTGGTGAGCGGACGCATCGGGCGCGACATCATCAGCCGCACGTTCGTCTTGGCGAGCCGCGTCAACAGCGGGGACTTCGGGATCATCATCGCCATGCCGCCACCGGGGATCTCCTTGGCCTTGTCGAGGAACGGCGAGATCTTGTCCTGGTAGCGCTGCTGCGCGGCGGCCAGATCGTCCGGGGTGGCCGCGATCTCGGCGGCCAGGATGTAGGCGCCCACGATGGCCATCGCGGTGCCCATGCCGGTCAGCGGTGAGCCGCAGTAGCCCGCATCGCCGATCAGTGTCACGCGGCCGACGGACAATTCGGGAACGTCGACGCGGGCGACTTCGTCGAAGTAGAAGTCGGGGGTGGATTCCATCGCAGCGAGGACGGCGGGAGCATGCCAGCCCGCGTCGCCGATCGTCTTCCTGATCAGCGCGCGCTGGGCGTCGACGTCGCGGCGCAGCGCCGGGTCCGGCTCGGTGCGCATGGTGATGATCGCCTTGGCGGTGCTCGGGTCGGCGTCGGGACGGATGCCGAGCATGGCGCCGGGTACCAGGCGCATGCTGAACCAGCCGGGCTCCACATCGGCGGGCTTGGGCATGGTGAAGAAGGCACCGTAGCCGCCGAGGTTGGTGCTGAACTTCTCCTCGGGCCCGAAGACCAGTCGCCGCGTCGCCGAGTGGATGCCGTCGGCGCCGATCACCAGGTCGAACCGCTCGGTGGCCCCGGAGGCGAACGTGACGTCCACGCCGGTGTCGTCCTGGACGACCTGGTCGATCCACTCGCCGTAGCGGTAGTCCAGCTGACCGTTGTCGGCGGTGGCCAGCGCGTCGAGGAGCACTTGATTGAGGTCGCCCCGGGTGATCTCGATTTCGGCGACGGCGCCCTGCCCGTCGAAGTCCTCCATCGCCATCCTGGCGTAGATCTTGCCGTCGCCGTCGATGTAGGACATGCCGCGCTCGTCGAGCTGGTACTTGGCGATGCCTTCCATCAGGCCCATCCGCTCAGCGGCTTCCTTGCTCGGGCCCCGCAGGTCGACGGCCTGGCCGCCGGGGCGGGGGGCCGCGGCGCGCTCGACCACGGTGGTGCGAATGCCGGTGCGCAGCAACTGGAGTGCGACCGCGTTGCCGGCGATGCCGCCGCCGGAGACGAGAACGTGGAGGGTGCTGGTGATGCTCATGATGGTGGTTCCCGTCTGATGTACGAATGTCTTAGACATATGTCTAACAGAGATTGGCACGTATGTCTAGAACAAATGTCTTAGACGGTCGGGTAGGCTGCTGAGTATGGGAAACAGAGAAGACCTACTGGCGGGGGCGCGCAAAGTGATTCTCGAGCGCGGCGTCGCGAAGGCGACCGCGCGTGATATCGCCGCCGCGGCGGGGGTGAGCCTGGCCGCGATCGGCTACCACTTCGGGTCGAAGGATCGCCTCGTCACCGAGGCGTTGAGCGAGGCGCTCGGCACCGGGATGGGCGATGCGATGGACGAGCTGATCGCCGCGGGCACCGGCAAGTCACCGCTGGAGGGGCTCGCGCTGCTGTGGAACGGGATGCCCGAGGTGTTCGCGGGCAATCACGAGGCGATGCTGGCCAGCCTGGAGAACATCGTGCGGATCGTGCGCTCCGACGACGCACGAGCGCAGCTGGGCGACCAGCTGTCCGGGGCGTTCGCCGACCTCGGTGCCCATGTGCAGGCGGCCCACCCCGAGCTCGACGCGGCACAGGCCGCGGCGATCGGGCGGATGTATTTCGTGATCGCCCAGGGGCTCGGGATGCTGTGGCTGCTGGACCCGGGTGAGGTGGCTGTCGATGGTGATCAGCTCACTGTGGCGATCCGGGCGCTCGCGGGGAAGTGACCCGGCTGGTCACGGGCGGTGGTAGTGATCGGGTGCTTCGACCCAGAACGGCTGCGCTGATCCGTAGGGTGGTGCGGGCCAGCGGTAGTCGTCGTAGTCGGCGAATGCCGGTGCGGCCGTGACCAGTTCGCTGTGCGTGACGGTCGACGCCGGGTCCGGCGGTGTCGGCGCGGGGTGGCCGGGGCAGCGGTCGTCCGCGGTCAGGAGCCAGGATGCGGTGCGTGCCAGGGAAACTCGGACGTTGCGGCCGAACCCGTCGTCGGCGCGAGCCAGCAGGGCATCCATGACGGCGGCGGCCAGCAGGTAGCCCGACCCGTGGTCGAGTGCCTGGGCGGGCAGTGCGCCGGGCCGATCGGGCGCTCCCTCGAGCAACGAAATGCCGGACACCGCCTGGACGATGCTGTCGAAGCCCCGTCGCTCGCCCCACGGCCCGCTCGTACCCCAGGCCGAGACCGTGGCCTCGATCAAGCCGGGATGTCCGGCAGCGCGGACACCGGCCGCGGCGAGGGCACCCGGGCGGTAGCCGGTGACCAGTACATCGGCCTCGTCGAGGAGGATCTCGAAGGTCGCCAGATCGGTGCGCAGGTCGAGCAAGGTCGAGCGCTTGCCCTGGCAGTTGTCGGAGAACTGCCAGTCGATTTCGGGCAGGTGCGGTGGGTCGATCCGCAGCACGTCGGCGCCGAGCAAGGCCAGCGTTCGGGTGGCCACCGGGCCCGCGAGGACGCGGGTGAGGTCGAGCACGCGAAGGCCGGTCAGCGGTCGCTCGACGGTAGCGGCGCGCTCGCCCGCACCTGGCCACGATGTGGTGGATGTGCGTGCGTCGCGTGCGTCGACGGCGACCAATGCTCCGAGAGCGGCCGCGCGGCCCATCGGGCTTTCCGCCCATTCGCCCTCGGTGCGGACTCGTGCCGCGATGGCGCCCACAGCCGCGGCGGCATCTTCGATCTCGGCGCCCTTCATCGCGGAAAACCGGGCGGTGAGCTGGGCGGCGTCTCCGGCTGCCGGGAGGTCGAGCGCGCGCAGCAAGCGCTGGCGGTGATGTGGGTAGTTCGCGTGGGTGCGCACCCATCCGTCGGCGGTGGGAAAGAAGCCGGACAGCTCGGCGAAGAACGCGGGCGCGCTACCGCCCCGCCGGAACAACCGTTCACTGCTGAACGCCGCGGTCACCCGGTCGGCATCGAGGCGAACGGGGCGCGCGGGCAGGCCGCGTGCGACTCTGACCCGGTTGGCGGCCGCGCTCACTGCCGCGACCGAACCCGCCGCGAGCGCCCACACCGGTAGGGTGGCCGCCAACCGCGCACCGGGATCCGGCACGTCGGCATCGCTCGACGGCGGGAGTCCCAGTCCCGTCTCGTAGGCGTGGACGAGCTGCTGCGCGGTGGTCACATCGACCAGCCTAGTTGCGGTGGAGAGGGTGAGGAGTGTGATGTGGGCGTGAATACGGCTGCGACGGAGTGGGTTCGGATCCTGCGATCGGAGGCGGCGGCCCGCGGTCGGGTGACGTGTTTTCCGCCCGGCGGGGGATCGGCGACCTTCTATCGGGAGTTGGCGCGACACATCGGCGCCGGTGTCGAAGTGACGGCGGTGCAATATCCCGGCAGGCAGGACCGGCTCGGCGATCCGACGATCACCGACCTGCATCTGCTCGCCGACCGGATCGCCGCGGACATCGCGCGGCAGCCGGGACCGGCCCGTGCGCTGTTCGGGCACAGCATGGGCGCGACCGTGGCCTACGAGACCGCACTACGACTCGCCGCCGCCGGGCAACCGCCCCGCGTCCTCATCGTCTCCGGTCGTCCCGCACCGGAATTCGTCGAAACCGGACAGCTACACAGAGGATCGGACACCGCGCTCATCGACGAGCTGGAGCGGCTGGCGAACGATCCCGCACCGGTGCGACTGCTGCGCACCGAACCGGGCCTGGCCGATCTCGTGCTGCCCGCCGTGCGGGCCGACTACCAGGCGGTCGAGACCTATCGGCGCCGGCCGGGAGCACAGCTGAGCTGCCCGGTCGTCGCCTTGGTGAGTACCGAGGATCCGACGACCACGGTGGCCCAGGCCGAACAGTGGCGTGCGGTCACCGACGGGCCGTTCAACCTGCGCACGTTCGGTGGCGGGCACTTCTACCTCGACGAACAGCACGCCGCGGTGGCGCAGGAGATCACACGGCACGTGAACTGAGCCGGCGCTGGTGCAGGCGCGCGTAGCCCAGCCACGACACGAGTACCGCCAGCGCCGCCAGTGCCCGCACCAAGCCGAGCGCGCTGTCGGGGTAGATCACCCCGGTGAGGTAGTGGTCGATGAAGCCGGCGGCGGGCAACTCACCCACCCCCGCTTGCCTGCGCGCCCAGTTCTCGGCGTAGGTGAGCGGGCAGTCGAAGCCGATCAGGATGGTGCCGAAGCCCCACGCCACGGCCAGTACGTGCAGGCCGATCGTGCGGGGCCATCGCCACGCCAGGAAGCCGCCGGCGACCACGTACGCGATGAACGCGACGTGGGTGACGGCGAGAACGTCGGCCAGCACCCGGAACGGCACCTATTCAGGATATGTACCGTGCTCCCCGGGCGGCATCATGATCATCATTCCGGTTCGGCATCGCTTGCGTCACCAGGGTGAAGGCCGGTAGTCCTTGAGGAAGCAGCCGTAGAGGTCCACGCCGTCCTCGCCCTGCACGATCGGGTCGTAGACGCGGGCGGCGCCGTCGACGAGATCGAGCGGTGCGTGGAAGCCCTCCTCGGCGAGGCGGACCTTGGTGAAGTGCGGGCGTTCGTCGGTGATCCAGCCGGTGTCGACCGCGGTCATCAGGATCGAGTCGGCCTCGAACATCTCGAGGGCGCTGGTGCGGGTGAGCATGTTGAGCGCGGCCTTGGCCATGTTCGTGTGCGGGTGCCCCGGGCCCTTGTAGCCGCGGCCGAACTGGCCTTCCATCGCCGAGACGTTGACCACGTACTTGCGCCGGCCTGCCGCGGCGGCCAGGGCAGGGCGCAACCGTGACACCAGGATGAACGGCGCGACCGAGTTGCACAGCTGCACCTCGAGCAGCTCGGTGGCCTCCACCTCGCCGACGGTCTGCACCCAGCTGTTGGTGTGCGCGAGGTCGGGGACAAGACCACCGGCGTCGATGGCCACGCCCGCCGCGATCCGCTCCGGGGTGGCCGAACCGGCGACCAGCGCGAGTTCGGCGACATCGGTGGCCGACAGCGACGGCGTGAGGGAGGCGGTGAGTGCGGTCGGGTGGGCCTGCATGGTCTTGCCGAACGTGACCATCTCCGGCAGGACGCCCGCGGGCAGCGGCGCGGTCTCGGCGTCGACCAGCGCGCTGTAGGCGCCGGCCGATCGGCGCACCGTCTGGGCCGCGTTGTTGATCAGGATGTCGAGGGGGCCCTGGGCGGCGACGTCATCGGCCAGCGCCACGACCTGCGCGGGGTCACGCAGATCGATGCCGATGATGCGCAGCCGGTGCAGCCAGTCGGCGCTGTCCTCCATGGCGGCGAAGCGACGGATCGCGTCGTTGGGGAAGCGAGTGGTGATGGTGGTGTGCGCACCGTCGCGCAGCAGCCGCAACGCGATGTACATGCCGATCTTGGCGCGACCGCCGGTGAGCAGGGCGCGTTTGCCGGACAGGTCGGTGCGCGCGTCGCGCTTGGTGTGGCTCGCTACCGCGCACTCAGGGCACAGCTGGTGGTAGAACGCGTCGACTTGGGTGTACTTCTGCTTGCAGATGTAGCAGGGACGCGCCTTGAGCAGGGTGCCCGCGCTGGCGCCCGTGGTGGACGAGCTGATCGGGATGCCCGCGGTCTCGTCGTCGATGCGCTGCGGGGAGCCCGTCGCGGTCGCGGCGATGACGGCGCGGTCGTTCGAGGAGATCTGCTCCCTGGCCTCGATGCGACGGCGGTGCTTGAGCTTTTTGAACATGTGCCCGACGGCGCGCTGCACGGCGATGGAGTCGGGATGTTCCTTCTCCAGCTGCCCGGCGCGTTCCAGTACCCGCAGACAGGTCGCCAACTCGTCCGGATCGATCATGTTCTCGGTCATCGGGGAGTGCGACATTCCTTCGTGCGGGAGCGGTGGACGACATCTATTGTCGCATTGGCCGCGCGAGCGACCCGCTGGGTATCGTGATGGGCCGTCGTCGCGACCGCGCGACGGCTATCGAACTCGACGGAGAACCGCGATTTCCCCGCTGGACACCGACACCGCAGACGCGCCGCGCAGGCGCAGGCTCGAACCCGACGAGCGACGAGCGCAGATCCTGGCGTGTGCCATCGATATGTTCGGTGAGCGGCCCTACGCGGCGGTCTCGACCGCGGAACTGGCCCAGCGCGCGGGGGTGGCCCGTGGCCTGATCAACCACTACTTCGGCAACAAGCGCGACCTGTATCTGGCGGTGGTGCGCCGCATGGTGACTCTGCCGCGTCAGGACAAGGTATCCATTCCCGACGGCACACCGGGTGAGCGGGTCGACGCGATCGTGGGCTGGCTGCTCGACACCATCGCCGAGCACGGCACCACCTGGGTGAAGGTGACCAGCCACGAGGGCGTCGGCGACGACCCCGAGGTGCAGCAGATCCTCGATCAGGCCGACGATGCCGCCGCCGAACGCATGCTGGTGATGATCGGGCGCGCCGATCTGGCAGACAGTGCACGTTTGCGCGCGCTGGTCCTCGCCTACGCGGGACTGGTGAAAGTCGCCGGACGCGAATGGATCACCCGCGGCACCCTCACCAGGGCGCAGGTGCATCAACTGCTGGCCGACACCCTGCTCACGATGATCACCGTGACGATTCCCAGCGTGCTGATCACCGAGCCGGAACCGACCGTGGAATCGGGCGAGCGCTAGGAATCGAGCGCGCGATTCGAGCGCCGCATCGCGATCGCGGCGGCACTGTAGCGCTGGGGTCCGGCATGGCCGGGCGCGTGCCCGGTGCGGCCGAGCATCTGCTCGATCTTCTTCTCCCGGTGATGCTCGAACATCAGCGCACCGACACCGCCGCCGAGGAAAAGTAACGTCATGATCCCGGCCAGCACGGCCCATCCGGTGTGCTCGGTACCAGCCGCGACGAGGGTGCACGCGAGCCCCACCACCCCGATCGCGCACATGATGATGCCGGGAACGTTGTAATCGTCGGCCAGCAGATCACCGGCTTGGGCATGCCAGGCGCGGTCTGCCGACGGCGTGCTGTCGGACATGAGTCCTCCTCGCGAGCTCAGGGGTGCGCGCAACGCTGCACTTGATGACCAGCATGAACCTGTTCCGTCCGCCGGGGTAAGGGTGTTAGCCGGTTCGTTACCAGGGCGCTCGCGCGAGTTGACACGTTATGTCACTGTGACCCTATTTCGCGTTTGAGCTGTGCTACCGGGCTGTGAGTCCTTATTCTCGTCGCGTAACCCGGCGCCGCACCTGTTTCGTTGTGCGCCCGGGGAGATCGGAGAGGGACCCGGGGTTGATGGCACGGTACGAGGAATGGGATGACGACCCCGAGCAGGAGTCCGACGATCGGCGTTGGGACGGCCAGCGCTGGCCGCAGGTGAGCGCGGACAGTGCGACCGGCGGTCGCCGCGGTGACCAACCGCGCGTGAATCCGTACTCGATGGTGGCACTGGCCGCCGCGCTGGTGCTGCTGTTCCCGATCGCGATCGTGTTCGGGCTGCTGTCGTTCGGGCATCCACGCGGGCGGGGGATCGCGGTGCTGGCACTGCTGCTCGGTATCTCCGAGGTGGCGGTCGCGGCAGCGATCGGGCTCGCCGTTTTCGGCGGGTTGGACGTGTCGATGCCGGCACTCGCCCAGTCGGCGGCGACCACGACGCCGACGCCGGTGTCGGTGACCTCGCACACGGCACCGACGGTGACCGAGGCCGTCCCGGTGACGAGCCCCGCGGGCGGCGGCGAGAAGAGCGGCGTGGTCGAGAAGGGCACGGAGTGCACCGCGGAGAAGGCCGGTCTGCTCGGCGTCGCGGCAGACGGTGCGACATTGCTGTGTCTGCGCGGACCGAGTGGTCATACCTGGTCGGGGCCGTTCAAGGTATCGGGGTCCTACTACACCGCGGGGGCGAAATGCGATCCCTCGGTGGACAAATCGGGCCGTACCTCCGACAACCACGCGCTTGTGTGCGAGGGCAAGGGCAGCGCCGCGGTCTGGTCGCTGTGGACCTCCGAATAGGTTCTCACTCCTTCTTGGCCCGGCTCGGTTGCACGCGCGGCGGCTCGTTGGGCATCTTCGGATACTGCGGTGGCCACGGTGCGTCCATCAGCCCCGCTGCCATATCGCGCTCCGACATCGTCAGCAGCGGTTCGATCGATTGCGGTGCCCGGTTCGCCCAGGGATCACCCGACTCGGCGAGGCGGGCGGGCACGGTGGCCAGCGTGAGCTCATCGGGGACGACGGTGTCGAGTTCGGCCCAGGTGATCGGTGTCGACACCTGACCGCCGACCTTCGGCCGCACCGACCAGGCGCCGAACACGGTCTTGTGCGGGGCGTTCTGATTGAAGTCGATGAACACCCGCGAGCCGCGTTCCTCTTTCCACCACTGCGCGGTGATCTCCTCGGGATGCCTGCGCTCGAGCTCCCTGGCCAGCGCCACCGCGGCGGCCCGCACCTCGTAGCCGTCCCAGCGCGGTTCCAGCGCCGCGTAGATGTGCAGGCCACGTGAGCCCGAGGTCTTGATGGACGAGTCGACGCCGAGTTCGGCCAGCAGTTCGCGGGTGAGCACCGCGGCCCGGCGCAGATCATCGAAACCGATGCCGGGCGAGGGATCGAGATCGATGCGTAGTTCGTCGGCGATCCGCAGATCCGGAACATGATTGGGCCACACGTGAAAACCGAGACAGCCCTGATTCACCGCCCACAGGATGTGCGCGAGATCGTGGGCCACCAGCGCGTCGCTGGTGGTGCCGTTGGGGGTGGACACCTCCACGGTCTGCAACCAGTCCGGCGCGGACTTCGGCACCCGCTTCTGGAACCACGATTTGCCCGACGCGCCGTCGGGATAGCGTTCCAGCAGTAGCGGGCGACCACCGATCACACCGAGCAGCGGTTCGGCGACAGCGCGGTAGTAGTTGACCAGATCGAGCTTGGTCTCGCCGCGTTTGGTGAAGTAGACCTTGTCGGGATTGCTGATGGTGAGCGCCCGGCCGTCGATGTCGAGTTCTACCGCGGCGCTCATCGGCCGACTCCGAAGATCGCGTCGAGCTCGGCGGGCGCCACTTCATCGAGCTGGGCGTACGTGCACGAATCGGGGGTTCGGTCGGCGCGGAACCGCGCCAGCCGCCCGCCGTGGCGGAACCGTCCCGACTGCACGTGCTCGTAGCGCACTTCGGCGACCAGCTCGGGCCGCAGCGGCTCCCACGACAGATCCTTGCCCCCGCTCCAGCGGCTCTGCCCGCCGGGCATCTTGCCGTCGGCGTTCGCCTGCGCGGCGGCGTCGGCCCAGGTGCGCCACGGATGGTCGTCGAGCGCGTTCTCGCGCAACGGCGCCAGCTCGCCGAGCAATTCGCGGCGCCGGGCCGCGGTGAAACTCGACGCCACCCCGACATGGTGCAGATTGCCCTCGTCGTCGAACAGGCCGAGCAGCAGCGAACCGACGCCTTCGCCGTCCTTGTGCATCCGGTAACCGGCGACCACGCAGTCGGCGGTGCGCTCGTGCTTGATCTTGAGCATCACTCGCTTGTCCTGCAGGTAGGCCAGCTCGTCGGACTTGGCCATCACGCCGTCGAAGCCCGCGCCTTCGAAGCGGGTGAACCAGTCCTGAGCCACGTCGGGATCCTGGGTGATCGGTGTGAGATGGATCCGGCCGGGCGCGGCGTCGAGCAACGACTCGAGTTCGCGGCGCCGCTGCGCGAACGGTGCGGTAGTGAGATCGCGATCGCCGAGGGCGAGCAGGTCGAAGGCGACGAAACTGGCCGGTGTCTGCGCCGCGAGTTTGGTGACCCGCGACGCGGCCGGGTGCAACCGCTGCTGCAAGGTGTCGAAATCGAGGCCGTGATCGGTGACGACCACGATCTCCCCGTCGATGACGCAGCGTTGCGGCAGCGCCTCCTTCAGCAGCTCGGCCAGCTCGGGGAAGTACCGGGTGAGCGGGCGGTCGTTGCGGGAGCCGAGTTCGATCTCGTCACCGTCGCGGAACACGACGCAGCGGAAGCCGTCCCACTTCGGCTCATAGCTGAGTCCTGGCTCGCGCGGTAGCGACGGCGTCGACTTGGCCAGCATGGGGCGCACTGGCGGCATCACCGGTAGATCCATCCGATCCTCCTCGCGGGTGTGTTCACCCGTGTCGACGATGCGAGCACGCCCGATTCATCGGTGTGTGAGGCGATCGTAGGACGGGGGACCGACACGTGCGCGGACATCGAGTGCGTGCCTGTCGCGCTCGCCGAGTCCGCGCCGGAGTTCATCGGCGGGCGCGACAACCGCCCTGGCGCGAGATCAGCTGTCGAGCCAGCCGTGCTCGTCGGCGAAGGTGGTGAACCGGTCGCGGATGGTGATGATCTCGGCCGCGGTGAGCGCGGGGGACGCCTCCAGCAGCAATTCGGTGATCTGCTGACGCAGTTCGTCGGGACCGAGCCGGTCGCCGCCCTTGCGCGTCTTCGGAGCGGCGGGGGGCTGTCCGACCCCGGTCAGGTTGATCGCCTTGGGACCCCGATCGCCTTCGGTCACATCGAATTCGAACAGGCGACCCTGGCGCAACTCGTCCTCGTCGAGTCCGATGTCGTTGACGTGGACGAATACATCGGGCCCGCCGTCATCGGGCCGGATGAAACCGAAACCCCGTGAACCGTCGAACGACACCAATTTCCCGATGGACACCAACCAACTCCTCGCTCCGCTTCCCGTCGCTACTCTAACGCGGCTTTTGGGCGATTTCGCCCGGAAAGTGGATAGTCGGCGAAATCTTGGGATTCGCGATGCGGGCGGGCTGACCGAGCATGGTCACGATCCGGTAACTGTGTGTTCACATCGGCTCGTTAGCGTTGCTCACCTGTCGAAACGGTGTGGAGGTTGTAGACGCGTGTCGGACCCCGGTGTGGGGCGGAGATCGGGGGGATACGGCGCCGGCAGTGGCGTTTTGCCGGCGACGGCGCGCACCGGGAGCGACCCGGTCTGTGCGCGGCCCGCCGCGTCACCGGTGCTCGGCCCGCGACCGTGTCCGTCGCATGTGCCCCTGGCGCCCGCGCAGGAGCGGATGTGGCATGCGGCGCGACTCGGCCGGTCGGCGGATTGGAATGTCGCGCGGGCGATGCGCTTGCGTGGCGCGTCGGTCGACGTGGCAGCACTGCGAGCGGCGCTGAAACTTCTTGTCGGTCGCCATGTTCCGCTGCGGACCCGGTTTCCGGCGACCGAGCTGGGTCCGGCTCAGTGCGTCGTCGACCCCGACGATGCCGTCCTCGATGTGGCCGAATGCGGCGTCGGCGAAGCCGACCTCGCCCCCGCCGTCGCCGCGCTGGCCGGGCAGCCCTTCGACCTCGCCCGCGATCTGCCGGTGCGGGCGCGGCTGTTCGTGCTCGGGCCCGACGATGTGGTGCTCGCCCTTGTCGTGCACCACATCTCGGTCGACGGTCGCTCGATGGGCCCGCTGATCCGCGACCTCGTCACCGCCTATCTGGCCTGTCGCGCCGGCACCACCCCGCACTGGCCGCCGCTGCCGATCAGCTACATCGACTACACCCTGTGGAAGCACGAGCAGCTCGGCGAGTTCACCGACGAGTGGAGCCGGGCCACCCATCAGCTGCGGTACTGGGCCAATGCGCTGGCCGGCCGCCCGGCCCTGCTGGACCTACCCGCGCGTGAGCTCCCCGCGGCCCCGATCGACCCGGTTGCCGGTGCGCTGCTGCCGATTTCGTTCGACGCCGAGACCCATGCCGGGCTGCTGCGGATGGCGCAGGAGGGGCGGGCGAGCCTGTTCATGGTGTTGCAGACCGCGTTCGCGCTCACCGTCGGCGCGTTCGCGCGCAGCGCCGATGTCACAGTCGCCACAGCGGTTTCGGGTCGCGATCACCGCCTGCTCGACGATCTCGTCGGCAACTTCTCCGCTGATGTGCTGATGCGGGTGCGCCTCGACCGTGCCGCCGATGTCGGCGAACTTCTCGAGCAGGTGCGCCGGGTCGCGCTCGCCGCGTACGCCCACCCCGACACCCCCAACCCACGCCTCAAGCGCTGCCTGCCGCAGGACGCGGCGCTGCCGCTGTTCCAGGCCACACTCATCCTGCAGCGAGCCGGGGCCCCACGCACCGCCGTCGAACACCCTCCTGCGCAGGGGCTTTCGATCACCGAGTTGCCGACCGGGGTGGTCAGGGCCAAGCACGACCTCGAGTTCGGGCTCACCGACCACTACAATCCACTCGGCGCGCCCGCCGGGGTCGACGGGTCGTTCATCTACCCGATCGCCCGGCTCGACGAGGCGACCGCGCAGCAGTTCGTGGCGCGCTTCCGCGCGGTCGTCGGGCTGCTCGCCGATGGGTATCGCGGACCGCTCACGGCGCTGCTGGCGACCACCGGTCGCGGTCGTGGATTGAGCACCGCGCGCCGCGCCACCAGGGTGCTCGTCTGATCAGCCGCCGCGCTCCATCGCGTATCCGGCGTCGCGCCACGCGACGATGCCGCCCGCGAGGCTGTATGCCTCGTAGCCCGCGCGGTGGGCCACCGCGGCGAAACGCAGTGAGGTTTCCCCGACCGGGCACACGAACACCACCGGCCGTGACCGCGGAAACGGCACGCCCTGGGTGAGCATCTCGTCGAGCTGGTCGTCGCGGATGTTGAGCGCGCCGGGGACATGCCCGACGCGGTAGGCCATCGCGCCGCGGGTATCGACGACGGTGGGTCTGGCGGTGCGGTCGAGTTCGGCCAGCTCAGCGGGAGACAGCGTCGGCGCGGTGTCGTCGGGGCTCGGGGGTGCGGGCCCGGTGGGCTTGCCGAACAGCTGCGGCCTGCGTTTGGCCAGATAGGACAGATACGGTTCGATCCGGTCGCACACGATCAGCACAGCCACCAGTGCTCTGCCCTCGGGGCGCGGTGCCGCGGCCAGGGTGCGAAGGGCGGCGCAATAGCCCGCGCCGCTGGTGGGTCCGGCGAGTACGCCGTAGCCGCGCATCAGGTCGAGGGTCGACTCGATGGCCGCGGCGGAGTCGACGGTGACGATCTCGTCGTAGAAATCGGGCCGGAACAGCCCGACGTCCCACATCTCGCGCTCGGAGCGGATACCGGGGATGAAATCGAAGCGGTCCGACACCACCCCGACGGTGCGCAGGTCCGGATGGTGGGCGAGCAGGGCGGTCGCGGTGCCCCGAGTGGAGCCGGTGGTGCCGAGTCCGCCGATCAGGTAATCCAGGTGGTCGATGCCCGCGTCCGCGAGGTCGGTGGCGATCTCGGTGCCGGTGCCGTCGTGATGGGCGGCGATATTGCGCTCGTTCGTGTATTGCGAGGGGTGATACCAGTGGTCGGGCGCCTGGCCGATGGTCTGCTCGATGACCGCCGAAACATCATCGGCGGCATGGGGATCAGGGCATTCGGACAGGCCGGGAAGTTCCACGATCTCGGTCCCGAGCAGTTGCAGCAATTGGCGGACCTCGCTCACCCGGATCCGATTGGTGACCGCGCGCAACGGGATGCCGTGCAGCGCGCCGAGTACCCGAAGCGCTTTGGCGGTGTTCCCGCTCGACGCCTCGATGAACGACTGCCCGCCTGCGCGGACGCGCTCGAGATCGTCGCGGATCATCGCCCAGGCAACGCGGTCCTTCACCGAACCGAAGGGGTTGTGCGACTCCAGTTTCGCGTACAGCTCGACCTCGGTCAGCCCGTGGACGGCGGGGTCCAGGCGCAGCAGGGGAGTGTTGCCGATCAGCTCGGTGATGTGGGTGTAGACCATCACTGGCCCCCGGGCCGATAGTCGGCATCAGGGCACAGAACGAACTGTCCTTCTCGGTGCAGCACAGCGACTTTCGCGGGTGTCGGGTGCATGCCGGCCTGCGCGGCCGACAGGTCCGTGTGGTAAGCGGCGGTATTGGGGAACACCACCGGATCGCCGGGGGACGGCAGCTGCGCGACTCGCACCTGCCGCTGGGTGATCAGGTCGCGCTCGAGACACAGGTGCCCGGCGAAATACACCCCGGCAGGCCGTGACTCGGCTACGTCGGTCAGCACGATCGGATCGATGAGCACCTCCTGGTCGGCGGCGGTGACGGTGTCGCGGCTGAGATCCAGATGGACCAGCGTCGCGCCGTTGCCTGCCTGTTTGACGAACTCGACCTGGGCCACGGTGATGCCTGCCTGGTCGACCAGCGCTTTGCCCGGTTCGAGCCACAGGTCGAGGAGATTGTCGGTGAGGACCGCCGCCAGCGCCCGTCCACCGTGCCCGGGCAGCGGAGCGGCGAGCAGTTCGGCGAGGATGCCGGCGGCGGGTTCGGTATTGGCGTACTTGTGGAACACCGGTGCGCCGTGCACCATTCCCTCGGCCACGTGATAGCCGAAAGTGTTGTTGCCCCAGTGCATCGCGGGGCCACGCCCGAGCAGGCCCGCCCGCAGTGCGTGGTCGTAGGCGTCGTACCCCCCGGCATCGGCGGTGAAGACCTGGCGCAGGCCGCCGCCGATATCGAGCACCGTCGGCGTCAGGCCGTGCGCGTAGGCCCGTTCGATCAGTTCCAGACAGTCGCCCACGGCGTTGACCCGTTCCGCGGTGGCAGCAGTATCGAGGTGAAAGGCGAATCCCAGCAGCCGCAGCCGGTCGCGGTGACGTACCAGCAGCTCCAGCGCCGTGGCCACGTCGGCGAGATCGATCCCGAACCGGCTCGGTGAGCTGCCGGAGAAACCCGAAATGCGTAGCAATACCGGGACAGCCGCCGCCGGTGACGCCAGCTCGGCCAGGGTCGCGAGTTCCCAGAGGTTGTCGACATTGATCGTCGCCGTGGCCGTCACCGCGGCCCGCAGCATCGTGGCGCCCTTGGGGCCGGTCACCTCGATGCGATCGGCGGGGAATCCGGCGGACAGCGCGGAACGCAGTTCCCCCGTGGACGCCACGTCGACGGCGATTCCCGCGTGCGCGGCCGTGTGGGCGAACGCCGCGGAGCGATTCACTTTGTGCGCATAGCAGATTCGATGCCGGACCGCTCCCGCGTCGAGCACGGCGCGCAGTGCGGCGAGGTTGGCGGTGAAGATCTGCGGGAACACCAGATGCACGGGGGAGCCGTAGCGGCGCAGGGCGGCGCGCACGCCGTCGCGATCGGCGAGGAACGCGGCGACGAGCGGATGCAGCGCGGCGGGAACGGCGGGCGGGATCATCCCACCGACGCGCCGGGCACCTGTGCCGGCACGTCGTCGACCGGGTTGTAGCCGCCATCGCGCAGTGCCTCGAAGACACGGAATCTGTTGCGCGGACTGCGGATCCGGGCGATCACCCGCTTGGACTCCAGATCGATCTCGACGACCGGGATCTCCATCGACTCGAGCAGGGCGGTGATCGTGCGGACGCAATGCCGGCAGCTCATATCGGGGACGTAGAAGACGCCGTCGTCGCCGGTGGGGGCGGTACCCGGCTGTTCCTCGGTCAGGTCCTCGAGCACTTCCACCGAGCCTGTCAGCGCGGCGAACGTCTCGACGAACCGATCGACGACCGTGGCGAGGACGTGCACATCGGCGCCGTCGATGTCGTGTTGGGTCGCCGCGAGACAGGTGGGTCGCGTGTCGGCGGGCAGCAGCGCGTATTGCCGTGAGATCAGGTCGAGGTCGTCGTGGTATTTCGCGACGGCCGCTTCGGTCTCGAGGCCCTCCTCGCCGGTCGCGCGCAGCATCACCGCGTGCGCGTCGGCGATGGTGGCGTCTTTCATCGCACGCAGGATGGCGATCGAGTCGGCGGTGTAGCGCACGGACCCGTCGGGCTGGCTGGCAAAGCGCACCGGGATCATCCCGCGCCGGAAGGTCGAGGCCTGCAGTTCCCAGAACCAGCGGGTGGCGACGGCGGTGAAGATGCCGCAATCACGCATGCCGGTGGCGAATTCGACGAGCCCGCGATAGGGGGTGTCGGCGGCGATCAGGCCGTGCTGGACCAGTGCGCGACCCGTTGCCTCAATACCGACCCGGAAGATCTCGTGCGGATCGTGATCGGTGGTGGTCGCGGAAAGAACGCCGTGATCGTGGGCGGACAGGGCCGCAGCGCGCGCCGGGAGTTCGGATGCCGCCAGCGAATGCCACAGCGCGAGGACTGTTTCCCGCGCGAGCACCGCGAGTTCGGGGCCCGCGCCCGCGGTGTGGAAGTACCCGGTGTTGGGAATTCCCGCGCTGTCGGTCCACGTGAGGCGATGGGTCGCGCTGGTCACCTGATCCGGGCGGCACGGGCGCATGAACCGTTCCAGGTACATCCGCTGGGACTGTGTCAGCGCGGCACCCGATTCAGACTGTAATGCCGTGGCACGGTAGGTGATTCGGGCCGGAGGAGGCGGTTCGGTGGCGGCGAACAGTCCGGGAGCGGCCAGGCGGGCCAGTACCCGGGACGCGGCGCGACGATCGTAGTGCTGCACGGTGGGCGAGCCCATCGTTCCTCCTCGGCGTCGGGGGCTTGAAGGACAGGTTGTTCAGCGCCCGTCACCGGCGAGGCCGGCCACGCAGGCGACGAATCGGTCGATCTCGTCGAGGGTGTTGTAGAGGTGGGTACTCACCCGCACCGAACCGGCCCCGGCGTCGGCCGAGGGCATGCAATGCGCTCCGGTTCGCACCAGGAATCCGGCATCGGCCAGGACGAACCCGAGGTCGGCGGCGCTGATGGCGTCGAGGGTGAACGAGACGATCCCATAGCCGACGGCGCAGGTGGCGTGTGCCGGCCCGGGGAGGAAGTCGAGCCCGGGGACCTCGCGCAGGCCGTCGATGAGCCGCAGGGTGAGCACCCGGTTGTGCTCGGCGACAGCGAATCGGTCGAGCTCGTCGAGCAGGTCGAAAGCCGGTGCGAGGGAGAGGATCCCGGGGATGTTGTGGGTACCGCCTTCGAGCAGCTCGGGCATTCCGGTGGTGACGAGACCGTCTTCGGTGATCCTGACCCCGGTGTTCCCGCCGGGCAGGAAGGGGCGCAGCCTGGCGTGCACCCGGCGGTGGCAGTACAGCAGGCCGATCCCGGGCGTACCGAACATCTTGTGTCCCGCGAAGACCGCGAAATCGGCTCGCAGCGCGGTGACGTCGACCGGCAGGTGCCCTCCGCTCTGCGAGCAGTCGAAGCACAGCAGGATCTCGGGGTCGATCCGGCCGTGCAATTCCTCGAGGGTGGTGAGCCCGCCGTACACGTGATGGAGATGGCTGGTGGTGATCAGGCGGGTGCGCGGACCGACCCGCGCGAGGATGTCGTCGATGTCGGCTTCGCCGGTAGCGGTGCTGCGATAGGGCCGCAACACTATTCGGCGCCCGAACCTGGCGAGGGTGTCGCGCAGGTGGTGCCACGGCAGCACATTGGCGGCGTGATCGGCCGGGTTGTAGAGGATCTCGTCGCCGTCGTCGAGCTCGGCCAGGCCCCAACTGTGCGCGATCGCGCCGAGTGCGGCGGTGGCTCCGCTGGTGAACACCATCTCGTCGCTGTGGTGCGCGCCGAGGAAACCGGCCGCCCGGGTACGGACGGCGGCGATCCGCGCCGACAGCGCGGTGGCCCAGCCGTAGGTGCCGCGGCCCGCGTTGGCGGTGTGCTCGCGGTGGTAGTCGGTGACGGCCGCGATGACGGTATCGGGCTTCTGCGTCGTCGCGGCACTGTCGAGATAGACCACCGCGGGATCGGCCAGGGCCGGAAACCGCGTGCGAATCGAGGCGGGCACCGGGGTGGGCGCGTGCCGGATCGCCGAGGCGGCGGCGAGCTCGGGCCGGACGGGGTGCACCCGCTCAACGATACGCACGTTTCTGGTACAGCTCGCGAAGAATTCTCAGGCGCAAGGCTTTTCGGTGTCGCCGGTCGGTGCCGGGCTCAGTAGTTGCCCTGCAAATATTCGACGAGGTGTTCACGTTCGGCGGCCAGTTCGGTGATCTCGCTCTTCACCACGTCACCGATGCTGACGATGCCGATGAGCCGGTCGGACTTCACCACCGGCATGTGCCGGATCCGGTGCTCGGTCATCACGTCGCGCAGCGAGGACACATCCTCATCGGGCCCGCAGGTGCGAACCCGGGCGGTCATGATGTCGGTGACCGGCCGATCCAGCAGCGCGGCGCCGTGGGCGTGCAGATGACGCACCACATCGCGTTCGGAGACGATGCCCGTGATCACGGCACCATCGGGGGAAACGACCACCGCGCCGATATTGTGGTCGGCCAGCGCCGCGAGCAGGTCGCGCACGGTGGTCTGCGGCGGCACGGTCGTGACCGCCCTGCCCTTGTTGCGCAGGATCTCCGCTATCCGCATACGCGCACCACCTGTCCGGATCGATCGTCGCCCACCAGCATGACCTGTCGGAACCGGTCTGACCAGCACGAAGACGTTACGACCGCACTATTCGTCGTCCAGTCCCGCGGACAGGTACGCGGCAGCGGCCAGCCACTGACGGCACTGCGGACCATGGATGTCGTGTTGGCTCAGCATCTCGCGCGCCTGCCGGTAGGTGAGCCCGTTCGGCTCGTCGCTACACGCCATGGGCGGTGCGCCTGCGGCACCGAGGTGTCGCTGAAACGGACTGCTCATCGAGTCCCCTCCCATTCGGCGACGGGAGGCCCGCCCGGCTGGTGGAGCCGCGGTACCTCCCGGTGATCTTGCGGCCTGAGTCTACGGGCGGTTCGTTTTCGAATGCAAGCACATCTGCACGCTCGTTGCGGCCGTGTCGGCTCGCGATGGGGTTGCGGCGCTTACGAATTCAGGGGGCTGGACGAGACGGTCGGCGCCTGGCCGCGGTCATGACGCCGGGTAAGTACCGACCGGTGCGCGGTGGCGTTTCGCGTGTTAATGTCCCCATCGCGCAAGGCAGATGCAAGAACGTTTGTGCGTGCATCTGCAATTTTCGTACCGGTGGGCATCATTCGACAACGAGGAGTGCGGTATGTCCGGAATGCAGCATGATCAGCGTGAACGCCCGGGAGACGGTGCGTGGCGCAAAAGCACCTACAGCAACCCCAGCGGCAACTGTGTCGAGGTCGCCGAAGCCGCCGACGGCTCGGTCGCCGTACGCAACTCGCGCGACCCGCAGGGGTCGGTGATCTTCTACACCCGGCCCGAGATCGACGCATTCATCCGCGGCGCGAAGGCCGGAGAGTTCGACTACCTCACCGGGTAATCGGTAGGATCTGGGTCCATGACGGCTGAACCCGACGAGATCGGTCGCGTACAACCTGTTGTCGACCGTGGCCCCACCGTGTTGCGTATCGCGCTCGGCGGCCAGTTGCGCAAGCTACGCGAGGGCAAAGGCATCACCCGCGAGGCCGCGGGCGACGCGATCCGCGGCTCGCACGCCAAGATCAGCCGACTCGAGCTGGGCCGCACCGGTTTCAAGGAACGTGACATCCGGGATCTGCTCACGCTCTACGGCGTGCACGACCCGGTGGAACGCACCTCGTTCTTCGAGTTGGCCAGGCAGGCAAGCGAACCCGGCTGGTGGCATCGCTACAGCGACCTGCTGCCGTCGTGGTTCAGCACCTACCTCGGCCTCGAGCAGGCGGCCAGCCAGATCCGCACCTACGAAGCACAGCTGGTACCCGGCCTGCTACAGACGCCGGAGTACACCAGGGCGATCGTCACCCTCGGTTTCAACGACGCCGAAACCGACCGCCGGGTCCAGGTTCGGCAGTTACGCCAGGATGTCCTGCGCCGGGTCGACCCGCCGGTGGTGTGGGCGGTGATCGACGAGGCCGTGCTGCATCGTCCGATCGGCGGACGTGACGTGCACCGGGCCCAGCTTCGCTACCTGGCCGAGCTCTCGGAACTGCCGAACGTGACGGTGCAGGTGCTGCCGTACTCGGCGGGCGGGCACGCGGCGGCGGGTAGTTCGTTCAGCATTCTGCGCTTCGGCGAGCCGGAACTGCCCGATATCGTCTACCTCGAGCAACTCACCAGCGCGCTCTACCTCGAGCGCCGCCAGGACCTCGCGATGTATCTATCGGTGATGGATCAGCTCAGCGTCCAAGCCGAACGGCCGGATCGCTCACGCGAGATACTGCTGTCCTACTCCGAGCGGGACTGACAGCCGAGCGGAGCTGATCGGTCGGGCGGAATCGAACACACGGAGAGCTGATCGGACTGCGCGCGAGGGGCGGGACAGTCGATCCGTGGGTACCGATTCGTGGTCAGTACCGGATACAGCCGGCGGCGATACGCCAGAAAGTATCGGGAGTCAGCGTTTGCAGATCCCAGTCATCGGCCAGTTCGTGCGCAGTGGTCACGATTCGGTCGATATCGAAATCGTTGCGGGTCGCCGCGCCGGTGGATTCCACGGCATCGATGACGAAGGCGACCGCGCTTTCCCTGGACCATCGAGCGGAGCCTGGGTGATCGGCCGCCGCGCGATCGGCGAGGCCGAAACGGCCCGTGGTGTTGTTCATGTGAATGCCCCTGTGCTTCTCAGGCAGTGGCAAACCCAAGGCAATCCTGGCCCCGGGTGTGCCGCTCGCGGCCTCCCCTGACTGTCCCCTGAATTGTGTTGCGGCCCTGAGTTTAGGACGGGGAGACTTTCAGATGCAAGCACATCTGCACGATCGATTCCGTCTCGATGCGGTGCATTTCCCGGCTTCTGAGCGGCGAATCCAGGGTAGCGCCACCATCTCCGTCATATGTGGCGCTCGAATATCGGCGTGACCGGCGGCTGGCCGTGTTCATCAGGTGACGACAATGTGGCGCGAGTTGACGACAATGGCGTTCAACGGGCGAAATATGTTGTGATAGTTAATTTGTGGCTATCAAATGGCCGCGACGGCTGACTCGATCGTCTCCGATCCGGAGACCAGCTCCAGTGTGCGTCGAAAAGTGTTGTCCGCGAACAAGATCGACGCGAGTGTCGCGGCGACATCGGCGCGTGGCACCGAATCGCGCGGAATCGGCGGCGGTCCGAGCGTGATCAGACCGTTGCCTTCGGTGTCGGTGAGCCGGCCCGGTCGCAGGATCGTCCACTCCAGCTCGCGAGTCCGCAGGTCCTGCTCGGCGCGGGTCTTGGCGTCGATATAGGCGGCCCACACCTCATCGGTCCCCGGCGCGGGCGGGCTGCCCGCGCCCATCGTGGAGATCTGCACGAACCGCGTGACGCCCGTGTGCTCGGCGGCGTCGGCCAGTTGTACCGAACCGTTGAGGTCGACCGTGTATTTGCGCGCGGCACCGCTACCCGCGCCCGCACCCGCTGCGAACACCACCGCGTCCGAACCGGCGACCGCGGCCGCGAGGTCGGCGGGGGTGTCGCGTTCCATGTCGTAGATGACCGGCACGCCGCCGGTCGCGGCGATATCGGCGGCTTGGCCGGGTTCACGGATGAGGGCGTGGACGTGATCGCCGCGCCGGGTCAGTACCTGGGCGAGCAGAAGAGCGATTTTGCCGTGTCCACCGGCGATGACGATGCGCATGGGATGCTCCTATCAGCGTTCGGGGCCGCCGGGATTGCAGTTCGCCGCCACCGTGGCCTGATATCCGACGTCGGGGCGCCACGGTTCGAGATTCCAGCTCGGCTTGTCGGGCGCTACCATCCTGGCCCAAACCCAGTGGCAGACGAACTGGTCGCGCATCCCCGGCGCGTCGGCGTCGGCGTCGAGGGCACGTACTTCCTGCCACGCGAGTTCGTCGGTGCCGGGCGCGGCGGTCTTGCGGCCCGCCTGGGTGGGGAAGACGAGCAGACGGTGGCCGTCGACGTTCTCGGTCCAGGTCACGTGATCGATCAGGGGTAGGCCCGCGTAGGGGTCGACGGTGGTGGTGGGCGGCGCGATGGTGGCGGGCACCCGCTTGGTGGTGGTCGTCGTCGGGGTGGTGGTGCTGGGTGGGGTGGCGACCTCGGTGGTGTCTGCCGAGCCGCAGCCGGTGAGGACGGCCGCCGCGGCCAGTGCGAGCGGGAACTGCCACCGTGTCACGAATGCCCTTTCTGTCACCGCGGGCCGAGCAGCGCCCGCCGTGCCAGCCTAGTGCGGCCGGCGGTGCGGCGCCGCGAGCGTCAGTGCCACAGCGACCGGCAGGGCAGCCGGCGCAGGCCGGGGCCGACATTGCCGTCGACGGTCACCAGCAGGCCGGAATGCACGGCCGCCGAGGTGAACTCCCACGCCTCGGCCTGGGTCGCGGCGTATTCCAGGACCAGTGCGTCCTCGGGGGTGGGGCCGTCGAAGTAGACCGTGATCCGCCGGGTCGGTATCTCGTTCGGGTCGATGCGGTGGAGGGTGGCGGCGATGTTCTCGTCGGTGGGAATCATGGCGTGCTCCTTTCGCCCCGGCACTGGTGAGCGCCTTCCTACTCGACGGTAGGTCTTGCACCATCGAGAGGAACACGTTCCGATTTCGCTTGGAGATCTCACAATCCACCTGTCGCCGCGGCGGTGCGCCCGCATATCGGCGTGCTGCCTCCGGTCACAACCACACACAGATGAGGTTGTGAGCTCCGCCGATGTTCGCGGCGACCCGTCGACGAGGAGCCACGGTACCGGCGAAGATCGGTCCCGACAGCAGCGACACGGGAGGGACAGCCGCATGATCTGGGATGCCGCGGCACGACACAGTTGGCCGGGCCGAACACTATTGGTCTGCCTGGCGGCAGCGGTGCTCACCGTGGTCCCCGCCGCGGCAGGCCACACCACACCGCTGTACCCGACCGCCGACCCCGACCCCTTCTACAGCCAGCCGGCCGACCTGGCCGAGCACAAGCCCGGCGACGTACTCGGCGTACGGCAGATGCCGGCGCTGGCCATGTTCCCCGACACCACCATCACCCTGATCCAGTTCCGCTCCACCAATTCCGCGGGCGACCCGATCGCCGCGACGACGACGGTGCTGCAGCCGAACAATCACCGCACCGACGCCCCCGTGCTGTCCTACCAGCACATCATCAACGGGCTCGGCACGCGCTGCTCGGTCTCCAAGGTCCTCTACACCGACGATCCGGACCTGATGGTGCGCGAGGCGGTGGCCTGGAACTACGCGCTCAAGCGCGGCTGGACGATGGCCGTGCCCGACCACCTCGGACCGAATTTCGCCTACGGCGCAGCGAAATTGGGCGGCCAGGTGACCCTCGACGGCATCCGCGCGGTGCGCCAGGTCGAGCAGTTGCGGGTCGGTGGCAGCCGGGTCGCGATGGCGGGGTACTCCGGTGGCGGCATGGCGACGGCGTGGGCGGCGGCATTGCAGCCCGAGTACGCGCCCGAGCTCGAGATCGCGGGGGCGGCGATGGGCGGGGTGCCGATGAACCTGGTGTCGATGCTCGAGGGGCTCGGCTTCGGTTCACATCCCGTGTTCGGTCTCGCGCTGGCCGCGGGGATCGGGCTCGAACGGGAATACCCCCAACGGTTCCCGATCAGCGATCAGATGAATGCCAGCGGTTTGGCCGCCCGCGCGTCGATCCGTGACGCCTGCACCAACGACATCCTCGGGGCGGGAGCCGGGCGCGGCATCCTCGACTTCGCGGCCACCACCTCACTGGTGGAGGATCCCGAAGCTCGCGCTGTGGTGGAGGAGAACAGCCTCGAGCTGTATCCCGGCGCGCCGACAATGCCCGTCTTCGAATGGCATTCGCCGATCGACGGCCTCATCCCAGTCGAGGCGATCACCTCCACCACTCATCGCTGGTGTGCCGCGGGCGCCAAGGTTGTCAGTCAGCAGACGCCGACCCCGGACCATCTGACCGCAGCTGTGCTCGGACTGCCTTCCGCGCTGAGTTGGCTCGATGCCCGGCTGCAGGGGGAACCGGCGCCCAGCACCTGCTGAGCCGGTTCGATCGGCCCGGATCCGCTCGCCCCGAAGCGGATCCGGGCCGATTCGCGTCGCCATCGACGATTCTTGTTGCGATACAGCGGCATTGCGCACACGACTCGGGCACAACGCCGAAGTCGGTTCGCCGCGCCCCGTAGCGTGAAGGATCTGACGACGGCGCGGTGGGGGAGTTTCGGTGGGGGTCGGAGCACCGCATAGTGGCACGTCATCGACGAATCCGTTGCCACCCGAAGGCGTGTGTGCCATGAGATCTGTTCGAGTACTTATCGGTTCGGTGCTGCTGCTCGTCTCTTGTGCGGCAGGTACCGCGGCCGCCGAGCCGCCGCCGACCCAGGAATTCCCGGTGCCGCAGCTGGGGACACCCGGTTTCCTGCCCGATCTGCAGCGCTGGATCGACCAGGTGATTCCCTCGCCGATCCCGGCGAACGCCGCCGATCCGGCGGCCGAACTCGCGGCACTACACGCGGCGGTGCTCCCGTCGGCGGTCGGCGATCCGATCTTCGACCAGTGGCCGGCCGGGCTCGACGAGTTGTCGCCCGGCGATCTGATCGAATCCCGCGACGTCACCGCGACCGCGGCCTGGTTGACCCTGGTCCCCATCCGCTCGGCGACGCTGCTGAAATTCCGCACCGACGACGCCCACGGCAGGCCGTCCTATGCCACTGCGACCCTGATCGTGCCCGCCACCGAGTGGACCGGGCCGGGGGATCGCCCTGTGCTGGTGAACAACCTGCCCATCGACGCGCTGGGTCGCAAGTGCACTCCCGGCTACTCGCTGGCGCACGGCCTGACATCGCAGTCGAGCTCGACAGAGTTCATTCCGCCGACGACGCAGCTGGCGGTCCTGCGCGGGTACGCGGTCCTGGTGCCCGACCACGAGGGCCCGTGGATGGCCTACGCCGAACCGTATGTCGCCGGGCACGCGGTGCTCGACGCGATCCGGGCGGTGCGCGGTGGTGACCCGGCGGCCTACGGCGACAGCCGATTCGCGATGACCGGCTATTCCGGTGGCGCCATCGCCACCCACGGTGCGGCCAAGCTGATCGATTCCTACGCACCGGAACTGGCCGACGTCATCGTCGGTGCGGCACTGGGCGGGGTGCCCGCCGACTTCGAAATCCTCTCGCGCAGTATGAATGCCAACCTCGCATCCGGAATATTTATGGCCGCGACCTTCGCAATCGGACGGGAGCGACCCGAAATCCTCGCCGCGATGAACAATCTCGGGCGCTGGGTCACCACCTCGATTATGAAAGATACGTGCGCCAGCGTGTTCGCGGTGCCGGGAATCTTGCAACTGCCGATCGATGTGGGCGCCAACATCGCCGACCCGCTGCGTTCGGAACTGGCCACCGAGATCTACGAGATCACCCGGATGCAAGGAATGCGGTCGTCGGCGCCGCTCTACATCTACAACGGCGACCAGGAGTGGTGGATTCCCGCCGAGGGCGCGCGCAATCTCTACGATGAGCAGTGCGAACTCGGGGCGAACGCGGTGTATCGCGGCGTGCTCGGTGAGCACATCATCGGCGCGGCGACCGGCTATCCGGAGGCGGTGCTGTGGCTCGACGAGCGACTTCTCGGAGTCGCGGCACGTAGCGAGTGCTGAATATTTTCCTGTGCCCTGTCATGGCAGTTTTCGAGGGGCTGTGGTGACCTGCCCAGACCGCGCGTGACAATCGTCTCGTAAGTAATTCTGCGGCTTATGTTTTGGGCGGTTTCGACAAGCCATTCGTTCTCCCGGAAGAAAAGGGCGACGAATATTCGAATCGCACAGGAAGACAAGTCAACACATGAAATCTCCCAGTCGCAGGCGCACGCTGCACACGGCGGTATTCGCCGGAGTCGGCGCTCTCTCCATGGTGTTCACCGGGCCGGGGGCGAGCGCGGCTCCCGCCTCGGCGCCGACCGAGCAGGATCTTGCCGGCATCATCTCCGAAGGTCGGCAGGTCGCCGGCTCCGGGTCGGCGTGCACCTCCGGCAGTGGCGCCGGCTCCGGTAACGGGTCCGGTGACTGCTACGGCGGTTCGGGTTCCAGCTCGGGTTCCTCGGGCGGTTATTCCTCCGATCCCGGTGCGTACGGACCGGAGTCGACGGCGTTCCTCGCCGCGTTCGCCTACGGCCTCGGCAACCCCGATGCGGCCGCGCCCGGGACGAACGACTGGAACTGCAAGCCGACTGCCGAGCATCCTCGCCCGGTCGTGCTGCTGCACGGCACCTGGATGAACGCCTACAACGGGTACGCCTACATGGGCCAGCCCATCAAGGACGCCGGCTACTGCACGTTCACGTTCAACTACGGTCGCTCCAACATCATGGAGGGTGGCGGCCTCGGTTCGTTCCTGCCCGGCGTGATGGGCACCGGTTACATCGAGGATTCGGCGAAGCAGACCGCGGCGTTCGTCGATCGCGTGCTCGCCGCGACCGGTTCCGACGAGGTCGACATCATCGCGCACTCCCAAGGTGGGTCGATGGCGAACTACTACACGAAGTTCGAGGGCGGCGCGGCCAAGGTCAACAAGCTGATCACCTTCGGCGCCACCCACCACGGCACCAGCCTCGACGGCATCGGCGCCCTGGGTCGCATGATCAACAACCTGGGCATCGACATCCTGGGTCCGATCGAGATCTTCGTCGGGCACGCGGGTATCCAGCAGACGATCGGCTCGGATTTCGTCAACAACCTCAATGCCGGCGGTGACACCGTCGCCGGTGTCGACTACACCATCGTCGGCACCCGCTACGACGAGGTGACCAACCCCTACGAACTGACCTTCATGAAGGCAGGCCCGGGGGCGACGGTCCACAACATCACCCTGCAGGACGGCTGCGAGCAGGACATCTCCGATCACCTGACGATGATGTACTCACCGCGCGCCCTCTCGATCGCGCTTCGCGCGCTCGACCCGGTGCAGAACCCGCAGCTGACCTGCGCGTTCAACCCGTGGCTGGTCGGTGGCGGCGGCTCGCTCTGACCCGCCCGCACTGAGCACGACGAAGGCGCTGCCCACCATGGTGGGCAGCGCCTTCGTCGTGTCGGGGATCAGGCCGGAACGGACCGGTAACTGCGCGCGACGAGCGCGGAACGCAGGTACCACAGCCCCGAAGGCTGAGTCGGATCGAAGCCGGTGAGCTGGCCGATCCGCTTGAGCCGGTAGTCGACCGTATTGGTGTGCACGTGCAGCACGCGAGCGGTGCGCTGCCGGTTGAGGTTGTTGGCGATGTGACGCTGCAGGGTCTCGAGCAGCTCGGGGTACTGATCCAGCGGATCCAGCAGCGAGCCGAGGAATTCGCGGCCGGGCCCGGGACGGGTCAGCTGGTATTCCAGGGCGAGCTCGTCGAAGCGGTACAGACCCGAGGTCACCTCGAGCCGCTGCACCATGTCCAGCAACTCGTGGGCCTGATCGGCGGCATCGGGAACCCCGGTAGTGCTCGTTTCGACCATCGCGGCGGTGATGCCGACCTGGGCCGCCTGGGAGAGCTGGGCGACGAGCGCGGTCAAACCCTCGCGGTCGAAGGCGTTGGCGGGGATCAGCACCGTCCCGCCGTCGACGCTGAGCAGCGACAGCGCCGAGTCGCCGCAGCGCTTGGCCAGTTCGGCTTGTACCCGGCGCAACTTGCGGCGGGCGACGACCTTCGAGTCCAGTGCCGGGTTGGCTTCCTCGCGGTGCTGGGGGATAGCCAGGGCGAAGACCGCGTAGGTCTCGGCGATGGTGATGCCGCATTCGCGGGCCATCGTCGAGGTGCTGTGCCCGCCGAGCAGGGCGGAGGTGAGGGTGTGCACGGCGGTGTGGTGCTCGCTCACCACGCCGCGCAGCTCGCGCACGTAGGCCAGCGAGATCTGGGCGGTGATGGTGTCGAGTAGTTCCATCACGACCTTGACGCCGCCGACCAGGCTGTCGAAATCCTTGCCCGACGCGCTCGATACCACCAGGTCGAGGCCGATTTTGAAGCCCTCGGCGATCGAGTGGTGGATCGTGTCGATAGGTACGCCCTCCCGGGCCCACGCGCTGGCCGCGTCCTGCAGGCGCTGTAGCTGGCTCGGGACATCACGCCCGTCGAGCATGCCGACCGCGAATTCCAGGCAGATCCGGGTGATCGTGGTGACATCGCCGGAGATGGCGTCACCGGGTAGCGTCCCGCAGGGTGCGACGGTAGCGACGAAATGGCCGACCATCTGCCGCGAGAGTGCGCGAACGTCCTTGAGTGGCAACGACATCGGCTTGCCCGAGACGGTCAGCGACGGTCGGGGTGGATTGTGGACGGACATCTGTGTTCCCTTCGCCAGTTTCGGCTGTACCCCCCGCTGTCCAGCGAACCCCACCCTAACGAACGACAAAGGAAACCGGAATGGATTGTCAGGTTCTGGGTAGGGGGCCCAGCCCTGGCGGTCGCCGTAGTGACGGATCACAAGTCTGGTTCTTAGCTATCAGTGGTTGTAGAGTTCAGCGCCATGCGACCTGCCGTCCGTTGTCTGGTCTGGGAACTGGACGAGACCCTGTGGGAGGGTGTCGTCCACGACGAGACCGGCACCACGCCGCGCCCACCGGCACTGCGCACGCTGACGAAACTGAGCGAGCGCGGTGTGCTCCATGCTGTCGCCGCACGCGGTGACCGAGCCAGAACCATGCACACGCTGTACCGCCACGGTCTGTACGAGATGTTCTCGGCGGTCGAGGTGGGCTGGGGGCGCAAGTCCGCCTCGATCGTCCGCATCGCAGGCACCCTCGGCCTGGGTCTGGACTCCCTCGCGTTCGTGGACGCCGAGCCGGTCGAACGCGCGGAGGTCTCGCGAGCACTGCCGATGGTGCGCTGCTACGCCGCCCGCAATGTCGACATGCTGCCGTTGCTCCCGGACTTCCGCCACGAACTCCGTTCGGGTCCCGTGCCGACTCCACCGTTGGGATTCGCCCGCGTTCCCGCCCTCTGACCGCGATCGACGCAGTGACCGCAACATTGCATCGAGTGCCAAAACGCGGAATCCGGGCGTTCGCGGGTTTTGATCAGGGCAGCAGCGACAGGGTGAGCGCGGCCAACCGAGCTGGCGCGGCCACCACGTCGTAAGCCGCGATGCGCCCACCGCGCACGAGGAACGTCACCACGAAATCCGGTCCGTCGGCTCCCGGCACCACCAGGCCGGGCCTGCCGTCGACGAGCACCAGCACCGCCTCGCGCGAGCGCCGCCGCAACGCGAGAGCGCCGTCGGCCACAGCACGGGCGCCGCGCACGACCAGGGCCATTCCGGGCGAGAGCGCCGCCGGGTCGGCGGTTCGCACCACGTCGGGTGCGAGCACCGCGAGCAGTCCGCCGAGATCGCCCTCGCGAGCAGCCTGCACAAAAGCCGTCACCGCGGTCTGATGCGCGAGTAGTTCCGCCGGCTCGACCCGGGCGGGCGCGTGCACACGCAGCCGGGCCCGGCTCGCGAGTTTCTTGGTGGTGGCCGGCGTGCGCCCGAGCATCGGCGCGATCTCGGCGAAGGGCACCGCGAACAGATCGTGCAGCACGAAAGCGACACGTTCCTCGGGGCCCAACGTGTCGAGAACGACCAGCAGCGCCCGCCCGACGGAATCCGCCCGCACCGCTTCGGCTTCGGGATCCACACCCGCGCCCGTCGCCACCGGAACGGAAGTCTCGGGGGGCGCTATCTCGGCGCGACGGGTACGGGCGCGCAGCATATCGAGGCAGATCCGCGATACCACCGTGGTGAGCCAGCCGTCGAGATCGGCGATCTCGGTATCGGTCCCGGCCAAGCGCAACCACGCCTCCTGCACCGCGTCCTCGGCTTCGGCTCCCGAACCCAGCATCCGAAAGGCCACGCCACGCAGGCGGTCGCGCCGTTGTTCGAACGCGCGCGCCGGCACTTCGGTCCGGTCAGTGCGCATCGGTCACCTTTCGCTCGCGCCAGTCGTCTATCCGAGGACGGCACTCGCTGTCCCATCACGGCGGCTGTCTCCACGATGACAGAGGCGCCGATCACCGAAACCGGAGGATCTGATCCGATGCACACCACCTATCTCGTCGTCACCGTGCTCGCGGCCGTCGCCGCCTTGGCAGCTGCCCTGATCGACGTCGTTCGCGCCGACTGGGTACGCGAGAACATGCGCCACTACGGCATCGCGCCCTGGACGCTCACGCCGCTGGCCCTGATCAAGGCGGCGGGTGGACTCGGTCTGCTCGCCGGTCTGGCCTATCGGCCGCTGGCGGTGGCAGCCGCGGCCGGGCTCGTGCTGTATTTCGTCGCCGCCGAATTCACCGTGTTGCGGGCGCGCCAGTACGCGGATCTGGGTTATCCGCTGCCGTACCTGCTGCTCGCGGCGGCTTCGCTGGGTCTCGCGGGAGCATGAGGCAGCTGGTGGCGCGCCCGTGCCCGCGCGCCACCAGCACCTGGGTCAGGCCTCGGCGAGGATGAAGTCCGCGGCCTGTTCGCCGATGAAGATGGCGGGGGCGTTGGTGTGGCCGCGGATGATCAGCGGCATCACCGAGGCGTCGGCGACGCGCAGACCCTCGACGCCGCGAACCTTCAGGTCCGGGGCGACGACACTGGCGGCATCGGTGCCCATCCGGCAGGTGCCGATCGGGTGGTAGAGGGTGTGCGAGAACTGTTCGATGGTCAGCGCGATGGCCGCCTCGAGATCCTCGGGTGCCTCGGGTGGGTAGATCAGCGCGCCCAGCGCGCTCTTGAGCGCGGGCTGCGCGGCGAGCCCGGCACACACCCGAAGTCCGGCGGTCAGCGCGGCCCGGTCGGCGCCCTCGGCATCGGACAGATACCGGGGATCGATCACCGGCTTGGCCGTCGGATCGGCCGAGGCCAGGCTGATCTTGCCGCGACTGCGCGGGCGGAGCAGGATCGCGCCGAGCACCACACCGTGTTCGGTGGCTTCGACCAGACCCTCGTGGTAGAACGGCGCCGGAGCGTAGATCAGCTCCAGGTCGGGGTGCTCGAGGTCCGGCGCGCTGCGCACGAAGCCGTATGCCTCACCGACATTGGAGGTGAGCATCCCGCGGTGGCGGACCAGGTAGTTGATCAGTTCGAGGGGCTTCTCCGCGGTGAACAGCGAATCGGAGTCCACGCTGTAGCCGAGCGCCGAGATGAGGTGATCCTGCAGGTTCGCGCCGACCTCGGGGGAGTGCGCGACCAGTTCGACGCCGTGTTCTTTCAGCTCGTCCTGATCGCCGATGCCCGAAAGCTGCAGCAGCTGGGGGCTGTTCACCGCGCCACCGCACAGGATGACCTCACGATCGGCGGTCACGGTGAGGGTCTGCCCGCCGCTGCGGTATTCGACGCCCACAGCCTTGGTGCCCTCGAACAGCACCCGGGTGGCCAGCGATTCGGCCAGCACGGTCAGGTTCGCCCGCTTCATCGCCGGACGCAGGTACCCGTCGGCGGTGCTCCAGCGCCTGCCGTCGCGCTGGGTCACCATGGTCTGGGTGAAGCCCTCGGGCGCGGGCCGGTTCGCCGATTCGAGCTCGTGGCCGGCCTGCCGCGCGGCCTCGAGGAACGCGTGCGTCGACGCGCGCGGGCTGCGCTGGCGCTGTACGTGCTGGGGCCCCTTGGAACCTTCGTCGGGAAACTGTGCGTCCTGGACGTTCTCGATCTTGCGGAACTGCTCCACCGCGGCGGCGAAATTCCATTTCTCGCCCGCCAGCAGCCCCCATTCCTCGTAGTCGGCGCGGAAGCCGCGGACCCACATCATCGCGTTCATCGATGACGAGCCACCGAAGGTCTTGCCGCGCGGCCAGTAGATCTGCCGGTCGCCGAGCTCGGGCTGTGGCTCGGTCAGATAGTCCCAATCGCGCTCGCTGCGGAACAGTTTCGAGAACGCGGCCGGGATGTGGGCGAACTTGTCGTCGTCTGCCGGACCTGCCTCCAACAGCACGACCGTGGTGCCCGGGTCGGCACTGAGCCGATTCGCGAGCACCGCCCCCGCGGATCCGGAGCCGACGATCACGTAATCCGCGGACGTCCCACCTGCTTGCACTGTCCAACTCCGATCTGCATTGCGTCTTCGTTCGGCGCGCCTGCTCCCGGGCGTGAAAAGACCGTGAGCCCAGCCGGACTCGTCGTCGGGCGTGACGCTGCAAGCAGAGTACTGACAGAACCCGTGCGGTGGGTCGTCCGCGGTTCAGCCCGCGGCCGCCGCTTTGCCCGCGCGACGGCCGTAGAAGCTGCCGTCGCCGAGCGAGGCCCCGCTGACGTAGCCGTACGCGCACAGGCCGGACGTGCAGCGACCCGCCGCGAACAGGCCCTCGATCGGCTCACCGCTCACGTGCAGCACCCGCGAATCCAGGTCGGTGCGCAGCCCGCCGAGGGTGAACCCGGCGGTGAACCCGCGCAGGTCGAAACAGGCCAGCGCCCCCTTGATCGGGCGCACCCATTCGGGTTTCTTGCCCAGTAGCGGGTCGGTGCCGTGCTCGGCGTGCTGGTTGTAGGTGGCGACGGTGGTCTGCAATGTCTGTGCGGGCAGGCCCATCTCGGCCTCGAGCTCGGCGACCGTCTCGGCGACCCACTTGGGCTGGAAGCGGAAGAACGGGGTGGCGCTCTCGGTCGCGAGCGCCTCTTCCAGCGAGGTCTCGTCGATAATCAAGAACGCCTGGTTGTCGTTCTGCAACAGCGTCGCCTGACCGATGCGGCCGGGATAGGTGTCCTCGGTGACGTAGCGCTGGCCGCGTCCGTTGACGAGGATGCCACGCGCCATCATCTGCGGATCGCCGAAGATGGCCACCTCGCTGGCGTCCATGTGCGCCAGCTCGGCGCCGAGCGCTTGAGCCAGCCGGATGCCGATGCCGTCGTGTTCTTCGATGGCCGCGCCGGGCCTGCCGCTCAGGCGCGGGGTGTAGCGGTCGATCATCTCGGTGTCGTAGGCGAAGCTGCCGGTGGCCAGGACGACACCACGCGCGGCGCGCACGGTGACGGGCTTGCCGTAGGTGGTGGCCAGCACGCCCACCACCCGGTCCTCGTCGTCGACGACCAGCCGGCGGATGCGGGTGTCGTACTCGACGTCGATGTCGAGCTCGGCCACGGTGTCGGCCAGTGGCTTCATCAGCATGTAGCCGCCGCTGCGCTCGCCGATCTTCTTACCCGCCAGCTCCGGAACGTGGCCGCGCGGAGCGGGTTCGGCGATGTCGAGGAACGGTGCGGAGTTCTCGCCACCGGAGTACATCAGGCCTTCGTCGTGCGGGGGTTCCCAGCCGGGCTCGCCCCAGAACGACTCCTTGAACGGCACCCCGCAGTCGACGAGCCAGTTGTAGTGCTCGACGCTGCCCGCGCAGTAGTCCTTGATCTTCGCCTCGTCGACGCCGGGTCCGAGCGCGGCGGTGAGGAACGCCGCCATGTTCTCCGGGGTGTCGTCGAATCCGAGCGCCTTCTGCAGCGGTGTGCCGCCACCGAGGTAGACGAATCCGCCCGCCAGCGCCGCCGCGCCGCCCCAGCCGCCGGTCCGTTCCAGGATGAGCACCTTCGCGCCCGCTCGCGCGGCTTCGATCGACGCGCACACGCCGGCGATGCCGAAACCGGCCACCACCACATCGGCGTCGAAATCCCACTGCGTCACCTCGCTCGCGCGCAGCGGGCGGACGGTATCGATCCGATGTGGCTGGTCGCTCACGGGCTTCCTCCGGTGCTCAGGGTGCGGGCATCACCGCCCATCCATAGGAATGGTGCCGTGAACCGCGTCACAAAACAAGAACGTGTTACAGATTCTCTCGCCGAGCGGGACACTTGCGCGCCGATCGGGCTCCGGTACGGTGGCGATCGAACCGACATAGACGAGATCTGGTGGTGATGTGATGAGCGCGAACATTCGAGACATTGCGGTGCAGACCCTGGCGGGCGAGGACACCACACTGGGCGAGCTGGCGGGCGAGCGGGCGGTACTGCTGGTCAACGTGGCCTCCAAGTGCGGCCTGACCCCGCAGTACGGCGCCCTGGTGGAACTGCAGAAGACCTACGGCGAGCGCGGTTTCACCGTGATCGGCTTCCCGAGCAACCAGTTCATGGGCCAGGAGCCCGGCAGCGCCGAGGAGATCCAGGAATTCTGCTCGGTCACCTACGGCGTCGATTTCCCGCTGCTCGCCAAGGCCGATGTCAACGGCGACGACCGGCACCCGCTCTACGCCGCGCTGGTCGAGACCGCCGACGCCGAGGGCGCGGCGGGCGACGTGCAGTGGAACTTCGAGAAGTTCCTCGTCGGTCGCGACGGCACGGTCGCGGGCCGGTTCCGCCCGCGCACGACCCCCGATGCCGCCGAGGTCGTGCAGGCGATCGAAGCCCAGCTCTGATCTAGGCCGGCTCCGAACTACTGAGCGTTCGCCAGCAGCGCGTACTGTGCCGCGGCCTGCTGGCGAACTCCGGCGGGTTCGGCGCCGCTGACGAACGCGCCGTAGCGCCGGTAACTCACATAGCAGCGGGTCAGTGCGGGCGCACTCCCCGCCCGCCGCTCCGCGCACCGCGCCTGCGGCAGGCCCTCGGGCGCCGCGACCGGATGCGCTGTCGCGCTGAGCGTGTTCTGCCATGTCGTGCCGAAGGCGAGGGCCGCGGCCTCGTCACGGAACCGGAACAGCGTGGTGCTGTAGGAATTCGCCACGCTGTCCACGCCACCGCGATCCCACGCCGCGCCGAGCTCGGCGGGTTCGGTGGGGCGGTAGTGCAGTCCCGCACGGCCGGTCCACGCCGCGAACTCGCGCGAGGAGATGGCGATCTGCTGATTAGCCGGGCCGGGAATCAGGGTGCGGCGCAACAGCTCATCGGGATCGCGGGGCAGCTCGGCGATCCGGTCGGGCGCGGTCGGGGTGAACTTGTCGAGCAGGGGGATCTGGGCATCGAGGACGGCCGCGACGCGTGTGGCCAGCGCGTCGATGTCGGGCGAGGGATGCTGGAGGAACATACTCACCACGATCTCGCCGTGGGCGAAGGTGGCACCGATCGTCTTGATGCCGGGCCGCCAATGCGCATGTGCGGCAGCGTAACCGGGGATCGACACCGGCTGATTGTCCGGACTCACCCGGAAATCGGTCGCCTCGAGTTCCCGCGCCGCCTCCTCGGCGGTCTTCGCGCCGGGAAACCGCGCCAGCACCACCCTGGTGATCCGCGCGTCGGTCTCGATCGCCGGTCTCGCCTTGTCGAAGGCTTGGCTGCCCTCGGCGACGTCGAACGCCACGATCATCCGATGCCGTTCCAGCACGGGAAGATTCACATTCGAGATCGCCGAGGTGTCCGAAGCCCGCCGTGGGGTGTCCAGGACATCGGTGCCCCAGCTGTGGGTCAGCGCCGGATCGACCTCGTGCGGCAACACCACCGCGCCCGCCATCCGCAGCCCTTCCAGAATCGGCCCGTCCGTGGACTTTCGGCCCGCCTCGATATCGGCGGGCGCCGTCGTATAACTACCCACGCCGAGGGAGCGGACGTCGATCTCACCCGGCGTCGCGGTGCCCTCGACGGCGCCGCAGCCGACGAGCAGAACGGCGAGCGAGCCCAGCGCCAGTCGTGCGGTCACAGAGGTGCGGTGCTCAACCATTGGTCGATCATCTCCTGATGGGTGTGGCCCTTCCAGTACACCTGGAGCAGCACAGTCGAATACGGCGCGGCGTCGAATCGCACCAGCAGCCATGGTCCGGTGGAGCCGTTGAAACTGTGCACGGTCAGCGGTCTGCCGTACCGCGACCGCGGCTGCTGGGTCGCCCCGGCGGGCAGGGACGCGACGAACCGTCCGACGGTCCCGGAATCCTTGTGCGCCATCACCTGCACGTGCAGTCCTTCGCGGTCGGTGCAGTCGAACCCCGTATCCCACATCGCCTCCGCGCTCTTCGTCGCGAAACTGCACCGCAGTCCCCGATACCCTGCACTGTCGGGACTCGCGGGCAGCAGGTCGGGGAACATCGCGATCGTGGGCCGCGCCGCCGCCCACGCGTCGACGGTGGTGGTCGGCGCGACCGTTGCGCTCGTCGGAACGGCGCCGGTTCTCCCGGAATCTCGGATCGACAGGACCACAGTTCCGATCGCGATCATGGCGACCGCCCCGAGTGCGCCCGCTACCCACCACCCGGCGTTCCGGCGACGCGCTCCAGCACGACTGGCGGTGTCGAGCTCGGCCCGATTGCCGGCACCGAACGTCGGGTTGCCCGCGACGCCGGTCCCAGCTACCGCGTCTGGGCCCACCCTGCTGACCTGTGGCCCTCGCACCAGGTGGTCGATCGGCTGAGCCGGTCCGACGGGGCCGGTCATCGGACGAGCTGGAGCGGTTCCGGTGGTCAGGGCCGTGGACGCCGCCGCGACCATCGCCGCACAACTGGCGAATCGATGATCGGGATCCTTGGCGAGGGCGCGCGCGAACACCGCGTCCATCGCAGCGGGCATGCCCGCCGCGATCTCGCTGATCCGCGGCACCGGCTGCATCAGATGCGCACCGATCAACGCCCCCGCATGGGTCGCGGTAAACGGTGGGCGCCCCGCGAGCAGGTGAAACAGCGTGCACGCCAACGAATACTGGTCCGACCGCGCGCCCGCGGTGCGCCCGTCGAGCTGTTCGGGCGCCGCGTAGCGCAGCGTCGCCACCAACGTCCCGGTCTCGGTCAGCGCTGCGCCCTCGTCGACTGCCTTCGCGATGCCGAAATCGGTGAGTAGCACCCGCTCACCGCTGCCGCCCGCGCTCTTGCTCAGCAGAATATTGGCGGGTTTGACATCGCGATGCAGGAGCCCGGCCGTGTGCGCGCAATCGAGCGCGTCCGCCGTCGACCGTGCGATGTGCAACGCCCGCCGCGGCGCCACAGCCCCTGTGCGGAGCGCCGTTTCCGCGTCGCTGCCCGCGACGTACTGCATCGCGATCCACAGCTGTCCGTCCTCGTTTCCGCAGTCGTGGATCGCCACGATATTCGGATGATCGAGGCGCCCCGCGAGATCGGCCTCGCGCTCGAATCGACCCCGGAACACCGGATCCGCCGAATACGAGGAGTGCAGCAATTTCATCGCGACCAGACGCGGCAACCGCGGGTGCCGGGCGGCGTACACACTCCCCATCCCGCCCGCCCCGAGCACCCGCTCGATCCGATAGCCGGCGAAAAGGTCACCGGCCCTGAGCTCGTGCATGGTGTCACGCTAGCTCAGGACCGGTGGCGCCGCGATCAGCACGCTCAGCGGCGGATCCCGCGCACAGCCAGTGCCGCCGAGACGGCGGCGACGAGCGTGATCGCCGCGCAGATCAGATGCACGACCGCGACCGCGTCGGCCGCCGATGACGCGGTCGCTCCCACCAGTTCGAAGAACACCGACCCGATGCTCGCGATCCCGACCACGGTCCCCAGTTGCACGCTGGTGACGAGAATGCCGCTGGCGTCGGCGGCGAGTGTCACCGGTACCGCGGCCAATGCCCGTGTCATCAACGGGCTGAACGCCAGCCCGTTACCGAGACCGAAGACCCCGAACGCGATCGACGCCGCGATACCGATACCCGCGCCGTCGCCCAGCAGCCACGCGAGCCAGCCCAGCGAGGCCGCGCTCATCACCAGCCCGAACGGAATCATCCTCGCGTGCAGCGTGGCCGGAACGCGCTGCCAGGACAGTCCGGCCACGGCGAACGCCGCACCCATCGGCAAGAACTGCATGCCCGCCCGCAGCGCGCTGTAGCCGAGGTCGCTCTGCATGTGGATGGCGCTCACGAACAGCCAGCCACCGAAGGTCCCCATCACCATGAGCAGGGTGGCGGCAGTCGCGAGCAGACCGGGCGCGCCGAGCGCCTGCGGCGCGAACAGGGGATCGCGGCCGCGCCCGGCGACCGCCCGCTCGACCACAACGAACACCGCCAGCCCGAGCACACCCGCTCCGAGACACAGCCACGACCACCGCGGAAACCCGAGCTCCCGGCCGAGCACCAGCGGCACGACCAGCAACAACACGGTGGCCGTGAGCGTCACCAAGCCCAGCCCGTCGACCGTTCGATCGGTGCGGGCGACGGTGACCGGGAGGACACGTGGAGCCAGCACCAGCAGTGCGATGCCGATCGGCACATTCACCAGGAACACCCCACGCCAACCGGTGCCGCCCAGATCGGCGTCGACGATCAATCCGCCGAGAATCTGGCCCGCCAGCAGGCCACCGGAGACGATCGCCGCATAGATACTCAGGGCTCTGGCTCGCGCCGCCCCGGCGAACGTGCGCTGGATCAACGTCATCACCTGTGGCGCCATCGCGGCCGCCCCGACGCCCTGACCGAACCGGAACACGATGAGCGACAGCTCGTTCCATGCCAGTCCACACGCGAGTGAAGCCAGGGTGAACCCCGCCAGCCCCGCGATGAAGGTGCGTCGCTGCGTGAACCGATCACCCAGGCGCGCACCGCCGATCAGCAACACCGCGTACGCGATCACATACCCGGCGACGATCAATTGCAGTGCGGCCCCACCGGTGTCGAGGCTCGACCGAATGGACGGAATGGCGACATTGACGATGGAGCCGTCGAGCACCGTCATGAACTGGCCGGTGAGGATGACGACGAGCACGGCGATCGACCGCCTGCCCACCACCGAATCGGGCACCGGGGCTGGTTTGAGCATCTGGATCATGCTCAGATCCTGGGACCGGAGGCACAGGATGAATAGGAGCCCACCGATACGGGTACTCCCGATACCCCGCTCGCGGCCTGCCCCGGATGGAGTCGGAATAGCTTGTCTGCCAAAGTAACTGATGCTCTAGGCTTGATTCGTCCAGTTGGCTCCGATGCTCGAAAGGCGCTCCCGATGTCGCATTCTTCTGCCGCCTACCCCAGCGCTGTTCCGGTCGGGGTGGACACCACCCGTGCGAGTATCGCGCGTGTCTACGACGCCGCACTCAACGGCAAGGACAACTACGACGTGGATCGCGCAGTGCTGGACCAGGTCCGCACCGTCGCTCCGCAGGTCAACGACCTGGCCTGGGCCAACCGTGACTTCCTGATCCGCGCCTGCCGATTCCTGGCCAGGGCGGGCATCGACCAGTTCCTCGACCTCGGATCGGGTCTGCCCACCGCGGAGAACACCCACCAGGTGGTCCAGCGGGTGAACCCTCAGTCCAAGGTCGTCTATGTCGACAACGACCCATCGGTGCTCGTCCACGCGCAGGCATTACTGGCCAGCAACAGCCGCACCCGCATCGCCGAAGCCGACATCTTCCGCCCCCTGGAAGTTCTCGGCAACGAGACGGTCCGCCGCGAACTCGACTTCACCCGCCCGCTGGCGCTGTTCCACATCGGCACCCTGCACCACTATCTCGGCGACGACGGCCCCGCCCTCATGCAGACCTACATCGACGCATTGCCCTCGGGCTCGTTCGTCGCGATCGCCCACTTCCACGACCCGGAAACCGCCGAATACAGTGAGCTGGCCCGGAAAATGGAAGAGAAGTTCATCCACAGCCCGATGGGTAGCGGCCGCTTCCGCACCCGCGACGAAATCCAAGCCATGTTCGGCACCCTCGACATGGTCGAACCCGGCCTCGTCCGCTGCGACGACTGGTGGTCCGACGGCCCCCACCTCACCCCCCTCTCCGATGTCCGCAACTGCATCGTCGGCGGCGTCGGCCGCAAACCCTAGCGCCGCGATCCGGATCCGAGTTCCCGGCGCTACCTTTCGGGGCGCTGGGTTATTTCTTGATGGTGCGGGCGAGGATGCCGAGAGTGGCCCGCAGCGCGGACTCGGGAATGATCGGGAAGATAGCTGCTTCGCGGTAGCGGGGCGCGATCCTGCTCCAGTCGTAGTACGAGGTGACCAGGGTGCCGATGTCGCTGGGCTCGAGGCGATATCCGTACAGGTGCTCGATCGGCGGTTGGATGGCGCCCGAGATCGTCCACTCGAGATGCTTGTCCTGCTCGAACTCGGTGATGATCACTGTGACGTCGTATTTGCCCATCGGGAAATCGTTGAGGGACTCACGATCCATGTGCACGATGAACTCGTCGCCGACGCCGGTGACGGGCTTGCCCTCCGCCGATTGCAGCATGCCCGAACTGTCGATCGCTACGTGCCCTTCGGGGGAACACAGCAGTGTGAAGATTTCCGAGGGTGACGCGGGGACCTGCCGCTGCACTTCGAACCGTTCTACCGTCATGTCGTCCACCCTCGCACACTCGGCGTCGATGCGATCCGCCACTGACGCCAGATGAACCGGACGGCTACGCGTGCGCGGCAGGTCCGATCGTCCTGCTGCCGTCACCTCGGTGCGGTGGCCGGTGGGCGGGCGATCGATGGAGTCGGACGCGGCGGCTTCGTCGTGGGCGGGGGCATGGTCGTCGTCGGCGACGTGGTCGTTGTCGACCGCGCCGACGTGGTCGTCGGCGCCGCCGGTGTCGTGGATATCGCCGGTGACCGGGATGTCGTGGTCGAACTCGGCGGATCGGTTGTTGTCGTGCTGCTGGGCGGTGCCGTCGTAGTGGTGCCCGGCACTGTGGTGGAAGTGATGGTGACGGTCGAGGGATCAGCAGACATCGTCACCGTGCTCGGATCGGCCGTCACCGTGATCGTCGACGTGTCAGTCGGAGTCATGGCGACGGTCACCGTGGAGGTCGGGGTCGGGGTGACGGCAGCTGGGCCCGGCACATCGGAGGTGTCCTGGACCGAAAGGCTTGCCGTGGCAGAGAAACTCGCGCTCACCGAAACAACCGTCGAGTTCGCCGTCGCGGTTTCCGTCGGTATGGTTGTCGTCGTTTCCGTCGCAGTGGTCGTGCTCGGGGAATCGGCGCCCGGTTGGGCGGACTCGGTATCGGTAGTGGGGTAGCCGCCCGGGACGTCGACCGGTACGGCGACCTCGCTCGGGTTGTCGGCTGTTGTGCTCGTGATCGTCGCGATGGACTGGCTTCGGCCGGCACTGTAGTCGGAAAATCGTGCGGTGGGTTGGCCCGCGAACGGCCCCGCGCTGTTCGCCCGCGCCGGTGGGCTCGAATCTGCCCGCACCACGAGCGTTGTCCCGATAACCGTCATCGCCAACGCGGCCGCCACCCCGGCACGCGACATGTGCCGCCGGAACCGGTCTGTTGATCGCGGCGCGGACGGGTGGCCGCACCGTCGCACATTCTGGGGTCGAGGCTCGGTCTCGGTGACAGGCTCGGCCACCGGGTCTTCGCTGTTGTCGAAGGTGCGCATTGCATTCCTGCTTTCTCCCTCGAAATACGCCGACCGGCGTGCTGTTCTCAGGGGCGCGAGTAGGGATCCACCTCGCGCAGCCGTTGCCGGTGAATTCGTTGCAGTTCGCCCGCGCGGGTGAGAAAGTCGGCGATTATTTCCAGTTCGGCGGCGTCATAATAATTCAGCAACATCTTGTAGCTCTCGACGATCATCGGAACGACGAGTTCCTGTACGCGATCGGCCGCGAGTTCGGTGGCCATCACAATGACGCGACGACGATCGGTCGGGTGCAGCGACCGTGCGATGTAGCCCTGTTTCTCCAGCCGGTTGAGCATGATCGTGACACCGGCGGAGGTGAGACCGAGCCGCTCGGCCAGCCTGCCCGGCGTCGTGGACTTCTCCTCGAGCAGGACGATCTCCAGCGCACGCCGATCGGTCTCGTTCACGCCCAGCACTCTGATCAATTCACGGACCAGGTCCTCGACGCTTCCGTGGTAGAACTCCAGCGCCCTTTTGAGCTCGACCGAGATCCGGGCGGGTTCGCTTGTTGTCGGGCACACGGGCTTTCCCATCGATCACTGGAAACAGAGAACCGCTCAGCACGAGTCACCGATCAGGGCCTGCTCGGTTGCTGAGCGCCGCGATCCGTTCAGGGGAGCCGGGACGCGCGGCGGAGTCGATGGATGCCGCAGGGCGCGGCAGCGGGGATTGCGGCCAGGTGCTCGAAGTGGGCATGGGCGCTCCTGTCCATCGATCGACCGGCTGCCCGAACCGCGGCTGACGAACATCACGAAAGCGGCACCGCTCCGGTCATCGAAGCGGCCGTGGCTGTGCCGGACATGCACTGTACGACACACCGGGCGAGGCGATACTGCGCATCGGATAATTCGGTCGAACTGACTTCTCGTCTCCAAACCGTAAGCAGGGCAACCACTATCAGGTGATGCTGCCGTCGGGTGCGGGTCGGTGGGGCCGGGCCGGGCTGCTGAGGCAACCCGGTCCGGCCCCTTCACCACAGGCCGCCGGCGCGGACACCGGTCATCATCCGGCGGCACTCGTTGGGTGAGCTCAGACGACAGCTGTGGTGGTCAGGGTCGGGGACGGGTTCGGGTAGCACGAGGTCGCGACATTGCCGACAAAGGAGACATTGGTCGTCATGGTCATACCGGGACTGGTGTAGCTGGTCCCCGCGTACTTGCTGGTGATCGGTGTTCCGGCGGCGCCGGCGGTGACGTTGATGGTCACCGCCGGCGGGGTGAAGCTGGTGCCGCCGGCGATCGGGCCCGGCACGGTCAGTACGACATTCCCGCCCGATGTGGCCACGGTGCCCGCCACGGTGCCCCCGGAGGCGGTAGCCGAGACCACCGTCGAATTCGCCGGAGTCGGAATGGTCATCTTCAGGTTGCTGATGTTGTTCACGGTGAATCCGGAAGCCGAAGTGGGCACCGACGAGGCGCCCGGTGTGATGGTGATGGCCACCGCGGAACCCGACGCCGCTGAGCTCGGCGCGGTGCCGGTGACCGAGGTGTTCATGCTCGAGGTTTGGCCGATACCGAGGACCGTGCCCCGGCAGCTCCAGTTCACGCTGACCGGCGCAGCATTTACCGGTGCGGCCAAACAAAAGACGGTAGCGATGGCGACCGGGGCAATAAAGCCCGCACGAAACAGGGAAGAGGTCGATATCATGGCGATCTCCAGGGAATGTCGAGCAGCGGTAAGACGGGAGTTCGAACCGCTAAAAAATGGGTGTTCAGAAAATATAACCCGCTCGCATCTTTCTGTTGTTGAAATCGCAAATCCAAGCGTGTCAAAAATATCATTATCCGCAATTAGATATCTATCCGGAATAGTTAACTGCGGAAAGGTTTTTTCGCAGACCGGTATTGTCTCGGCCTGTCATCACCCGCCGGCTGCTCAGTGGCTGTGAAGTTTTGCTGTGAGCTGCCGCAATCCGTCGCCGTCATCGATGCCGATGCTTACTGGGCCGATGGTGATCAGGCGGTGTCGCTCGAATTCCTCGATGACCTTGTGGAACGACGGGCTCCGCACACCGAGCATGGCGGCGAGCGTGCGCTGATTCAGCTGCACCGACCCGTCGACGGCTTCGTCGAGAAGCAATTGAGCCACCTGGACCGGGAGCGGGCGGCCGAGCATGTCGGTCAGCCGGGTCTGGACCGTCGTAACCCGTTGCGCCACAGTGGATATCCAGCGCCGAGCGATCTCGGGGTGGGTGGTGAGCACTGTGTCGAAATTGCGCTGAGGCAGGAACAGGCACTCCGCCTCGGCGAGCGTGCGCGCGGTGTATGCCAGTGGCACCCCCAGCACCAGCGCGATATCGCCGTCGACGTCGCCAGGACCCAACATGCCTACCACCGCACGCTGTGTGCCCGACTCGACGGACAGTTCGACCTGCCCCTGCCGCACGATCCAGACTCCGTCCGGCGGTTGGTCCGCCGAGAACATCACCGATCCGGCGGGCAGGGCTTGGGACTCGAGACGGTCGGCAAGGGCGGTGAGGTCGTCGAGATGCAGGGGAGCGGTGGCGCCGTGGCCTACCCATCGCGCGACCCAGGCCGCATGACGCACTCGGTGGTCGTCGAAAGACTGCTCACCCATATCGTGCAGCAAGTGGGAGAACGTTCGGTGGCTGTGTAGCATCGCGTGCTCCTGAAGGTGCGTACGAACTGGTCAACCCACCGCCCATTGTCCTCCCTTCGGCAAGAGGCCCACCGCGTGCATACCGATGCGGAACCGCTCAGGGTCGAAGGATCAGGTCCGCGCACTTCTCGCCGATCATGATCGAGGGCGCGTTGGTGTTCCCGCCGATGATGGTCGGCATGATCGATGCGTCCGCGACGCGCAGACCGTCGATGCCCGAAACCCGCAACGTCGGATCGACGACCGCACGCTCGTCGACTCCCATCCGCACCGAGCCCACCGGGTGGTACACGGTGTGAATTCGGTTCGGCAGCTCCGCGCGCAGCGACGCGTCGTCGGCGAACTCGGCCCCGGGGTTGATCTCGCCTGCGTTGTCGCCGGTTCCCGCCATGATCTCGCGCACCATCGCGATGCCTTCGAGCAGCACTTCCGCATCTTTGGGCACGCTCAGATACCCGGGGTCGATGAGTGGAGCCGCAGTCGGATCCGCCGAGGAGAGCCTGACGGTGCCCCGGCTCTCCGGGTAGATCAGCGTCGGGAAGACACTCTGCCCCGGCTTCTTCGTCGGCGGTACGACCCGCCTGTCGGAGTCCTGGTTGGGCGAGGGGTAGACCCAGTAGAGACTGAGCAGTTGCAGGTCGGGAATGTCCTGGGCGAACGACGTGCGCACGAACGCGACGGACTCGAACGATGATCCGGCCGCCCACGAGCTCCCTGGCCGGCGCTTCTCCGCGAGGAGTCCGCGCAGGAAGTACGACGGAGTCGGTCGACGCACGGCCGATTTCATGTTGTACGAGAGCGGGACGAAGAGGTGGTCGTGCAGGTTGTCGCCGACCGGCAGATCCGCGTGCACCGCGATACCGTGCTGCGCGAGGTGTTCGGCGGGACCGATTCCGGACAGTTGGAGGATCTGCGGCGACCCGAACGCTCCCGCCGAGAGGATCACCTCGCGCGAGGCGTGCACAATCTGCTTGCCGCCCTCGACCGAGATCTCGACGCCGGTGGCCCGCGAGCCGTTGATGACGATCCTGATGACCGTCGTCTCGGTGAGAACCAGCAGGTTCGGGAGCGGATCCGCATGGATGTAGCCCTGCGCTGTGGAGTAACGCAACCCCTTCGCGGCGCTCTGCTGAAAGACCGCGACGCCTTCCTGACTTTCCGCGTTGTAGTCGTCGATGGCAGGCACACCCAGGCGCTCGGTCGCCGCTGCCATGAACGCGCGGGCCGCCTCGGTGAGATCGCTCTTCCGGGTGACCTTGATCGGGCCACCACCACCACGGAGCTCGCTGGCGCCGCCCTCCCAATCTTCGAGTCGTTTGAAGTACGGAAGGACACCGGCGTAGTCCCAGCCCTCGCAGCCCTCGGCCGCCCAGTCGTCGAAGTTCTTCTTGTTGCCGCGGACGAAGAGCATGCCGTTGACCGAACTCGAACCACCCAGGACCCGGCCGCGCGTCATGGGGATCGTGCGGTCGAGCGCACAGCGCTGCGGCGTCGACTTGGAACCCCAGTCGAACAGCTTCTTCAACTGCGGCGTGGAGTGCATGACGTTGATAGCGCCGGGAATCTGGAAGAGCATCTTGGCGATGCCTTTGTCGTCGGCGCGCCCAGCCTCGATCAGCACGACAGACGCGCCACTTTCCGCGAGTCGGCGAGCTACCGCGCAACCGGCGCTACCGGCTCCAACCACGATGTAATCGGCGTCGGTCATCGGCGTTTCTCCGTTCGATTACCGTTCTTCCGGTACGGCGACGATCACCCTGCCGGAGACGACTTCCAGGATGCGGTCGAGAGTGGACCCCTTCATTGTGCTCGTCCGAAGGGCTCAGATCAGGGTTGAACGCCGGCTGTGCTGCCGCCGAGCGGCATGGCGGGCAGACCGAGTTTGCGATGGTCCCACGAGCGGATCCGCGTCGGCTCGACCCGAACGACGATGCGTTTGTGCATCATGGACTCGACCAGCGGACGAGCCTGCTCGGTGTAGGGACCGACGTAGCGGCGGAAGACGTCGATTCCGGCGTTCCAGTACTCCTCATCGGCGGGGTCCTCGATCAGATGCGCTGTTCCTTCGATCGACACGCCGCGCAATTGGTCGTAGGTGTCTCCCGCCTCGGCCATACAGGTGAGGGTCGGGTTACGGCGCAGGTTGGCGGCCTTCTGCGACTTCGCCTTGGTCTCGAAGTAGATCTTGCCGTCGAGGTGCCCGAACCACATCGCTGTCAGATGCGGTTTCCCCTCGGCATCGAGGGTGGCCAAGGTGAGCACCCTGCTGCGGTCGAGGAACTGCGCGATCTCGTCCGCGCTCATCTGCACCGTGGCCCGCTGTTTGATTCCCACGTTCACCTTCCAGCTCGATCGTTGCGCCGACCCTATCGAGCAACCGCGATCGGCGATCCCGAACGCGACTATTCCGCTGGTCAGCGGCCCATGTGGTTGTCGCCTGCTGGAATGGCGCGTCCCACAGGGTGAATCGCAGCAGTCGACAGAACTTCGGATGGGCGCTGCTGGTTCAGAACTGGCCGGGCAGCGGCACAATGCCCAGGTTGGCGTCGAGGCCACCGTCGACGACGAGGGTGGTGCCGGTGATGTAGCCGGCGGCGGGCGAGGCGAGGAACCAGATCGCCTCCGCCTGTTCACGTGGTTCCGCGAACCGTCCGAGTGGGATCCGGCGTTCGATCGCGGCGAGCAGTGCGAGGTCCTGGTGTACGCCGGCGGTGATGCCGGTGCGGGTGAGCCCTGGTGCGATGGCGTTGATCCGAATCCCCTGCGCGGCATAGTCGATCGCGACCGCGCGGACCAGGTTGATCAACGCGCCTTTGGACGCGTTGTAGGCCCAGTTTCCCGCATCGCCACGCAAACCGGCCACCGATGCGGTCAACACCGCGCAGCCCCCGGACCGACGCAATGCCGGAATCGCCGCTCGCAGCCCGCGAATCGGCCCGAGCAGGTTCACGCCGAGGATGCGGTCGGCTGTGCGCACCGCATCGGCGGCCTCGAGCGGCGGGGTGCCGCCGGTACCGGCATTGAGGACGATGGTGTCGAGTCGGCCGAAACGGCTCAGCGCGGCGTCGACCGCGGCCTGGTTCACCGCGTCGGAGGACACGTCGCCGGCCAGGGTCACGATGCCGTCGCCGAATCCGGTCAGGCCGTGCTCGGAGAGATCCACCGCGACCACGTCGTGCCCGCGTTCGGCGAACAACTCGACAGTGGCGCGGCCGATCCCGGACGCGGCGCCGGTCACGATCGCGACGCGACGCGCGTCGGCGGGGGAGGGCTCGCTCATCTGGGGCCTTGTATCGGAGCCCGAGCAGCGGATCTGATCTCGGCCACTCGGGCAGTCACACCGATGATCAGTCGAGTACTTCGTTCAGTTTTCCGGTCGCGACGTCGAAGACGAATCCGCGCAGAGAGGTGGTGCGCGTGATGAAGGGGCTGCGTTCGATGCGGCGCAGCGAGTTGCGGATGTCCTCGTCGAGATCGCCGAAGGCCTCGGCGGACCAGGTGGGCTTGATGCCGATCTCGTCCTGGATCGCCCGTTTGAAATCGTCGTCGGTGAAGGTGAGCATGCCGCAGTCGGTGTGGTGGATCAGGATGATCTCCGTGGTGCCGAGCAGTCGCTGGCTGATGGCCAGCGAGCGGATCTCGTCGTCGGTGACCACGCCGCCCGCGTTGCGGATGACGTGCGCTTCACCGTCGTGCAGGCCCAGGATGCGGTAGACATCGAGGCGGGCGTCCATGCACGCCACCACCGCGACGTGCTTGGTGGGCGGCAGCGGGAGCGGGCCGCTGAACTGCGCTGCGTACGTGGCGTTGTTGCTGAGGTATTCGTCTGTGACGGTCATGGCGGCGTCCTAGGGTTGATGGGTCGCGACAACGAATCTCCGCCTTCATGGTTGGTGCTGGTTCGGAGGGCGGCCAGAGATTCGCGCAGATCGAGGCGAAGGGTCGTTCGCAGCGGTGCGAACGAGTAGACGCCGCCCGTGTCGATGCCACGGTGCCCGCGTCGGGCCGGGAGAGAAGCCTGATCGACCGCGACCGGACGCCTCTGTGGTCCGCACCTGTGCGGGGCGGTGTGTCGTCAGGGGCAACCTGATTCATCTATTGCGAGAGCTCCTATGAAATCAGGATTCGCGTGAGCTGTGAATCGAATCCGGTCGTGAACATGATCCGTCGTGAGGGCAGAGGTGTAACCGCCGAGCCCTGTGCGTCAGCACTGCATGTGGACCGGTGCCGGGTTCATGGATGACATGTGTAAGAGATTCCTGTCGCATCCGTAGTCAAATGTCGAGCCAGCTATTTGCCGGGCGCGGGTATCGCAGTATGAATATTCGAGACGGAGTAATCGGGTTGTTCTGTGCCGCAGGTCAATTCACAGTTGGATGCAGTGTCGACAGTATGGTCATCGGCGGCAGGGGACGAAGAATTTTCGACCGCCCGGACCGGCCGTTCAGGCGTAGTATTCCGGTGCTTTCCGGTGTTTGACAGAAAATTCTCAACACCAACACTGCGAAGCTGCGGAGTTTCCAGGGGAATGCTTCGACACTGCGACAGCGGCCACGACCGTAAGGACGCTGTAGAACTGGCCGCGATAATGATGCCAGCCTTCCTCGAAGCCGAGCGCAACACGGTTCCGGTCGGCCGGTCGGGATATCTGCGCCGTATCGGCTCACTGGTTCACCTGGGCTGACCTCGCGGCCTCGGCATCTCGCCGACGTTCCTGTCGGCAGTGCTGTATCCGGGACGAGACTGGGCGTTTGCCGAGGTGGGAAGCGTCGTGACGGCCGCCCGAAGCGCCCTGCACCACGCGGATAGACGGCCGCCCTCGCGCCCGGCTGCCGATCTCGCGCAGATCACATGCTCTTTGGTACGGCTCACAAACCCACTTATGTTAGCTACTAATTAGCTATAAGATGTCCGGTTTGGCCCTCCATTTTCTGCGAATATTCGGGTACGGTCGACCATTGACGGGGAACTACTTCGACAGGGGGATCGATGGACGAGAACATCAGTGGTACCCCGCTATCGCGCGATGACGCAGGCGGCGATCGGGTTTCACGAAATCTTGAATACCGCTTTGCGGCTCATGGCGCTGAATCTTATGACAGCGAGACCGCTCATCTCCACGATGTCGTGGATCAATTGGAGTACGCGGTACAGGTTTGTTCGCGCGAGAGCATCCCGCTTCCCTTCGTGTTGAAGGAAGTCGAAAAGGCACTCGGTGTGGACCTCGACGATCTCTCGGCAGACTGGCCTTCCGCCCTCCGTCTTCACCTCGTCGATTACGTGACGGCGGTGTTCGCGAAGGACCACCTCCAGCCACCACATATGTGACAACGAGGCCCGTCGGCGGCCGGTGTTGTGCAAGTCGGACGTGGCGGGCAAGCCTCAGCGGCTCGCGCGCAGTATGCGGGTAGCGCAGTACGCCGGGCGATTCGCTCTCGAATCCTTCGGATCCGTGGAGGTAGCCGGCGATGAGCTCGGGGGCGGAGTGGCCTTCGATAGGATGGTCGACCTCGCGGACACGCAAGTCCGGGCACGTAGTGCGATAGGCGAAGGTGCCCATGCCCACGCCGAAATCCTGCGTGGGCATGGGTGTCGGCGCAATCGGATAGCATCCCCGGTACTACCTTTCGGTCCAGCAACCGGCCGGCGGAGTCAGTTCGCGTCGTGGGCGCTTGTGATCGGAGGCTTTCGTGCACACCCTGGGTTTTGTGCTGTCCAGGTGGGGAGGGGGAGGTCTGATGTGGCGCGAGCAGGCGACTCTCGGCTGCGCCGGCGGTGGTCGTGGTGCGCAGTGACGCGTTGAACGCCGATCTCATCGCGGCCGGGCCCAGATCGCAACGTCAACTCCGCATACTGCTGGTCGAGGACGACCCCGGCGACGCCTTGCTGGTGGAAGAGATGGTCGCCGATCTGTCTCCGCGCCCGCACCTGGATTGGGTACGCACCCTGACCGAGGCCGGCGAGCGCCTACGCGCCGACGTCCCCGATTGCGTGCTGCTCGATCTGCATCTGCCCGATGCGCACGGACTAGAGGCGCTGGCCGGGATCCGCGACCGCAACGATCAGGTCCCCGTCGTGGTGATGACCGGGCTCGACCAAGAGCGCACCGGGCTGTTCGCGTTGGCCTCCGGCGCGCAGGACTACCTGGTCAAGGGCCGGGTGGACCCGGAATTGTTCGGGCGCGCAGTGCGTTACGCGATCCAGCGCAAGCAGGCCGAACTCACCAGCGCGGCCCTGCAGGCCAGTCAGATGCGGGCACAGGAGAACTCCCGACTCGAACGCGGACTGTTGCCGACCCCGCTGTTGGGTGCCGACCCCGCAGTGGAGGTGGTGTCGCGGTATCGGCCCGGCCGCGACCACTCACTGCTCGGCGGCGACTTCTACGACGTGGTCCAGGACCCGACCGGCATCGTGCACGCCATCATCGGTGATGTCTCCGGCCACGGTCCCGACGCCGCGGCGACCGGGGTCGCATTGCGGCTGGCGTGGCGCACGCTGGTGCTCAGCGGTGTCACCGGTGCCAGGCAACTGAGCCTGCTCGAGGAAGTGCTGCTCGCCGAACGCGCCGACCAGCAAACCTTCGCCACCGCTACCAGCTTGGTACTCGACCCGGCGACCCGGCAGGTGTCGGTACGCCGCGCGGGTCACCCCGGCATGCTGTCGTGCACCCGTGCCGGACTGAGCTGGGTGGAGGTGCCGGGCGGACCGGCCCTGGGTTTCGTGCCGGGCTACGCGCAGTGGCCCGCGCACGAGGTGGCGCTGGCGGATGAGGCGGGGCTGATGCTGTTCACCGATGGACTGTTCGAAGGGCGCGTCGGCGACGGCAGCACCCGCCTCGGCGAGGACGGATTGTTCGCACTGGCACAGACACTGCCCGTCGGGCAGCCCGAGTCCTTCGTCGACGCGCTGATCGGGCAGGTGGCGGAGCTTTCCTCGGCGGCAGGCGGTTTGGATGACGATGTGGCCATCCTGTATTTGCGGTGGAGTGATGTGACGAGGCGGATGACGTGACGAGTAGTGCACCAGCTCGGTCGGGGTCGATCCGTCAGCTGACGGCACAGGGCTGGTTTCAGCTCGTGTTCGCGCTGATGATCCTGGTGGTGGTCGTCGGTGCGGCGGCGGGTGCGCAGGTCATCGCGCACACCAGCCGGGTCACCGATCGTCTGCTCGCCGAAACTCTGCCCGCGTCCACCGAAGCCCATCGGCTGCAGGGTGCGCTGCTGAATCAGGAGACCGGCATCCGCGGCTACGCCATCACCGGGGACCCGCAGTTCCTCGAGCCCTACGACCGAGGGCGCCAGGAGCAGACACGCGCCGCGGACCGCTTACGGGAGCTGCTCGTCGGCCACCCCGGATTGCTCGCCGACCTCGCCGCTGTCGACCTCGCCGCCCAGCAGTGGCGGGCCGACTTCACCGATCCGGCGACCGGGGCCGTGTCGTCTCGCACGGGCATCGGTCTCGACGCCGCCACCGGAGCGGTGCGTCGAAAGGCGCTCTTCGACGCCGTGCGCGATACCTTCGCGGTGCAGAACGACCATCTCGTCGCGGTCGTCGACAGCGATTCCGCCGAGCTGGCAAGCGCACGCACCACCCGCAACATCGTGCTGTGGGGCATCGTCGCGGTCTTCCTGCTGACCGGGGTGCTGCTCACCGTGCTGGTACGGCGACTGGTGGTACGGCCGTTGGGCTATCTCACCGAGTCGTCGCGGCGGGTAGCCGCGGGGGAGTTCGACGCGCAGATCGAGGCTGTCGGTCCTTCCGATATCGCGCTGGTCTGCGAGGCGGTGGAGAACATGCGCCATCACATCGTCGCCGAGCTCGATTCCACGCGCATCCAGGAAGCGGCACTGCTGCGCCAGAAGCAGGATCTCGACATCCAGGCCGAGGAACTGCGCAGATCCAACACCGAGTTGGAGCAGTTCGCCTACGTCGCCTCCCATGACCTGCAGGAGCCGCTGCGCAAGGTGGCCTCGTTCTGCCAGTTGCTCGAGAAGCGCTACGGCGACCAGCTCGACGAGCGCGGCAAGCAGTACATCGACTTCGCCGTCGACGGCGCCAAGCGCATGCAGGTGCTGATCAACGACCTGCTCACCTTCTCCCGCGTCGGCCGGATGTCGGAGGGCACCGAGCCGGTGGGCCTGGATCAGACCCTGGACGAGGCGATGGCCGCCTTGTCGGCGACCATCGAGGAATCCGAGGCCGTGATCGAGCGCCCGGCGGCGTTGCCGGAGCTCCTCGGGGAACCGACCCTGTTGATCATGCTGTGGCAGAACCTCATCGGCAACGCGATCAAATTCCGCACGCCCGGCCTGACCCCTGTGGTCCGGGTGGCGTGCGCGTCCAACGTCGACGACGCCGAGGAATGGGAGTTCTCGGTGTCGGACAACGGAATCGGCGTCGCGGCCGAATTCGCGGAGAAGGTCTTCGTCATCTTCCAGCGTCTACACCCGCGAGATGCGTACGGCGGCACCGGGATCGGACTGGCCGTGTGCAAGAAGATCGTGGAGTTCCACGGCGGCCGGATCTGGCTCGACACCGACTACCGTGACGGCACCCGCCTGTGCTTCACCCTGCGGGCGGCAGCGCCCGCGACCACCGCCGCATCCATCGAGAACGAGGTATTCGCATGACCGATCCCGCCCAGCCGGTCGACATCCTGCTCGTCGAAGACGACCCCGGCGACGAACTGATGACGCGGGAAGCCTTCGAGGACAACAAGATCGGCAACACGCTGCACGTGGTCAGGGACGGTCAGGAAGCGCTGGACTTCATCTATCGCACCGGCGCGCACGTCGACGCCCCACGGCCGGATCTGATCCTGCTGGATCTGAACCTGCCCAAGTACGACGGCAGGCAGGTGCTGGAGAAGATCAAGGCCGACCCGGAGCTGTCCCACATCCCCGTGGTCGTGCTCACCACATCGGCGGCCGAGGAAGACATTCTGCGCAGTTACAAACTGCACGCGAACGCCTACGTCACCAAGCCGGTGGATCTCGACCAGTTCATCGCTGCGATCAGGCAGATCGATGAGTTCTTCGTGCAGGTCGTGCGGCTCCCGCGAGTGCGGGAGCCGCGACTGCGGACCTAGTGCGCGTTCGGCTCCGCGGCGATTGCCGCCTCCAGGGTGGCGTAGACAGCGAGCAGCTTGTCCAGTCCGGTCAATTCGATCGGTCGAGCCACCTCATGGGAGGCGACCACGCGCAGCTGGTAGGGCGCTGCCTTGGACACGACCAGCAACGCGCTGAGCCCGGCCGAGCCGAGGAAGCCGACCTGGGTCATATCGACGACCAGTGTCTTGCCGCTCTGCTGTGCCTTCTCCAGCGCCGCCTGCAACTGGGGCGCCGAGGCCATGTCGACTTCACCGCGCACGGAGAGGATTTCGAAGTCGTCTTGTGCTCGTGTCTGCACGTCGAGGTCGCGGAAGCCGCCTTCTACACTCACCGAAGGTCTCCTCGGTTGCGATTCGCCACTTTTCTACCTCTTGCCTCTAGCTTCGCCGGGTCGGCGAATGTGCGAGCGATTCTTGCTCGAGCAACCTACCCCATCCGCTCGGGCCGCAAACCGTTGCGCCGCACCGGGGTACCCTGGCTCGGACGTATCCGCAGGGCTGCCGCGAGAGGGTTTTGTCACGCCCGGACGTGGCATATCCGGATACTGCAGGGGTACTGCCAATGGCGCGGGTGTTCTCGCGGATTCGTTGGACGTCGAGATGGAGAGGGAGGCATCAGGTGACGACGCACCCGTCTCGGCAGGACAGCGCCGTGAAACCGTTCGAGATCGACTTCTCGGCAGAGGCCGCGCGGTTGGCCGAAGTGCGCCACGCGCTACAGGCCTGGCTGGCCGAGGTACCGGTCGACCCGAACCAGGCGTACGACATAGTGCTCGCCGTCGGTGAGGCGTGTACCAACGCCGTCGAGCACGGTCACCGTGGCGACGGCGGCACAGTACGCGTCACTGCGGCGCTCACCGAGACTCACGTCCATACCGTCGTGACCGACGAGGGACGCTGGTCGACCCCCGATCCGGACATCGATCGGTCACGTGGGCGCGGGATGGGCATCATGCGCGCTCTCAGCAGTGAATTCGAGGTCAGCACATCGGCGGCAGGCACGGTGGTGGACATGCGGTTCGCTCGGGCGTGAGACGGCCCTGACCCCCTCGGTCGCGCCGGCGCGGTGGGCTCGGACCGCGTTCGCGCCGCGATACGGCAGCGCTCATTCGCGCAGGGTCTGGCTCGGTGGCCGACCGTAGCGTCGGCGGTAGGCCGTGGCGAAGCGGCCCGGATGGGGGAAGCCCCATCGGTAGGCGATGGTCGCGACAGTCTGACCGTCACCGGGCAGCGCGGCGCCGAGTTGCTCGTGCGCCGCGGCAAGGCGCAGTCGCTGCAGGTACTCGAGCGGTGTTGTGTCCAGATGGCGGCGAAAGGCGAGCTGCAAGGCGCGCGGCGTGACAAAGGTTGCCGCTGCGACGTCGCTGATCGCGATCTTGTCACTCAGATGCGACTCCAGGTAGGCGATGGCACGGCGCACGGTGTGCGGGTGAGCATCGTGACGATCGGTGGCGGTGGGCTCGTGCTCGGCGGTCGTCGGCATGGTGGCCAGCACAGTCGCGGCGAGATAGTCCGAGGCCGTCGTGACGGTGAGCGGGCTGCTCGCTGCATCGGGGTCCGCGGCGATCTGCTGCAGGTGGATGATCACCCGCCGCAGCCGCTGTCCGGCCGCCACAGTGACAGGTCGGTGCCCGTCTACGCGCACGCGGTCTCCGCCCGCGGCGGTGGCCATTCGGTTCAGGATCGCAGGATCGAACATGGTGATGTCGTAGCGGCTGGTTCGGATGACCCCCGAGTAGGGCAGGTCGTGGGGGGTGAGCAGACCGGTCTGCCCGGGCGTGAAGGTGTCGGTACCGCTACCGTGATAGTTCTCCTCGATCCGACCGCTGTGCACGGTGACCAGGCAGACCCGGCCGAGCGGGTCGGCATCGTAGGCCATGTCGAAACCCATCTCGAGCTGGTCGAAGTTGATCGAACCGAGCACCTCGCGACGAATCCTGGAACGCACCTGGTGCGGGCCGTGGTTGCCGATCTGCACCCGGGTGTAGGCGTTGTTGAGGAACTCCTCGGTCGCGGCGAGGTCGTCGCTCTCGAAATTCAGACTCTGCACGACGCTCCCTCCGTGGACACGCGATGAAGGGCACGCCGGTGTAGGCGGGCGCCGGACGACCGCGCCCGTATGGTTTCCCGGCGCCATTTTACCGGCTCGGCAACAGGCGACGCACCCGTTGTCTCGCCCTCGGTGCACCGCGTGTCGTCCCTGCGGCGCCCGTCCGCAGGGACGAAATGCGAAGGCCGGTTACTGCGAATCAGGACCGATAGCGAACAACTGGGCGCCAGGGCAGCGACGGGGCAAGGCTGTTGCCTGGCCGCGTGCTGGAATAGGATTGCCGGCCCGATCTTGAGCACACAGGACAGTTGGCAGCGCACTGCTCTCCGGTGCTGAAGAATTGAGTCCGTTGAACAATCGTCCCGACGAAACCCGCTCGCCCGCAGCCGGCGACCCGGCTGCCGATCTCTGCCGCCGCTTGGGTGCCGTCGCGGAATCCGCAGGACAGGTCATCGTGCTGCATGCTCGTGGGGAGATCGACGCCTACACCCTCCCGCGCTGGCGGGGCCTGCTCGAGTCGGCTGTCCCCGCGTCCGCCGGTGGTGGTCATCTCGTCGTCGATCTGGCCGAGATCACGTTCCTGTCGGTCCGTGCCATCATGGTCGTCGCCGACCTGGCGCAGCAGCTGGACCGCCGCGGCATCGGGATGCATCTCGCCGGCGGGCTGGCCCCTACGAGCATCGCGCGCGTGATCGACCTCGCCGGGATGACCGAGTGGATTTCGATCCACCGGGACCTCGCCACGGCTCTGGCCGCTACGGCCGGTCCGCGCTCCGACGGCTGACGCCGGCCGGTCGGATCGCGCGAGAAATGGCCACACAGCTACCCGGGCTGTTTCCGCAGCACCTCGGTCAGTTGCTCGCCGATCGCCGGTGTCAACCTGCCCGTCAGTTCGAACCCGAGCTGGTTGGCGACATCTCGGGCGTACAGGTCGATCGAGGCTTCCACGAGGTCCGCGTAGACCCCCACCGCACGGCGGATCCGACGGCGCGACACCAGCAATGCCCACACTCCCGGCACGAGCGCCGGCCACCAGTACACACCGACTGCCAGATAGGCCAAGCCCCACACCGGGGTGCGGGCGGCGGAGCCACACCGTTCCTGGACCGTCGTCACCTCGGTGCGCGCCGCGTCGGGCAGCACCAGCCACAATCGCGGCCACGTCGTGGTCAGGTCGAGTCCTGTGCCGCGGCTGACGCGCTCGTCCACGCTCCGCAGTCGGTCGCCTGCCCACGTGGGGCATGCCGGTTCGATCTCGGCGATCGCGTTGCGCCGCAGCACAGCTCGCTGCGCAGTGCTCTTGGCCCGGCGGTCCGATCGGTCGGCCAGCACCGCCTTGACCGCGGCGTCCGCCTTGGCCGTCGCACGCCGCCAACGGCGGTGGCGCAGCGCGACGAACGGTCTGCCTGCACCGGTGCCGGTGGCTGCCCACGCGGCGATCACGGTGCCGCCGAGCGCGGTAACCGCCAACCCCACCATCGCGGTCGCGGCGAGGAACGCCGCAGCGGCCCACACCAGCGCGGGACCGGTCGACACCGTCGTCACCCGGGTCCACAACAGCTTGAAGTCGAGTGCGTGCGAGGGTCCGAGCGCGACCGCCACGACCACCACGGCCACGAACACCGCGGCGGGCAGCGCGAGCGCGGCAGCCCAGCGGGTAGCAAGGTTCTTGCCGAGCTCGGTGAGGAACGCGTTCACAGCTCGATCCTGCGCAACGGTTGCCCGGTGAGCTCGCACCGCGCACCTTCGTCGATCCTCGCCCTGGTGCACGCACTCGTCGGGCACACCCATGCCGTGACGACGATGTCGCGCGGTCCCTTCCACGGCTCGAAGCCGCGGTGCGCCCGCGTCAGGTTGTCGATGCCGTGTTGGGCGAAGGCACTGTCGAGCAGGTCGAGGTCAGCTTCGGACACCTCGCCCTGCTGTGCCGCCGTGACGATTCTGGCCAGTACGTCCGCGACACCGTAGCGGGAAGCGCGTTCGGCCAGCGCCGCTCCGGCCTGCTCGCAGAGAACCTCGACTCGCGGACCGCTCGTTGATGTCATGCCGAATTCGAACCTCCTGCTTGGTGATTCGGATCACGCTACCGTGGACCGAACGGGATCGGGGGCCGCGCGTGTACGACGACATTCGGTTGGTGGTCGAGAACTTCGCCGACACCGGTGACATCGGTGCACTGCTGGCCGCGGGCCTGCCGCCACCGCAGCAGTGCCCCGCGAATCTGTTGCCGCACCTGGCCCGAGCGCACTGGCACCGGTTCCAGGCGCAGAGCGGGTTCGCCGGGCTGGTCGACCGGGAGATCGCGGCCGCCATCGCGGGCACATCAGGTGATCTCGCGGTCGCGAGCGTCGTCGCCATGCCGCAATACCGGGCGTTGAACCAGGCACGCGAGCAGTTCCAGGTCTACCAGGACCGTGACTCGCTGGTGCTGTTCGCGAACGCCTGTACGACGGTGATGAACGCACTGGACGACGAGCGGATGAAAGCCGCGCTCACCGCCGATCACGCCACATTGCTGCTCCTGCTCGACGAGCACGACGGTTCCGACACCTACCGCGAGACCGTCGTCAACGGGCTGAACTGGACGATCGCGCACACACCTCGCGACGATCCGCAACGCGCCCGCAGGCTGGTCGATCGCGCCCGAGCGCAGGACAACGCGGGCCTGTCGCCGGGCAAGATCGTCGCCGACTACCGGGCCGCGGCCCAACTGGCGTTGCGGGAACGCCCGGTGTGGCGCGACGTCGTGCTCGAGCTCGCCCAGTACGAGTTCGATCTCTACACCGACGGTGCAGCGCCCATCCACCTGGCCGGTGCGCTGGTCGCATGTCGTGATCTCGCCGACGCGTTGAAGCGCGACTACGGCGACACAGCGCGGGTGCCCGCACTCGCGCAGCTCGAGCAAGAGGCGAGCAGGGAGATCGGTTCCGATATCGCGCGATTCCTGATGACCTGCCATCGCGATCCGCGCGCTCTGCAGGCGCAGTACGACCTGGTCGCGAGCCTGCGGCGGCAGCCGGTCACCGGCGATGTGCTGGTGCGACGACGTGACCAGGCGTGGGTGCTGGCCGTCGGACTGCCGCTGGACCACGCTGAGCGGCCTGCCGCGCTGCTGGATCTCTACTACGCGCACAACGACCTCTGGGATATCGGCGGCGACACCGAGGCGATCACCCTCGCCTACGACGCGGTGACCGAAGCGCTGCTCGCCACCACACCGAGCCACGCGCTGCGGGCGCAGCTGCTGAAAGCACTCGCCCACTGCGCGAGCACCGTCGCGATGGCGACCGGCTCTCGCGACGAAGCGAAGCTGGCGGTCGACGCCGCCCGCGCCGCGCTGAACTTACCGGCCGCCGACGATGACCAGCGCGCACTCCGGCTCTCCGCACTCGCGTCCGCGCTGATCACGCAATGCCGAGTCGGCTCCAGCCCCGCGGCGGGCCGCGAGGCTGTCACCGTCGCGGAGCAGGCCCTCGCGCTGACCCCACCCGATGACCCGAACCTCCCGCTGCGCTGGTCGTCCCTGTCCAGGGCGGCCGAGGAGGTGGCCGAGGCCGGTGATCACGCCATGTTCACCACAGCGGTCGACGCGGCGGCATCGGCGGTGTCCACCATGGCGACAGACGATGTGCGCCGGGTCGGCATGCTCTACAACTATGCCGGTGCCGTGCAGGCCCGGGCGGTCAGCACCGATGTCACGCATGCGGAACCGTTTCACGAGGCCGAACGCGCCTACCGGGCCGCGCTCGCGCTCGTGGGTCCCGATCACCCCGACGTGCCGCGCATCGAGAGCACCATCGCCGACGTGTTGTATCACCGGTACCGGCAGTGCGGTGATCTCGGCGCGCTGGAGGACTCGCTCGCGCTCGCGGAGAAAGCCGTCGGTCAGACCCCTGGAGACCACCATTGGTGGCCGTTGCGTGCGTTCGCGCTCGCGCGCTCGGCCCGTGCGCTCGCCGCCTTCGGCGGGTCGGGAGCCGACCGGTTGCGCGAGCTCGCGATCACCTATTACCGGTCAGTTTCCAGCCACCCGGCCACCAGCACGCAGCATCGGATGATCTGCGAACAGGCCCAGGCCGCGATGTTCGCCGAGGCGAACCCGGCAACATGGCTGGACGCGCAGGAACGGGTGATCACCGCCATCCCCGCCACGGTCAGCCGAGCGTTGTCCTGGGTCCGCAGGGTGGAGGCGGCGCGGCAGCTGCACGGCCTCGCCGACCGGGTGGTGGATGCCGGTGTGCGGTCGGGCCAGCTCGACCGAGCTCTGGAACTGGTCGAACGGTGCCGCGGCGTGCTGTTCGGCGACGCGTGGGGTATCCGCCGCGGCTGGGCACGACTCGGCGAGACGCAACCGTCGCTGGCCGAGGAGCTCAGCGAGGTCGAGCGCGAGCTGGCTGAGGCCGACGGATACGCCGACCTGACGTTTCACATCGAAGTGGAGTTCAACGGCCGGATCTCCTCCCGGGACTGGGACCCGCGACCACAGGCCGTCGAGCAGATCCGGCAGCTCTCGATGCGGCGGGACCGGCTGCTCGCGCGAGCGCGCACGTTGCCGGGGTTCGAGGATCTGCTGGTGCCGCCGAATCTCGAAGTCCTGCGCACGCGCACGGCCGGGCACACCGTGGTGATCGTCAGCGCTCAGGGCAGCGCGCTCGTGGTTCCCGCCGACTGTCGGGAGCCCGTCGAGGCTGTGTCGCTGCCGCAGATCACCGAGACCACCGCCCGCGCCCAGGTCCGGCGGTTGCGAGCAGCACTGGCCGATGTGAAGGACCCGGCGTGCTCGTTCGACCGGCGTGAGCAGGCCCAGCTGGAGGTGCACGCGGTGCTGGAATGGCTGTGGACCACCACGGCCCGGCCGGTGCTGGAGAAGGTCACGACGCCGCGGCTGTGGTGGTGCCCGATCGGAATCATGGCCCAGTTGCCCTTGCACGCGGCGGGCAGACATCGCGATCACGCGGGGCAGACTGTGTTCGACCGGGCGGTCTCCTCGTACACACCGTCGCTGACCGCGCTCGCCGACACGTTGAGCACACCCCGGCCGCGCCATGCCCGTCACACCGCGCTCATCGTCGGTGTCGGCGAGCGTAACGGCGTCTCGGTGCTGCCGAGCGCCCGTGCCGAGGCTGAGGCGGTGGCGGGACTGGTGCCCGGCTCTACTGTGCTCATCGACGCCGCCGCCGACTTCGATGCCATCAAGCAGGGGCTGCACGAGCACGCGATCGCCCATTTCGCCTGCCACGGCCGGGCGGTCAGCTCGGCAAAGCATCCCGACCAGGGGGGACTGGTGCTCAGCGACGGGATGTTCGTGCCCTCGTTCGTGCACGACCTGCGCACCACGCGGGCACAGCTGGCGTTCCTGTCCGCCTGCGACACCGCGAGCCCGGACCCGGCTCTGCTCGACGAGCCGCTGAACTTGGCGTCGGCCTTCCATCTCGCGGGCTTCCGCGGTGTCATCGGCACGCTGTGGCACACCGCGGACAGCTCCCAGACCGCCGAGGCGGTCTACGCGGCGCTCACCGCGCACGGCACCCGGGCGCCCGACACGGCCGAGGCGGCCACCGCGCTCACCGAGGCGTTGCGCACCATGCGCAACGCCTATCCGGCCGTGCCGACCAGGTGGGCCGCACACGTCCATGTCGGTGACTGAGCTACCCGCAGTGGTGCGACACCTCGATGATCTCGGTGACTCGATCGACCGACGGCGGCGAAACCCAGGGAAGCCGACTCGCGCGGGGAGCGTGCTGAATCGTCGGCACCGTCCCGCGCATCCTCGCCGTTGACCTCTGACCGCGGCCGGTGCGACCCGGACCGGATAAGTCACTGTGGCACAACGCTATTCGCGTCAGCATCCAAGGGTCCGCGTGGGTGTGGGACGTCGAGGGTGCCCTCTGGAACGAGGACTCGGTTCGGTCATGGCCGGGAAACTGGGCGGGAACCCACAATATCGGAGATCGGGGCCGTGGAGTCTCACGAAGCGCCGAATCTCCTGTGCAGCAACGTGATCCACGCCGTAGAATTGCCGGCAGAGCGACGTCGCTCCCTTCGACGACCGATCGCCGGACAATGGCGTTTTCGTGAACGGTCCGAGTGCAGGTGTTTGCCGACCGTACCCACATCGTCCCGGTCCCGTCGAGGTGACCGTCCACGGATCGTGACGTCCGAACCTCACTGTTTCAGCGCAATACCAGCTCACCGTATGCCTACGTGCCACGACGCTACCTATCTGTCTGTCGTTGCGGCAGAACAGTAGCTGTGGCAGGACGGCTCCGTCTGAATCGTGTCAGCCCCCGTGAACCATCAGGGGATCTCACCGCCATATGGCCGCACCAAAGGAATTCAGCGTTATGGACAATCCCGCGCTACCCGAAGTCCGCCGTAACGACGCTCGTCCGGCAGGTAACCCGCAGCACCAGGGCGAACCGGTCGCGCTGATGCTCAGACATCCGAGTGGGACTCAGCACGAACTTCTCACGCTGGTCAACGCGCGCCTATACGAAATCCTCATCAGCGGTGGGGATTTCGACTACATCGGCAGGCACGTCCTCGCCGCTCCTGGCAAGCGTGTGCGCGCACGTCTGGTTCTCGCGAGTGCAGGCCTGCTTGCGCCCGTCGGGTCCGAACCCAGTCGCGCCGCCCTCGATCTGGCCTGCGCGATGGAGATGCTGCACGAGTCCTCGCTGGTGCACGACGATATCTGTGACGGCTCGTTGCTACGCCGCGGCGCGACGTCGGTACCCGCCGCATTCGGCGTGCGCATCGCGGCCCGAGCGGGGTTCCACATGGCAGGTGCCGCAGTGCAGGTGATCGCCGAGGTGCTTGCCGACAACCCGGGAATGTCTGCTTGCCTGGGGGAGGCGCCCGGTGTGACGTATTCCGACGGGCTGTCGGATCTGTCCTTCGGTCAGCTCATCGAGATGCTGCCGCCCGCGGTCGATGCCACCGCGCTGCGCCGTCATTACCGACTCGTCGCGGGCGCCAAGACCGGCACCTTGTTCCGATTGTCGTGCTCCTACGGCGGCACCGCGGGCGGTGCCGATCACGATCGCCTGCGAGCGCTGATGACATACGCCGACGAGCTCGCACTCGCGTTCCAGATCATGGACGACGTCCGCGACGTCGAGGGCGGTCCCGAGCTGGGCAAGGACGCAGGGGGTGACCTGGAACGACGGGTTCCGACCTGGCCGGTGATCGAATGGCTCGACATGCGCGCCGGTGCGCGGGAGATGTGGCTGTCCGCGGACACCCCGAGCACGATCCTGCAGAGCGACCTGATCGACAGCGGGGCCACCGACGCCGCGCGGGCGGTTGCCCTCGACGCCACACAGAAGGCGAGCGGCGCACTGGACATCTTCCCGCCATCGCCTGCCCGCGACGACCTCCATGCACTGCTACAGGAAGTGATCACCCGATGAGGCAGACCAGAATCGGATCACTCGCCCATGGATTTCGACACCTGCGCCGCGCACCGGACCTGGCCGCGTTACGGGCCGCCTCCTCACCGGAGGAGCTGGCCCGGCTGGCACTGATCCCAGCCGGTCGTAACCTGGGTATCGCGGTGAGCTTCTTGCCCACCCATCTGCAGGCAGAGGCCACCGCCGCCCTGCTGGCCTGCCGAGTTCTGGACGCCTTCGAAGATCTCAGCGATCGCGCGATCGCGAGCTGGTCCGTTCTGGACGCTGCGGACTACCTCACCGGCAACACCGACACCAAGCCTGCTGCATTGCCTTCGGTCAGCACCGAAGCCCGCGACAGCGAAGCGGTCGACCGGCTCCTGGCCGAACGTATCGGCGACATCCGAGCTCTGCTCGGAGCGCTGTCGCCGGCCGGGCGCAAGCGTGTCGGCGCGGTGGTCATCGATGTCGCGGTGGTGATGGCCCGCAACATCGACTCGCCACTGTCGCGGGTCGCCTACAGCGAAGGTGTGCTCGGCCGGGTCACCTATTACGCGTGTGAACTCGCCTCCGAAGCCGTTGTGCCCGAGGCGGATCTGCGCGAAATGGCCGGCTGTCTCGCTATCATCGCTCAGTCCGCCAACGACCTGCGCGACAACGAGCTGCAGATCTACGGCGTCGCCGACCGCGAGGAACTGAAGCGGAAGGTCATGCTCCAGCTCCTCGTGCCGGCACTGGGCGGTTTCGCCCTCCTGGCCAGGCTCGGTCCCGCCACCCCGAGTTTCGGTGCGCGGGCGGCGATGGCGCACATGACCATCACCACGACGGCTTTCCTGTGCGGGACCGTCGACGCGCCCCCGCCCTTTCGGCGCAAGGTCGGCGCCGCGCTGCTTGCGGCGTCCTCGTCGAGGCGCTGGACCACGATGCTGGATCGGGTGCGGCGAAGTGTCGACGTGGCGGTCCACCGAATGCTGGACGTCTCACCGGAGTTCGCCGACGCGACGAACACAGCGACCGAGGCGCTCGTTGTGGGCGACCCGCTGTCGATGCCGACTTCGCTGGTGCCGCTGATCGTCGACACCACCTTCGCTATGGTGCAGACCCTGCCCGAAGGTGTCCTGACCGGCGAGCTCACCGACGCCGAGGTGCGCACCATGTTGATCGCCGACCACCTGGCTTTCAGCGCGATGGAACGGGTGCCACCGCACGACCCCGCAGCGCTCCAGGCCCTCGCCACCCAACTCCAACTCGGCGCGCTCGATACCAGCGTGGGCGGGCACAACCGGTAGACCAGCGCACCCGCCACGCGCGCCCGGGATCGGGCAGTACCGCACGGAAGGGAGTGATTCACCGGCGCCCGTGCCGCCCACTCGGCCAGAAACGACCGTCGTTGCCGACCGTGCGGTGCGGTCGAACTACTGATTCGACTGCACCGACTGTCAGGGTGCTCGGTTCACCACGGCCAGTGCGAGTTCGGTGCAGAGGGCGGCTACTTCGGTGGTCGGCCGATGGGGGTCGCCCAGCCAGGTCGCCACCAGCTGGTTGATCCCGCCGACGACGAAAAGTGCTTCCTGGCGCCGGATCTCCGGATTCGCGGGAGCGTCGAGGAATTCCGCGCTGTACTGCATCACGAGGTCGGTAACGATCCCGACGGCACGGGAGCGCAACTCTTCGAGCCCTGCCACGCTGTGGGTATCGCTGGTCATGATGCGGTGGATGCTGGGGTCGTCGGCGATCGTGTCGAGGTAGGTCGTCAGTGCCCGCAGGAGTTTGCGTTTCAAGGTGCCCGGCTCGGCCTGGCTCGCGTCGACGAGGGTGGTGAACAGCTCCTGCTGCACCTGCTCGGCGACGGCGAGGACCAGTGCGTCTCGGGTGGCGAATTGTTCGTAGAAGTAGCGCGGGGTCAACCCCGACGCGGCGCACACGCGGCGCACGGTGACTTCGCTCGGGCCGGCCTCGCCCCAGATCTGGCGACCTGCGGCGAGGAGTTTGTCGCGGCGTTCGTCACGTCGAGTCGCCGCGCTGATTCCACGGTAGGACCGGACCACCTCTGCACGCGCCATTGACAGGACTTTAGCAGTCGACCTATTTTGGATATCAGTCGTTATCCACAATGGAGCGCTCAACGAGGAGTGTCGATGACCACCGTTCCCGCCCGTCATCCAGATCGTCCCCACCGCGTCCCGCCCCTCGTCGGCGGCTTCGCGGCGATGCTAGGGGTTCACAGCCCCGACTCGACGCAATGGCAACATCTCGGCGAGGGCCTGCTCGTCGGTGACGACGCGATGGATCGGCTGGTGGACTGGATGGTCGCCGCGGGCTCGAAGCAGATGCGTCCGCTGTTCGATCGAGCGCTCACCGACGGCATCGCTGCGGTGCCACAGGCGCCGGATCCGCTGCGCGAGTTCTTCACCGCGGTCGAGACTGTTCCGGCGTGGGTCGATCACGACACACTTGTGCGCGGGGCCAAGGTCCTGCTCACCAGCGGTTCCGACGGCATGTACATCGCGCGCGATGTCGCCATGCTCGGCGGCTACCAGTTCTCCGGCTTCAACAAGACCCTGTTGCGCACAGGAGCGCTGGAAAAGGGCTCCAATCAGCGGTGGGCCGAGACGATGCAGTGGGCGATGGATGTCCTGTCCGAGGACGGCTTGTCCCCGCTGGGTCTGGGATACCGATCCACGATCCGGGTGCGACTCATCCACGCCTTCGTCCGCAGGCACGTGGCCGCCATGCCGGACTGGCGGACCGAGGACTGGGGCCTGCCCATCAACCAGACGGACATGGCGGCAACGCTCGTCGGCGCCTTCATCGCACCGGCGATCGGTGGGATGGGCCTGGGTCTGTTGCTCACCCCCGCCGAAACCGACGCTGTCGCGCACCTGGTCCGCTACGTCGGCTGGCTGCTCGGTGTCGAGGAACAGTGGCTGCCGCACTCCTTCCGTGACGGTGTGCGCGTCCTGGTGCACACGCTCTCTGCCTTGGCCGACCCCGACGAGTCGACTCCTCAACTCGCGGTACCGATGTCACGAGACCCGTTGTCGTGGAACTATGACCGGCTGCCCACGATCAGGCGCCGTCTTGCCTATGCCCAGCATCTGTCGGTGACGGGGACCTTCCTCGGCCGCCACACGATGCGTGCGCTCGGGCTGCCGACGGCGATCGTTCCGTGGTACCCGGCGATCCGAATCCCCGTCAATGTCGCGCGCTCGGTCACCCGGCTGTTGCCCGGCGGACTCGACCGTGCGGCGAATCGCGGTGCGCGAGAACAGGATCGGTTCATGGGGACACTGGTCAGCGCCGGACCGACCGTCGGCGCGGCGGCCGCGCGACTCACCCACGCGGCCTAGCGCCGCGACGCGGTGGCGGCCGGCGTCAGGGTGCCTTCGGCTCGATGGAGGGGCCCGGGTGCGGCGACCAGCCTGCGTCGCGGGCGGCGGTGTACAGCACGTCCAGGCCGAACGCGTCGACCGGGCCGAGCGCACCGGAGCCGAGGAGGCCGCCGCCCAGTGCGGTGTCGGCGGCCCAGGCCAGAATCGCCGCGGTGAAATCGTAGGGATCGCCGCCCTTCAGGGTGACGGTGGCCAACGTCGTGCCGGCCGCGTCCTGAGCTTCGGCGACCACCCAGGTGCGGGTGCGGCGTCGAGCTTCGGCGTCGGGGCCACCGGTCGACCCCTTGACCGTTCGGGCCAAAGCCTCGTCGAATCCGCGCTTCAGCGCAGGCACCTGTGCGACGACCGAGGTCAGTCGTGAGCCGACGCGCAGCGTCTGTGCCGCGAGCGGCGGCAAGCCGAGGAACACATCGACTTCTCGCAGGTGTGGGTGCGAGCGAGTCAGCGCGAAATGCTCCGACCCGGGAATCGATGCCCCCGTCCGGCTCTCTCCGGCGACATCGAAGGAACGCAGACGCGCGCCGGTGCGTTCGGTGACCACCTGTCCGGAGCGCAGCGCGAAGCCGGGTTCGAACAGCATCCCCGCCATGGACGCGCGGGTACCACCGCTGGTGCCGGGACTTTTCATGAAGTAGCCGACTTCGGCACGCACCGCGGTGGGAGCCTCGCGCAAGGCGAGCCCGGCCGCGAGATTGCCCGGTACGTAGTCGAACCCGAACGCGGTGAGCAGCCCCGCGCCGGCGGCACGGGCCTGCTCGTCGTGCTCGAACACGGTGCGGATGAAGGGCCCTTCGCCGGTGGAGTCGATGTAATGCGCGCCCGCGGCGATCGTCGCGGCCAGTGCGGGGCCCCCATGGCGCAGGAACGGCCCGACCGTTGTCACCAGAACATCGCCGCGACCGAGCAGGGCCCGGACCGACGCGGGGTCGGTGACGTCGGCAACGGCGGTCCGGCAGCCGCCGAGTTCGGCGCCGAGCTTCTCGAGGGCGGCCCGGTTGCGTCCCGCCAGCACGGGCGATGCGCCGCGTGCGGTGAGGGCTTCGGCCGTCAGGCGTCCGGTGTAGCCGGTTGCCCCGAACAGTACAATTTTCGGCATCGCCGCGTCTCCTCATGGTTGGCCACTTGCCAACGCTACCGGTGGATCATCGCCCCGACGGGAAACAGCCGTCACATCATCGTGTATCGGCTCACGGCTTCTGGCTCGATGGTGACGCGCAGCCAGTCGGCGGCCTGCATCTCGGCGAGGTCGTCGGCTCGGCGTTCGTCATCGAGGTCCCAGTAGCGAGCGGCCAGGCGGGCGGGCAGGTCGTGAGCTCCATCCGGCGAGACGGTGGTGTGGCCGGCGACGGAAACCCAGCGCTCGCGTTCACCCACCGGGGCAGAGACGACGATCGAGGCGCGGGGGTCGCTTCGCAATCGCGAGATCTTCACCGAATCCGGGGCCGTGAACAATTGGATCGCGCCCTCGGCGGTGACCTCGAACCACACCGGCCGGGGCTGGGGTGGTGTGGGTCCGCCGCGCCCCCAGCCGGTCCCGCGCGATGACGAGGCTACCGATCAACGTCCGCCGTTGGCGCCCCTATTCGTCCCCTGGATCGCTCAGCCGAGGGGTAAGTTCGTAATCGGTCGGGTGAAACTGGCTGCGGCGCTGTCGATTACGGGCGTAGACCCTGGTGGAGGAGATTTTCATGGAACCGATCGTGCTGGATACGACCGGTGCCGACATCCAAGGTGAGTCGGCACGCATTCAGCAACGTGGCCCGGTGGCGCTGGTCGAACTGCCCGGTGGCGTGCCCGCCTGGTCGGTCACCGATCAGGCAGTGCTGCGGAGTCTGCTCGCCGATCCTCGGGTGTCGAAGGACCCCAGACAGCACTGGATGTCGTTCATCAACGGCGAGATCACCGAGGCGTGGCCGTTGCTGCCGTGGGTAGCGGTCGACAACATGTTCACCGCCTACGGCGCCGATCACCGCAGGCTGCGCCGGCTGGTGTCCCCAGCTTTCAGTCATCGCCGCAGTACCGCGCTGCGTCCGCGGATCGCCGAGATCACCGAGAACCTGCTCGACGCGCTGGCAGCCACCCCGGCCGGCGAACCGGTCGATCTGCGAAGCGGCTTCGCCTATCCGGTTCCGATCCGGGTCATCACCGAACTGGTCGGTGTGCCCGAAGGGCTGGGGCCTGCGCTGCACAAGTGCGTGGACGGCTTCTTCGACGGCTCGTTCACCGCCGAGCAGGCTCAGGCCAACTACCTCGAAATGTATGGACTGGTCGGCGAACTCGTCGCCTACCGTCGTGCGCATCCTGGTGACGACGTCACCAGCGCGCTGATCGCCACGCGCGACGAGGACGACTCCGCGCTGTCGGAGAAGGAACTCGCCGACACCCTGATGCTGATCATCAATGCCGGTCACGAGACCACGGTCAATCTGCTCGACCAAGCGATCGTCGCCCTGCTCACCCATCCTGAGCAGCGCGCCGCGGTGGCCGCAGGGCAGGTGTCGTGGGCAGACGTGGTCGAGGAGACGCTGCGCTTCCAGGCACCGGTGGCACACCTGCCCCTCCGATACGCGGTCGAGGACATCGACATCGCCGGGAAGTACCGAATCGGCAAGGGCGAGGCCATCTTGGCCTCCTACGCAGGCGCAGGCCGCGACCCGAAAGTGCACGGCGCCAGCACCGCCGAGTTCGATCCCACCCGTGCCACCCGCGATCAGCACCTCGCCTTCGGCCATGGCGCACACCACTGCATCGGCGCGTCACTGGCCCGTCTCGAAGCGGCTGTTGCGTTGCCTGCACTGTTCGATCGGTTCCCTCGGATGAGCCTGGCCACGACCCGGACCGAACTGACGCCGGTGCCGAGTTTCATCTCCAACGGGCACACCAGTGTTCCGGTGTATCTCCACGCGACGTGAGCGCACCGGGGTGATTCGCGGACGGGTTAGTGGGCGAACGGCTTCAGCCGGTCGAAGTATCCATTGGGTTTGAGCGTGTCGAGGTGCCCGAGCGCGGCGGTGATGTCTTCGCTCAACGCCCTGGCCATGTCCGCCGAGAACCCCTCCCGCACCACGACGCGCAGCACCGCGATATCGGTGGCGTTGTCCGGCATGGTGTACGCGGGCACCTGCCAGCCGTAGGAGCGCAGCGCGTGCGAGACGTCGAACTCGGTGTATTCAGGGTCGCCCGACAGCCGGAAGCTGATCACCGGGATCGCCGAGCCGTCGGTGATCACCTCGAAGTGTCCGCTCGCGCGCAGCTGGTCGCCGAGCCAGCGCGCGGTTTGCGAGAGGGATTGCATGACCAGGCTGTAGCCGAATCGGCCGAGCCTGAGGAAGTTGTAGTACTGGCCGATGACCTGATTGCCGGGCCGGGAGAAGTTCAGGGTGAAAGTGGGCATGTCGCCGCCCAGGTAGTTGACCCGGAAAATCAGGTCGTCGGGCAGGTACTCGGGGCCGCGCCACACCACGAAGCCGATGCCGGGATACGTCAGCCCGTATTTGTGGCCACTGACGTTGATCGACACCACGCGCGGCAGCCGGAAATCCCACACCAGATCGGGATGCAGGAAGGGCACCACAAAGCCGCCGCTGGCCGCGTCGACGTGCACGGGGATGTCCAGTCCTGTGTCGGCAGCGAGCTTGTCGAGCGCCGCGCAGATGTCGCTGATCGGTTCGAGTTCGCCGGTGAATGTCGTGCCCAAGATGGCCACCACGCCGATGGTGTCCTCGTCGACGTTGGCCAGCACCTGCTCGGGTGTAATGACGTAGCGGCCCTTCTCCATCGGCAGATACCGCGGCTCGACGTCGAAATAGCGGCAGAACTTCTCCCACACCACCTGCACGTTGGACCCCATCACCATGTTCGGTGTGCGGCCTTTCCACCCGTCGCCGGCCTTCTCGCGCCACAGCCACTTCATCGCCAGCCCGGCCAGCATCACCGCCTCGCTGGATCCGATCGTCGATACCCCGGTGGCACTGGACGGGTCGTCGTCGCGCAGGCCCTCCGCATGGAACAGGTCGGCGACCATGCACACACACCGTTGCTCGATCGCCGCGGTCGCGGGGTATTCATCCTTGTCGATCATGTTCTTGTCGAACGTCTCCGCCATCAGCTTCTCGGCCTGTGGATCCATCCACGTCGAGACGAAGGTCGCCAGATTCAGCCTGCTGCTCCCGTCGAGCATCAGTTCGTCGTGGATGAATCGATAGGCGACATCAGGATCCATCGATTCCTCGGGCATCCGCAGCGCGGGTACCGGCGCCATCGACAGCCGCCCGGTGTATGCCGGGGAGACCTGAGGAACGTGAGTGCGCCTGCGCGACATGGTTATCCCTTCGATTTCAGTTCTGCCAACAGCAGTTCGGACATGAGTCGGGACGCGTGTGCGAGAAGTCGGCGCCGAGCGAGCCGATGTCGTCGGCGGCCCGCTCACTGATGACGACCTGTGAGGTGGTGGTCATGGTTTCGACGGTAGAGCTGCCGTCGATGGGTCCGTATCCCCCGTAACGGGTGAATCTCACCGAGGACGGGGCCTGTCGCTGTCCGGTACCAGCACCATGTTGAGACCGGAATCGGCATGGCCGACGACGTACACGGATCCGGCGATCACTGATACGAATAGCATGATCCGTTGCAGTCCTCGGATCTGCTAGCGGCTGATAGCGCGGGCTACCGTGTCGCCGACCTGTTCGTCGGTGAGGCTGCTGCGCTGGATCAGCACATGCGAGAGCACGGTGCGGACGGCGATCTCCGCCGCCTGTGCCGGTGTGACCACCAGTGCTGCGCTGTCGTCGCGGGCCGCCAGCAGTGGTGCGACGAAGGCGCCGACGGTTTCGATCAGGTTGAGCTTCGACCCCTCGTGCTCGATCGCGACATTGAGCAGCCATCCTGGTTCCTGGTCGCGCAGTCGGGAGATCACCGGGTGTCGGCGCAGGTAGGGGATCGCAAAGACCACTGCCTCTTTCGCCAGCTGCCGTACCGGCGTGAAGATGTCTATCTCCAGGTAGGCGGCGCTCATCATGCGGGCTACTTCGATTTTGCTGACGGCCGCGATGAGACCGTTCTTGTCTCCGAACTCACGGTAGGCGGTCGCGCGTGAGACGCCCGCCCGGCGAGCGACCGCGGTCAGCGTCAGATCATCCAGGCCGGTCTCGGCCATCATCGCCAAGGCTGTGTCCACAAGCAAGGAGGACGACTGCGTCGCGTTGGTCATGCCGGTCATTCTTCCTGGTCCCGATCCGGGATGGCACGCCCGGTTGTGGCCACGTCAGCACTGAGACTATATTGACATTCGGTCTCAGTCATGGATCCCTGACTCGATCCATGAACAGGACTCGGAACAACGACGTTCGGAGGTATGGCATGCGGAGAATCGGCGATCACGCGGTCGTGTTGGGCGCGGGCATCGGCGGGCTACTGGCCGCTCGGGTGCTCAGTGAGGCCTACTCGACCGTGACGGTGATCGAGCGGGATGCCCTGCTCCCGGACTCCGAGGCGCGAAAAGGTGTCCCGCAGGGGCGTCATGTGCACGGGCTGCTGCCGCGGGGCAAGGACATCCTCGAGGAATTGTTCCCAGGGTTCGGGCAGGACATGCGAACAAGCGGTGTGGTCGAATGCGACGCGCTCCGCGAAGTCCGCTTCACCATGGCCGGTCGGACCCTCAAGCGAGTATCGACCGGACACAGGGCCTTTCAGGCAAGTCGCCCACACCTCGAGCAGCACCTTCGCACGCGGGTCGCGGCGCTGCCCAATGTCACCATTCGCGACAGGTGTGATGCCGGGTCGCTCGTTGTCAGCACCGATGGAACGCGGATATCCGGGGTCGCGATCGTGGACCGTTCGGACGGCGCGCGTGAAACCATCGACGCGGACCTGGTCGTGGCATCGATGGGTCGAGCCGGCGTCGTCCCCTCATGGCTCGACAAGCTCGGCTACGACCGCCCAGCCGAAGAAGGCACCGCGATCGACATCATCTACCGCAGCGCCTTCATCCAGCTGCCGCCGAACGCATTGCCCCACGACAAGCTGGTCACGATCGGCGTACGCGATCTACCCCCGCGTGCCCTCGCCCTGTTCGCCGTCGAAGGCAACCGGCACATCCTGACGCTGATCGGCCACGACGGCGAGGAGCCGCCCAGGGACCAGGAAGGATTCCTCGACTTCGCCGCAGCCATCGCCCCGCCCGACGTGCTCGATGCCATCAAGAACGGTGAAATGGTCGGCGATATCTCGACCTTCCGCTACAAGGCCAACCTGCGCCGGCGCTACGAGCGGCTCGATCGTTTTCCCGAGGGACTGCTCGCGGTCGGTGACAGTCTGTGCAGCTTCAGCCCCGTCTACGGGCAGGGCATGACTGTCGCCGCGATCCAGATGGCCGTGCTGCGTGAGTGCCTCGCGCGGGGTGGAAAGAATCTTGCCACCAGGTTCTACACGGCGGTCACGCCGGAAATCGACAACGCCTGGCAACTCACCGTGATCGCCGACGGCGCCATGCCACACGTCAGTGCCGGTGTCTCGTTGCCGGTCCGAGCCGCCGTGGCGGCGCTCGAGCCGGTGCTGATCGCCGCCGAGCGTGACACCGCGGTCGCGACAACCCTGTACCGGGTGATGGGACTCGTCGACAAACCCCGCGCACTGCTCTCGCCCGTCATCGCCGCCCGCATCGCCGTCGCCAACGCCCGCGCCGCACTGGAAACCCTTGTCGGCACAGCATTTTTGTCGCACAGCCACACCTGAGCGAGGGCGCCGAGGATCAATTCGTCCACCGAGGCACGTTCGGCAGTCGAATCCAACGGATCGGGGCCCCGCGACACGGCTGAGGATCATGACGCGATCGAGGGCTTGACCCTGACACAGTGACAACGTCTTCACTGGAGGCAGGAGGTGGTTCCCATGAACTCGACACCAGCACACTCGGTAGACCCGCAGCTGCTTGCCGCGCTGAGCGCGGAGAATGCTTCGATCAGGCTGCGGGCCGCTCTGGCCGCGGGCACACATCCAGGCCCGGCGCTGCTCGGAGTCCTGATCGACCGCTGCGCCGTGGAGCCGGACTTCTTCGTCCGCGACATGCTCACCTGGGCACTGACCAGGCTCCCCGGCGAGCTGACCGTGCCGCGGCTGCGCGCCGAGCTGGAATCCGGGGGTGCCCAGGCCCGCAGCCAAGCGCTGCACACCCTGTCCAAGATCGGCGATCCGGAAGTCTGGCCGGCGATCACCCCCGCGCTGCTGCGCGATCCCGACGACGACGTGGCCCGCAGCGCATGGCGAGCCGCGGTCGTTCTCGTGCCCGATGCCGAGCGCGCGGCGCTGGCCACCGAACTGGCCACCCAATTCGGACGCGGTGATCGAGATGTTCGGCGCAGCCTGAGCCGGGCGCTGGCCACCCTGGGTGAGGTGATCACCACGGTGCTCCACCGGGCGGCCGGCAGTACCGACCCGCACGTGCGAGGTCACGCACAGGCCACCGAGCGGCTGCTGCGCGACCCGGACGCGGCCTTCGATCCCGACATCGACGCGGCGAAAAGAGTCGCGGCGCTCGACGGCGCACCGTGCTGATCGGCGAGGTGGCGCGGCGTTCGGGAGTCAGCACCCGAATGCTGCGCCACTACGACTCGCTCGGACTGGTGCGGCCCACCGGGCGCACCGTCGGCGGCTACCGCCAGTACTCCGACGCCGACATCCGCGGCATCTTCCACGTGGAGAGCCTGCGCTCCCTCGGGCTTTCGCTGCGAGAGATCGCTCGCGTACTCGCAGACCGATCGTTCACGCCGCAGACCTTGGTGAGCGAGCTGATCGCACGCACCGAGGAACGGCTGGCGCGCGAGCGCGAACTACTCGAACGTCTGCGCGCTGTCGAAAACGCCGAGCCCGGTGACTGGCACGACGCGCTACGCATCGTCGAACTCATGCGCACACTCGGCTCGACCGACCCCCACCGCCGCCTGCAGGCAGTGCTGAACCCGGCCGACAACGTGCCGGTGCCGACCGAGATGCTGGCCGCGGCCGTGCTCACCGAGGCCGAACCCAATATGGCAGGCGCCCTTCGCTGGGCGCTGTCGCGGGCAGGCGAGGACGGACTGGTCGGGCTCGCGCCCGGGCTGGCCGCCGCCGATGCCGAGGTCCGGCGCCGGGCGGTGCTGGCCGTGGCGGAAATCCCGGGCGACGCCGCGACCGCGCTGCTCACCGCCGCACTCGACGACCCGAACCCGACCGTCCGCGCTCCCGCAGCCCTGGCCGCCGGCAGCCGCGGGACGAGAGCGGCCGAGCCGATCCTGGTGGCCATGGTGATCGCGGGCACCAACGATGTCGACGCCGGTGAAGTGCTCGGCGCGCTGTCGCAGGACCCGGCATCCGCGGATCGAATACTGGGCGCGCTGACCGCCGCGCTGACCGCACACGAAGACGACGCCGGCATCCGTATCCGGCTCGTCCAAGCGCTGGTGGAGCTGCCCGGCACCCGCGCGCTGGCGACCCTGCGGGCACTGAGCGCGGACACCGATCACTCCGTTGCCCTCGTCGCCACCGCCTTCACCGACATGGTCGCTGCGCGAGCGACGAGCCCGGATTGCTGATCACAGCCGGTGGCTGTTCGTGGGCCACTGGCCACCGATGTCGCTGAACCCGCGGGCTGCCCTACCGAGCAGGTTCAGCGCAGAACGCGGGTGAACAAGCCGGTCAGTTCGGTCCAGTGCCGGGCATCGGCCCCGGCGTCATAGACATCGGTGTCGGATTGGGTGAAGCCGTGGCCGGCACCGAGATACACCTCGGTGCGGAAGATGGTGCCTGCGGCGCTGAAGGCGGCGTCGAGCTGTTCGATCTGTTCCGGCGGGAGGCCGGGGTCGGCGTCGGCATGCGCGAGATACACCTCGGCGGTGATTCGGTCGACTACGGCGTGCGGGCTGGTGGAGTCTTCGGTGGCCAGCCGGCCGCCGTGAAAGCCGGCCACCGCGGCCACTCGGTCGGGGTAGGCGGCGGCGGTGTGTAGTGCGTGGCGCACGCCCATGCAATAGCCGGACAGGCCCACCGGATTGCCCGTGGTCAGCGGGGAATCCGCCAGCCACGACAGATACGCGTCGGCGTCGGCGACGACGAGCTCGGGTGTCAACGCGGTCAGCAGCGGGCGCAGGACACCGAAGATCTCACCGCGACGGTCGGCCCCGATGACATCGGGAAGGTCGACCACCGGTGCGCAACCGTGGCGGTAGAACAGATTCGGAACGAGCACCGTGAAGCCATAAGCGGCGAGGCGTTCGGCGTCATGGCGCACCACCGGCCGCAGCCCGAACGCGTCGGAGAACACCAGCACCGCGGGATGGGGCGCGTTGTCGTCGGGGTAGGCGAGGAAGGAATCGGCCTTGCCGTCGGCCGTGGCCACGGCGAGGGTGAGCGTGTGTACCGCCACAGCGGAACCTCCTGAGCGCGTCGAGTTGACCACAATCTACTGATCGCGCAGCGGTGATCCGGCGCTCGAACCGGCCGGGACCGGCATTTGCGCACGCACTGAATTCGACGCAGCGCAAGCTGATCCGGGTACCAGCACCACCTGGATACCGGGATCGGCATGGACCACGATGATGGGATGAGTGAAGCGGTCGACCTGCGCTCGGTGAGCACCGAGCGTCGAGCCCAGCTCGGTGCGTTCCTGAAGTCCCGTCGCGCCAAGATCACCCCCGCGGATGTGGGTCTGCCACCGGGCCCGCGGCGGCGAACGCCGGGTCTGCGGCGCGAAGAAGTCGCGCAGCTGTCGGGAATCGGCATCACCTGGTACACGTGGCTGGAGCAGGGCAGACCGATCAACGCCAGTGTTCAGGTGCTCGACGCGGTGGCGCGCACCCTCGGCCTGGATCACGCCGAGAAAGTGCATCTCTATCGCCTCGCGGATGTGCCGTCGGTGCCCGCTGCGGCGGTGGAGTCGGCGATGCCGCCCGGTCTGCCGATGATCCTGGACCAGCTCGCACCCTTGCCCGCGGTGCTTCTCGATTCCCGATACGACGTCCTGGCGCACAATGACGCCTATCGCGTGTTGTTTCCCGGCCTCGCCCGCCCCGACGCCAATGTGCTGCGCACGGTGTTCCTGACACCGGAGTGCTGCAATCCCTATCGGCACAACATCGATGATCTGCGTCGCATGGTTGCCTACCTGCGCGGTGCGTCGGTCCGTCACCTCGACGATCCGGCCTGGCAGGAGTTGATCGACGAGCTGTGTACTTCCAGCGCCGAGTTCGCCCGAATGTGGGCTCGCAACGACGTGGCGGTGCCGGTGAACCTGGTCAAGGTGATCCAGCATCTCGCTGTGGGTGACCTCGCGATGCATTTGACGATCATGAGTCTGCCCGCCACCGACGGCGAGTGGATCCAGATCTTCACCCCGGTCGACGCCGCCGAGGCCGCGAAGCTCTCCGTGCTGCTGGCGATGTCGGACGACGAGCGGCGGCGTCCCGGCGAAGATCATCGGCGGCGATTCCACCGGTCGGCTGACCTGGGGTGATGGCGGATCACGCCGGGACTCAGATATCCGAAATCGATAGCGCGAAGACACAACTCGCAAACTGAATTCCTCAGGTACTATCGCCGACGGGGGAGCACGAGATGAACGATGGTCTTCGGCTGCCCTATACCGATATGCGACCATCTCCAGGGGATGAAACTTGATCCACATGACACCGAACCCCACCTCGCGTCGGCGCTTCGCGCGACGTTCCGGCATCACTTCGGTCGTCGCGGCGGCGGCGGTCTGCGCGGCCCTCGTATCCGGCTGCACCAAAGACGATTCGGCCACCACGGCGGGCCCGGCGCCCACCGGCCAGCTGCCCGAGGGCGCACAGATCGTGAAGGAGTCGGCGAAGACCACGCAGACCCTGCACAACGTGCACCTGAAGATCAATGTCAAGAACCTGCCCGACCTGCCGGTGGAAACCGTGTCGGCCGATGTCACCAACGAGACCCAGGGCTCGGGCGCGGCGATGGGTGACGCGAAGGTCAAGCTCACCCCCGAAGCCTCGTTCACCGAGGCGAAGTTCCTTGTGGTGGACAAGGTCCTGTACACCCAGGCCGGTGGCCGCTACGTGCCGTCGGGTCCGGCGGAGAAGGTCTACGATCCGGGCGTCATCCTGGACAAGGACAAGGGCATCGCGAATGTGATCGCCAATATCCAGAACGCGAAGACCGAGGGCCGTGAGGTGATCGACGGCATCAACACTGTCAAGGTCTCCGGCACCATCGACGCCGCTGTGATCGACCCGATCGTGCCGCGCATCGGTCAGAACGCGGGCACCATGCCGATCACCGTGTGGATCCAGGACACCGCCCCGCCCGCCTCCGATTCGACCAAGCCCTCGGACGCCGCGTCCACCGGCGACGGCCCGAATCTTGTTCGCGCCGTGGTGAAGAAGGATCAGGGCGAGGTCACCGTCGGCCTGTCGAACTGGGCCAAGCCCGTCAACATCATCAAGCCCGCCGGCTGATATTCGCCGGTAATACCGGATCAACCCACACCGGTCCGGGGTCAGCGGAGCCTGGCACGCAGTGCCCTCCGCAGCCCCGGGCCGGTGTGTCGTCTGGGTGTCGCCTGCGGTAAACGAATCACGAACGCACGAGTACGCATCCAATAAGAGAATGTTCAGCGAGATGCAAGGCGCCACAAGGACTATACGTGTCGGGACGCTGGTCGGCAGGCAACACGCATCGGACGCCGATCGGACACGGAGGAAGAACTAATGACGATCGATGATCGACCTGATGAAGCGGAGCGCGAGCTCCCGCCACCGCCCGGCCCGAGGGGTCGGCCTCCCGTCAACAACGTATGGGTTTATAACGGCAGAGCCTACGACCTGAGTGACTGGATCTCCAAGCATCCAGGCGGTGAATTCTTCATCGGCCGCACGAAAAATCGCGATATCACCTCGATCATCGGTTCCTACCACCGTGATCCGGAAAAAATCGCGCGGATGATCGAGCGTTACAGTCTCGGTCGCGATGCCACGCCCGAGGACATCCATCCGAAGAACAACGCCCCCGACTTCCTGTTCAAGGACGGCTTCAACAGCTGGGACGACACCCCGAAGTACAAGTTCGACAACAAGTCCGATCTGCTGCACCAGGTGAAGGCCCGGCTCAAGGAACCCGAGCTGGCGGCCCGGCTGCAGCGGATGGACCGCGCGTTCAACATCGTCGTCGGCGTGCTGATCTTCGCCTACATCGCCGTGCAGGCGCTGCGCCTCTACGACACGAGCTGGATGCCGTTGCCCGCCTTCGTGATCGCGATGGTGCTGCTGCGCAGCTCACTGGCCGGGTTCGGTCACTACGCGATCCACCGCGCGCAGAAGGGCTTGAACAAGTACGCGGTCAACGCCTTCGACATGAACTATGTCGCACTGTCTTTCGTCACCGCCGACGGGCACGCGCTACTGCACCACCCGCACACCCAGAGTGAAGTCGACATCAAGAAGAACGTCTTCACGATGATGATGCAGATCCCGCGCCTGTACCGGGTGCCGGTGCACACCGTGCACAAGTTCGGACATCTGCTGACGGGCATGATCATTCGCCTCCTCGATGTCTGCCGGCTCACCCGCAAGGTGGGCATCAAGGACATGTACGGCAGCTGGCGTGGCGCGCTGCCGCACTTCATCGGCTCGTTCGGGATGCGGTTCCTGCTGGTGGCCGAGTTCGTGGCCTTCGCCATCGCGGGCGACCTGCTCGCCTGGGGCCTGCAGTTCGTGATCACGCTGTGGATCAGCACCTTCATGGTGGTGGCCAGCCACGACTTCGAGATCCCGACCGAGGAACTGCACACCGAGACCGAGGACTGGGCGGTGAACCAGCTCGAGCAGGCCTACGACCTGACCGTGGTCGGTAACAAGTACGTCGACTGCTTCCTCTCGGCGGGCTTGAGCTCGCACCGTGCTCATCACGTACTTCCGTTCCAGCGCAGTGGTTTCGCCAACATCGCGTCGGAGAACGTGGTGCGTGAGGAGGCCGCGAAGTTCGGCGTGGAGTGGCTGCCCGCCAAGAGCTTCTTCGGAGATCGTTTCCCCAAGCTGTGCCGGACCTATCTGCTCGCGCCCTCCCGTGAGGCCGAGGAGAACCGGTGGGGTTTCGTGCGCGAACACTGCGCACCATCAGCGCTGAAGACCTGTGTCGTCTACACCGCGCAGGGCTTCTCCGGCATCGGAACCGTCTGACCCGGCCCGTTGCCACCTCTGATCTGTCTCGAAAGGATTTGTGCCCGTGTCTGTTTCCTTTGACCTGCTCCGCACGCCCGACGTCGAGCGCGGGCACGACCTGCTACCACCCACGCCGCCGACGACCGTCGGCGTGATCGAAGCGGTCGCCACCGGTTCGCCCTCGCTGGTCGTCGAGCAGTCCGTGAACGCGGGCCGGGTCGCCGAACTGTTCTCCGATCCCGCTCAGCGCCAGCGCATTCCGCGGATCTACGCCAAGACCAGGATCGACACCCGCCACCTCGCCATCGACCCACTCGACCCCGAGTTCCTCGAGTTCAGCCGCCAGCCCGGCACCATCCGGGAGCGGATGAACCTGTTCTTCGAACACGCCGTGCCGCTCGCCGTCGACGTCGCCCAGCGCGCCGTCGCGGGGCTGGACGACCCGGCCGAGGATATCGGCCAGTTGATCTTCGTGACCAGCACCGGCTTCATCGCTCCCGGCGTCGACGTCGCGGTGGTCAAGCAGCTGGGTCTGTCGCCGAAGGTCGGCCGGATGGTCATCAATTTCATGGGTTGCGCCGCGGCCATGAACGGCATCCGCGCCGCCGTCGACTATGTCCGGGCCCATCCGGACAAGAAGGCGATGGTGCTGTGCATCGAATTGAGTTCGGTCAACGCCGTTTTCGACGATGACGTCAACGACGTGATCACCCACAGCCTGTTCGGTGACGGCTGCGGGGCGGTGGTAATCGGCGCCAACCAGGTGCACAAGCCGCTCGCGGCAGGCAGCGTCGTGATCCGCGACAGCTTCAGCCACCTGTTCGACGACGCCGAGGACGGCATCGTGCTCGGCGTGAAGGACGCGGGCATCACCTGCGAACTGGCGACCAGCCTGCCCGACTACATCTACCGCGGTGTCGACCCGGTGGTGTCGGAAGTGCTGGCGCGCAACGGACTCGGCAAGTCCGATATCGAGTTGTGGGCGATCCACCCCGGTGGCCCCCGCATCATCGAGGAGTCGGCGCATTCGCTCGGCATTCCCGCCGAGCTGGCGGCGCCGAGCTGGGCGGTGCTCGCCGAGCACGGCAACATGCTCAGTGTCTCGCTGATCTTCGTGCTGGAGCGGATGATCCGCGACGCACAGACAGCGGCACCGATCTCTACCGGTGTGGCGTTCTCGTTCGCACCCGGTGTCACCCTCGAGGGCATCGTGTTCGATGTCATCCGAAGCTGAGAGCCGAAGGTTATGCATCTGCTCCGTTTTCTCGCCGCGCTGTCGCCGGCCAGGATCGCGGCCGTCGTCGCCGCGGGCCTGATCTGCGGCGCCGCCAACACCTACCTGGTGACGCTGATCAACGCGGTCGTCTCGCCGCGCCCGCAGCCGGACAACCTGCTGCTGCGCTTCGGTGGCACGGGTCTGGTGATCCTCGTCAGCGGTGTGCTGTCGCAGGTTCTGCTGATCCGGCTCTCCCAGGACGCGATCTACCGGTTGCGCAGCGACCTGAGCTCCGGAATCGTCTCCGCCCCACTGGAACACCTCGAACGGCTCGGCATGCATCGCCTGATGGCGACGCTCACCGAGGACGTGCGTTCGCTGTCGCAGGCCGTCACCGCCATTCCCTCGATCTGCGTGGATGTGGCGACCATCGTCGGCTGCTTCGTGTTCCTCGCCGTGGTTTCGGGACCGATTTTCGCGGTCACGGTCGGCGGCACATTGGTCGGCATCGCTTGTGTCGAACTGGTTCTCAAGCGCGTCCGCGGTATCTACCGGGAAGCTCGGGAGAACGAGGACGCGTTGCTGCGATCGTTCCAGGCCGTCACCCTCGGCATCAAGGAACTGAAGCTGCACCGTGGTCGTCGCCGTGACTTCATGGACCGGCACCTGCTCGGTTCGGCGGGCACGCTGCGCGATCAGAACACCGACGCGGGCTCGAAGTTCTCCTACGCCCAAGGCTTCGGCCAGGCGTTGCAGCTGGGCACGATGGCGCTGATCCTGTTCGTCATCGCGGCCGCACTGGATCTGCCGCGCGAGACGATGGTCGGCTACGTGCTGGTCACCACGTTCCTGGCGATGCCGATGCAGAACTTCATGCACCGCATCCCCGATCTGCTGCGTGGTGATGTGGCGCTGGCCAAGATCCGGGCGATGAACCTGTCGATGACCACGCTGCACGACGAGGAGTCGCTGCCGTATTCGGAGCGTCCAGCGGCAGGGGAGGCCAAGCTGGAACTGACCAACGTCAGCTACATCTATCGTTCGGAGGCGCCCTCGCAGGTGCCACAGCCGCCGGGATCGCACGGGCCGGGTGGGCATCCACCGCGTCCGGGGATGCCGCCGCGCGAGGGCGACGGCAGGCCGCCGCATCCGCATCCCGCTCACCCCGGCGCGCATCCGGGTGGCGGTCAGGTGGATGTCAACGGCAAGAACTGGGTCGACCACGGTGGCGTGGATGTGCGCCCGCTGGCTCCGCCGCCCGGGCGCGACGAGTCCGAGGACGCCGGTTTCCGGCTCGGTCCGATCGACCTGGTTTTCGAACCGGGCCAGATCACGTTCATCGTCGGTGGCAACGGCAGCGGGAAGTCGACGCTGGCCAAGCTCATCACCGGTCTGTATGTGCCACGCTCGGGGTCGTTGTCGCTCAACGGGGAGAGGATCGACCACGACAACATCGAGTGGTACCGGCAGAATTCGTCGGCGGTGTTCACCGATTTCCATCTGTTCGAGGATTACCTGGGTTTCGACCGCCCCGGTATCGACGCCGAAGTCCAGCGTTATCTCGACGAGTTGCAGATCGCGCACAAGGTGACGGTGCAGGACGGGCGGTTGTCGACCGTCGACCTGTCGCAGGGGCAGCGCAAGCGGTTGGCCCTGCTCACCGCCCTGCTCGAAGACCGCCAGATCTATGTCTTCGACGAATGGGCCGCCGATCAGGAGCCGCGGTTCCGCGATGTGTTCTACCACGAGATCCTCACCGATCTGAAGCGCCGCGGTAAGACGGTCATCGTGATCACCCACGACGACCGGTATTTCGATTGCGCCGACCAATTGGTGAAGCTCGACTTCGGTCTCGTCGCTGTGTGAGGCGTGAACGTCGGTCCCTCGCGGGGCCGGCGTTCTCGTGTGTCAGGCGATGTCGCGGTACTCGGCGATGTGGCGCGACATCGGTGGCCGGTCGGCCAGGCTGACCTCGGAAGGTGTTCGCCGCCACCCGGTTTCCCCAGGCAGGAACTGCACCAGGCCGATCCCGGAATCCCGGATGCCGAGTCGGTCGAGCAGAGTCGCCACGACCTGGCGGCTCATCACCGCCAGTTCGTGCGTCGGCCGATGACGATGCACGCGGATCCCGAGGTCGACCTGGGCAATGGCCGACACACCGCGCCGCTGCCAGCAATCGAGCAGGATCCCGATCTCCGCGCCGTACCCGCCGGCGATGGAGATCTGCCCGAGAAACGCACGCGTGGCGCCACATTCGCCGCCGAGCGGCTGGATGATCTCGGCCAGCGCGGGTGCGAGCGCGGTGAGCAGCGGACGCGCCACGAGCTGTGTGACCCGGCCACCGCCGTCGGCGTCATCGGTCGTCGGCCTGCGATAGAAGCCCTTCACCAGGGCGATGTGGGGGTCGGCGAGCAACGGTGCGAGCAAGGTGGGCGCGAACATCGGATCGGGGTCGACGAGATCCGCGTCCAGGAAAACGATCAGGTCACCGGTACACACCGCCATCGACCGCCACAGCACCTCGCCCTTGCCCGGCCGCACCGCCACCCCCGGCAATGCCTGCTCTCGCGTGAAGACCTCGGCCCCGGCGGCGCGCGCCCGCGCGACGGTCCGATCAGCGGACCCCGCATCGAGCACGATCAACTCGTCGACCAGCCCACCGAGCAGCGGCGTCACCGAAGCGACTACCCCGGCGACGGTGTCCTCGTCATCCAGCGCGGGCACCACCACCGAGACCCGACGACCCGCCTTGCGGTCGATCAGTTCACGGACGTCCATCCAGCCAGTCAACGACACACTCGTCACCTCCGCTACCGCTGCGTCTCGATCTGTGACCGGACCCAACGGTTTTCCGCCCGTGCTTGGACATACCTACAGGTCCGTGCCGGTCACTGAACGCAGACCCGATGGCAGGCCCGGCGGGTACCGTGGGGCTCAGCCGACCGGTGGAGGGGTAGAAATCATGAGTGGGAGTGCGGCAACGATGGTCGAGGTGTCCAAAGGGTCCAAGACCGATCTCGTCGACGGGCGGTACACGGTGCGCCTGGATCTCGACAGCCCGGCCGGGGCGGTGGACATCGCGGCGGTGCTGTTGACCGCCGACGGCAAGGTGCGTTCCGATGCCGACTTCGTGTTCTTCAACAATCCGGCGGCGTCGGGCGTTCGGCTGGAATCCGATGCTGTTGTCGCGGTCGATCTCTCGGCAGTGCCCGCCGAGATCCATCGGGTGGTGATCACCGGCAGCACCGAGGCGCAGGGGATTCGGTTCGGCGCGGTCGCCGGGCTACGGGTCTGCGCCGTCGGTTCCAGTCAATCGGTGAGTTTCGTGCCGCCGGGGCTGGATTCGGAGACGGTGTTGCAAGCCGTCGCGCTGTATCGGCGGGGGAGTGGGTGGCGTCTCGACGCGATCGGTCAGGGATACAGCGCGGGGCTGGCGGCGTTCGCGACCGATCACGGCATCGTCGTCGACGCGGACGAAGAACCGGCCCACGTCTCCTCGCACGTGGCCGAAGCGCCTGCACCCCAGAGTGTTACGTCTCCGGCGCCCTCGGTCGATCTACGCAAAGTCGATGTCGTGCTGACCAAGGAGTCGCCGGATCGCCGCGCCATGATCGACCTGCGCAAGGGTGATCCGGGCTACGTCCTGACCGTCGGTCTCGAGTGGGACGGCCGCGGTGCGAAATACGACGCGAACGGTCGTGTCACCGAGTTCGGCACGGGCGACCTGGACGTGTACTTCTTCTGCCGCAACGAGATCACCGGCGACTACGTGGTCCTCAGCGGGGAGAAGGGCCACCAGGGCGACATCACGCAGTGGCCGTTCATCCATCACCAGGGCGACACCCGCGGCCCCGGGGCCGACAACCTCCCCGCCACCGAACAGGTCACCGTCCGCCCCACCGAGAACGGTGATCTGCTCCTCAACGTCTACCAATCCGTGGACAACGGTGCGGGCGCCATCGACAAGTTCGGCAACCCGCGCGTGCGCGTCCGGTACGGCCGTCCCGGTCCCGACGGCCTCCCCGACAAGGATGCCGACCAGATCACGGTCATCATCGGCAACGGCAAGAGCTCCTTCTGGGCCACCGTCGCCCATATCGACGTGCGCGACGGCATCCTCACCGTCGACGGCACCATCCACTACAGCCGAGCCTTCAGCGAACGCATGCCTGTCCTCGACACCGACGGCACCTGGGTCCGCTCCGCCAAGAACGGTCCCGTAGGCCGCAGCAAGAAGGCCAACGGTCTCGGCTTGAGCCGCTACGAAGGCCAGTGCCCCACTCCTCGCTGAGTCGAAAACCATCCGAGAGGCAGCGCTGTGCCGGGTTACGCTCGCCGTGACGTTTCGAACGACGAGGGGCACGAAACACGATGAGCGGCACAGTGATCGCGGTGAACAGCAACGGTGAGTACTCGTTCAGCAAGCCGACCAGACCGAGCATTCGGCTCCTGACAGGACTCGGTGTGGAGGGCGATGTCCACGCCGGAACAACGGTCAAACACCGCTCTCGGGTCGCGCAGGACCCGACCCAGCCGAACCTGCGGCAGGTTCACCTCATGCACGAGGAGCTGTTCACCGAGGTCGCCGAACACGGATTCGCCGTATTCCCCGGCGATCTCGGCGAGAACATCACCACCAGCGGCCTGGATCTACTCGCATTTCCGGTGGGGGCGCTGCTGCGGATCGGTTTCGCCGCGGTCGTGGAAATTACCGGCCTACGCAACCCGTGCGTCCAGATCGACAGGTTCCACGACGGGCTGTTGAAGCAGCTAGTCCACCACGATGCGGCAGGCACCCTTGTGCGCAAGGCCGGAATCATGGGCGTGGTCGTCACCGGTGGCGAGGTCCGCCCCGGCGACAGTATCGTTGCCGAACTTCCGCCGCAGCCGTGGAAGGCCCTGGATCGGGTCTAGCGATGTGCTGAACTCTGGATTCGGCGGGCGTATTCGGGCTTGTACCTGACGTAAGGTCAGGTTCTACCGTCGACGACACCGGCGCACAGGGCGCTGGTGGAAGTGGGATGAAGCGGATGGACCAGCGCGGAACCGGGCGTGTGTGGAAAGTCGGTGAGCTCGCGGCCGAGGCCGGATTGACGGTGCGGACGTTGCATCATTACGACCGGATCGGGTTGGTACACCCGGCGCAACGGTCCGGCACGGGTCACCGGCTCTACACCGCGAGCGATGTCGAGCGGCTGTATCAAGTGCTGGCTCTGCGGCAACTGGGCCTGGGGCTCGATCAGATCGCGGATCTGCTCGCGGGCTCCGTGGCGATGACGCAGGTACTGGCCGCTCACCGCGACTATCTGGCCGCGCAACTGGCCGCGACCCGGGATCTGCATGCCTTGGTCGCGGCACTGACCGCCACGGTGCAAAGCCGGTCGGACGCATCCACGGATCACTTCCTGGAATTGATCAGGAGGACCGTCATGGTCGACGACACCATCAAGCAATACTTCACCGAAGAGCAGTTGACCCAGCTCGCGCTGCGCCGGGAGGAACTCGGTGAACAGCGCATTCAGCAAGCCGAAGCGGACTGGGCCGTGCTGATCCCCCAGGTCGACGCGGCGATCGCGGCGGGCACGGACCCGACCTCGCCCGAGGCGCAGGAAATGGCGGCTCGGTGGATGAGGCTCTTGGAGGGCTTCCACGGCGGCGACGAAGGCCTGCGCGAGAGCATGTACCGGATGCAGGCCCAGGAGTCCGACCGGATCGAGAGCGAGTTCTGCGGACCCTCACCCGCGCAGATCGAGTTCATCACGACCGCGAACGCCGCACGCGGGTAGCAGATTCGGCAAAGGCCACTGATTCGAGGGCGCTCGAGCAACGGCGAACAGTGGGGCGCGGGAATGCTTCCCGCGCCCCACGGCAATATCGGTCGCCGAAAGGCAGCGCGCGACTACGCGCCGGGGCCTGTCGCGGCGTTGCCGGGACTCACTATGGCGACCCTGGCCGCGACGGTGAGCTGCCGGCTCGGTTGACGGCCACCGACCTTGGTCGTGCGGGATCCGACGCGCCCAAAATTACGGTAGTAGTCGGGCTTTGACGGCTCGGCGTTCGTTCATTGCGCGGTAGCCCTCGGCGATCCGGTCCAGGGGGAGCACGAGGTCGAAGACTCGGCCGGGGTCGATGCGGTCGGTGCGGACGCGGTCGATGAGATCAGGAAGGAACCGGCGCACGGGGGCCGCGCCGCCGCGCACACCCACCGCGGACGCGAGGATCTCGGCACTGTCGAGTTCGACAGCATGGGGGATACCGACGACGCCCAGATTCCCGCCCGCGCGGGTCGAGCGCAGAGCCTGGGTCACCGACTCGCCGGTGCCGACGCATTCCATCACCGAGTCCGCGCCGATGCCGCCGGTGAGCTCCAGCATTACCGCGACGCCCTCCGTGCCGCGTTCGGTGACGATATCGGTTGCGCCGAACGCCAGTGCGAGCTCTTGTCGTGCGGGATGCCTGCTCATCGCGATGATCCGTTCGGCGCCCAGTTCCCGTGCGGCGAGCACGGCGCACAGCCCGACCGCGCCGTCGCCGACCACAGCTGCGGTCGCCCCTGGGTGTACTTCGGCGGCGATGGCGGCGTACCAGCCGGTGCCCATCACATCGGAGAGGGCGAGCAGGCTGGGGAGGTGACGGCGATCAGGGGTCTCGTCGAGCGCGACGAGGGTACCCGCGGCATTCGGGATACGGATGTATTCGGCCTGGCAGGTGCTCAGGAATGCGCGGTGCACACAGCGGGATTGGTAGCCGTGGCGGCAGTTCGGGCAGGTGTTGTCGGAGGTGGCGAACGAGCCGACGACGAACTGGCCGGGCCGGAGCGTGCGCACCTCGGCACCGACCTCTTCGATGACACCGATGTACTCGTGGCCCATCGGTTGCGGTTCGTGGACGGCCTCGATGCCGCGGTAGACCCACAGGTCCGTCCCGCACACGCAGGTCGCGACGGTGCGGATGATCGCGTCGGTCGGTGCCTCGATCCGGGGGTCGGGCAGCTGTTCGACGCGGATGTCGCCGGGGGCGTGGATGACGGTGCCGCGCATGAGATCGCTCCTGCCGTTGATCGACCGATTACCCACCTGCAGTGCGTAATGCGATTGTTTCGATCCAAACACAGTGTGGCGCAAAGCAAGACGGGAACGAGAGCTGAGTCGCCTATGTCCCGTTCGGCGCGCGCTAGGTGATCCCCTGATTCCGCAGCGCATCTGCTGGCCGGGCACCTCGCCGCCGGCACCTCCTCGACTGTGTCCGATACTCGACCCGGTGTCACATCATGACTCGCACTGCGAACGCAATATTGAAACCTGTTGAGTTGCAACATCATTGGATAACAGCGTGTTACGGTGACTGGACCGTCGGGTTCGGCAGATGTTCCGAAATATTCTGTAGGACAACATCGTTCACAACTCGAGCCATCCACTCGTGATGGTTCTCGACCACTTCTTCTCAGGGGGCCTGAGTGATGCGTGCGTTGGTGACCGGAGGTGCCGGATTTGTCGGTTCGCATGTGACGGATGCGCTCGTGGCACGCGGCGCCGAAGTGCTCGTGGTGGACGACCTCAGCCACGGCAATGTTCGAAATCTCGAGTCGGCGTTGCACCGCGGCGCGAACTTGGTCAGTGCGGACGTCCGATCGGCGGATACCGTCCGCGAGATCATGCAGCGGTTTCATCCGGATGTGGTGTTCCATCTCGCCGCGCAGGTCAGCGTCCATTATTCGATCGCGGATCCGGTGACAGACGCCGAGCAGAACGTGGTCGGTGTGGTCAGTGTGCTGGCCGCCGCAGTGGCCGCCGGGGTGCGGCGCGTGGTGTTGAGTTCGACCGGCGGTGCGATCTACGGCGAGTCCGCGCACTACCCGACACCCGAGGCGACCGCGCCCGATCCACCGTCGGCCTATGGGTTGGCGAAATGGGCGGGCGAACGATACGGGCGCTGGTTCGCCGACACCACGAATATCGATGTCGTGGCCCTGCGATACAGCAATGTCTACGGTCCGCGGCAATCACTCGACGGTGATGCCGGTGTCGTGCTGCGTTTCTGCGCGGCCGCACTGGATCGTCGTCCGCCGATCATCTACGGCGACGGAATGCAGACCCGGGATTTCGTCTACGTCGACGACGTGGTCGAAGCCAATATCGCTGCCGCGCAATGTGGTCAGCACAGTTTCGGTGAATACAACGTGGGCACCGGGGTCGAGATCACCGTCAACGGACTGGTCGATGCGATTCGCACCGCCGCCGGCCTGCAACCGACCGCGTGGCTGCCGCATTATGCCGCCGCTCGCGACGGTGAAGTGCGCCGCAGCTGCCTCGATGTCGCCCGCGCCCGCGCCGAGCGAATCCTCGAGGCGACCACCGCCCTGCCGAATGGCATCGAACGCACCCTGAATTGGCTGCGGGACGCGCAAGCGTCTCTGGTTCCCACCGTGTAATCGCTTGTTGTCGAAGGGAGGGGCGGGCTGATGCGGCCTGTTCTCGATGATGATCACACCGGAATTCTCGCGGCGAGACAATTCGCCGAATCGGGCTATCTGATCGTGCCGGGACTGATTCCGGGCGAACTGCGCGCACGGCTGTTGCCGGAAGTGGACCGCTGGGTGGACCAGGGATTACGTGCGCGGTCCATCGACAGTTGCCGCGATCCCGCGACCTACGGAATACCGCCGGTGATGGAGCTGGAATTGCCCGCGCACGGGGAAATCCTGACGTATCGGCCGCTGATGGCGATCCTGTCCCAGCTGCTCGGACCCGATTTCGTCTACCACCATCTGCACAGTGACCGCCATGACGCGACGATCGCGGCGAAATCGTGGCACCACGACTATGAACCCAACGATCTGGCCGATTCCACCCTGGCGATGGTGCACACGCTGCATTACCTCACCGGACTCGATGACACCATGGCCGCGCTGGTGATTCTGCCGGGGTCGCATCATCAGTCGCGCGAAAAGTCAGCGATGGCGCATGTCGGCACCGACCATCTCGATGGTGAAGTGGTGATCGATTCGCTACCACCGGGTTCGACGGTGCTCTTGCATTCGGCGTTACTGCACGCGCGACGACTGTCGACGACGACGTCGGACCGGCATCGCTACTTCGTCGACGCGTCCTATTGCCAGACCGGCGCGGCGCGCTGGCGGCCGGTGAAACCGTATTGGCGCCATATGTTGGCACGTGCGCGTGAGCTGGGCCTCGGCACCGGGCTTTCGCCGGAGTTGTTCGCCGACAAGCATTTCCGAGACGATATCGCACAAAGATAGGGGCGCCCGATCATGAGAATCGTCGGAGACAGCGATCTCGCCAAGGTATTGGCGATCTACCGGGATGAGCATTGCGCGCACGGGGCCGAAGAGGGCGTGCGGTTCCGCGAAGGGGAGGACAATCTTCGCCGGGGTGACGAATTGTCGGGCACCTGGACCCGGGTGCTGTTGTCGCGGGCTGATCTGGCCGCGGTGACCCTGCCCTGGCATCTGAGCGAGGGCGGCGAGCGGGAACTGGTGCCGCGCACCGGGCTGACGGTCGAACAGGCGGCCGCGCGACTGCGCACCGAACGGGCCGATCTGGCCGCCGCCAACCCGGTGTGCACGGGGCTGATCACCGCCCTGACCGAAGCGCCGTTCACCACCGTGTTTCTCAGCGCCGCTCCGGCCGGGCACAGCGACTATGCCGATCTGCGGGCCGAGGAAGGACTGTTCCACCTCGACGGGCTGCACCGCATGATCGCGTGGGAACTCGCGGGCAGGCTGCCCGAGGGGGATCTGATCGACGGTGTCGTGGCCGGTGAGCTGCGCGGCGAAGGTGTGCGGCGATGAACGCGGATACGCTGATCGACCTGTTGCGGCGTAACGCGCGCGAACACCCACAGCGACCCGCACTGGCCGATGCCGACCGCGTGTTCACCTATCGCGAGGTCGAGCGAATAGCCGAGGTGACCGCGGACCGACTGCGCGCGTCGGGGGTCGCCCGAGGCGATCGTGTCGCTGTTCTCGGCGAACGAGACGCCCGGCAATGCGCGCTGATGTTCGGGGTGTGGTGCCGCGGGGCGGTCGCGGTTCCGGTCGAATCCTCGTGGAGTGCAGGTCAATTGCGTCGCCGACTCGACGCTGTCGGGGCACGCTGTGCGGTGTCGGCGACGGTCACCGACTACGGATCGGTCGTCATCGATCCGGTCGAGGCGATCGAGAGCGACGCACGGGGCGGTGCGTGCCACGTCGATGCCGGTGACCTCGCCTATCTCTCGTTCACGTCCGGGTCCTCGGGCGAGCCGAAGGCGGTCGCGGTCACACACGGCAACGCGACTCACTATGCGCGGGCACTGTGCGAACGGCTGGGTTTCGATGCCGGCAACGCGCCGTGCGTCGGACATGTCACGACATTGGCGGCCGATCTCGGCCACACGGCGTGGTTGCTCGCACTGGCCAGCGCTGGTTCGGTGCACGTCGTCGCCGATCGCGACACCCGCGACCCAGCGGCCTTCTGGCCCGCGGTGCGCCGGGCGGGTATCTCGGTACTGAAGACGACGCCGTCTCACCTGGGCGCACTCGAACAGGACGCGGACCGTGAGCCTTTGGACGCGGTGCTGCTCGGCGGCGAACCGCTCTCCCGCACCTTCGCCGCGAGCTTGCTCACCCGCGGTATCGCGCACCGGGTGGTCAATCACTACGGTCCCACCGAGACGACCGTCGGCGCGACGTGCTTCGTTGCGACCACGGCGGCCGAACTGCCAGAGGAGGAGGTCGTTCCCATCGGAACGGCCATCGGCGCGACAACGACGCTGCGCTTGCTCGACGACCGGGGCGAGCCGGTCCCCGACGGATCGGAGGGTGAGCTGTACATCGGCGGAAGGGGGGTCACCGCAGGCTATTTCGGGTCACCGGGCGACACCGCGAGAAAGTTCGTACCGCGCGACGACGACCGGGTCTACCGCACCGGCGACATCTGTCGGCGGCGCGCGGACGGAGCACTCGTGTTCGTGCGCCGCGTCGACCGTCAGGTGAAAGTTCGGGGGTTCCGGGTCGATCCCGCCGAGGTCGAACGAGCCGCCGAGTGCGTGCCCGGCGTCGAGCGGGCAGCCGTGGTCGTCCAGTCGACGGCCGTGGGCCCTCGGCTCCGTGCGGCTGTTCGGCTGACGCCGCGCACCGACGATGCCGCGACACTGGCGGCACTGCGTGCCTACTTGCACGAAGTGCTGCCGGGTTACGCGGTGCCACAGCCGATCTTCGTGCTGCCGGAACTGCCGCTGGGATCCACGGGCAAGCTGGATCGCCCCCGCGTCGGCGTGATGGTGACCGCACTGCTCGACTCCCGTGCGGGCGGTGCCGCCGGCTCGACTCGTCGAGGCGACGATCCGGCGGGCGGCCTCGCGCACAGCATCGCCGCATTGTGGGCAGGTGCGCTGGGAGTGCAGTCGGTCGATCCGGAGGCCGACATCATCGACCTCGGTGGCGATTCGATTCTGGCCATGCGCACGATCGCCTACCTCTACCGGCGTGGTCAGCGCGTGACTTTCGACGACTTTTACCAGCATGCGACTCCGCGGCGGCTGGCGGCGGTCGCACGACCGATCGACGCCGGCGCGTCGAAGGCCGGCGGGGGACAGCAGCCCGGTCGCCGGCTCGGGCCTGCCCAGCGGTGGATGTTCGCACAGCCGGTCGGTGATCACCGGCAGTGGAATCAGTCGGTGGTGCTGCGCTGCGGTCACGCTGTAGACGCCGGTGTCCTGTCGCGCGCAGTGACCGATCTTGCCGAGCGACATGCTGTGCTGCGTACCGAGATCGGGCCCACCGGACCAGGCGCCTGTCGCGCCGTCGACGAGGTGGCGACGGTCTCGTTCTCCCGGCTGCCGCGATCGGCCGCGGGGATCGCGGAGTTCGTCGAGGGTACCTGCACCGACTTGCACCTCGGCCTGGACCCGGCGGCGGGGCGGCTCCTGCGCGTGCACCTGTTCGACGGCGGTGACGACCACGACGATCGCCTCGCCATCGTGGTCCACCACCTGGCCGTCGACGGGTTCTCCTGGCACATCCTGCTCGACGATCTCGCCTACGCGTATCGAACGGCATTGCACGGCAAGCAGTTCGACCTGCCGGGTACCGGTGACTACTACCGCTGGGCGGCCGATCGTGGCGGCTCCGTGGCCGCGGTGGTGCGGCGCCCGGCTCGCACGATCGGGCCGGCGCCACGACCAGCGAGCCTGGTGTGGACGTTGGACCGGACCGCGACGGCCGCGCTCGTCCGCGAGTACGGCGGTGCGCAAGGGCTCGAAGCCCTGCTGCTGTCGGCATTCGCCGCGGCGGTGCAGCGCGGTGAGGAGCAGTCGCTCGCGGTCGAGGTGGAGACCCACGGCCGTGACGCCGGTGACGGCGGCGGTGAGTACCTCGATACGGTCGGCTGGTTCACCGCCGCCAAATGGATACTGCTGGAACGACGTTCACCGTCGGAGCCCACCCACTCCGCCGCGGAGATCGAACGCCTCCTCGCGGGCACGCCCGAGCAGCCGATGGACACCGTGGGTGCGCGCCCCGACATCGGGTTCAATTTTCTCGGCACGTACGAATTGCCGGACAAGCAGACCCTGGATTGGTCGGTCGCGCCGGAACAGGCGGGTACCGCGCGCAATCCCCACTGCGACCTGCTCTATCGGCTCAAGCTCACCGCTCGCATCGTCGAGGGCCGCCTCGTCACCGACCTCGTGCACCCGGGGTCCCCGGACTCCGACGACCGGGCGCGCCAGATCATGACCCGTTTCGCCGGTGCCGTCGCCGAGTACGCGGGCACGGTCGCCGCCCCCGCCACGACATCGGCACTATCGACGTCGGGGCAGGTTCTGCTCGCGGGCGCGCGCGCACCGCGGGCCGCGGTGCGGGTGGTCGAGGAGGCGCCCCGAGTGCTGGTCACCGGCGCGACCGGCTATCTGGGCGGACATCTGCTCTCGGCGCTGCTCGCACGCAACGCGCAGGTGACGTGTCTGGTGCGCGGGGAGCGCGACATCGAGGCCCGGCAGCGGCTGCGCCACGTGCGGGGTATCCGGGTGCTCGCCGGTGACATCACCCGGACCGACCTCGGGATGTCGGTCGACGCGACCCGCACGGCGGGCCGGGCGCAGGTGATCATCCACGCCGCCGCCGACACCCGACTGGTCGCCGCACCCGCCGAACTCGAACGAACCAACCACACCGCGGTGTCCGGACTCCTTGCCTGGATCGACGCGCACGCACCCGACGCCCGGTTCCACCACCTGTCGACCCTCGGCGTCGCCGGCGGTGTCGAGGGCACCGTGCGACGATTCAGCGAAGCCGACCTGCGGATCGGCCAGTACTTCCGAACGCCCTACGAACGGGCCAAATTCGGGGCCGAACTGACCGTGCGACGGTGGGCGGCCCAGGGTCGGCAGTGCTATATCCATCGCAGCGGGCACATCGCGGCCGACAGCCGGACCGGGGCGTTCCAACGCAATATCGGGGACAACCGCGTCTACCAGATGATCCGCGGCTACCTGCTCGCCGGTGCCGCGCCACGTCGGCCCGCGGTGAGTTTCGGGTTCTCCTATGTCGACACCGTCGCCGCGGCGATCGCCACACTGGCAGGCCGACCCGCCTGCGCGCCCGGGGTCTATCACGTCGAAACCCCGCATCTGGTGGCCCACGACGAGCTCGTGGCCTGGAGTGCCGCGGCCGGCTACCCGGTCGTGCTCACCGACGACACCGCGTTCACGGCCGCACTCGCCCGGGTCGAGCGGTCGCATTCGGCCGCGGTGCGGCAGGCCATGGCGTGGTCGCACCACGACGCGGACCGCAATGTGCGGATCGATAGTTCCTGGACTGTCGCCGCGCTCAACCGGCTCGGCATCCATTTCGCCGCGCCGACCCCGCGATGGTGGTCGACCGCGCTGGCGTGGGGGGCCGAGGCCGGGTACTTCCCGGCCGTCGCGACCGCCGACCGCACCGCCTGACCCACATCTCATCGATAGGAGGTCGAATGTCCGAGCTTTCCCCGGTTCTCGCCCAGGCCACTTCCGTCACCGCATGCCGCGGTGCGGGAATGTATCTGTTCGACGCGGCAGGCGAGCAGTATCTCGATTTCACCGCCGGTGTCGGGGTGACCAGCACCGGCCACTGCCATCCCCGCGTCGTGGAGGCCGCGCAACAGCAGGTCGCTCGCTTGATCCACGGCCAGTACACGACGGTCCTGCACGAGCCGCTGCTCGAACTGACCGCGCAGCTCGGCTCGGTGCTGCCGCCCGGTCTGGATTCGCTGTTCTACAGCAACTCCGGCAGTGAGGCGATCGAGGCCGCGGTACGCCTGGCCAGGCACGCCACGGGCAGACCCAACGTCGTCGTCTTCGACGGCTCCTTCCACGGCCGCACGATGGGGGCGGCCGCCCTGACCACCGCCTCGACCCGATACCGGGCCGGTATCGGGCCGCTGATGCCCGGTGTGGCGGTGGCACCGTTCCCGGCGGCGTTCCGGCTCGGCCTGAGCGAGGAGGCCGCCGTCGACCACGCGCTGCACGGTCTCGATCATGTCCTGGCCACTGTGACCGCGCCCGCCGAGACCGCCGCGTTGCTCGTCGAACCCGTGCTCGGTGAGGGGGGTTATGTGCCCGCACCGCCGGGATTCCTCGCCGGACTGCGTGAACGGGCCGATCGCCACGGCATGCTGCTGATCCTCGACGAGGTGCAGACCGGGTTCGGCCGCACCGGGAAATTCTGGGCGCATCAGCACGAACCGGATGCGCGCGCCGACATCCTGGTCACCGCCAAGGGTTTGGCGAGCGGGTTCCCGCTCTCGGCCATCGCCGCGTCGACCGAGCTGATGCGCCGGGCCTGGCCGTCCTCGCAGGGCGGAACCTATGGCGGCAATGCCGTGGCCTGCGCGGCCGCCCTGGCGACCTTGGCGGTGATCCGGGACGAGCAGCTGGTCGAGAACGCCGCTGTCCAGGGTGAACGACTGCTCGCCGCGATTCGCGCCGACGCGCTGGCCGTTCCCGGTATCGCGGACGTCCGTGGGCTCGGCCTGATGATCGGCATCGAGTTCTGCACGCCCGAGGGCACACCGGATCCCGACACCGCCAAACGCGCGCAGCAGGCCGCCGCGGCGCTGGGGCTGTTGCTGCTGACCTGTGGACCCTACGGAAATGTCGTCCGGATGATTCCGGCGCTGGTGGTGACAGCCGACCAGATCGACACCGCGGTCGCGCTGTGGTCGAAGGCCGTCGGCCTCGCGACCGGTGACGGCGCAGAAAGGAACGGGACCAACCATGTCGAAATCCGTTGAGATCAGCTGGGACGCAGCCGAGATCGCTCGCGACCCCGCGGTGTGGTCGCTGCGACTGCCCGGCGACGACCGCGACACCCTCGCCGCGACCGACGACGACGCGGGCAAGGTGCGGACCGCCGTGCACGCCTTCGTCGACGGCGCTATCGAACGGGTGGGGTTCGCCCACGTCGCCGACTTCGTCGATCCCGCCGCCTCGGAAGACGACATCACCCGCACGCTGCTGTTCGTGCTCGACGGGATCGGCGTGGTCGTTCCGCAGAACGGCGCGGGCGACCTGCGCCAGGTCCTGCGAGATCGCGAGGGAGACGGCGCCACCGCACTCGGATTCCATTGCGACACCTGCGATCTGCTGGTCCTGGTGTGTCTGCAACCGGCGGCGGACGGGCAGGGATTCACGCGGCTCGCCGGCGCCCGCCGGGTCAACGACATCCTGGAAGCCGAAGACCGCGAGACCCTTTCGCTGCTGCGTGGCGACTGGACCTACGACCGCACCGGCCGTGCCGGACCGCAGATCGTGGTGTCGCCCATCCTGTTCACCCAGCCCGACGGCACCATCGGCTGCTACTACCAGACCCGAACCGTGCGTGCCTCGCTGAATGCCGACGACCCCGCCGACGCACCCCGGCTCGCCGCGCTCGACGTACTCGACGAGGTGCTGCACCGCCCCGGCGTCGGCTTCGATCTGATGCTGGCCGCGGGCGATCTGCTGATCATCCGCAACAGCCGGGCACTGCACGGTCGATCGCCCTACATCGACCAACCGGGACCGAAAGCGCGCCGCGTGCTGCGGCTGTGGGTGGACAAGGAGAACCGATGAGCACCGAAGGTCGCATCGCCCTGGTCACCGGTGGGGGTAGTGGGCTGGGCCGCGCGGCGGCCCTCGCGCTGCTCGAGCAGGGCTGGTCGGTCGCGCTGACCGGCCGTCGCGAAACACTGCTGAAGGAGACCGCCGACCTCGCGAACGTCCCCGCGAGCCGAGTCCTGGTGGCACCCGCCGACATCACCGATCCCACCGCGGTCGCCGACCTGTTCACCGGAGTGCAGCGGTATTTCGGCCGCCTGGATCTGCTGTTCAACAACGCCGGGGCGGCGGTACCGCGCTGTCCCATCGAGGACATCCGAGTCGAGGACTGGAATCGCGCACTCGACACTCTCGTCACCGGGGCGTTCCTGTGCGCGCAGCAGGCCTTCCGCGTGATGCGTGCCCAGTCGCCCTGTGGTGGCCGGATCATCAATATGGGCGCGCCGTCCGCGCACGCGCCCAGACCCAATGCCATCGCCTACACGACGGCCAAACACGCGCTGCTCGGCCTGACCCGGGCGCTGTCACTGGACGGGCGCGCGCACGGAATCGCCTGCGGGCAAATAGATGTCGGCAATGTGACGCCGCCCGACGGCAGTGGGCAACCGGCGGCGCGGCAGGCCGACGGCACACTGGCGGTCGAACAGACCATCCCGGCCGAGCGGTTCACCGAGGCGCTGGTGCTGATGGCCTCGATGCCGCTGGACACGAATATCCAATTTCTCGGCGTCTTTCCGACGACGATGCCGTTCGTGGGCAGGGGCTGAGACCATGGGCAGTGCGGGCATTCCGCTGGAACGCCGGATCGAGATCCTGTGCGAGGGCGACGCGCAGGCCAGGGCCGCGCTGCGCGACCCAGAACTCTCGGCGAAGCTTCGACAACCCGCACTGCCGTTGGCTCATCTCGCCGAGACGGTGATGACCGGCTACGGTGATCGGCCCGCCGTCGGGCAGCGGGTCACCGAACTCGTTGTCGACAGTGAGACAGGCTGTCGAACAACACGATTGCGGCCGGAGTTCCACACCATCACCTATCGTGAGCTGTGGGATCGCGTCGGTGCGGTCGCGGCGTCCTGGTGGGGCTTCGGGTTGCGACCCGGTGACTTCGTGGCGATCCTCGGGGTCACCGGTGGCGACTACGCGACGCTCGATCTCGCGTGCGTGCGTCTGGGCGCGGTGGCAGTTCCGCTGCAGGCCAACGCTTCCGGTGGCGAACTGACAACGATCCTGACCGAGACCGCGCCGCGCGTCCTCGCGGTAGGAGTGGAGTTCCTCGACCGGGTAGTGGGAAGCATTCCGGCACAGCGGTTTCCACGGGCTCTGATCATCTTCGATGTGAACCTCGGAGACGACGAGCACGCCCGCATTCTCGCCGACGCTCGACGCCGACTGCCCCTTGTCGCCGTGCGCACGCTCGACGAGATCGTCAGCGACGGCCGTGCCGAGCCGTCGGCTCCGTTGTTCGTCGATGACGCCGACTCGATGAGCCTGCTCATCTACACCTCGGGCAGCACCGGAACGCCCAAAGGCGCGATCTACACCCAGCGGCTGGTCACCAGGATGTGGCTCAACGCCAGTCCGGTGCCCGCCCTCACCCTGGCGTATATGCCGATGAGCCATGTGGCGGCGCGGCTTTCGCTCTACGGCACGTTCGGTCGTGGCGGCACCACCTATTTCACGGGGTGTCCCGATCGTTCGACTCTGCTCGACGACCTCGCGCTGGTGCGGCCCACGGAGATCGCTTTCGCGCCGAGGGTCTGTGAGCTGCTGCTGCACCGGTTCCGGGACGACGTGGACCGGCGCCGAGCAACGGGCGCGGACCCGGACCTCGCGCGCGAGGCCGCCCTCGACACCCTGCGCCGCGAGGTGCTCGGCGGGCGCGCGGTGTACGCCATCTTCGGTAGCGCCCCGATGGCAGCCGACGCGAAACTGTTCGCCGAGGCACTGCTCGGCTTCGCACTGCACGACGGGTACGGCGCCACCGAAGCACTCGACATCCTGCTCGACCATCGCATCCAGCGTCCGCCGGTGACCGACTACAAGCTGCTCGACGTGCCCGAGCTGGGCTACTTCACCACCGACCGGCCACATCCGCGCGGTGAACTGCTGGTGCGCGCATCCACCGCGATCCCTGGTTACTACCGCCGGCCCGAGCTGTCCGCGGCGATCTTCGACGCCGAGGGCTACTACCGCACCGGCGATGTCATGACCGAGATCGCACCCGACCACCTCGTCTATCTCGACCGGCGCAACAACGTGCTCAAGCTGTCCAACGGCGAGTTCGTGACGGTAGCCCGGCTGGAGGCCGTCTATGGGACCAGCCCGCTGATCCGGCAGATCTTCGTCTACGGCTCCAGCGAGCGCGCCTACCTGCTCGCGGTGATCGTGCCGACCGACGAAGCACTGGCCGCCGGGTCACTGGACTCGGCGCTCACGGCGGCCCTGCACGAGGTGGCGTCGGAGACGGGGCTGGCCGCGCACGAGATCCCGCGCGACTTCCTGGTCGAAACAGCACCTTTCACCGCCGACAACGGTCTGCTGTCCGGCCTGGGTAAGCTGCTTCGCCCGAAGGTGCGGGAGCGCTACGAGGCGAGGTTGGAGGGGATCTATCGTGATCACGCCGACGACCGGGCGGCCGAACTGCGTGAACTGCGGGCGCGCGCGGCCGAGCTTCCGTTGCTCGATGTCGTCGTGCGGGCTGCCAGGGCGGTCGTCGGCGGTGCCGAGAAGGATCTGCCCGTCGGCGCGAGTTTCACCGATCTGGGCGGTGATTCGCTGGCTGTCGTGACGTATTCGAGCCTGCTGAGCGAACTGCTCGACGTGGAGTTGCCCGCCGGGCTGCTCACCGGTCCGGGCACGGACTTCGCCGCGATCGCGGAATACGTTAGGCGACAACGACAGCCGGAGTTCGCGCGCCCGAGCTTCGCTGCCGTCCACGGGGACGACACTGTCCAGGTGCGTGCCGAGGACTTGACGCTGGAGGCGTTCCTCGACCCGGCGACGGTCGCGCGGGCGCACGCGCTACCTTCGGTCGCCGAGGTCGCCGGCACCGTCCTGCTGACCGGTGCGACCGGCTATATCGGGCGCTTCCTGTGTCTGGAATGGCTGCGCCGGCTGGCCGATATCGGTGGCACGCTGATCTGTCTGGTGCGTGGTGCGGACCCGGCGGCGGCGCGATGCAGGCTCGACGACGTCTTCGACAGCGACGTCGATCTGCGTGCGGAGTTCCGGGCGCTGGCGGCCCGGCATCTCGAGATCGTTGTCGGCGATATCGCGCAACCCGCTCTCGGCGTAGGCCGTTCGGAGTGGGAGCGGCTGGCTGCGCGGGTCGACCATGTCGTGCATGCAGCAGCGCACGTCAATCATGTTCTCCCGTACCGGCATCTGTTCGACGCGAATGTGGTGGGGACCGCCGAGATCATCCGGCTGGCGTCGAGCACCCGCGTCAAGTCGGTCGACTTCCTGTCCACGATCGCGGTCGCCGACTCCTCGGCGCTCGACGAGGACGCTGACATCCAGGTCGCCGCACCCGGTCGCCGCATCGACGACAGCTACGCCAACGGCTACGAGGCAGGAAAGTGGGCGGGGGAGATACTGCTGCGCACAGCCCATGACCGCTGCGGACTCCCGGTGACGGTGTTCCGCTCGAACATGGCCCTGGCACACCGCCGCTACATCGGTCAGCTCAATGTCGCGGATACCTTCACCCGGCTGCTGGTGAGCCTGGGCGCCACCGGGGTCGCGCCGCGGTCGTTCGTCCGTGGCGGGCCTGTCCACGATCACTACGACGGGCTTCCGGTCGACTTCACCGCCGCGGCGATCACGGCGCTCGGGGGGGATCCCCGACCGGATCACCGGGTCTTCCATGTCGCCAATCCCCACGACGACGGCGTCTCACTGGACCGGCTGGTGGACTGGCTGATCGAAGCAGGGCTGCCCGTGCGGCGGATCGACAGCTATCCGGAGTGGCTCGGCCGGTTCGAAGCGGCACTGACCCGTTTGCCCGAACCGCTCCGCCGTCGCTCGGTGCTCCCGCTGCTGCCGGCCTATCGGCAACCTGCCGAGCCACGAACAGCACTGCCCACCAAGCAGTTTCAGGAAGCACTGCGCGCCGTCGGCCTGGCCGTCCCGCATCTCGATCGCGCCCTCATCGGCAAGTATCTCGCCGACTTCCGGGCGCTGAACCTGCTGGGGGACAGCGTCTGAGCTACGTAGCGATGTCGCCGAACGGTGGGACGTGGTGCCCCCACCGAGTACATCCCCAGCCGAGGAACTGCGCTGCCGGACCGTAGCGCGGCGTCAGCTCGATCGTCTGGGTGAAGTCGAGGCGTGTGCTCGCGGCGAACGCCGTGGGCACACCGCTGATCGCGCCGGCCGCCAGCCGCATCGCCATACCGTGGCTGACCAGCACCACATCAGTGCCCGCACCCGGCGTCAGGTACCGCGTGCGCAGGTCCTCGAGCGCCGGCAGGAACCGGTCGAGCACGTCGTTGCCCGCTTCGCCGCCGGGAACCGCCAGGTCGAGTTCCCCACTGTGCCACCGTTGATAGGTCTGGTGGAATGCCTGGTGCGCGACGTCGGTGTCGACTCCCTCGAAGTTGCCGGCCTGCACCTCGTGCACACCGTCCAGCACAATCACCGGACCTCCGACGACCGACTCGATCTGCTCGGCGGTCTGGCGGGCCCGCAGCGCGGCCGAGCAGAACAGTCGCGGCGAACCGGCGACGGCGGCTCCGAATCGTGCGGCCTGCGCGGTGCCGCGTTCGGTGAGAGATGGTCCGGGAATACGAGTTTCGAGCCGCTTGCCGACATTGCCGTGCGACTCGCCATGGCGCACCATGACCAGCTTTCCCGTCGAATTCTGTCCACCGTTGTCCATGCCTCCATGTTCCGGCACACGTAGTGCCGACCGGAGCTGTTGGGTCAACCAGGCTGCTCGCCGACGACCAGAGGTAGCGTGGGGTCGGCGGTCCATGCGGTCAGGGATCCGTCGTAGACAGCGACGTCGTCGCGCCCGACCAGTGCCAACGCGTGGGCGACTCCCGTTGCCGCGACGCCTCCGCCGCAGTAGGTCACGGGCGTGATCGCTGGATCGAGCAGACCCGCGGCAGCGAACAAGACCCGCAGTTCCTCGAGGGGGCGTAGTGCGCCGGTCTCCGGGTCGCGGATCTGGTCGATCGGCAGGTTGATGCTTCCAGGGATGTGGCCGGGTCGGGCGAAAACGTCTGTCTCGCCACGATAGGTCGCGGCGTCCAGGACGCCCACGAGCAGGAACTTGTCATCGGCTGTCGCCGCCTCCACCTCGTCGGTGGATCGGATGAGGCCAGGGCGGCGGCGGGCGGTGAAGGTGGCCGGTGTGGGTGTCACCGGGGAGTCCGAAACCTCGGCGCCCGCCGCCCGCCATGCGGGAAGGCCGCCGTCGAGGACCGCGACGTCGTCGAAACCCTCCAAACGCAACTGCCACCAGAAGCGAGTGGCCCAGATTCCGTCGTGCTGGTCGTAGACGACGACGCGTACCCCGTCGCCGATGCCGATCGCGCCTGCGGCCGCGGCGAAGCGCTCCGATTCCGGTGCGGTGCACGGTTGATCGGACGCCGGATCGGCGAAGTCGGTGAGTAGGTCGGCGAACACCGCGCCCGGGACATGGGCTGCCGCGTACGCGGTGCGCCCCGACTCGAGGGTGAATGTCGCGTCGTCGAGCACAGTGAAGTCGGTGCTCGCGTCCACGACCAGCAGGTCGGGCTCGCCCCGATGGTCACGGAGCCAGGAGACGGACACCGTGTCATGGACGGTCTGCCCCATGGGGACCTCCGATTGCACTGGTGGGCACTGGATTCCGAATCTAGCGAGCACCGCCGGGCTCGCACCAGACCACCGATCTGCGTGAGTGAAACCCGTGTCCTCTCGGGCCATCGAGTTGAACTCGTGGATACAGTTGCCTGGTCTTTCGAGATGACATGGATGAACTATCCCGTTACCGTTGAACATCGGGACTGTTCGACGAGACGAGGAGGCTACTTGCCCGGCTCCAGTCGCGCCGGGCCGTGGGCGTGCCCCGGTTCGAGGTCTGCGCCAAGGCCTCTCGGTGGCATCCATCCCATTGCGCGTACGATTACCATCACATTCGGTGTCATGGCAATGCTCGATCTTGTTCGGGTAATAGCGTGTGCGAGTCGATAATTCACGATGTGATCTGCAAGAGATAAGATCATCGTATTCATATGTTGAACATCACTCAGAATTGCGCTGTGTCGCTGGTACTTTGACAACCGGGGGGATTTTCGCGGCCTTCGACGGCATGGTCGTGGAAGCTCGGCTTGCTGCACCAGGGAGACTTCATGACCGATCATCCTGTGTCCCGTTCGGAAGGCCTATCGGCCCCGAGCGTAATGAATGTTATGTCGGAACGTCAGAAGGTGTTGTCGATCAAAACACCCCGAAACTCGGGGTGCGTCGAGCCGGTGCGATGTGGTCACGCGGAATCGACATGGTGTGAACGCCGAGACTCCCGGCTCACCGACAAGGTCGACTATCTGTCCGGCGTCGGTCGCGCCGAGGCCCGCCTCCGTTTCGGCGATGCCGAGACCCTGTGCGGCGGCGTGCAGAACATGCTTTTCGTGCACTGCGGAGTTCTGGACCGGGAGACCATCGTCCGGCGGTCGGAAGTCGTGCTCGATGCCGAATCCGACGAGCCCGACCCGGGATGTCTGTGGCTGGCTCTGCTGGCCCTGGTCTACGCGGACCGATGTGCCGAGGCCGCGGCGTACTGCACCCGGCTGCTGTCCGACGGACGCGGCGAGATCTCGTTCCGCCTCTTCGAAGCGCTGACGCTCATTCGCGCCAGGATCGACGCGCAGTCCGGTCGCCCCGCCGCGGCGATCGCGGCGATGGAACCGCTGCTGCGTCGCGGTGTGTCACCCGCGCTGCGCGGCATGGCGCTGGCCTGGCTCGTCGAGGCGCTGGTTCAGGTCGGCGATCTGAGCAGTGCCCGGTGTCTGTTCGAGGACCGGATGAGCGCGGTGGACGCGATGCCCGACCACGCGCACGTGCTCGCCGCCCGAGGTGCGCTGCATCGCGCCGAAGGCGACCTCGAGCGCAGCCTGGCGGACTACCTGGCCTGCGGAAAGGTGTTGACCGCACTGAATGTGGCCAATCCGGCGATCGTTCCGTGGCGTTCCCGCGCCGCGCTGGTGGCGGCCGCGCTCGGCCGGTGCGATCTCGCGTCGGCACTGGCCGACGACGAGCTGGCCGCAGCCCGGCGCTGGGGTTCACCGGGGGCGGTGGGACGGGCCCTGCACGCGGTCGGTATGGCGCGGCGCGACAGTCGGTCGGTGGGCGCGCTCGAACGTGCCGTAGAGCTGCTCGAACTCGCTGAAGCACGCTACGAGCTGATGGGCGCACTGTGTGATCTGGGGCAGTTGCACGCGGTCGAGGGCGATGTGGAGCGATCGCGGTGGGCTGTCACGGCGGCCACCGAGCTCGCGGCCGCCGCCGGTAGCGGCCCCGTACTGCAGCGCGCGGGCTCGGTCCTCGGCGCCTTGGACACACAGCATCGAGAGACCGGCTTGACCAGACAGGAGCGCAAGATCGCCGGCCTCGCGGTGCGGGGGCTCAGCAACAAGGAAATCGCCGAGCAGTTGTTCCTGACGGTGCGCACCGTCGAGTTCCACCTGTCCAATGTGTACCGGAAACTCGGTATCGCGGGTCGGCGTCAACTGGCCGGGGTAATGAATGCGCGGGAGTGCGCGTGAGGTAGTTTCCGGTAGTCGAATTACTCGGACGGCAGTCGTGTTCCACACGACTGCCGTCTTTTGTGCGTGTGCCATCGGTTCCGAAGGCGTTGCCCTGGTGATGATCCTGTGGTTTCCCCGGGGAGAACCTACGGGTCGACCGTAGAGTCGTTCCGCAGCTCTTGAATCGTCGCCGAATTCTGTGCGAGATTTTCGGTGATCGGTGAGCAGCGTTGTCGCCGAATAATTCTCGAACTTCTTCGATACCGCTTCGGTATTCACGATATTCGGCGAGAGGAATCGACCATGTCTACCAACCCGTCCCGTGAGGAACTCGTCGAGCGGGCCACGAAGCTGGCGCCGCTATTGCGTTCGCGGGCTCGCTGGATCGACGAGAACCGCCGCCTGCCCGACGATGTCATCGACGCGATCGAGGAATCCTCGCTGCTGAACATGCAGGTTCCCGCGCAGTACGGCGGCTACGAATCCAACACCCGGGATTTCGTGGACGTGCTCGCCGAGGTCGCCCGTGGCAACACGTCGGTGGCCTTCTGCCTGTCGATCTACGCCTCGCTCACCTGGATGTCGGCACTGTGGCCCGACGCCGCACTCGACGAGGTCTTCGCGACACCGAACGTGCGGATCTCGGGCACCACCGCGCCCACCGGTACCGCGACGAAAGTCGACGGCGGGTGGGTACTGAACGGCACGTGGCGCTTCAACAGCGGTGTGCTGCACGCACACTGGAAGGTCACCGTGGCGCTGCCGACCGAGCCCGGTGCCGAGCCGGTGCCGATCTTCGCCCTGGTGCCCACGGCTGATCTGCGCATCGTCGACGACTGGTACACCTCCGGGCTGGAAGGCTCCGGCAGCGTCTCGACAATCGCCGAGAACGTGTTCGTGCCCGAGCACCGGGTGATCACCGGCGAGGACTTCTACCAGAATCGGTCCAAGTCGGCGGTGAACGTGCTCAAGCCGCAGTACGCGGCGCCGGTGCTGGTGCCGGTCACCGCGATCCAGACCGGTCAGCTGGTCGGTGCGGCGCGGGCGGCGCTGGCGGCGTTCGTCGAACGGCTGCCCGGTCGGCCCATCACCTACACCGATTACGCCAGCCAGCTCGACGCCCCGGTCACCCATTTGCAGGTCGGCGAGGCGGCCTTGCTGATCGAGGACGCCGAGGCGCGGGCGCGGACCTACGCCGACGTGATCGATGCGAAGGCCGCGGCGAACGAGGCGTGGACCGAACAGGAACGGGTCTGGTCGCGGGTGCAGATCGGCTGGGTGGCCCACCAGGCCAAGCAGGCGGTGGAGATCTTGGCCCAAGCCAGTGGCGGTTCCTCGATCCAGCGCGACGTGCCGATCGCGCGGTTGCAGCGCGATATCCACGCGACCTCGCTGCACGCGATGATCACGCCCAGCGTGAACATCGAGCTGTACGGCCGTTCGCTGGTCGGCCTGCCGCCCAACACCGTCTACCTGTGACCGTGACGAAGCGACAGGGAGCAGCGACCATGCGCAAGGTACTCATCGCCAATCGGGGCGAGATCGCGGTCCGCGTCGTGCGCGCGTGCCGCGACGAAGGATTGGCCGCGGTCGCGGTCTACGCCGAACCCGATCGGGACGCACCCCATGTGCGGCTGGCCGACGAGGCGTACGCGCTGGGCGGGGACACGCCGGCGACGAGCTACCTCGACGCCGCGAAACTGCTGCGCGCGGCAGCCGCCGCCGGTGCGGACGCGGTGCACCCCGGCTACGGATTCCTTTCCGAGGACGCCGATTTCGCGCAAGCGGTGCTCGACGCCGGTCTCACCTGGATCGGCCCGCCGCCCGCGGCGATCCGTGCGCTGGGTGACAAGGTGTCGGCCCGGCGCATCGCCGAGGCGGTCGGCGCGCCGCTCGTGCCGGGCACGCGGGACCCCATCGCCGGCGCTGCCGAGGCGGTCGATTTCGCCGACCGGCACGGACTGCCGATCGCGATCAAAGCCGCCCACGGTGGCGGAGGTCGCGGGTTGCGGGTGGTGCGTGAGCGCGCGGAGATCGCCGAGCTGTTCGACGCGGCGGTGCGCGAGGCCACCGCCGCCTTCGGGCGCGGGGAGTGCTTCGTGGAGCGCTACCTCGAGCAGCCGCGTCACGTGGAAACCCAGTGCCTCGCCGATGTCTTCGGGCATGTGGTGGTGGTGTCGACGAGGGACTGCTCGTTGCAGCGCCGCCACCAGAAGCTGGTGGAGGAGGCGCCCGCACCGTTTCTCACCGACGCCCAACGCGACGAGCTGTACCGGGCGTCGAAGGCGATCCTGTCCCAGGCGGGGTACGTGGGCGCGGGCACCTGCGAATTCCTGATCGGGCGAGACGGGACGCTGTCGTTCCTGGAGGTGAACACCCGGCTGCAGGTCGAACATCCCGTGAGCGAGGAAGTGACCGGGATCGACCTGGTCCGGGAGATGTTCCGGATCGCCCGCGGTGAACCCCTCGGCTACGACGACCCGCCCGCGCGCGGGCACGCGCTGGAATTCCGCATCAACGCCGAGGACCCGGGGCGTGGCTTCCTGCCTGCGCCGGGCACGGTGACGAAGTTCGCCACGCCCTCGGGTCCGGGGGTGCGGGTCGACACCGGCGTGGAGCAGGGATCGGTGATCGGCCCGGCCTGGGACTCGTTGCTGGCCAAAGTGATCGTCACCGGCGCCGACCGCAATCAAGCGCTGGCGCGGTCGCGCCGGGTGCTCGCCGAGCTCACCGTGGACGGCGTCGCGACGACGCTGCCGTTCCACCGCGCGGTGCTCGACGACCCGGCCTTCACCGGCGTGCCGTTCACGGTGCACACCCGCTGGATCGAGACCGACTTCGACAATCGCATCGCCGCGCAGGACATCACGGCGGAGACGACAGTCGAACCCCAGCGGGAGACGGTGGTCGTGGAGATCAGCGGCCGCCGGGTCGAGGTCTCGCTGCCTGCCCCCGACCGCATCGGCATCGCGGCGCCACGCCGCAGCGCTCGCACCGCACGCGGTGGACGCGGCGCCTCCGCCTCCGACGCGCTGGTCGCGCCGATGCAGGGCACCGTCGTGAAAATCGCTGTGACAGAAGGGCAATGGGTCGATTCCGGCGACCTCGTCGCCGTTCTCGAGGCCATGAAGATGGAACAGCCGCTCACCGCGCACCGGGCGGGCATCGTGCGCGAATTGACCGCCACCGTCGGCACGACGGTGAGCTCCGGCACCACAGTGTGCCGCCTCGACGACTCCGGAAGTCATGCGGCATGAACGGAATTCAGGAGGTAACCATGGACGCTGCCGTCATCGTGGCAGGCGCGGGACCGACCGGGCTGACACTGGCCGGGGAACTGCGGCTGGCGGGCGTCGACGTGATCGTCGTCGACCGGCTGCCCGCCCGCACCGGGGAATCGCGTGGCATCGGGTTGACCCTGCGCACCACCGAAGTGCTCGACCAGCGCGGACTGCTCGGCCGCTTCGGCGCGGTGGAGACCGGTTCGGCGGGGCATTTCGGCGGGATTCCGCTCGACCTCACAGTCCTCGGCGCACCGCTGGAAGCGCCACGCGTGGTGCCCCAGTCGACGACCGAAGCGGTGTTGGAGGGTTGGGCGCGTGAGCTGGGTGCCGACATCTGGCGCGGACACGAAGTCGTCGGGCTCGACAGCGACGCCGACGGCGTCACCGTGCACTTCGCGGAGCACGCGCCGTTGCGCGCCGGCTATCTCGTCGGCGCCGACGGTGGCCGCAGTGTGGTGCGCAAGGCCGCCGGGTTCGACTTCCCCGGCACCCCGGCCACCACCGAACTGCTGCTCGCCGATGTCCGCGGGGTGGAGATCGCGCCGCGGATGATCGGCCAGCAGGTATCCGGCGGCATGGTGATGAGCGCCCCGCTGCCCGGGGGCGCCTATCGGATCATCGTCGGCGAACGCGGCGCCGCACCCCGGCGTCGCACCGGCCCACCGGATTTCGCCGAGGTCGCCGACGTCTGGAAGCGGCTGACCGATGTCGACATCTCGCACGCGGAACCGGTCTGGGTGAGCGCCTTCGGTGACGCCGCGCGTCTGGTCACCGAGTACCGGCGGGGGCGGGTGCTGCTCGCGGGCGACGCGGCGCACGTCCATCTGCCCGCGGGCGGGCAGGGCATGAACACCGGCATCCAGGACGCGGTGAACCTCGGCTGGAAGCTCGCCGCGGTGAGCCGCGGCAGGGCACCGGCCACCCTGCTCGACACCTACCACGGGGAACGTCACCCGGTCGGGCAGCGGCTGCTGGCCAACACCAAGGCGCAGAGCCTGTTCATCCTCGGTGGCGAGGAGGTCGGGCCACTGCGTGAGGTGCTGCGCGAACTCGTCGCCTATCCGGAGGTGGAACGGCACCTCGCGGCCAGGGTCACCGGACTCGACATCCGCTACGACGTGGGCGGCGGGTCCCACCCGCTGCTGGGCGCCCGGCTGCCACGGCGCCGGCTCGCGCGCGGCGCGCACGCCACCGACACCGCCGCCCTGCTGCGGCCGGGCCGGGGCGTTCTGCTCGACCTCACCGACAACCCGGCGCTGCGCCACCGGGCCCAGCCGTGGACCGACCGCATCGACGTGGTCACCGCGACCGCCACCGAACCGATCGACGCCGACGCGCGCACCACCGCGCTGCTGGTACGGCCCGACGGCCATGTGGCCTGGGTCGCCCCCGGTACGCACAACGACCTGCCGACCGTCCTGGACCGCTGGTTCGGGCCGGCCCGATGAACATCCGAGAGAAGGGGAAGTCAATGTTCAGCACACTGATCGTGGCCCGCATGGACCTCGCGTCCGCGGGCGATGTCGCCGGACTGTTCCGGGAATTCGACACCACCGAGCTGCCGCACCGGATGGGCACGCGCCGCCGCCAGCTCTTCCACTACCGCGGCCTGTACTTCCATCTGCAGGACTTCGACGAGGACAACGGCGGCGAACGGATCGAGGACGCCAAGACCGACGACCGCTTCGTGCGGATCAGTCAGGATCTCAAGCCGTTCATCGAGGCCTACGACCCGAAGACCTGGCGCTCACCCGCGGACGCGATGGCGCACCGCTTCTACGACTGGAACGCGCGATGAGCGCGCCCGAACGTCGCGTGGTGATCACCGGCGTCGGGGTCTGCGCCCCCGGCGGGGTGGGAACGAAGAGCTTCTGGGACCTGATCTCCAACGGCCGCACCGCGACCGGACGGATCTCGCTGTTCGATCCGGCGCCGTTCCGGTCCCAGGTGGCCGCCGAGATCGACTTCGACCCCGAATTACACGGCCTGACCCCGCAGGAGATCCGGCGGATGGACCGGGCGGCGCAGCTGGCGGTGGTCAGTGCCCGCGAGGCGGTCGCCGACAGCGGGCTCGAGTTCGACGATATCGACCCGTTCCGGACCGGTGTCACCATCGGCAGCGCGGTGGGCGCCACGATGGGCCTCGATGAGGAGTACCGCACCGTCAGTGATGGTGGGCGGCTGGAACTGGTCGATCACAACTACGCGGTGCCGCACCTCTACAACTACTTCGTCCCGAGTTCGTTCGCGACCGAAGTGGCCTGGGCGGTCGGCGCGCAGGGGCCGTCGACCGTGGTGTCCACCGGGTGCACTTCCGGTCTGGACGCGGTCGGCTACGCCGCGGAAGTGCTGCGCGAAGGCGGCGCGGACGTGATGATCGCGGGCGCTACCGATGCCCCGATCAGCCCGATCACGGTGGCCTGCTTCGACGCGATCAAGGCGACCACCCCGCGCAACGACGATCCCGCGCACGCCTCGCGGCCCTTCGACGCCAGCCGCAACGGCTTCGTCCTCGGCGAGGGCGCGGCGGTGTTCGTGCTCGAGGAACTGGAGAGCGCGCGCAAACGCGGCGCGACGATCTACGCCGAGCTGGCCGGACACGCCACCCGTTCCAATGCCTTCCACATGACCGGCTTGCGCCCGGACGGCAAGGAGATGGCCGAGGCGATCCGCACCGCACTCGGCCAGGCGCGGATCGACGGCACCGAGATCGATTACATCAACGCGCACGGTTCCGGCACCAAACAGAACGACCGGCACGAGACCGCCGCGGTCAAGCGCGTTCTCGGCGATCACGCGTACCGCACGCCGATGAGCTCGATCAAGTCGATGGTCGGGCATTCGCTCGGCGCGATCGGGTCGATCGAGATCGCGGCGTCGGTGCTGGCGTTGGTCAACAACGTGGTGCCGCCCACGGCGAACCTGCACAATCCCGACCCCGAATGCGATCTGGACTACGTGCCGTTGACCGCGCGCGACCACAAGGTCGACGTGGTGCTGTCGGTGGGCAGCGGGTTCGGTGGGTTCCAGAGCGCGGTCGTGCTCGCTGATCCTTTCCGGAGCCGACGATGACCGCCGCGGTGGTGACCGGGCTCGGCGTCGCCGCGCCGACCGGTCTCGGGCTGGAAGAGTACTGGCGCACCACGCTGGCCGGGCGCACCGGGATCCGCCGGGTCACCCGGTTCGACCCCGCGTCCTACCCCGCGCAACTAGCCGGGGAGATCACCGGATTCGAGGCCGAGGAGCACCTGCCGGGCAGGCTGTTGCCGCAGACCGACCGGATGACGCGGCTGGCTCTGGTGAGCGCGGACTGGGCCTTCGCCGACGCCGGCGTGCGACCCGACGAGCTGCCCGATTACGCCGCGGGCGTGATCACCGCCAGCAGTTCGGGTGGCTTCGAGTTCGGGCAGAACGAACTGCGCGCACTGTGGAGCAAGGGCGGCGAGTACGTGAGCGCCTATCAGTCCTTCGCCTGGTTCTACGCGGTCAACAGCGGACAGATCTCCATCCGCAACGGGCTGCGCGGGCCGAGCAGCGTGGTGGTCAGCGACCAGGCCGGTGGGCTGGACGCGGTGGCCCAGGCGCGCAGGCAGATTCGGCGCGGGACCACGCTGGTGGTGACCGGCGCGATCGACGCCTCGATCTGCCCGTGGGGCTGGGTGGCACAGCTGGCGGGCGGCGGACTGAGCACCGTCACCGACCCGAACCGCGCCTACCTGCCGTTCGACGCGCAGGCCGGCGGCTACGTCCCGGGCGAGGGTGGCGCGCTGCTGGTCCTCGAGGACGCCGAGCACGCCAGACAACGCGATGCGCCCCAGATCTACGGCGAGATCGCCGGGCACGCGGCCACCGTCGACCCGCGCCCCGACGGTCCGGGCGAGCCGGGGCTGCGCAGGGCGATCGAACTCGCCCTCGGCGACGCGGGGGTGACTCCCGCCGAGATCGACGTCGTCTTCGCCGATGCCGCAGGCATCGGCGAACTCGACCGGATCGAGGTCGACGCCCTGGTCGCGGTGTTCGGTGCGCGTGGCGTGCCGGTGACAGCACCGAAAACCATGACCGGACGGCTCTATTCGGGCGCGGCACCGCTGGATCTGGCCGCCGCCTTCCTGTCCATCCGCGACGGGGTGATCCCGCCGACCATCGGCACCGATCTCGCCGCGGACTACCAGCTCGACCTGGTCACCGAGGTCAGGCCCGCACCCGTGCGGACCGCGCTCGTGCTCGCCCGCGGTGCGGGTGGGTTCAACTCCGCCATGGTCGTTCGCGGCCCCGAACACCTTCGCCCCTGAGGAAAGGAAAGCCCGTGTCGACATCGTTCACACTCGACGATCTGCGCCGCATCCTACGAGAAGGCAGCGGCGACAGCCCCGGCCTCGACGGCGAATTCGCCGATATCGAGTTCGAAGACCTCGGCTACGAGTCGCTGGCGCTGCTCGAGACCACCGGCCGGATCAAACGCGAATTCGGCGTCACCCTCGACGACGACGCCGTCGTCGCCGTGACCACGCCGCGCGCGCTGGTCGACCTGGTCAACGAACAGCTGCTCGAAGCGCCCCAGCCCAGCTGAGCGCGACACCGATTGCCCGACAGGAGAACAGATATGACCAACGACGACAAGGTGGCTCTGGTCACCGGCGCCACCAGCGGCATCGGCCTCGCCTCGGTCCGTCAACTGGCGGGGCAGGGACACCGGGTGTTCCTGTGCGCACGCAACAAGGAAGCCGTCGCCGACACCGTCGCGCAATTGCGGGGCGAGGGCTTCGACGTGGACGGCACGACCGCTGATGTCCGTGCGGCCGAGGATATCTCGGCGTTCGTACGGGCGGCGGTCGACCGGTTCGGCCCGGTGGACGTGCTGGTCAACAACGCGGGCCGCTCCGGCGGCGGCGTCACCGCCGACCTCACCGAGGAACTGTGGTCCGACGTGATCGCGACCAACCTCAACAGCGTGTTCCTGGCCAGCCGCGAGGTACTCACCACCGGCGGCATGCGAGAAAAACAGCGCGGCCGCATCATCAACATCGCCTCGACGGCGGGCAAGCAGGGCGTGGTGCTCGGGGCGCCGTACTCGGCGTCCAAGCACGGCGTCGTCGGGTTCACCAAGGCGCTCGGCAACGAGCTGGCCCCGACCGGGATCACGGTCAATGCCGTGTGCCCCGGCTACGTGGAAACGCCGATGGCACAACGGGTTCGGTCCGGCTACGCCGCGGCCTACGACACCACCGAGGACGCGATCCTCACCAAGTTCCAGGCCAAGATCCCGCTCGGCCGCTACTCCACCCCCGAAGAGGTGGCCGGCCTGGTCGGCTACCTGGCGTCCGATCTGGCCGCCTCCATCACCGCGCAGGCGCTCAACGTCTGCGGCGGACTCGGCAACTTCTGATTCCGGCCGACGAGCACCAGGAGACTTCCATGACGACGCAGACCAACCGCGAGGTCGAGCACACGATCACCGTGGCGGCCCCGCCGACCGAGGTGTACCGCCTTCTCGCCGAGGTGGAGAACTGGCCCCGGCTGTTCCCACCCTCGGTGTATGTGACCCGCCTCGAACACGAGGGCAACGAGGAACGCATCCAGATCTGGGCCACCGCCAACGGTGAACCCAAGACCTGGATCTCGCGCCGCGTGCTCGATCCCGAGCAACTGCGGATCACCTTCTGGCAGGAGGTGTCCGCGCCCCCGGTGGCCCAGATGAGCGGCACCTGGATCATCGAACCGCGCGAGGACGGCGGGACCGAGCTGCGGCTGCTGCACTCCTACCGAGCCATCGACGACGATCCGGACGGGCTGGCGTGGATCGAGAAGGCGGTCGACGACAACAGCCGTGCGGAACTGCCCGGTCTCAAGGCCGCGGTGGAGTCGGTGGTGCGCACCGCCGATCTGACCCTGTCGTTCGTCGACTCAGTCGAGATCGCCGGTGCGGCAAGTGATGTCTACGACTTCGTCAACGAGGCGAACCTGTGGACCGAGCGTCTCCCGCACGTGGCCTCGGTGCAGCTCACCGAGAACACCCCCGGTGTGCAGGTGCTGCGCATGGACACCCTGACCAAGGACGGATCGAGTCACACCACCGAGTCGGTCCGGGTCTGCTTCCCGCAGCACCGGATCGCCTACAAGCAGACCACCCTGCCCGCCCTGATGGCCCTGCACACCGGCTACTGGGAGTTCCGGACCAACCCCGACGGCACGACCACCGCGTCCTCGCAGCACACGGTGATCATCGAGGCGACACAGATCACCGAGATCCTCGGCCCCGACGCCGGGGTGCCAGAGGCGCGGACCTTTCTGCGCGAGGCGCTCGGGGGCAACAGCCGGGCCACGCTGAACCACGCCAAGAACTATGCCGAAGCTCGTCGATGACACCGACGTCCTGATCGTCGGCGCGGGGCCGGTCGGGTTGCTGCTCGCGGGCGATCTGGCCGGCGCGGGCGTCCGCGTGACGGTGGTGGAACAGCGGATCACCCCCACCACCGAATCGCGGGCCTCCACCCTGCACGCCCGCACCATGGACGTGCTCGCCGAGCGGGGCGTGCTCGATCGGCTCGGGCCGCTGCCCGACGGCGGGCCGGGACACTTCGGCGGACTGCGCCTGGATCTGACCGAAGCCGATCCGGCCCACCGGTTCTCGGGCCAGCGGAAGTGCCCGCAGGTCCGGCTGGAAGCGGTGCTGGGGGAACGAGCACTCGAGGCGGGCGCGGTGCTCCGGCGTGGGCACCGAGTCACCACCGTGACCGCGCGGGCGGGCGCTGTGCTGATCGACACCGTCACCCCGGACGGTGAACGGCACACCCACCGGGGCGCCTACCTCGTCGGTTGCGATGGGGAACGCGGCACCGTGCGCGAGCTGGCCGGATTCGAGCTGGCGGGTCTCGAGGCCGGGCGGGAGATGCTGCGAGCCGACGTGGCCGGAATAGATATCCCGGCCCGTCGATTCGAACGGCTCCCGCACGGGCTGGCGGTGTCCTCGCGCTGGCCCGACGGCAGCACCAGGGTGATGGTGCACGTCTACGGCGCCGCACCCCGCGCCGGGGGCGGGGAGCCGGAGTTCGCCGAGATCGCCGACGCCTGGGAACGGGTGACCGGCGAGTCGATCGGACACGGAACACCGTTGTGGCGCAACGCGTTCGACGACACCAGCCGGCAGGTCACCCGGTACCGGCGCGGCCGGGTCCTGCTCGCCGGTGACGCGGCCCATCGGCAGATGCCGGTGGGCGGCCAAGCCCTCAATCTCGGCTTGCAGGACGCGGCCGACCTGTCGAGCCGGTTGATCGCCGCGATCACCGGCACCGCAGGCGAGGCCGAACTCGACGGCTATCACCGCACCCGCCACGCCGTCGGCGCGCGCACCCTGACCAATATCCGCGCCCAGACCTTGCTGCTGCTGGGCGGACCGGAAGTCGAACCCGCCAGGCAGCTGTTCGCCGAGCTCTTGCGGCTCGGCGATGTCCGATCCCATCTCGCCCGCATGATCAGCGGCCTGCCCGGTCCCGGCGACCCGGCGCCCGCACCACTCGATTCCAAGGAGATATCGATGAGCCTGACGAACAAGACCGCCCTGGTCACCGGATCCAGCCGCGGCATCGGCCGCGCGACCGCCCGCCAGCTCGCCGCCAAGGGCGCGCTCGTGGCCGTGCACTACGCGGACAACGAGGCCGCGGCCCGCGAGACCGTCGAGGTCATCGAGAACGACGGCGGCCGTGCGTTTCCCGTGCGGGCCGAGCTCGGCACGACAGGCGGCGTACACGAGTTGTTCCTCGGTCTCGAACAGGGACTCAAGGAACGGACAGGGCAGACCACACTCGACATCCTGGTCAACAACGCCGGTGTCACCACCCCGGCCGGCGTCGCCCCCGAGGACGTGACACCCGAGGACTTCGACCGGCTGTTCGCGGTCAATGTGCGCGCGCCGTTCTTCATCGTGCAGCGCGCTCTCGGCCTGCTGCCCGAAGGCGGGCGCATCATCAACATCTCCTCCGGACTCACCCGATTCGCCAGCCCCGACCAGGTGGCCTACTCGATGACCAAGGGTGCGGTGGAACAGATCACGCTGCACTTCGCCCGACACCTGGCACCACGCGGGATCACCGTCAACAGCGTCGCGCCCGGCATCACCAACAACGGCAGCGCCGTGTTCGACATCCCGGAGGCAGTCGAGCAGATGGCGCAGTTCTCGGCGTTCAAACGCGTCGGCGAGGCGGTCGACGTCGCCGATGTCGTCACCTTCCTCGCCACCGACGAAGCCCGCTGGATCACCGGCGCGTTCATCGACGCCACCGGCGGGACGCTACTCGGCTGACAGCACGGCCGCCGCCGACCACATCAGGAGATCCGATGACGACAGTGCAAGAACCCACCGGGTACACCCAACGGCTCGACGAACTCGACGCGCTCAAGCGCGCCGCACGTCTGGGCCCCGACCCGGCGGCCACCGAACGCCAGCACGCCAAGGGCAAACTCACCGCCCGCGAACGCATCGACCTGCTCCTCGACCCCGGTTCGTTCGTCGAGGTGGAGCCGCTGCGCAGACACCGGGCCACCGGCTTCGGACTGGAGGCGCGCAGACCCCACACCGACGGCGTGATCACCGGGTGGGGAACCGTGGATACGCGCACGGTCTTCGTCTACGCCAGCGACTTCCGGATCTTCGGCGGCGCACTCGGCGAGGCACACGCCCAGAAGATCCACAAGATCATGGACATGGCCGTCACGGCGGGCGCTCCGCTGGTCTCGCTCAACGACGGTGCGGGCGCCCGCATCCAGGAGGGCGTGACGGCGCTGGCGGGCTACGGCGGGATCTTCCGCCGCAACACCAGGGCCTCGGGAGTCATCCCGCAGATCAGCGTGATGCTCGGGCCGTGCGCCGGCGGGGCGGCGTACTCGCCCGCGCTCACCGACTTCGTCTTCGTGGTGCGCGATATCGCGCAGATGTTCATCACCGGCCCCGATGTGGTGCGCACCGTGACCGGCGAGGTGGTGACCCACGACGAACTCGGCGGCGCCGACATCCACGCCTCGATCTCGGGGGTGGCCCATTTCGTCTACGACGACGAACAATCGTGCCTGTCCGATGTTCGCGCGCTGCTGTCGATGCTGCCCGCCAACAATCGGGAGCTGCCGCCGGTGGCGTTCACCGCCGACCCCGCCGACCGGCAGACCACCGCCTTGACCGACCTGGTGCCGCTGGACGGCAACCGCCCCTACGACATTCGCGAGGTGCTGGCCGAAATCGTCGACGACGGAGACTATTTCGAAGTACAGGCCACCTGGGCGACCAACCTGGTGTGCGCGCTGGCCCGGCTCGACGGCCACGTGGTCGGGGTGGTGGCCAGCCAACCGATGAGCCTGGCCGGGGTGCTCGACATCGACGCGAGTGAGAAGGGCGCGCGGTTCGTCCAGTTCTGCGACGCGTTCAACATTCCGTTGCTGACCCTGGTCGACGTGCCGGGGTTCCTGCCCGGCGTCGACCAGGAACACGCGGGCATCATCCGTCGCGGGGCCAAACTGCTCTACGCCTATTGCAACGCGACGGTGCCGCGAATCTCGTTGGTACTGCGCAAGTCCTACGGCGGCGCCTACATCGTGATGGACTCGCTGTCGATCGGCACCGATCTCGCGCTGGCTTGGCCGACCAACGAGATCGCCGTCATGGGCGCCGAGGCCGCGGCCGACGTGGTGTTCCGGCGCGAGATCGCCGCGTCGGAGGATCCCGCGGCCACCAGGGACCGCAAGATCGCCGAGTACCGCGAGGAACTCGTGCATCCCTACTACGCGGCCGAGCGCGGACTCATCGACGACGTGATCGATCCGCGCGACACCCGTGGCGTGCTGATCCGCGCCTTCGCCATGCTGGCGGGCAAGGACACCGATCTGCCCCGCCGCAAGCACGGGAATCCGCCGCAATGAGCGTCGAGGACCCGGTGCCCTTCCTTCGCGTCGAGAAGGGCAGCGCCGACCCGGACGAACTCGGCGCGTTGCTCGTGCTGCTGCTCGCCCGGCGACGGGCCGCCGCCGTGGCGCCGACCCCGACCAGGCCCGTCGCTCGCTGGCGGCGTCTGGAACGCCGACCCGCCTTCACCGACCCCCGCGCGTGGACCGGATCCACCCGCTGACGAACGGAGCCACCATGGACGTCGGACTGCTCTTCGACCTGCGCAACCCCGCACAGTGGCAGCGCCCGTGGGCCGACCACTACGCCCGCACCCTCGAGTTCTGTGAGGAGGCCGACCTGCGCGGCGCGGGCGGAGTCTGGTTCACCGAGCACCACCTGTTCGAGGACGGCTATCTCCCGCAGCCGCTCACCTTCGCCGCCGCGGCGGCCGCCAGAACCAAGCGGGTGCGCATCGGCACCGCCGTGGTGCTGCCGGCCCTGCGCAAGCCGGCCCAGCTCGCCGAGGAGGCGGCACTGGTCGATCTGATCAGTGGCGGCCGTCTCGAACTCGGTCTCGGCGCCGGCTACCGCCTGCCCGAATACCAGCTCTTCGACACCGATTTCAGCCGCCGGTTCGCTCGTACCGGCGACAACATCGCCGAGATCCAGCGGTTGTGGGCCACCGGCGGGATCACGCCGGGGCCGATCCAGGATCCCGTGCCGCTGTGGGGCGGGTTCTACGGTCCGCGCGGCGCCCGCCTCGCCGGGCGCCTCGGCATCGGATTCCTGCACATCTCGCACCAGCTGTTCCCGCTGTACCGCGAGGGACTCATCGAAGGTGGTCACGATCCCGAGTCCGCGCGGGTCTCGGATCTGCTGCCGATCCTGCTGGCCGATGACCCCGAGGCCGCCTGGGCTCGGGTCGCACCGCACCTCGCGCACCAGATGAACTCCTACCGGCAGCTGTCGGTGGAGGGCACCGACGCGCCGGTGCCGCCCGCCCTCGAACTCGATCAGCTGCGCCAACGCCCCGAGGACGGATCCTTCGGTCTGCTCGAGATCCTCACCCCCGAACAGGCTGCCGTGCGGATCCACGAACGGGTGGCCGGTCTGCCGGTGCGGCACCTGATCTTCTGGGCCAGCATCGCCGGCATGCCCGACGACCTGGTCACCCGCCACATCGAGCTGGTGAGTGAACAGCTGCCACCGTTGCTGGACAAGCAGTTCCAGGTGAGCACCGGCGGCCCGATCTCGGCGCGCAACGGCCATGGCTGACGTGCGACCAGCGGCGCCGACCTGGGATCGGCGCCGCTGGATACTGCTGCTGGTGCTGTCGGGCAATATGATTCTCGACGCCATCGAAGGCTCCATCCTGGTGCCCGCACTCGGTGTGCTCACCACCGAACTGAACCGGTCGATCGGGCAAACCCAGTGGCTGCTCAGCGGTTTCGCGGCGGGGTTCGCCGCGCTGCTCCTCGCCGGGCCCGCGCTGGCCGCCCGGTTCGGGCGCAGGCAGGTCTATCTCGTCGCCATGGCGCTGTTCGCCGTCGCCTCGGTGATCGGCGGGCTCACCGACGACCTGGCCCTGCTCGTCGCGACCCGCGTGGTGAAGGGCGCCGCCGCCGCGCTGACCGCACCCGCCGGGCTGGCGGTGATCGCCGCGGAGTTCCCGGCCGGTGCCCAGCAGCGCTGCGCGATCTCGGTGTACGCGGTCTTCGGCGCGGCCGGATTCACCACCGGTCTACTGCTGTCGGGTTGGCTCACCGCGCTGAACTGGCACCTGCTGTTCGTGTTCCCCGCGCCGATCGCGCTCGCCCTGCTCGTCGCCGCGTGGCGGGTTATCCCCGACCCGCCGGTCGCCACACCGCCGCGGCTGTCGAAACCGTTGTTGCGCAATGGTTCGCTGGCACGATCCGGCCTCGGCGCGGGAGCGCTCAACGGCGGTTACCTCGCACTGCTGGTGGTGATCGCGGTGCAGCTGCACGAGTCGCTCGGTTGGGTGCCGTGGCAGATCGCCGTCGGACTGCTACCCGCGAGTCTGCCGCTGGCACTGTCGGTTCCGTTCGCGGGACGGTTCGTGGAGCGGTACGGCACCGCGCGCCTGATCCTCGCCGGCGCGGTGGCGACGCTGGCCGGGCACCTGCTGCTGTTCGCCCGACCCGAGATCCACGACTACGTGACCGACGCGCTGCCGGTGCTGCTGCTGATCGAAGCCGGGTTCGTCCTCTCGTTCGCCGCGCTGAACATGCAGTCGACCGCCACCGTGCCCGCCGAACTCCGCCCGATCGCGGTGCCGCTGTATCAAACCGGTGTCCAGTTCGGCGCGGCGTTCGTGCTGCCGATCACTGTCGGAGTGGCGGTGGCCTTCGATGCCTATCGTCCCGCGGCGGCGGTGATCGCGGTCGCCGGGCTGCTCGCGGTCCTCGCCGCGAGCAGCGAACTTCGCGCCTCCGCGGCATCCGCACCGGCGAAAGTCGTTCCATGACAACCACAGTCACATCCAGGAGGTCCCAGTCATGACCGTCGATGTCTTCATCCGAGAACAGCCCGACCAGCTGGCGACGGGCCCGAGGACCCTGGCACTGTTCCCCGGGCAGGGCTCCCAGCGGCCCGGCATGGCCGCGTGGATCACCGACTACCCGGTGGCCGAGGAGGTCTTCCGCCGCGCCGACGACATTCTCGGTATCCCGCTGACCCAGCTGTGCGTCGACGGCACCGCTGAGCAGTTGCGGGCCACCGATGTGGCCCAGCCCGCGATCGTCGCCACCAGCCTGGCCCTCAGCGCGGTCCGGACACAGCGGGGACTGCCGCCCGCGGCGGTCGCCGGTCACAGCCTGGGGGAGTTCACCGCCCTGGCCGTCGCTGGAGTGTTCGACGAGGACACCGTCCTGCAACTGGTGCGCCGCCGCGGCGAGCTCATGGCCGAGGTCTCCCGCCGCTACGACGGCGCGATGAGCGCCGTCATCGGCCTACCCGCCGAGCAGGTCGACGCGCTGTGCGCCCGCGTCACCTCGGGCGTTGTCGGTGTGGCCAACTACAACCAGCCGACCCAGACCGTGGTCTCCGGCGCCGCCTCCGCCGTAGCCGACCTCGAGGACCTGGCCCGGTCCGCCGGCGCGGCGAAAGTGGTGCGGCTCAAGGTCGCCGGAGCCTTCCATTCGCCCCTGATGGCCGACATCGCCGCCGAATTCGGCGCCGAACTCGACCGCTACACCCTCCGGCCGCCGCTCGTTCCGGTGCTCAGCGCGGTGACGGCCGACTACGTCACCGACCCCACCGAGATCCGCGCACTGCTGCGCGGCCAACTGCTGGCCCCGGTCCGCTGGGTGGAGACCGTCCGACGGGCCGCGAGCGACGGCTACGACGAACTGGTCGAGCTGGGACCGGGGCAGGTACTGACCGGATTCTCCCGCCGCATCGCGCCCGACGTCAGCTCGACGGCGATTTCCACACCCGAACAGCAGAGCTAGCCGATTACCCACCAGACGTCACCGGGTGGTGGGTTGACGCAAGCGGTGGCGCGATCTCGGCGGGCGCTTTCAGGATGATCGGGTCCGCTCGAGGTACGCCTGTCGTCCGACCGGGTCGAAAGCGCCGTAATCGGCACCACCGACGAATCGTTTGAGGTGCCACATGATCTGCGCGGGGATGATTTCCTCGAGCAGGCCGATCGGGGCGAGGTATCGGGGAACGGTCACCTCGCCTCGGCCGTGTTCCGCGCTGTCGACGATGGCAGCGGCGACGGTTTCGGGTGTGAGGGTGGGTTGTAGGCGAAGCAACACCCCGGCGGTCAGGTCTGTTCGGGTGGCGGCGGGCATGACGGTGGTCAGGGTGACGCCGGTTCCGGCGAGTTCTGCTCGGACGGCCCGGGAGAGGGCGACCACGCCGAATTTCGACGCGCAGTAGGTCGCGATACCCGGGGTGGTGACCTTGCCCGCCATCGAGGACACGTTCACGATGTGTCCTCGTCCACGTCGGATCATGTCGGGTAGGACGAGGTGCGTTCCGGTCAGTACCGCTCCCAGGTTGATCGCCAGCTCACGCTGTAGCGCGGCGAGGTCGTGATCGACGAAACGGCCCATCAGCTGGATTCCGGCGTTGTTGACCAGCATATCGATGGGCGCTCGCTCCGATGCTGCGCGAAGGAATTCCTGGAAGCTGGCTTCGTCGGTGACGTCGAGGTAGCGCGCCTGGGCACCGAGTGTCTCGGCGGTTTCCTGGGCGGCGGCGAGGTCGCGATCACCGATCCAGACCGTCGCTCCCCGACGGGTCAGTTCCGCGACAGTGGCGCGGCCGATGCCGCGGGCGCCACCGGTCACACAGACGTTGGCGCCGTCGAGCCCGATCACAGCGGGCTGCCCACGGGGTGCCGCAGGGCGAAATAGGCGATGAGACGGATCTTCTCGGCCCCGGTGAACAACAGTGCGCGGCCGAGGTATACGCCGGGCGTCAGTTCCACGATCTCGTCGCGCGTCTTGCGGATCGGGAAGGTGCGAACGCCGGGGTTCTTGTGGTGTGGCACGCCATAGTCCAAGGCGCGCACTGTGACTCGCGGCTCGATGAGACCCCGGTCGACGGAATGGTGGAAGTGGAACCCTTCGGCCTCGCCGCCGACCATGCGGAGTCCGAGGTAGCCGAAGGTGACCAGGGGCATCGCCAGCAGCGCGATCGGGGACAGGCGATTCGATCCCGTGCCCGCCGCCAGATCGAAGGATTTACCCCGCCACGTCGGGTCGACCTTCATGAGCTGGTTGGCGAGTGCGGCTTCGGGAATGCCGAACAGCTTCCCGACGATCTGGCCTTCGAGCTTGCCGTCCAGATCGCGGGGTTCCACGCCCGCGCCGAAGAGCTGTGACAGCGCGTCGTGGTCGTCTCGGCTTCCCAGCGCACGGAGGTAGGACCACGTCTCCGTCCGCGCCCGAGTCGGGCTGTGCTCGGCCAGCGCGCGGAGCTCATCGAGCATCGCGGTGGCGTTCGGCAGGTGTTCCTCGGGCATCTCGACACCCTTCAGGTCTGCGGTCATCACTCGACTTCCGATCTGGTACGTAGTGGTACCTGAATCAACTGGTACGAAACTGTGCCAGAATTGCTCGACGGATGTCAACGGTGAACCGGCTGTCGCGGAGGTGGGAGAATGCTGCGCGTGTCCTCAGCCGGTAAACGCAGCTACGGGGGAGAGTCCGCACCGGATCGCGTCCGGCGGCGGCGCTCCCAGTTGATCGATGCGGCCCTGACTGCGATGGCCGAGAATCGGTGGCGATCCGCGACCGTCGCGGGACTCTGCGTCGAGGCGCAACTCAACAAGCGGTACTTCTACGAGAGCTTCGTCGATCTAGACACGCTGGCGAGCGAGGTAATCGATGAGGTAGCGGTGGAAGTGGGTCAGGCCGCTGTCGCCGCCTACGTGGACTCGATCGAGCTGTCCCTCGCAGACCAGGCGCGCGCCGCGGTCGATGCGGTGGTCGGCGCGTTGGGGACCGACCCGCGGAAGGCGCTGGTCCTACTCGGCGGCGTGGCCGACAGTCCTACTGCCCATGCTCGGCGAGCAGAGGCGATGAAGGGCCTCACCGCGATTCTCATCGGCCATGCCCGCAGCGTGCACGGTGTCGAACTGGAAAACGACTCGCTCGCCGCGAGTGCTCCGGCCTTCGTCATCGGCGGAACCGCCCAGGCGATCCTGTCCTGGGCGGAAGGGACCGCGCCCATCGACCGGAGCAGCCTCGTCGAGGACATCGCCTCGCTGTGGCTCGCCGTGGGGGAAAGCGCGGCGGGTATCGCCCGCTCCAGGCTCGAAGCACCAGGGCGGCACTGAGTCGGCGGTCGGCTACCTCACCGTCGACTCGTCGTGGTCCTGTGTCCGGTCCGGCGGCTTACGCCAGACCGACACATGGTTCTCGCTGTCGTCGGTGAACGGAGTACCGAGCCAATCCGCGCTCCGTCGCTCCAGCGACAACCCGGCCAACTGCGCCATCAGATCGCACTCCGCGGGCCAGACGTAGCGAAAGTGGCTGACGCCGTAGGTCACCGTGCCATCCGGACGGTGTCGGTAGTGATGCGATGTGCCCTGCTGAGTGCTCAGGTCATAGGTGTCGAATCCGGCATGGTGGCTGCCCACATGGAACGGCACCGCCGCTTGCCCGGGCGGAAACCGGCGGATGCCCGGAACCCACAGCTCGACAACGAATCTGCCGCCGGGTGCGAGATGCCGTGCGGCATTGCGGAAGCACTCGACCTGCTCGGCTTGGGTTCGCAGATTCCCGAGGCTGTTCCACACCAGGTACACCAGGGAGAATTCGCCCGGCACCCGGCTCGAGGCCATGTCGCCGATGATCACCGGCACCTCGGGGCGCTTGCGGTGCAGTTGGTCGACCATGTGCGCGGACAGCTCTATTCCACTCACGTCGACGCCCTGCTCGATCAGCGGAATCGCGACGCGGCCGGTCCCGATGGCGAATTCCAGCGCGGCACCACCGTCTGCCGCGTCCGCCAGGAACCGCACCGTCGGATCGAGCGCTTCGGGCGTGCGCATGAAGGCCGAATCGCGGTCGTAGCGTTCGGCCTGTGCGGCATCCCACATATCGCTGCTCACCACACAGCCGACCTTGCCCTCGGGAACCGGATGCCGCCACTCATTTTCGAGATTCGTGCCCAGACTCGGCTGACTGTCTTCAGAGGTCCACCTCGAGGACGGGGGAGTGGGCTCGTGACGAGCACGTGGTGAACATGCCGTCGGCGCGTTCGGCGTCGGTGAGGACGTCGTCGCGATGGTCGGGTTCGCCGGCCAGTACCCGCACGACGCATTCCCCGCAGATGCCCTGCTGGCACGAGAAGGGCGCGTCGACACCGTTGTCCAGGAGGACATCCAGCACGCTGTGGTCGTCGCCGACGAGGTATTCGGCGCCGGTGGAGGCCAGGCGGACCGTGAATCCGGCCTCTTGCGACTCGGTCGGCGCGGTGAGGTCGGTGCCGAATCGTTCGGTGTGCAGTGCTGTGCGCGGCCAGCCGAGGGCTTCGGCTTTGCCTACGACGTAGTCCATGAAGCCGTCCGGCCCGCAGACGTAGACCGCGGTGTCCGGTCTCGGATCGCCCAGATCGCGGGTGATGTCGAGCAGTAGGCTCGGGTCTTCGCCGTCGAAATGGAACCGGACGCGGGGATTCGCGGACAGCTCGTCGAGAAAGGCCGCGCGAGAGCGGGTTCGAGCACTGTAGTGCAGAACGTAGTCGGCCCCGGTCTGCTCGAGGTGCGTCAGCATGGCCAGCAGCGGTGTGATTCCGATGCCGCCCGCGATCAGTACATGGCTGCTTGTCTCGGCGAGCGGAAAGTGGTTGCGCGGGGGAGAGATCCGCACCTGTTCGCCCACCGTGAGCGCGTGCATCGCCCGCGACCCGCCGCGCGAGTTCGCGACGTTCAACACTGCCAGGCGGTATCGGCCAGGCTCGGGCGGTCCGCACAGTGAATACTGGCGGACCAGGCCCGAACCCAGGTGCACATCGACGTGGGATCCCGCTGTGTAGGAGGGGAACTCGGTGCCGTCGACCGGGGTGAGTTCGAACACCGCGATCTCGGAGGTCGCCGGGGTGCGGGCATGGACCACCGCATCGATCCAGGTCACGGGGCTGCCCCGGTCAGACACCGGCCGCAGGCACCGCTGCCACGGTTCCGTCCGCGGCGGCTGTGGCGAGGGTGAACAGACCAGCCTGGGTGTGTCTCACCGGCTCCTCGATCAGACTCACCCCCTGCGGATCACGGCCCGCCTCCACGTCGTCGATCATCGTCCGCAGCAACCGGCGCAGCAGCACCACGCCACGGTCCGTCGTCGCCAAGGTCTCCTCGGAGTGCAGCGCGACCGGACCCTGCGAGGTCATCACCTCGCCGTCGCCGGGGAAGCGCTGACGTTCCTGGTCGGTCAGCTCCCAGGAGTTCTTGCCGTCCTGGGTGATGCCGAACAGGAACCGTTGCACGCGTGCGGGATCGCTCGCGCGGATGGAGAAGAACGCGCGATGGCGGGTGTCGTCGATCGGGACCGCCCAGATCACCATGTCGGCCTTGGTATCCGGGGTCAGTTCGACCCAGTCCGGCAGCACTGTGGCATTGGGCAGGTGCAACTCGGCGCCCCAGACCCGCTCGGTCCGCACCCCGTCGCGCTCCTTGTCCAGGAACCGGACACCGTACTTCGCCCCGAAATCGGTGCGGTCGTAGCTGACGCGGCCCGGCAGGGTGTACGGGTCGAAGAAGTCCTCGGGGAAGCCGGTGGTGCCGGTGCCGAGGAACTGGTAGCCGCTGTGCTGGGAGTGCAGCCAGTTGATGTGGACCGGGTCGATCGTGTTCTCGTAGATCAGCAGCCAGTGGAAATCCTGCTCGGCGCCGGTGACCGACAGTCCGGGGAACGGCCACTCGGCGAAGTACTGCTCACCCTCGGCGAGGTCCTCGAGCACGTCGTAGCGTGGCAGCACGGGCTTGCGGTCGGGCGGGCCCATGTAGACGAACACCAGCCCGTAGCGTTCCTCGACCGGATACCACGGCTGACGCGCGGCATCGCGGCGCTTGCCACGATCGGGTTCACAGGCCTGCTCCAGGCATCGCCCCTGCACATCGTATTTCCAGCCGTGATAACCACAGCGCAGCCCGTCGTCCTCGATCCGGCCGAAGAACAGACTGGCACCGCGGTGCGCGCAACGCTCGAAAACCACCCCCGCGCGGCCGCTTCCGTCCCGGAAGACGACCAGATCCTCGCCGAGGACACGGGTGCGATGGGGTGCTTCGGCGGTGAGGGTGGCTGAAGTGGCGATCGGGTGCCAGTACCGCCGCAGCGCCTCGCCCATCGGTGTGCCGGGGCCGACCTCGGTCAGGCGTGCGTCGTAGGACGGAGCCTTGCGGCCGTACCCGGTACCGGTGTCCACCGTGGTTCGTTCGGTCATATCGGTCTCCTCCGCGTGCGAAAGACGTTGTGCTGGCCCGTTATCGGAGCGCCTGGATGATCCGGGCGAAGGCCTCCATCTCGGGTTCGAGCACGGTGTAGTAGGTCAGGCCGAGGGTCTTGCGCCGTTCGCGCAGGGTGTCGGCGTTCTCCTCGGGGGTGCCGAACAGCAGCGACGGCAGCTCGGCGAGCTCGTCGGGCGTGAGGTCGAGCCGGTTCTGCCAGACGTCGGTCACGCCGTCGGTCGCGCCCTTGGGCAGCACTTTGTGGATGGGAATGTTGAACTCCACCTGGTCGATCCGGTCGCCGAGCAGCCCGCGCACGTAGTCGATCCGGTCGGTGACCTCGGTGATGCCACCCAGCTTCAGCCCGTCGCCGTCGCGGACCTCGGTGGTGCCGGTGAAGGCGATGATGTCGGCGTGGGCGGCCGCCAGCCGCAGGACCCGTGCCCCGCGACCGGCGATCAGGATCGGCGGGCCGCCGGGCTGTTCGAACCGGGCGTACTGGTCGAGCTCGGACTTGGGTTTGCGGAACTCCGCGACCGTGCGCTCCAGCTGGGAAACCCGTTCGCCCGCAGTGGGAAACGGGATGCCGGCCGCGTCGAACTGCGCGCGGTCGTAGCCGGCGCCCAGCCCGAGTTCCACCCGGCCGCCGGAGTAGCGGTCGACCGTGGCGAGGTCGCGGGCCAGCACCGTCGGATGGTAGAACGCGGTGTTGAACACCAGCGTGCCGATGCGGATCCGCTCGGTCGCCTCGGCGGCCAGCAGCAGGGTCGGGATCGGGGCGGGCATGCCGAGGTGGTCCGACACCGAGATGACGTCGTAGCCCAGTTCCTCGGCCTTGCGTACCTTGGCGATCCATTCGGCCCTGGTGGACGGGGTGAACAGGCAGAGACCGAAGCGGAACGGTCGGTCGTACAGGGAAGTCATGACGCTCCTCGCGAGCTCATTCGGTGGCGATGTTGTCGGCGATCTTGGCCAGGACCGCGTTCGCGGCGAGGAATTCCTCCTCGGTGATGCCACGCAGCGATTCGTCGGCGTGGGCGTTCACCAGAGCTTCGGCGCGCTCGTGCGCCGTCTCGCCCGCGGCGGTGAGTCGCAGCGTCGCGTCGGAGATCTCGACCCAGCCGCGGCCGACGAAGTCGTCGACGATCGGCTGGTAGGTCTGGGCGCCGTCGGAGACCAGGAACGGCTCGAACGCCGCGTCGAGTTCGGCGACGCTGCCCAGACCGATCTGCAGGGCGTGCAGGATCTGCCAGTCCCGGCGGGTGAGCTTCTGCTCGTGCAGCAGCGCGCCGGTGGCGACGTCGAACTGCTGGTGCAGGTGGAGCAGCCAGTACCCGATGCGCTTGGTCGTGTTCTTCTGGAGCATGACGAGCCTCTCTGTTGTCGAACGTCGGCTACTGCTGCCAGCCGCGCGAGTACGGGATGACCCAGTACAGGTCGAGGGCGATTCGCGCGAACCGCCACCGGCCGCCCTCACGGACGTACTCGTCGGTGAACTTGCCTGCCACGAACGAGCTTTCGGTGTCGAAGACGACCTTCTCCTCGAAGAACGACACTCCGGTGGCCCGATCGCCGAGGATCTCCACGTCGTGCCCGTGCAGGAACTGCTTGACCAGCACCTGACCCGCCGGGCTGTTGTCCTCGATGAGCTGCGGCAGCCCGGCGAAGTACGCCTGGATGGCGGCTCGACCGTCGGCTTGGCCCAGATGGCGGTAGTCGAGATAGGCGTCGGCACTGAACAGTTCGCCGACCTGGTCCCATCGGCCCTCGTTGATGTAGCGGGGTAGGTCGTGGCGCAAGGTGTTCAGCGCGCGGACGGCCTCGAGCGTCTCGAGTCGTTCGGTGAGCTGCTCGACCTGTTCGACCAGGTCCAGGACTTCTGACATCGCTGTGACACCTCTCGTTCCGTACACGTACCGGAGCGGACTCCGGGAAAACCGCGGCCACCGTGTTTCTCCGGCCGGGCTGGAATCACCATTGCACGCGATATTCAGAGGTCACAAGTCGCGTCGGAAACCCTGCGGTTCGACCGTAGGTTTCGACTGCCACGCCCGCAGGGTTCGAATATCGCCTGGACGGTCGCGCAAGTGTTGTGGAGACATCGGTGACATTTCGATCATGGCGTCGTAAATCGAGCGAGTGAATTGTTTCCCAAGTCACCGGAACATATTGTCACCGATGTCTCCGAACAATTCGCCTTGCCATTGCGGGCGAAGTTCTGTGTACGCGAGATCGGGCCGGACTCGTCGCCGAGTCCGGCCCGATCTCCGGCGGTGGGCAACCGTGATATTCAGCCCGGGCCGTGGCCCGCGGCGACCCGGCCCGCGACATGCCGGACATCCCGGTGCGAGATGAGCCACTCACCCTCGTACTGCTCGAACTCGTCCTGAACCAGCCCGATGACCACCCAGTCAGCCGGTCGGCCCACATCGGTGGCGGCGGTGCTGGAGAACCAGTGCCACACGGTCGCATAGGCGGTGAGCAGGGGTTTGTCGCCGTTCCACTCGATGGTGGCCTGCCCGATGACATGGGCGACCAGGGAGCGTTGCGACTTGGGCACCCGGCTCATGTGATCGGTGAACTCGTCACGACCGTGGAACAGCACCGGCGGGCCGGGCATGATCCGGTACTCGATCAGCGCGTCGGGGGTGAAGCACTCGCTGAACCGTTCGCTCTCCTGTGTGTCGGCGATCCGGAAGAATTTGTAGAACGTTCGGAAGATCGCCCGCTCCGCTTCGATCGTGGCGAGCAGATTGTCATGTACAGCGGTCACGTCGGTCCTTTCTCTGCCGGGCGACAACCCATCGCGCGGCGCGCCGTTCGGTAATCGACACGATGCGAAGCTAGCACGGTGCTCGATACCGCCCGATGGCGTACCGCACTATTCGGTGCGACGATGTATTCCGAGCGAGGTGATCCGAATTGTTGACCGGGTATTTCAAGGTGTGAAATGTTTCGTCGTGTCGCCCGCCGTGAGTCCCACGTGAATCCGGGCAGTAGACAGAGGAATTCTTGCGTGAGCAGTGTTGTGCGTTCGAAGTCGATTCGCTGTGCCGTGGCATCGGCGGCGGTGGTCACCCTGTTCACCGGTGCCTGTGGCGCCGGTGGCGAGCAAGGCGGCGATGCCGGTCCACCGAGATCCGGCGGCACGCTGAAGTTCTCGGTCGCCTCCGACGCGGGCTGTGTCGATCCGCAGCAGGTGGGCAGCAGCGACACCCTGTATTCGCTGCGCGAGACGGTCGATTCGCTGACCGACCAGGATCCCACCACCGGCAAGCCGGTGCCGTGGCTGGCACAGAGCTGGGAGGTGAGCCCTGACGCCAGGTCGTTCACCTTCCGGCTGCGACCCGACGTGACCTTCAGCGACGGCACCCCGCTGAACGCGCAGGTGGTGAAGGCGAACTTCGACGCGATCCCGAAGCTGGGCGCACTCGCCATCCTGTCCAAGGGCTATATCACCGGCTACGTCGGCACCGAGGTCGTCGACGAGCACACCGCCAAGATCACCTTCGAACAGCCCAACGCGCAGTTCCTGCAGGCGACCTCGACCGCCGCGCTCGGCCTGATCTCGACGGCCGATGCCGCGAAGACGCCCCAGCAGCGCTGCAGCGACGGCGTGATCGGCTCCGGACCCTTCGTGCTGTCGAAATACATGCCCAACCAGTCGATCACGATCAGCAAGCGGGTCGGCTACGGGTGGGGCTCGCCGCTATGGACCAAGCAGGGCGAGGCCTACCTCGACTCCATCGAGTTCACCGTCATCCCCGAATCAGGGGTCCGCGCCGGCAGTGTGCAGTCCGGCCAGCTCGACGTCGCCACCGGTCTGGGCCGCGCCGACGAAGCGGGGTTGAAGGCGTCGGGCATCTCCCTGCTGACGCGATCGCACCCGGGCGCGGTATTCAACCTCGGCCTCAACAACTCTCGGCCGATCCTGCGGGATGTGCAGGTGCGCAAGGCGATTCAGTCTGCGGTCGACCGGCGTCAGATCGTGGAGGCGGTCTTCGCCAGCGGGACCGTGCCCGCGACGGGCATCCTCTCGCACACGACTCCCGGCTACACCGATCTGTCGGCGGATCTGGCCCTGGATGTCGCCCGGTCCAAGTCGCTGCTCGACGCGGCCGGCTGGCAGGTGGGCGGTGACGGCATCCGGCGCAAGGACAACACCCGACTGAGCCTGACCGTGGTGTGGTTCAACAACTCCCAGAACACCCGCGCGGCGCTGGAACTGGTGCAGCAGCAACTCAAGGTGGTCGGGGTGGAGTTGCAGCTGCAGGAGCTGCAGGTCACCCAGTTCCCGGCGCTGCTCGGTTCCGGTGACTTCGACGGACTGTGGGGCGGTGACCTGAGCCGGGCCGATCCCGATTGCCTGCGCACGCTGTACTCGACCCAGCAGGTCAACGCCTACCGGCTCCCACCGAGCGAGCTCGACGCGCTGCTCACCGCCCAGGCGGCCGAAGCCGATCCGGCCAAGCGCGCACCCCTCGTGGAGCAAGCCCAACAGCTGGTCGTGCGCAATGCGTATGTGATCCCGGTGGTGGAACTCGAGACCGTGCTCGCGGCGGCGCCGACCGTGCACGGCCTGACCTTCGAGTCGTCGAGCCGGACCCGGCTGCACGACACTTGGCGGAGCTGAACCGGCATGGGACGGTACGTGTTACGCCGTCTCGCCCAGGCGGTCGGGGTGCTGTGGGCGGCGTACACCGTGTCGTTCTTCGTGCTCGAATTCCTGCCGGGCGACCCGGTGTCGGCGATGGCGGGCGGCGGACTGAACTCTTCGCCGGTAGATCCGGCCGAGCTCGCCGCACTGCGGGCACAGTACGGCTTCGACAAGCCCATCGTGGTGCAGTACCTCGACTATCTGGGCCGGGCGCTGGTCGGCGACTTCGGTGATTCGGTGGCCACGGGCCGGTCGGTGACCGGCACGATCGCCGCGGCGCTACCGCCGACGCTGCAGCTCACGGCGGCGGCGCTGGTGCTCGCCGTGCTGTTCGGCGGCGGGCTCGCCGTGGCGGCCACCTACACCTCGCGGCGCTGGCTGCGGCAGGTGCTGCTGTCGCTGCCGCCGCTGGCGATCTCGATCCCGTCCTTCTGGGCGGGCCTGATGCTGGTGCAGCTGCTGTCGTTTCGGATCCGGCTGTTCCCCGCGTTCGGCAACGCGGGATTGGCCGGGTTGGTGTTGCCCGCGATCACGCTGGCCATCCCGACCGGCGCGCTGATCGCGCAGGTACTGGCGAAGAGCCTGCTGACCACCCTGGACGCGCCGTTCGTGCAAACCGCTCGGGCCAAGGGCGCCAGCCGGATCCGGGTCCATCTGCGGCACGCGCTGCGCAGTGCGTCGCTGCCCGCGCTCACCATCGTCGGACTGCTCGTCGGACAGCTGGTGGCCAGCGCGGTGGTGATCGAGACGGTGTTCTCGCGCAACGGACTCGGGCGAGTCATGGCGGGCGCGGTGAGCGTGCAGGACATTCCGCTCGTGCAGGGCGTTGTGGTGTTCGGCGCGTTCGTCTTCGTCGTGGTGAACCTCATCGTCGACCTGATCTACCCGGTGCTCGACCCACGGATCGTGGTCGCGCGCCCGAGGAGTTACGCGTGACCGACACCGTGCTGACCGAGGCGGCCGTCCTCCGAACCGTCGTCGACGAGTTCGACGACGACGAGTACCGCACGGGTTTCGACTGGCGCAGACTGCCGCGGTTCCTGCTGTACCGGCCGGGTCTGGTGCTCTCGGTGGTGACGCTCGTGCTGGTGGTGCTGGCCGCGGTGTGGCCGACGCTGTTCACCGCCCGCGATCCGCTGCTCGGCGTCCCATCGGAGATCTTCGCGCCGCCCAGCGGACAGCACTGGTTCGGCACCGACGAACTCGGCCGCGACATGTTCACCCGCGTCGTGCACGGCACCGCGCTGTCGTTGCAGGCGACGGTGATCGCGGTGGCTGTCGCGTTCGTCGTCGGGGGCGCGATGGGCCTGATCGCCGGGTTCGTCGGCCGCTGGGTCGACGACGTGCTGATGCGCTTCGCCGATGTGCTGCTGTCGATTCCGTCGCTGTTCCTGTCGTTGGCGCTGGTGACCGCGCTCGGCTACGGCACCGTGAAGGTGGCGATCGCGGTGGGCGTGGCCAGCGTGGCCGGCTTCGCCCGGGTGATGCGCGCGGAGGTGCTGCGATTACGGCAGGCGGTGTTCGTCGAGGCCGCGTGGTCGTCGGGGGCGCGCTGGTACACGGTGCTCGGCCGGCACGTCCTGCCGAACGCCATCGGCCCGGTGGTCGTGCTGGCCACCTTGGATCTCGGAACCGCCGTGCTGGCGGTGTCGTCGCTGAGCTTTCTCGGTTACGGCGCGGTGCCACCGGCGCCGGAGTGGGGCTCGCTCATCTCGAGCGGCCGGAACTATCTCGCCAACGCGTGGTGGATCTCGACGATGTCGGGCCTCATGGTGGCGTTCGTCGTGCTCGCGACCAACCGGATCGCGCGGGCACTCGATGGAGAGTGGGCGAATCGACGATGACCGGGAATCTGCTGGAAGTGCGTGGCCTGTCGATCTCCTACCGCACCAGTACCGGGCGGGTGCGCGCGGTAGGGGCGGTCGATCTGGACATCGCGCCGGGCGAGATCGTCGCGCTGGTCGGAGAATCCGGCTCGGGCAAGAGCTCGACCGCGCATGCCATCACCGGGTTGCTACCGGCCGCGGGGCACATCGACGCGGGACGGATCCAGTTCGGCAGCAGGGACCTGGCCAGAGCGGGAGACAGGGAGCTGCGCGCGATTCGTGGGGCGCAGATCGGCTTGATCCCGCAGGACCCCGGTGTCTCGCTGAATCCGGTGCAGCGCATCGGCACACAGGTCGCCGAGGTCCTGCTCATCCACGGCCTGGCGACCCGGCGCTCAGCACCGGAGGCAGTGGTGGACCTGCTCGAGCGGGCCGGGATGCCCGACGCCAAGACCCGTGCCGGACAGTATCCGCACGAACTCTCCGGCGGCATGCGCCAGCGGGCGCTCATCGCGATAGCCATCGCCGCGAACCCGGCGCTGATCATCGCCGACGAGCCGACCAGCGCGCTGGACGTCACCGTGCAGCGACGCATCCTCGACCACATCACGAGCCTGACCGAAACCCTCGGCACCGCAGTGCTTCTGGTCACCCATGACCTCGGAGTCGCCGCCGACCGTGCCCAGCGGATCGCGGTGATGTCGCGGGGCCGGATCGTGGAGAGCGGGCCGACCCGCGAGATACTCGACAACCCGCGCGATCCGTACACCCAGCAGCTGTTGCGCAGCGTGCCCGGACGTGCCGGTGTCCGGGCCCGGCCATGTCGGCTGGGCGCCGAACCGTTGCTCGCGGTCGAGAACTTGGTGAAGGAGTTCCCGCTGCCACGCGCGAAGATCCGCGCGAAGATCGTCCGTGCCGTCGACGGTGTGAGCTTCTCGCTGCACCGAGGGGAGACCCTGGCACTGGTGGGGGAGTCGGGGTCGGGCAAGTCCACCACGGCCAGAATGATTCTGCGCCTTGCCCCACCGACGTCGGGGCGCGTCGTGTTCGACGGCGACGATGTGACGGCCAGCAAAGGCGCGCGATTGCGGGAGCTGCGGCGCCGCGCCCAGGTGATCTATCAGAATCCGTACGAGTCACTGGATCCGCGGTTCTCGATCCAGGATGTGATCAGCGAGCCGCTGCGGGTCTTCGGCGTCGGTGACCGCGCCTCGCGAGCGGCGCGGGCGCGCGAATTGCTCGACCGGGTCGCGCTTCCCGCGTCGACGCTGGGGCGCAGGCCCGCGGAACTGTCCGGCGGACAGCGTCAGCGGGTCGCGATCGCCAGGGCGCTGGCCCTGTCGCCGGAGCTGGTGGTCTGCGACGAACCGGTCTCGGCCCTGGACGTCTCGGTGCAGGCGCAGATCCTCGACCTGTTCGCCGAGCTGCAAGCCGACACCGGCGTGGCCTACCTGTTCATCTCGCACGATCTGGCGGTGGTGCGCCAGATCGCCCATCGCGTCGCTGTCATGCGACAGGGCCGCATTGTCGAGATCGGCACCACCGAGCAGCTTTTCGACGATCCTGCCCACGAATACACCCGTCAGCTGCTGGCCGCCATCCCCGGCACCGACCTCGTCGACGGGAGCTCAGGTACCTGACAGCAGGCTCACCACGGGCGCCAGCTCGCGCGCCGCGTCGTCGTCGAGAACGATGTAGGAGATTCCGAACTCGTCGCGAAGACGGCGCAGCTGGTCGGCCGCCTGCGCGGGCGATCCGGTGAGCAGGTTCGGGGCATCATCGGGGATCGGCGGACCGATGGTGCTCGTCGGGGTGCTGAAGCGCAGTGCCCGTTCGATTCCGGAAAGCCTTGGGCCTGCCGCACTCTCGAGCCACTCGACCTGACGGGTGAGCTGGTCGCGGGAGAAGGTGCTGAACGCGACGGTGTCGGCTTCGGTCGCGGCGAGTTCGATCGCCCGCCGCCCGCCCGCGGCGAGCAGCAGCGGCACCTTCCGCGGCGGTGCGGGAACCAGGGTCGTTCCTGTGTTCGCGTAGTGGGCGCCGGTCGCCTCGACCCGCTCACCGCGAAACAGTGCGTTGACGATGCCCACCGACTCGGCGAGGCGCTCGAACCGAATCCGGTCGGACTCGGCCGCGATCCCGAGTTCGCCGTAGCCGATGGCGGTTTGACCGGCGCCGAGCCCGAGCTGGAAGCGGCCGCCCGACACCAGGTCCAGGGTGGCGGCTTCACGGGCGACAACGAACGGATTGCGGAAGTCGTTGGCCAGCACCCACGTTCCGACCCCGAGCGTGGTCGTCGCCGCGGCGGCGTAGGCGAGCGCGGTCAGTGGCGCGGGCACCGGTGCGGGCAGGTCGGGCAGCAGCAACGCCGAGATCCCGGTGTCCTCGGCCCATCGCGCGGTCGAGGTCCATGCCTTCGGGTCGGCGGGGGAAACGGTGACGAGGCCGAATCGAAAAGGTTGGTGGCTCACGAGTTCTCCGGTGTCCCATAGGCGCGCAGGAAGGTGTCGACGGCAGCGGTGGCGACCGCGTGCATCTCGGCGGTGGAGACCTTGCGGGTGCCCAGGCGGGTGCGGCCCTCCATCGGGCCGGTGATCAGCACGAGGAACTGCTCGGCGGCGATCGCCGGATCGCTCGCGCGCAGGTGGCCCGACAGCGACAAGCGCGCCAGCCGATCCGCGAGCGCGTCGCCGAGCTGATCAGAGGTCCGGCTCACCACGACGTCCATCAGGTCGGGAAACTGCGCGACCTGACCGTAGGTGAGCCAGCGCAGCGACCGGGACTGCTCGGTACAGCAGGACCGGATCAGTCGGTACGCCACGTCTTCCAGGGTGGCGCGCAGATCCTCACCAGGATTGCGCAAGCGTTCGACCACCGCCAGATTCTCGGCCAGCACCGCATCGCTCACGGCGGCCAGCGTGTGCCGGAACAGCGTTTCCTTGTCGTTGAGGTGGTTGTAGATGGTCGGTTTGGCGACACCGGCGACCTCGGCGATCTCCTGCACGCCCGCCTGCGCGTACCCGCGGCGAGCGAAGACGACGAACGCCGCGTCCAGGATCGCCTGCCGCTTGTCGATCCGTCCACGCGAGGCCGACTGTCCGGTCGGCGGTGTTGCTACAGCCATCCTTGAACCATAGCGCAATCGCGGTCGAAGTTGCCTGGCGGGTTCATTTTTATATACCGAGTTGCGAGGTGTATGCGAGGACATTAAAGTGAACCAGCAAGTTCAATTGCTCTGTTCCACGTCGGGAGATATCTATGATGCAAACCCCCGGAGACAGGCTCGATCCGCTTGCCCGCCAGCATGTTCGCCGAGGCGGAACCCGCCCGCCGAACGAACGCGGCGCGGTGATCGGTCTCGAGGCCGAGCCGTGGCTGGAGATCCTGCAGGCACCCGACCGAAACGGGTTGACGGTGACCGAGGTGTGCCGGCGATACAACATTTCGCGCAAGAGCTACTACAGCTATCTCGCGCGCTACCGGGAACACGGCGTGGCGGGGTTGGCGCCGCGGTCGCGCCGCCCGAAGAGTTTCCCCGCCCGCACGTCGGCCGACATCGAGGCCGTCGTGGTGCGGGTCCGGCTGGACCGCCCGCAGTGGGGCGCACGCAGAATCCGGACGCACCTGCTGCGAGCCGGATCGGCCCGTGTCCCGGCCGTGTCGACAGTGCACGCGATCCTGCGCCGGCACGGTTTGGTCGGCGACGGGTCGGACCACGTGGCGCCGAACACAGCATTGACGGCGTCTGTGCCGGAGCCATCGACGACCACACACCGGACACCTAGCCACGCAGGGAGCTACACCTGATGAGCACATCGACTTCCACCCGAGACGACGCGACCGAAGCGCTGTACCCGCGGCGCTGGGCCGCGATGGTCGTGCTCGTCCTGGGATTCACCCTGGACCTGCTCAACGTCACCATCGTCAACGTCGGCCTCCCGGCGATCCAGGCCGACCTCGGGGGAACTCCGTCCCAGGTCGGCTGGATCGCGACGGCCTATCTGCTCGCTTTCGCGGCAGCGCTGATCACCGCGGCCCGACTGGGCGACCTGTGGGGCCGCAAACGGGTGTTCCTGGTCGGTTTGGCGCTGTTCGCTCTCTCCGGAGCCTGGTCGGCACTCGCGAACAGCCCCACCGAACTGATCGCCAGTCGCGCTGCCCAAGGCGCGGCCGCGGCGATCCTGGCGCCGCAAGTTCTGTCCAGCCTGTTCGTCCTGTTCCGCGGTCCCGAACGCGCCACTGTCCTGGGCATATTCGGTGTGGTCGCGGGACTCGCGCAGGCCGGCGGGCTGCTGCTCGGTGGCGTCCTGGTCACCGCGGACGTCGCCGGTCTCGGTTGGCGCGCGATCTTCTGGGTCAGCGTCCCGGCGGCCGTCATCCTGCTCGGCCTCGGCGCCTGGCTGGTCCCGGAGAACCGTGCCGAAGGTGCGCTGCGGCCACGATGGCTCGCCGCGGTCGGCCTGACCGTCGGATTGGTCGCCATCGTGTTCCCGCTGTTGGAAGGCCGCACCTATGACTGGGCGCCGTGGATCTGGCTGTTGCTGGCCGCGGGCATCGCCGCGGTGGCGCTCGTCGCCATCGTCGAGAATCGCGATGCCGTCGGCCGGGCCGGCGCGCTCTTGCCACTGGAACTGCTCCGCGCGCGCATCAGCAGTGTCGCCCTTGTTGTTCAGCTGGTCGCCTTCGCCGCCTTCAGCGGATTCCTGCTCGTGTTCGTTCTCTGGCTCCAAGAGGGTCAGGGCTACACCGCGCTGCGCGCAGGCGTCGTGACCGTCGCGTTCTCGGTCGGCGGACTGGCGGTCGCCCCGCTGGTGGGACGGCTCACCATGCAGTTCGGCCGCTACGCCGTCGTCGCCGGTACCCTCTTCGGCGCCGTCGGCACCTTGGCGGTGCTGGGCGCGGCACTGACCGCGACCACCGATGTGAATCCATGGCTGCTCGCGCCGGGGCTGTTCGTCGTCGGTGTCGGCATCAACCTGGTCCAGCCGCCGTTGACGACCTTGTTCCTGTCGACGGTGCCGACGCGATACGCGGGGTCGGCGTCGGGGATCTGGACCACCGGCCAGCAGTTCGGTGGCGCAGTGGGTGTCGCGTCCCTGAGCGCGATCTTCTTCGGGGTCGCCGCCAGTGACGGCTACCGCAGCGCTCTGACGGCGTGCGCCCTGACGATCATCGCGGCGCTGGTGGTGAGTGCGGCGCTCTGCTTCGCGTTGCCTTCACCGGAGCCCGCACCAGAAGCAGCCGCCTGAGACCTGCGGAAGACAACGTGTCTACTCGGCGCCGTGGTCGCCGAGTAGCTCCGCACGGCGTTCGTGGACCGTAGCCCGCAGTGCCTCGACGACCGCCGCGACTTCGGGGCGCCGCAGGGTTTCGCGCCGGGCGACGAGCCAGTAAGTGAGCTGGACGCGGACCTCGTCCGGCAGGACCCGGACGAGGTCGGCGTGGCGGTCGGCCATGAAGCAGGGGAGTAGCCCGATCCCCGCGGCGGCCCTGGTGGCTTCCACGTGGACGAAGACATTGGTCGAGGAGACGGATCGGCGCAGGGTGGGGGCGAAAGCGAGGGCCAGGTCGAGGTCGTCGACCTGGAGGATGGATTCGATGAAGTAGACCAGCGGGTGGCGGGTGAGTTCGGCGACGGTGGTCGGGACGCCGTGTTCGGCGAGGTAGTCGCGGGAGGCGTAGAGGCGAAGGCAGTAGTCGCCGAGTTCGATCGCTTCGGCGCGGTGGACCTGCGGTGTACCGACCACCACTTCGATATCGAGGCCGGTTCGCTGGGTGGATGCTCGCCGGGTCGCGGCGATGATGTCGACGGTGACGCCCGGATGTCTGCGCTGCACGCGCACCGCGGACGGTGGCGCGAGGTAGGCGCTGAAACCGTCGGTGGCCGAAATCCGCACCACGCCTTCGAGTGTGCGTTCGCCCGCGCTCGAGTCGAGGGATCGGACGGCGGCCTCGACGGCTTCGGCCGCTGTCAGTGCCTCGCGGCCCAGGTCGGTGAGCTCCCAGCCGCCGGTGACCCGGGTCAGCACCCGTCCGCCCATGGCATGTTCGAGGGCGGCGATGCGACGCGAGATCGTCGTGTGGTTGATGCCGAGCTCTTCGGCGGCGGTGATGTAGCGCCCCGACCGGCCGACCGCGAGGAGCACGAGCAAATCATCAGCGCTCGGCCTGCGTCCCGAGGTCGACGAAGAATGACTCACATGTGCAGTTTCGCAGATTGCTGCTGCGAAACTGGCCATTGTCACCGAGATGGATCTGCACGAATACTCTCCTCACGGCTTGTGGGCCACATCACATCGACGGCGTGATGTGGCCTGGAACATCGAAGGAGTAGTGCGATGAGCGTGCGGAACGCGATACGACCGACCGGCGACGACCCGGACGAAGCCCCCAGCGGACTGCGGCGGGTCGTGGCCGCCTCGATGGCGGGCACCGTCGTCGAATGGTACGAATTCTTCCTCTACGGCACCGCCGCGACCCTGGTGTTCAGCAAGGTGTTCTTCTCCAAGGACACCAGCGACCTCGACGCGATCCTGGCCGCCTTCATCACCTACGCCGTCGGTTTCGCGGCGCGCCCGCTCGGCGGCATCGTCTTCGGCTACTTCGGCGACCGATACGGCCGCAAGCAGTTGTTGCAGGTGAGTTTGGTGCTCGTCGGTGCGGCGACCTTCCTGATGGGCTGTCTGCCGACCTTCGCCCAGATCGGCTATTGGGCACCGGCGATGTTGGTGATCCTGCGCTTCGTCCAGGGCTTCGCGATCGGCGGCGAATGGGGCGGCGCGGTGCTGCTGGTGGCCGAACACAGCCCGAGTCGCAGTCGCGGCTTCTGGTCGAGCTGGCCGCAGGCCGGCGTACCCGCGGGCAATCTGCTCGCCACGATCGTGCTGCTGGTGCTGACCTCGACCCTGTCGGACGCGGCGTTTTTGAGCTGGGGCTGGCGCGTGGCGTTCTGGCTGTCGGCGGTGGTCGTGCTGGTCGGCTACTACGTGCGCACCAAGGTGACCGACGCCCCGATCTTCGTGGCCGCGCAGCAGTCGATGGACCAGGCCAAGGCCGCCTCGTTCAGCCCGTTCGAGGTGCTGCGCAAGTACCCGCGCGGTGTGTTCACCGCGATGGGTCTGCGCTTCGGCGAGAACATCATGTACTACCTGGTCGTCACGTTCTCGATCACCTATCTCAAGGTTCACGTGCACGCCGACACCACGACGATTCTGTGGTGGCTGCTCATCGCCCACGCCGTGCACATGGTGGTGATTCCGGTAGCTGGTCGCCTCGGTGACCGTGTCGGGCGCCGCCCGGTCTACCTGGCCGGAGCGGTCGCCGCGGCCACCTGGGGCTTCTTCGCCTTCCCGATGATGGACAGCGGCAATAGCGTGATCATCCTGTCCGCCATCATCATCGGGCTGGTGTTCCATGGATTCATGTACGCCGGTCAGCCGGCGATCATGGCCGAGATGTTCCCGACCCGGATGCGCTACTCCGGTGTGTCGCTGGGCTACCAGGTCACCTCGATCGTGGCGGGTTCGCTGGCGCCGATCATCGCGGTCAAGCTGCTCGACGAGTTCGGTTCGTCGGTCCCGATCGCCTGGTACCTGGCGTGCGCGGCGGCGGTCACCGTGATCGCGGTGGTGTGCGCGAAGGAGACCCGAGGCATCGACCTCGAATCTGTCGACCTCGCCGACGCTTCCGCCACGAAAGGTGTTCCCGCATGACCGATCTCACGGGACGCAGAGCTCTGGTCACCGGTGGGGCGAGCGGTATCGGGGCCGCGTGCGCGCGGGAGTTGGCCGCGCGCGGCGCCGAGGTCACCGTCGCCGACATCGATGGAGTCGCCGCGAAGGCGGTGGCGCACGAAATCGGCGGGCACGCGTGGAACGTCGATTTGATCGAGGTCGAGGCACTGGTCGAATTGCGGCTCGAGACCGACATTCTCGTGAACAACGCGGGCGTGCAAAGCGTGAGCCCCATCGAGGATTTCGCACCCCACCGGTTCCGCACCATGCAGACACTGATGGTCGAAGCGCCGTTCCTGCTCATCCGCGCTGCCCTCCCGCACATGTACGCGCGGGGTTTCGGCCGGATCGTGAACATCTCCTCGGTGCACGGGATCCGCGCCTCTCAGTTCAAGGTCGCGTATGTGACGGCCAAACACGGACTGGAGGGGCTGTCGAAGGTGACCGCGCTCGAAGGCGGCCCGCACGGGGTCACCAGCAACTGTGTGAGCCCTGGATATGTGCGAACCCCGCTGGTGGACAAGCAGATCGCCGAGCAGGCCGCCGCGCACGGGATCCCGGCGCAGGAGGTGCTCGAGAAGGTGCTGCTCACCGAGAGCGCGATCAAACGGCTGATCGAGCCGCACGAGGTCGCGGCGCTGGTCGGTTGGCTCGCCTCCGACACCGCGGGCATGGTCACCGGCTCGTCCTATGTCATGGACGGCGGGTGGAGCGCCCGATGACCGCAGTGGCAGCGGCACCGCAGTGGGTGCCGGACGACAACGACATCGCCCGAGCTCGGATCACCGACTTCGCGCGATTCGTGGCCGAGCGGCACACCGTCGCGGTGCCCGACTACCACGCGTTGTGGCAGTGGTCGGTCGACGATCTGGACGGATTCTGGGGTTCGGTATGGGACTACTTCGAACTCGGCGACCGCCCCGGTCCGGTGCTGGCCTCCTCGGAAATGCCAGGGGCGCGATGGTTTCCCGAGGTTCGGCTGAACTATGTCGACCAGGTGATCCGGCAGGCCCGCCCCGATCGTCGCGCGATCGTGTCGGTGACGGAGGACGGGTCGGTCAGCGAGTTGTCATGGGACGATCTGCTCGACCAAGTGGCGGCGTTCGCGCAGACGCTGCGCGGCTTGGGTGTTCGGGCAGGGGACCGGGTCGCCGGTTACCTGCCCAACATCCCCGAGGCGGTGATCGCCTTCCTGGCGACCGCGAGCATCGGCGCTGTGTGGAGTGCGTGCGGGCAGGACTACTCGGCGAAGGCGGCGCTGGACCGGCTCGGGCAGCTCGAGCCGGTGGTGCTGGTGACGTGTACGGGTTACCGCTACGCAGGCAAGCAGCACCGGCGATCCGACGAGGTCACCGAACTGCGCGCCGGTCTGCCCACGGTGGTGGCGACGATCGTGGTGTCGCAGGAGCGGCTGTCCGACACGCTGAGCTGGGCGGATGTCACCGCCGGCGGCGATCGATCCACGCTCTCGACGGCAGAGGTGGGTTTCGACCATCCGCTCTGGGTGCTCTACTCCTCGGGCACGACAGGTCTGCCCAAGGGCATCGTCCACGGTCACGGCGGGGTGCTCCTCGAGCACCTGAAAGCGATGGCGCTGCAGTCGGACATCGGTGCCGACGACACCTTTCTCTGGTACACCAGCCCGAGCTGGATGATGTGGAACTTCCAGGTCGCCGGCCTGCTGGTCGGCGCGACCATCGTCTGCTACGCGGGTAGCCCTGGCTATCCGGCCCCGGATGCGCTGTGGGACATCGCCGCTCGAGTACGCGCGACAGTTCTCGGCACCAGTCCCGGCTATGTGCTGGCCTGCGCGAAGGCAGGTGTGGTGCCGCAGCGTGAACACGACCTGACGGCCTTGCGCCTGATCGGTGTCACCGGGTCGACGCTGCCTCCGTCGTCGTCGATCTGGTTGTGCGACAACGTCGGTGCGCACATTCCGGTCGCGTCGATCAGCGGCGGCACCGACGTGGTCTCGGCCTTCGCGGGCGGGGCGCGAACCGTCCCGGTCCGGCCCGGAGAGCTGTCCGCCCCCTACCTGGGGGTGGCCCTGGAAGCCTGGGACGAACAGGGCAACCCGGTGCACGGCGAAGTCGGCGAACTCGTCATCGCCGAGCCCATGCCCTCCATGCCCGTCGGATTCTGGAAAGATTCGGACGGAACTCGGTATCGCGCAGCCTATTTCGACACCTTTCCCGGTGTATGGCGCCATGGCGACTGGATCACCCGTACCGAACACGGCAGCGTGATCGTGCACGGCCGGTCCGACTCCACTCTCAACCGCCACGGGATCCGCATGGGCAGTGCCGACATCTACCAAGCGGTGGAACAGCTCCCGGAAATCGCCGACTCCCTGGTCATCGGCGCGGAGCAACCCGACGGCGGCTACTGGATGCCCCTGTTCGTCGTGCTCGCCGACGGCATCACCCTGACCGACGACCTGACTGCCGGGATCCGCGCGATCATCCGCACGCGGACTTCCCCGCGCCACGTCCCGGACGACATCATCATCGCCCCCGGCATCCCCCGAACCCGCACCGGCAAGAAGCTGGAAGTCCCCATCAAGAAGCTCCTGCAGGGCGCCGATCCCACGACCGTCGTGGATCCCGGCGCCGTCGACGACCCCGCACTGCTCGCTTGGTACGCCCGATTCGCCCGAACATAGCTTGCTGGCGACACGCGCTGAAACCATGGTGTCGATCGGCGTGCGGCGTCACGATCTACGCAACATTCGCCGAGAAGAACGCTTGTTGTGGACGCTTGGTCATGTTGTAATCCAGATGTTTGCTGATGAATGTCGGCGGCGCTGGTTGCTTGTGCCCGAGCGACCGCCGAGACCGTTCGGAAGGGTGGGGGACGCGATGGTGCGACGCACGGAGAACAGGTCGGAGACGATCGCGGGGGACGCCGGCGATCCTCCCGTGGTCGAGTTCGCGGACAGTCCGCTGACCTCGGACCGGGTCGAACGGCTGAGTTCGGCGGCCCGCCATCGGATCGCGGCCTTCGTGCACACCACCCTCGCCGATCTGGACGAACTACCCGAGCCCTGGGTCCCACCCATCGAGGTGACCCTGCGGTTGACCGACCGCGAGCACTGAGCGCCCTTGCCGATCAGCACGCTCGCACCGAAGCGGACACGGTGCGAGCGTGCTGATCTCGATCGTTTATGTCAGCGGAAGAGGGCGGTGAGATCGACGGTGGCTGCCATTGCCGCGGCGCCCGCGTCGTTGAGGTGCATGCCGTCGCCACTGTCGAACTCGGGGCGGATGTAGTCGCGACGGTGCGGGTCGGCCACGGCGCGATCGACGTCGAAGATCGAATCGAAAACGTCGGTGGTGCGCAGCCATTCGTTGACGGCGTGGCGAGTCGGCTGGGTTTCCAGCAGCGGCATGCCGGGGTAGACGCAGCCGGCGTAGGGGCCGATGGTGGCGGCGTGGATGCGCAGTCCGGCGGCGTGGGCGCGCGCGGCCAGGTCGGTGAAACCGGCGATCAATTCCTCGGTGGTCGCGGAAGACTGGCCGCCCATCGCGCCGAGGATGAGGTCGTTGATACCGAAATTGATGAGGATGTCGGTGACACCGGGGACCTGCAACGCGTCGGAGTCGAAACGGCGTACACCGGATTCGCCGATCTCCTCGGCGGTGAGACGATTGCCGGCGATGCCGTTGTTGACGACCCATCCCGTGGTGAGGCGGGCGTTGAGAACGTCGACGGAGCGGTGATTGGCGCTCAGTGTGGTGCCGACGCCTTCGAACCAGGAATCGCCGAACGCGACGGCGACCGCCGTCGGATCGGTGACGAGCACGTCGATCCCGGTGACGAAGAAGCGCAACGGAACCTCGTGGGCACCGGTGAGTTCCACGTCCGCAGTGTGGTCGCCGGTGACGATGTAGGCGATCTCACCGGGTTGGTGGGAGAAGGTGGCCAGGCCGGTCGACGCCGGGATATACAGGCTGAGCAGCAGGTCTTCGCCCGCGGCGACCGCCAGATCGATCGGATCGCTCACGAGGTCGGCGCCCGCGTCGATGGTGACGTCCGCCGCGCCGCCGAACGTGACCTCGCGATCCGTGCCGATCGCCGAACCGGTCTTGCGCTGGGCGAGCCGGGTGGCACCGATCCGCAGCGGGGCGGCGCCGTAGCGGTTGGTCAACCGCACGCGCACCGCGTCGCCGCCGCCTGCCATGTGCAGGACGTGGCGCACGGTCTCGTCGCTGAACTCCCGTGATTCGGCGAGCTTGATCTGCTCGTTCGGGTCGATGACACCGGTCCGGAAACCGGCTACCCACGTGTTGTTCTGCATGATCTCTCCGATATTTGCCGTGCGGAATAATGCTTACGCATAGGTTTACTCGTAGGTATTCCTCATGTCAACTATCCGCATGGCAAATATCGGCTATGCTGGCGTTATGTCCGTGCGCGAGCTGTTCGACGACCCCCGCTTCACCATCTCCGGCCTGCTCTTCGAGGCGCACAACGGCCTCATCGCCAAACTCGAGCCGACCTGGAAAGCGCACGGCCTGTCGGGTCTCGACCTCAATGCCCTCCTGCGACTGAGTCGCTCCCCGGGCTGCCGCCTGCGGATGTCGGACCTGGCCACGCAAACCGAGCTCTCGACCAGTGGGGTCACCCGTCTGGTCGACCGGCTGGCCACCGCGGGTCTGGTCGAACGCCAACTCGACCCGGCTGATCGGCGCAGCGCCTACGCGGCCTTGACCGATGCGGGCATCCGCCGCCTCGAAGAGGTCCTTCCGGACTATCTCGCTGCCCTCGAGCAATGGCTCACCGGTCAGCTGACCCCCACTCAACTCGACGGCTTGATCACCGGCTTGCGCGTGATCCGGGATGCCACCAACCCAGCCGCCACCGCCCTGTCCGACCGGTCCTGAGCGTGGTTACCCGCGGTGATCTGGATTGCTGACCGGGGTAACCATCAAGGTGCTGACGTGGTTTCGAGGTCGAATCGGAGCCCCGAGCGCAGGGCTGCTGTGGCGGACATTCCGAACATGCGATGAAAGGTCTCGCTGAAATGCGAGGGTGTGGCGAATCCCGCGTCCGTCGCGGATCGGGTCAGGTCGTGGCCGGCGGCGACAGCTCTCATCGCGTGGATGACGCGGGCCCACTGTTGATAGCGGCGGAACGTGGTCCCGTACTGCTGGACGAACAACCGGAGAAAGTGCGATGTCGACAGACCGAGGGTCGCGGCGATCGGTTCGGCCCGAAACGCGTGATCCGGATGCCGACGGATCGCGGCCGCCACGCGTTCGATGCGCGGATCGATATCGGCCGGGGGACCGCCGACTGCGATCGCCAGGATTCGGCCGGGGTCCGCATCAGGTAGCCGGCATTGTTCGACCAGTTCGCGCTCGCGCAGGTGGGCGAATCCGTACGGCCCCTCGGTGGTCGTCATCTGGCCTGCGATGGCCGAAGCGGGCGACCACAGGAGCAGGATCCATTTGCCGAGGGTATTCACCCGATGCACCGCCCGGGCAGGGCTGTACGCGCTGCGAGTGAGTATTTCGCCGTGGGTGGCGGTCTCGAGGGCGAACGGCCCGTCGAGTCCGACGCTGAGCACCGCGACAGAGGTGGAATGTAGGTCGACACCGAGTTCGGGTCCGATGTACCCGGCATAGCCCGGCCTGATCCAGGCCATCGGTGAGCGGGTCGGACCACACGATTTCGCAGGCGCACCGTCGGTCACCCTTACCAGAGTATCGGTGCGCCGACCGGAACCGCGACGGCTGATTCTTCCAGGGCTCGAAGGCCGGATGGGCGCCGGTGACAAGCAGGCGGGTCGGCTTCAGGGGAGTGAATGGTACCGGAAATACGGTGCCGACCCGCCTTCAGTCCATTCGTCACCGGCGTCGGCACGGATGGGGTTCGCGAGCTGGACAGCGAAGTCCTGCACCGCAACTCGCACAGACGAGCACCGCGGACCCGGGGAGCACCGGGTCCGCGGTGAGGCTCAGGGCAGGGGAACCCAGGTGCCGAAGAACCAGAAGCCGTGCTGCGGCGCGTCGTTGTGATGCTCCGGCTGTTGCTGCGGCCGGTGCTCCTGACCCTGCCCGGGCCGCTGCTGGTCGTGCCCACCCGGATCCGCGCTCGCCACGCCCGCCGTGGCACCCAGCACCCCGAGGGCGAGAGTGCTCGCCACCGCGGTCTTGGCCACTGTCGACTTCATTCTCATGAGCGTTCCTCCTGATCTTCGATCTCACCGCCGAGATCGTCGGCCGGCCGAAGTGCTCGGCCGATAGCTGAATCTTCGCGGCGCAACCGTCGAGCCCGGTGGGACCCGGCTGGGAGTCGGCTGTGTATCGGATTCGGCGACCGCGCGCGAGCACCCCGCCCCGGCGCCGCCCCCTCGATGCAGTCGACGTTGCTACAGTTCACCAGCCGTGGTGTTCGGGAAACCGGTGTAGAACCGGTGCGGCCCTCGCCACTGTGATCGGGAGTTGTGAATCGATCCGGACGACATCTGTCATCCGGAGCCACTGGGGCCCTGCCCTGGGAAGGTGGATTCACCGCGCACTATCCCGTCAGCCAGGAGACCGGCCACGGCTACGCAGTACCCCATTCCACGAGGACCTGGAAGGCCGTCTCTTGACCCGCTCTGTTTTCGCGCGCCTACGTTCCGGCGCGTTGCTCGCCTGCACGATCGTTGTCACCGGTTGTGGTGTGCAACCCCTCTCCGACGCGGAGGGCGCAGCTGCTGTCACCCGCGTGAACTGTGGGATCGACGTCGCCGTCGATGGCCCACCGCAGCGGATCTACGCGGCGTATCAGCCGTCGATCGAGATCGCGCACGCGCTCGGTGTCACCGATCGGCTGGTGGGGACAGCATTCCTGGACTCCGCCGTGCTTCCGGAGTACGTCGGCGCGCAGGCACGCTCGCCATACGTCGAGAAGTTGCCCAGTCGCGACGAACTGCTCGCCCAGCGACCCGACTTCGTCATGTCGGGTTTCAACGGGGTGTTCGCGTCCTCGGCGCAGAACAGCGTCGGCACCAGGGCGAGCCTGCACGAGTTGGGTGTGCGCACCTGGGTGCTGAGTCCGCTGTGCCCGAGTGCCGACGGGCTCGCCGATGAGGCGATCGACCCCGATACCGTGCGCTTCGACAACGTGTACGCCGACCTGCGCGACCTCGGTGCCCTCTGGGGCACCTCCGAGCGCGCCGAAGAAGTTGTCACGCAGCTGAGTTCACGCATCGACGCGGTCCGCGCCAAGGTCGGCAACGCCGGGAAGCCGCGGGTCGCGGTCGTCACCCCCAAAGACGACGGCTCCTACACCGTGGCAGGCGGCATCGATTTCATCACCCAGATCATCGAGGCCGCCGGTGGCGTGAATGCCTTCGCCGATCTCACCGCGAAGCGCAACGTGCCAGTCGGCGCGGAAGAGCTCATCGCCCGTGACCCCGACATCATCCTGACCAGCCTGTGCTGCAAGGCGACCTACACGCGCGCCGACGGTCAGCCCCAGGTCGACAAGATCGTCGGAAACCCGGCATTCGCGAATCTGGCGGCCGTGCGGAACGCGACTGTGCACCCGTTCCTGTTCGCCGACCGGGCGGCAGGGGTGCGGATCGCACACTCGACTGAACTGGTCGCCACCCTGATCCATCCCGAGTTGTTCCGGCGGTGACGCGCAGCGCTCGCGGCGCCGGTCCGATCGTGGCCGGCGCCGCGCTGGTGGCTGTCTGCGTCGCGTCCATCCTGATCGGCTCGCACCCGCTCACCCTCGACCAGGCCGTGGTCGCGTTCACCGATTTCCAGGGGACCGACACCGACCGGGTCGTGCGCTACATCAGGCTGCCCAGAACTGTCGCGGGACTCCTCGCCGGTGTCGCGTTGGCGCTGGCGGGGGCGGTGATGCAGGGGCTCACTCGCAACCCGCTGGCCGGGCCCGGCCTGCTCGGCGTCAACGCCGGTGCGTCCCTGGCGATCGTGATCGCGATGGGTGCGTTCGGCCTCACGGCGACGGGCGGATTCATCTGGTTCGGCTTCCTCGGTGCCGCGGTCGCCGCGGCGTTCGTCTACACGCTGGGATCGTTGGGGTTCGGTGGCGCGACACCGGTGAAACTGGCGCTCGCGGGCGCTGCTTGCACCGCGTTGTGTGGGTCGATCACCACGGCGATCACCCTGCTGGACCGCACCCTGTTCGACAACTTCCGTTTCTGGGTGGTCGGCTCGCTGGCTCGCGCCGACATCGAATCCGTGTGGCAGACAGCACCGTTCATCGCTGTCGGGCTGTTGCTGGCGGTAGTGGTGGCCCGGCCGCTGAACGCTGTCGCCATCGGTGACGACATGGCGCGCACGCTCGGCACGCGGCTGGTCGCGACGCGCGCGACCGGCGCGTTGAGCGTGGTGCTGCTCGCGGGCTCGGCGGTGGCCATCGCCGGACCGATCGCCTTCATCGGTCTGGTGATCCCGCACATCGCCCGATTCTTCGCCGGACACGACTACCGGTGGATTCTGCTGTGGTGCGCGCTGCTGGGCCCGACGCTGCTGTTGGTGGCCGACATCCTCGGACGGATGCTGGCGCGGCCACAGGAAATCCAGGTCGGCATCATCACCGCCTTCGCGGGCTCGCCGTTCTTTCTCTATCTCGTGCGCAATCGAAAGGTGGCCACACTGTGACGGGCACCGAGCGCGGCGTACTGCCCAGCGGGACGCTGCTGCTGCGAACACCGGACCGGCGCATCGTCTTTCGCGTCGGGACACGGTCCACGATCGTCACCGTGCTGGTGACGGTGGCCGCGCTGGCGGTGGCGGCGTGGTCACTCACGATCGGCTACTACCCGCTCACGGTCGCTGACGTGGTGCGGGTCCTCGGTGGCGGTGGCACGCTCATCGAGTACGACGTGGTGGTGGCCGATCGGTTGCCGCGCGTGCTCACCGGGCTGTGTGTCGGCGCGGCCTTCGCGATCTCGGGGGCGATCCTGCAACGAATCGCGACCAACCCGCTGGTGAGTCCCGAGATCATCGGGATCAACGCGGGCGCCTCGCTCGGCGCGCTGGTGGTGAGTGTGTTGCTCGGTGGCGCCGGGCTGGGGCTGGTCGGCGGCGCGATGATCGGTGCCGGGGTGGCCATGGCGCTGATCGTGGCCGTGGCCACCAAGGACGGACTCGACGGCTATCGACTCGTGCTCGTCGGTATCGGCGTCACAGCGATGCTGTCCTCGGCTATCGCGTTCATCTTGACCATCGCCGACAACTACCAGGCGCACACGGCCGCCATGTGGCTCACCGGCAGCTTGGCCAACCGCGAGTGGACCCACGTCGGGTTCGCCGCGGCGGCGCTGGTGGTGGTCGTGCCGCCGCTGATCGTTCTCGCTCGCTCGTTGCCGCTGCTGGAAATGGGCGACGAACTGGCGAATTCGCTGGCCGGGCGGCGCGGCCCACACCGCATCACGCTCATCGTCGTCGCAGCCGCCGCCGCGACCCTGGCGACGGCCGCGGCCGGGCCGATCAGTTTTGTCGCCCTGGTGGCGCCGCAGATCGCGCGACGGCTGCTGGCCGAACGCGGTGCGGGCCTGGCGCCCGCGGCTGCCACCGGGGCATTGCTGGTGGTCGCCGCCGACCTGGCCGCCCGGCGGCTGTTCCCGGCGGAACTGCCTGTCGGGGTGGTGACCGCCATCCTCGGCGCTCCCGTTCTCGTCTACCTCCTCGCCCGTGCAACCCGGATCGGACATGCTGGATGACCGCACACCTGACCACCGAGAGACTCACCCTCGGCTACGGCGACACCGCGATCGTCACCGACGCCACCATCGACTTCCCGACCGGTGCGATCACTGTCATCGTCGGCCGCAACGGCTGCGGAAAATCGACCCTGCTGCGGGGACTGGCCCGGCTGATCGCGCCCACGGCGGGCGCGGTTCTGCTCGACGGCGCCGATATCGCACCGCAGCCCGCGCGCACGGTCGCCCGGCGGCTCGGCATGTTGCCGCAGCAGCCCGTTGCCCCCGACAGCATCACCGTGGGCGAACTCGTCGGCCGTGGCCGTCATCCGCACCAACGCTGGTTTCGTCAGTGGTCGGCGCAGGACGACGAGGCCGTGCGCAAAGCGCTGGTGGCCACCGACACTCTCGCGTTGATCGACCGATCGGTGGATCAACTCTCGGGCGGTCAGAAGCAACGGGTGTGGATCGCGCTCGCGCTGGCGCAGGACCCCGAGGTCATGCTGCTCGACGAACCGACGACCTTTCTCGACCTGGCGCACCAACTCGACGTGCTCGACGTCCTGCGAAATCTGTTGCCGCGCACGATCATCGTCGTCCTGCACGACCTCAACCTCGCCGCCCGCTACGCCGACCATCTCGTCGCCGTGCAGGACGGCCGGGTGGTCGCTCAGGGTTCACCCGCCGAGGTCGTGCGCCCCGAGCTGGTGTCGGAAGTCTTCGGCATCGACTGCACGGTGATCGAGGACCCGATGACGGGCACACCGCTGGTGATTCCGGCCCCGCGAACGGTGCGCACCGCATGACGCGCCGGTATGTCCTCATCGCCCGGCCGACTCCGTCGGGCGTCGACCTGCCGTCCGTCCGAGCTCTGGCCGAGGCCTGCGGTGTCGGTTACGCGCTACTCGACCAGGAAGAGCCGACCATCCACACCGCCCTGGATACCGCCGCCCGCGACCGATCGCCGGTCACATTGATCCCGCTCGCCGTGCCACGCGACCGCTACCTCGAGACCTGGATCGCGCGCGCGGTGGCGAACTGGAAGGAAACGCGCGGGAGCGAACTCGACGTGCGAATCACCGACGGCATCGACACCGCCGCCGGATTCGCCGATGTGGTGCGTGCCAGGATGTCCGAGGACGGCGCACCGGTGACGGCGAGCCCGCGGGCCTTCCGCAGCCCGGCCTGGTCCGAAATCCCCGACCACACCTCGCACATCCTGGTCTGCCGAGGCCCCCGCTGCACCGTGTACGGCGCGGGCGAGCTGCACCGGACTCTGCGCCGCGACCACCCCGGCGCCCTGATCACGCCGACCGGCTGCCTCAACCCGTGCAATCTGGGCCCGCTCTACATCACCTACCCGGACGGTGAATGGCATACCGACGGCATCCGCGGGGGTGACTCCGTCAGCGCTGCGCACGATAGCCTGACGGAATGATCGAGGACGAGCCGACCACGATCCAACCCCACCGGGCTGCGCGGCAGCGGGCCGTCGCATGCTGATCGAGAAGCAGCGCTGGGCCGGGATCCGCAGCGGGGCGGTGACGGTGCTGTTTCGCCGGTGGCGTCACCGGCAGGCCACCGAGGGCAAGGTCTACCGCACCGGCGCGGGGCGCATCGCCGTCGACCAGCTGTCGACGGTCACCGCCGATCAGATCAGCATCGAGGACGCGCGCGCCGCCGGTTACGACGCACCCGCCGAGGTGATCGCCGATCTCCGCGGCGGCCCGCAGGACCCGATCTATCTGCTCCGGATCCGCTGTCTCACCGACGAAGACCCGCGCGACGCGCTGGCCGCCGACGACCGGATCGACGATGCCGCGGCCTTGGTCGCCCGCCTCGCCCGCATGGACCGGACCGATCCCGAGGGCCCGTGGACCCACGACACGCTCCGAATCATCCAGCGTCGCCCCGCGACCCGGGCCCCTGACCTGGCCGAGGAACTCGGGCGTGACCCGCACCGCTTCAAACTCAACGTACGCAAGCTGAAGAACCTCGGCCTGACCATCAGCCTGGGCACCGGCTATCGGATCGCACCCCGCGGCGTGGCCTTACTCGCGGCCCTGGATTCGGCGCAGACCGGCGACTGAACGCGGCGAGTGAACCTCGGCGCCGCCTTGCCTATCAGGCGGGCGGCGCCCGCGGTCGACGCCGAGGTCGGGGCCCGAAATACCCAGCATGACATGGCCGGATCCAGACCACCGGCTACCGTGCCGGACCACACGATTTCGAAAGCGCCCCATCGGTCACACCTGCCACGGTATCGGTGCGCCGCTTCGAACGACAGCGGCCGACCACGAGAGGACAGAAATCGTGAAGATCCCACTGACAATGCTGGTAGGCGTCGCCGTCCTGACCGTCAGCGCATGCGCGATGCGGCCGGCGGCCGGCGAAACAGACACTGCGCAACCAGGTTCCGGACTCGATCCGGCTGCGCTGCAATCCGCGCTGGATGCGGTCCGCGACGCGGGAATGACCGGTGTGTACATGGAGGTACGTGACGGCGACCGGGTGTGGAGTGGCACGGCGGGGGTCGCCGACGTCACCTCCGGCGAAGCCATCGGCCCCGACATGGTCCACCGAGTAGGCAGCATCACCAAGACGTTCATCGCGGCCGCGATCATGCAGCAGGTCGAGCAGGGGCGGATCGGGCTCGACACACCGATCGGTGACTACCTGCCGCACTTGGTCCCTGGTGAGCGTGGCGCGCAGATCACGGTTCGGATGCTGCTCAACAACACCAGCGGTCTGGCCGAGCACCTGCCGTACTCATTTCCTTCCCTCGCAGCCTTTTTCGGCGGGACACAGCTGTCATCGGAGAGCTTGGACAAGCATCAGTTCACCCAGTTCGACCCGGTCGAGTTGATCGGAATGGGCGTCAGCGCGCCGCCCGCCACCCGGGCGCCCGGAGCGACCCCCGGCGTGTACTCCAACACCAACTACTTCCTGCTGGGCGAACTGCTGGAGCAGGTGACCGGAACTGCATTCGAGACCTATGTCGCCGAGAAGGTGATCGGACGCGCCGGGCTCGAGCACACCGCGTTTCCGGATGGGCCGACCCTGACGGTTGCGCACCCGCGAATGTACGAGCGGCTGTTCGGAATGATCGATCCGCCGCGCGACTACAGCGTCTACAACATGTCGTGGGCGATGCCCGGCGCCGGACTCGTCTCGACCATGGCGGACCTGAATCGCTTCTACCGCATGCTGTTCGGTGGGCACATCGTCAGCCGCGAGTCGTTGGCGCAGATGCAGCGTACGGTGCCCGTCATCGCACTCGACGGTACGCGGATCGAGTACGGTCTCGGCCTGCACCGGGTGCGGACTCCCGGCGGACAGACATTCTGGGGTCACGACGGCAGTGTCTTCGGCGCCCAAGCGCTATCTCTGACCAGCGCCGACGGCACCCGCCAGATGTCGGTCGCGACAAACCTCGTGCGGTGGAACGAGATCGGCCCCGACGGAAAGCCGAAGCCACACCCCATCGACGACGCCCTCGCCACCCTCTACCGAATCGCGATGGGCGGCGAGTGATCCTTCGGCGGCACTAGGTGTCCCCGGCCCGTTACCCCAGTCGTCGGCGCCAACGGCCCGGATCGGGTGCCCCGACTCGGTGCCGAAGTCTCGCACCGCAACTCGCGCGTCACTGATCGTTCGAGTGCAACGTTCCGGGCTCGGCGAACGATGCGATGCTCATGCAGGGGATGACGCAGGTCGATGAGCAGCAGCAAACAGCCGGGTTCGGTGCGTTCACCGTGGTGGATGTCGAGACCTCCGGGCTACGGCCGCACCAGCACCGGGTGCTGTCCGTCGCGGCGGTGACGCTGGACGGCACCGGCCGGGTGACGCGAGAGTTCCACAGCCTGATCGATCCGGGTTGTGATCCGGGTCCCGTGCACATTCACGGGCTCACTGCCGAGGTGCTGCAGGGCTCGCCCGAGTTCGGTCAGGTGCGCGACCAACTGACGGCCATGCTGGACGGCCGGGTGATGGTGGCGCACAACGCGCTGTTCGACTATGGGTTCCTGCTGCAGGAGTTCGCCCGGGCAGGGGGAGCTCTGCCGGTGCAGCGCCGACTGTGCACGTTGGCACTGGCCCGCCGCATCGCGCTGCCGACACCCGACTACAGGTTGGGCACGCTGGCGACGTATTACGGTGTGCCGCAGCAGAAGGCGCACGATGCGCTCGACGACACCCGTGTTCTCGCGAATGTTCTTCGCGCGTTGGTCGCCGACGCGGCCCATCTCGGCATCGCACCCCCTTTGCTCGACTGCGCACCTGATTCGGCCAGGCCGACGCAGTCCAGGTGGCCGGTCGAACGTCGCGGCCCGAAGCAGCCGTGTGACTTCGCCTATCCCGGGAAGCTGGCGGTGGCCGGCCCCCTGCGCCAGGGGATGAAGGTAGCGCTGACCGGCGAGACCCGGATCGAACGGGAAGAGCTCGTCGCCCGTGCCGAGGCTGCGGGGCTCGACGTCACGAGCACGGTGAGCAACCGAACCAGTGTGTTGGTCACCAACAACGCCCATGCGGAAACGGGCAAGGCGCGCAAGGCGTTCGAGTTCGGAACGCCGGTGATCGATGAGGCTCGGTTCGCCGCGCTGCTCGAGTCGGTAGAACCGGGGCACCGGAAAGGAGCGGCGGTACCTGCGGTTGCGGCGCCACGTCGGTCGACGGCACCCGCACGGGCGATATCGGGTCCGCTGGCCGGTCGGCGGATTCTGGTACTGGGCGGAACCCACGGCGAGGCTGCGGCGGCGCGCTCGCGGATCGTCGAGCTCGGTGGTTCGGCCGCGGTCAATCTCTCCGCGACGGTGACAGATCTGCTCCTTCTCGCAGGTGGGGAATCCGACCGGCGCGCGCGAAAGGCCGACGAACTCGCACTGGCGGTCCACGGACCAGACCTGCTCGAGCAGGGTGCGATCGCGCCCGCGGCGATCCCCGCGGCATCGACCGCACCTGTTCGTGCTGAAATCCGGCCCGCGGAACCGACGGTGTTGTCGCGAGGTCAGGTGATCGACGTACCGATCGCCGAGGGCGGCAATACGTGGACTCTGCGGGCAACGTGGAGCCAGCTCAGTGCGCCGACCGTGGATCTCGTCGCGTTCCTGCTCGGCAGCGATGAGCGAGTCGACGACTCCGACGACTTCCTGTTCTACAACCAGCCAGAATCGCAGGGCGCCAAGCTTTCCGAGGACGGGCCGAACGAGCAGTCGATCACCCTGGTCCTCGATGACCTGCCCGAGCACTGCACTCGCATCGTCCTCGCCGCTTCGCTCGACGGTGCGGGTCTTACCTTCGGCGACGTCGGCGCCATCGAGCTGGAGTTCGCCGCAGGCACGGAATCGAGCACCGCGATACGTTCCACGCTCGATGCCGCAACCGTGGAATGCACCCTGCTGCTCGCCGAGCTGTATCTGCGCGGTGAAGATTGGCGGCTGCGCGCGGTCGGCCAGGGGTACGAGACCGATCTCGCCGATCTGGCCAGGCGGTACGGGGTCGACGTCGACGAATGAAGCCGCACGAGGTGGCGGCCGGTCGGGGTCGATGCCGGCCTCGCTGACAAGCACGACTTCGCAGCGCTCGCCGGCATCCGGTCGGGGATGCCCGGCGAGCGTCGGTAGCCTGACCGTTCGAGATCAGCTACCGAAACTTTCGGCTACCATGTTCTCGGTGAGGCCGTAGTCGGCGAGGGAATAGTGGTGGGTGGGTTTGCGTGCGCCGGTGCGGCTTTCGTTGTCGAGGGCGGTGATGGCGGTTCGAGCTTCGGGTGTGAGGGCGGCACCGGTACGGGCGTACACACGGTCGACGACGCCAAGGGGGTCGGTGCGGAGATCGTCGAAGTCGATGTCGATGAAGGTGGCTTCGGGGTGTCGGGTGCGGGCGGCGGTGAATTCGTGGAGGCCGCGCGACCACAGGTCGAGCTGGGTGCGGCCGATGGTTTCGCCGGTGAAGGTGGTTGACCAGCCTCGGGTGGCGTGTTCGTTGAGGCTGCAGACCGAGGGGATGATGGTGGCGGGGTCGCGGTGGGTCTGGATGACGATGGCGTCGGGGTAGGTCGCCAGGAGGGCATCGAGGCAGAACAGATGGCTGGGATTCTTGAGGACCCAGCGGCGGGTGTCGTTCATGCCGATCAGCTGCAGGTTGCGGCGGTGGCGGGCGTAGGCGGGCGTCCAGTCCTGGCCGGACAGCCATTGCGAGTAGCCCGGCACGTAGGCGAGGCATTCGTAGGAATGCGACATGCCCGACTGGCGCAGTAGCTGCCAGCATTCCTCCACGTCGGAGGCGCTCATGTAGTGCAGGCCCATGAACTCGGGGTTCTGCACCTGATGCTGTCGCAAGCCCGCGTCGATCTGCTGGTAGGCGGGATTGTCGCCCCAGGTCTCGCGCGGTGGTCGCGGCTGCGGGAAGTCGGTCAGCCACATCTCCAGCCCCTGGTTGGCCGGATCGGCGGCCAGCAGCCGGTGCAGCGCGGTGGTGCCGGTGCGAGGGAGACCCGTGACGAAAATCGGCCGGGTGACCGGGGTGTCGACATAGCCGGGATTCGCCGCCCACGCCGCTTCGCTCAGCGCGCGGGCGACCAGCGTGCCGCGCAGGAAGAAGCGCGACATCTTGGAGCCGATCTCGGTGAGCCCGGCTTCGTCGCGATACGAGTCGAGCAGAACCTGCAACGCCTCGGTGTAGTCGTCGGCCCCGAAATCGGTGAGACCGGTGAGTTTGGTGGCTGAGGCGTGCAGGTCGGCCACGGTGCCGACATCGGTGCGCACAGTCATCTTCTACAAGCTCCTAGTTGTGGTATTCGCCGCAGTTGACGTCGAGGGTCTGACCGGTGATCGCCGACGACCAGTCGGAGGCGAGAAACACCACGGCACGGGCGATCTCGTCGGGTTCGGGCAACCGCTTCAGATCGGACTTCGACGCGGTCTGCTCGTAGACCTGCTCGACGGTGATGCCGTACTTCTCGGCGACCTGACCGAAATACCACTTCAGCTGATCGGTCCAGATGTAGCCGGGCAGCACGCTGTTGACCCGCACGCCCTTGCCGCCGAGTTCGGTGGCCAGGGTCTGCGACATGGCCAGCAGTGCGGCCTTGGTGAGTTTGTAGCTGCCGTAGCGCGGCTCCGAGTGGCGCACCACCATCGAATTGATCATCACCACAGCGCCTTTGGCCTCGGCGAGCGCGGGCGCGAACGCCTGCGTCATCCGCAAGCCGCCGAGCACCGTCATATCCAGGCTCGACCGGATGTGGTCGAAATCGGTGCGGTCGAGGGGCTTCATCGACGGCACCGAGAACGCGTTGTTCACGAGCGCGTCGACCCGGCCGAAGGTGTCGACCGTGCGCGCTACGAGATTCTGGACCGCCGCCTCGTCGGTGATGTCAGTGGGCACGCTCAGCGTGGCGCCCCCCGCGGCCTCGATTTCGGCGGCTACCTCGAGCAGTCGGGATTCGGTGCGCGCCGCGAGCACGACCGTCGCCCCTGCCGCGGCCGCCTCCAGACAGATCGACCGGCCCAGACCCGGTCCGACCCCGGAAACGACGACGACCTTGCCGTCCAACAGTGCCCCGCTCATCCCAGCATCCTTTCGGCGAAAGCCCGCTGCCGGGCCGAGATCCGGTCGCGCCAGCCGGCGGCATCGATCCGGTTGTGTTCGAAATACGGAAGGTGTTGTGCGACTGCGTCGATCGGTACGACCTCGACCGTCGGCCCATCGGCCTCGGTCATCGGCCGATCGGTGCGCTGCCACCGGAACTGCAGAATTCCGCGCGTGCGGCCGGTGGTCTCGATCCAATTCGCGATGCCCGGATCCTGCTTGCTCACCACCATCCGGATCAGACCGTCCGAATCCGCCTGGGCCTGAGTGTGATTGAGGCTGGTCTGGTGGTTGACGTAGTCCAGGGAGATGTACCAGAGACTGCCCAGCTGGAAACCCTGATACGGTGCATCGGATTTCGGGACGGTGATCACCAGCGCCTGATCGTCGGCCAGATCGAAATGGCCCACCGAGGAGTACTGGGTGCTCAGTCCGCCGGGTGTGAGCCGGGGCGCGGTGAGGGTGTTCACCGGCAGATCGAGGTAGAACCACTTCGGGAAGTTGAACCAGGTGTGCACCCGGGTGAGCAGCATCTTCGCCGCCGCACCGTACCGTTTGCGCAGACGGGCCAGATCCGGTTCGACCGGTGCGGTGCCGATGGTGTCGACCCGCTCGATCCGGATCGAGCCCTTGCGCTCGGTCCAGTCGCTGTAGACCTCGCGCACGGCCAGCATGGACGCGCCTTCCCCGAGTGGGAAGTAGTCCGGCCCGGCGTCGGCCTTCGGCGGTCCGAAGCGCAGCGAGAAGCTGCCGTCGGCGGCGATCGGAATGCGCCGGTCGTCGAAGGCGTCGGCGCCACCGGGCACGTCGGTCGCGGTGTAGTCGCCTTTGAGTACCTGGAAACTCAGATCGACGGTGCTGCCGCGCACCCCGCTCACGAGGTACTCGGCGGTCGGCTCGATGGTCGCGTGGTAGTAGAGGGTGTCCGGGTTGTCCAGGCCCATCTTGGCGTACGGGCCGGTCGAGGACACGAAATAGGGATGCGAAGTGCCGTGGGCACCCGAAAGGCGCAGGCAGGCAGCGACGCTGGCGGCGAGATAGTCGTAGCCCTCGGCGAGGTCCTGATCGCTGCGGACGAATTCCGCCCCGGCGATGAGCGTTTCGGCCTGGGCTACCGCGGCGAGGAACGGCGCGGTGAGTGGTTCCGGTGGCGTGCTGCTACCGGATTCGGTGGCGGTACTGGAGTGGGTCAACGGTCTGTGATTCCTAGCTCTCGGAGGATGTGGGCGGCGATCTCGGCAGGCGAGCCGAGCTCGGGAGTGATGACCAGGTCAGCATGGTCGGGTCGTTCGTAGGGGGAGCCGATTCCGGTGAAGCCGGGCAGTTCGCCCGCACGGGCCTTCGCGTAGAGGCCCTTGGAGTCGCGGCGCTCGCATTCCGCGAGCGGAGTGTCGACGAAGACTTCGTGGAACGGCAGTTCGCGGTCGGTGTGGACGGTCCGTGCGGCGGTGCGCTGTGCGGCGAACGGGCTGATCACCGACACGATCGCCACCGCACCCGAATCGGCGAACAGCGCGGCGACTTCGGCGACCCGGCGAACGTTCTCGTCCCGGTCGGCGGGGGAGAAGCCGAGACCGGCGTTGAGACCGTGCCGCAGATTGTCACCGTCGAGCAGGTAGGCGGGCCGGCCTGTCGCGACCAACAGTCGCTCGAGCTCGACGGCCAGGGTGGACTTCCCCGACCCGGACAGGCCGGTCAACCACACCGTCGCGCCCGCGTGGTCGCGCTCGGCGCGACTGACTGCCGACCGATGCCAGACCACGGCCGGGGCCGCGCGTTCGCTGCCGACATTCGCGGAATCGATCCCGGATTCCCGGCCGGTCACCATTCCCGCGGCGACCGTTTGATCGGTCACCGGATCGATCAGGATGAAGCTGCCCGTGCGCCGATTCTCCCGATACGGGTCCGACAGCAGCGGACGACGGCTGCGCAACCGGATGCGCGCGATGTCGTTGAGCGACAACGTGGTGATGTCCTCGACCCGGTGCAGCGTGTTCACATCGAGGCGGTAGTCGATGGCCGTGACCTCCGCGGACGAGGTCTGCGCCGCGGTGCGCACCAAGTACTGGGCACCCTCGCGCAACTGAGCACTCTCGGAGAACCAGCACACCATCGCGTCCAGGTCGGTGCCGATGTGTGGACGGTTACCCGGCCGGGCGAGCAGGTCCCCGCGCCCGACATCGATGTCGTCGTCCAGCGTCAGCGAGACCGCCATGCCGGTGAACGCCTCGTCGACCTTCGTGCCACCCGGGCCCCAGATCTCCTTGACGTGGGAGGACCGCCCGCCGGGCAGCACCACCACTTCGTCGCCGGGCTTGAAGATGCCGCCCGCGATGGTGCCCGCGTAACTGCGGTGGTCGAGTCCTTCCTGCGCCCGGATGACGTACTGGATCGGCAGCCGGGCATCGATGAGGTTGCGGTCCGAGGCGATGTGCACGTCCTCGAGGTGGCGCAGCAACGGCGGTCCCGGATACCAGTCCATGTGCTCCGAGCCGTCGACCACGTTGTCGCCGAGCAGCGCCGACACCGGCACGAAGCTCAGATCGCCCACCGTCAACTTGGCGGCGAACGCGGCGAACTCGGTGCGGATCTCCTCGAAACGCTCCTGCGACCAGTCGACCAGGTCCATCTTGTTCACGCACACCACCAGGTGCGGCACGCCGAGCAGCGTCGCGAGGAACGCGTGTCTGCGGGTCTGTTCGGAAACGCCGGTGCGGGCGTCGACCAGGATCAGCGCGAGGTCCGCGGTGGACGCGCCGGTCACCATGTTGCGGGTGTACTGCACGTGCCCGGGGGTATCGGCGATGACGAACTTGCGGCGTGGTGTCGTCACGTAGCGATAGGCGACGTCGATGGTGATGCCCTGCTCGCGTTCGGCGCGCAGGCCATCGGTGACCAGCGCGAGATCGGCCGCCGCGCCGCCGCGTTCGGTGCTGACTCGTTCGATGGCGGCGAGTTGATCGTCGAACAGGGACTTGGAGTCGTAGAGCAGCCGGCCGATGAGGGTGGACTTGCCGTCGTCGACGCTGCCCGCGGTCGCCAGTCGTAACAGGTTGCGGCGCATCAGAAATAGCCCTCTCGCTTGCGGTCTTCCATGCCGGTCTCGGAGATCCGGTCGTCGGCGCGGGTGGCGCCGCGTTCGGTGAGTCGGGTGGCTGCGGTCTCGGCGATCACCTTCGCCGCGGTGTCGGCGCCGCTCTCGACGCAACCGGTGCAGGTGGCGTCGCCGACCGTGCGGAATCGGACGGTCGCCTCGAACGTGCGCTCACCGGCCTTCGGTGTGATGAATCGGCCGGCCGACAACAGCATGCCGTCGCGTTCGATGACCTGACGCCGGTGCGCGTAGTACAGCGACGGCAGCTCGACGGCCTCGCGGTCGATGTACTCCCAGATGTCGAGCTCGGTCCAGTTCGACAGCGGGAACACCCGGATGTGCTCGCCGGGCTGATGGCGGCCGTTGTAGAGGTTCCACACCTCGGGTCGCTGTGCTCGCGGGTCCCATTCGCCGAAGCTGTTGCGGAAGCTGAACACTCGCTCCTTGGCGCGCGCCTTCTCCTCGTCACGGCGTGCGCCGCCGAATGCCGCGTCGAATCGGTGCTCACCGATCGCGCGCAGCAACGTGGTGGTCTGCAGCGGGTTGCGGGTGCCGCCGGGGCGTTCCACCGCGCGACCCGTGTCGATGTCGTCCTGGACCCGGGCGATCTCGAGGCGCGCGCCGGTGCGTTCGGCGGTGCGGTCGCGGAACTCGATCACCTCGTCGAAGTTGTGGCCGGTGTCCACGTGCAGCAGCGGAAACGGCAGCGGCGCGGGCCAGAACGCGCGTCGCGCCAGGTGCAGCAGCACCGCGGAATCCTTGCCGCCGGAAAAGAGCAGGGCCGGTCGCGCGAGTGTGGCCGCGACCTCCCGGAAGATGTGCACCGACTCGGCCTCCAAGGCCGCCAGATGCGATAACTCGTACCCCGCCTGCACTGTTCACCCACTTCGTTCGCGCGGTTCGCCGGGGAACTTTCCCCGACGGGTTGCGATGTCGAATATTCGACGCTATCGTTCGGTATTGTGACACCGACGATAAGCCGGGCCGAGCGCGCCGGTCAAGAGGTGACCCCGGATTCGATGGGTGATGCCGAGATTCCTGGCGCCGCGTCGCCGCCGACACAGCGCGTGGTGAAGGTGCTCGAGCTGCTGTCACGACATGCCACCGACCGTTTGTCGCTGGCTCGGATAGTGCGCGAAGCGGGGCTGTCGCGCGCCACCGCGCACGCCGTACTCACCCAGCTCACCGCCGATGGCTGGACCGTGCGCGACGACGACGGCTGCTACGGCATCGGGCTGCGGCTGCTGACCGTCGCCCGGCGTGCCGAAGCGGCGTTTCCGCTGCGTCGCACCGCGGTGCCGCACCTGCGAGACCTGTCCGAGGAGGTGGGTGTACCGGTGTTCCTCGCCGAGCGCGCCGGGGACAGCATTGTGGTCACCGAGGTCGTCGGGCATCCATCGGCCGGTTGGATCCGTCCGGGCAGGCGCCTGCCGCTCGCGCCCCCCGTCTGTCGCGAATTCATCGCCTGGGCGCCCGAACCCGTCCAGCAGGCCTGGCTGGCCACCGCCGACCCGACCCACCGCGACCGCCTCGCGCGCGTCCTCGCCGAGATCCGCACCCGCGGCTATTCGGTCGAACGGCTGGTCGACGATTCGACACCGATGCTGGAAGTGCTGGCGGGCCTGCGTGATTCACCGATCACGGCCGCACTGCGCGCCCAGCTCGGTTCCGTCATCACCGAACTGATCACCATCGACTACCTGCCCGACGAACTCGGCCCCGAGAACGCCGTCGTCACGCTGTCCGCCCCGATCCGCGACCGCGCCGGTGCGGTCGTCGCCGCGGTCGTGAGCTGCCCCGACAGTCGGTTGTCCGCCCTCGCCTTGAGTGAGCTCGGCGCGGCAACGGTGAGCGCCGCCGACCGAATCACCTCCGGTGGGCTGAGGGACTGATCCCGCGGTCGGTGTCCAGTGACACCCGAGTAACCCCAACGGGCCGTGAGCGCACGATTTCGAGTTCTCGGCGACGGTGGTTCGCCACTACTCTGAGAGGGGATCTGACCGGACGCGACCCGCTCGATGGTCGTGGAGGCAGATGGCGAGGAAGGACGGGCCGTGGCAAACGACAGTGATCGGTGGTGGGAGGCGCCCGGAATGTCAGGCCCCACCCCTGACCCCGCCGCACAACCCCCCGCCGACCCCACCATCCTGCGCTCGCCCGGCAACCCGGCCGAGCAGTCGACCCCCCGACCGCAAGATGGCCCGCAACCCACCGCCACCCCGCAGCCGGGAGCGAATCACCCTGGAAGCGGGCAGCATCCGATAGCGCCCCCCACCGTGTTCGGACAGCAATTCGCACCACCGGGGACGGGCGAGCAGCCGTACGGGCAGCAACACGGGACCGGGCAGCAGTGGCAGCAGCCCGGAGTGGGACAGCCGGGGAGCGGGCAGCACCCGTTCGCGCCGCCGACAGTGGTCGGACAACCGTGGACCGGGCAGCAGGCCTACGGGCAGCAACCCGGGGCGGGCCACGATCCGTATGCGGCCCAGCCGGGAAGCGGTCAGCAGGCGTATGGGCAGCAACCCGGGGCGGGTCACAACCCGTATGCGGCGCAGTCCGGTGGCGGACAGTCTTATGCGTCTCAGCCCGGAATCGGTCAGCAGCCGTACGGGTCCCAGTTCGGACCGGGTCAGTTCGCCCAGCAGCCGCCGTACGGCCAGCAGCCGCACGGCTATGCGCCACAGCAGTATTCGCCTCCACCGCGGCGCAATAGCGGTTCGGGCGCGATCATCGCGGCGATCGCGGTGGTCGTCGTGCTGGTGATCGGGGTCGCCGTCGCCGTCGGGTTCGCTGCCAGCTCCTCGGACGAGTCCACCACCTCGGCGAGCACGTCCACCACCACGACGAAATCAGGACCACTGTCGGGCACCAGTACCGCACCGCTCGCGCCGGGCTCGAAGGGCGTGCTCATCGCCTCCTATCGCGTCGCCTACGACGTGCCGTCGGCCTGGACCCTCCACTCCGAGAGCGACACCATGTCGTTCTCCAATGCGACGGGCGCGATCGACGGTCGCGGTCAGGCGACCGAGGGCGCCAACTATTGCCCCGGCTCGGTGTATCGCGCCATGGCCGCGGTGACCTCGACCACCGAGACCGATGCGGCGGCCGCGGCGAAGAGTGTCGCGAAAATAGCCGCGGCAGGGGGATATTCGGACCCGACCGGCGGAAAGATCAGCGCGCCGACGTCGTTGAAGACCCAGAGCGGAATCAGCGGCCAATTCGTCGAGACCTCGGGCCCGTGGACCCCGCAGATCCCGGGCTGCACCGCGAATGCCTACTCCGTCTACACCTTCGGCTTTCGCAACGCCGCGAATACAACTCTCGTCCTGACCATCCTCGTCGACCGCGGCACCACCGGCGAACTCACCGCCGAACAGGCCAAGAAGATGATCGACAGCCTGCGCCTGGTCTAGCGGCGTCGGCACCACCCCGGTCGCTGTTCGTAGACTCGACTCATGACGGCAGCCGCATCGAATTCGACCGATCTCCCGGCGAGTCTGGTGGAGATGACCGCTGAGCACGTGCGCGCGCAGGTTCTCAGCGGCGCGTTGGCGCCGGGGGAGCGGGTAGGCGAGGAAGCCCTGTGCGCGCGGCTCGGGATCAGTCGGGCGCCGGTGCGGGAGGCGCTGCGGCGCCTGGCGGAGCAGGGCCTCGTCGAGCATCTGCCGCGGCGTGGGTATCGGGTCGTGGTGTGGTCGGCGCGCGACATCGTCGAGTTGTTCGAGGTGCGGCGGGCGCTGGAACAGCACGCGGTGACCGTCGCCCTGCCGAGTACGGACCTGCGGCTGGGGCGGGTGCGCGCGGCGCTCGCGGAACTGACCGCGGCGGACCGGCGCAGGGACTGGGTCGCCCGCGACGACGCACACCGCCGCTTCCACGCCGAAATCGTCGCGCTGGCGGGCAATCGGCAACTGGACCTCGTGTACGAGCAGATCCTGGTGAAGCTACAGCTCGCGATGGCACGCAATCTCCGTGAGGAAACCGAGGTGGGCGCCCGGCGCGAAGGTGTGCGCCGACATGAGGAACTGCTCGCCGCGCTGGAGACCAACGACCCGCTGCGGGCGGAGACCGCGCTCCGCAGGCACGGCGAGCAAACATACCTGAAACTCGGTATCTGCTAACAGCTTGACCAAACAGGTATGTTGCTGGGATGCGCATTGCCATCTACCTACGGCAGTCTCTCGATTCCCGTGACGACCGTCTGGCCATCGCCCGCCAGCGCAAAGAGTGCCTTGCGCTGTGCGCCAATCGGGGATGGACCGACATCGTCGAGTACGTCGACAACGATGTCTCGGCGACAGTCGGCAAGCGCCGCGGCCCCGACAAGGGCACTCGCCCCGCGTACGACCGCATGGTCCGCGACATCGAGTCCGGCAAGATCCAGGGCGTCGTGGCCCTCGATCTCGACCGGCTCTACCGCAAGCCGGTCGAGCTTGAGCATCTGATCGACCTGGCCGAGCGAGACGGGCTGGTGCTCAACACATGCGGTGGCGACGCTGACTTGTCCACCGACAGCGGTCGACTGTTCGCGAGGATCAAGGCGGCCGTGGCGAAAGCCGAGATGGAGCGCAAGTCCGCGCGCCAGAAGCTCCAGCACCAGCAGCGGGCCGAGGCGGGTAAGCCGTGGGGCGCAACGAGGTCTTTCGGCCGCAACGCTGACTACACCCTGCATCCAGTCGAGGCCCCGCTCGCCGTGGCTGCCTATGACGATCTATTGGCCGGCATCAAGTCTTCCGCGATCGCCCGAGCCTGGCGCGCGGCGGGCGTGAAGACGACTGTCGGTGGAGAGTGGAACGGCACCCGGGTGAGCGCTTACCTGTCGCACCCACGCAACGCCGGGCACCTCGTGCACCTCGGCGAAATCGTCAAGCGCGATGCGTTTCCCGCGCTGGTCTCCGAGGACGTCTGGTTGGCCGCGCACGAAATCCTGAGCGACCCAGCCCGCGACAAACGCGGCCCCGACCGGTCGCGTAAGTATCTGCTGAGCGGCATTGCCCGGTGCGGTCCGTGCAAATCGCCTGTGTACGGATCGCATTCGCAGTACTCGTGTCGTGCCGATGGATGCATGAAGGTCAGTCGCAAGCGAGTAGCCGTCGACGACCTGATCGATGGCCTTGTGATCGGGCGCCTTTCGCAGCCGGATGCGGTCGAGTTGCTCGTCGACCGCGAGCAGGTCGACCTCGACGCGCTTCGACGCGAGGCGAAGAGCGCCTCGACAAAGCTGACGGAGCTGGCGAGTGCGTTTGTCGCGGATGAGATCACGCGCGAGCAACTGCGCACTGGCACGGAGAAGGCGAAGGCGCGGTTGGCGAAAGCGGAATCAGCGATGGCGGACTCGGCGCGCGTGCAACTCTTCGAGGGCCTGATCGGACCTGATGTCGATGTGCTGGCCGCGTGGACGAAGCTGCGCGAGAGTGAGGGTGGGTTGTCGCGTTGCCGCGCAGTGATTTCGGCGCTGATGTTGATCGAGATCGAGCCGACGCGGCAGGGGGTTCGCTTCCAGCCGGAATCAATTAGGGTGACTCCGCGCGAACCGTAGGATGAATTACGTTGCGGTTGCTGGACTTTCGCGGATGGCATTCCGGCAATTCGGACTCGCGTGTATGTTCGAAGGAACCATTGACCCGCACCACATGCGAAGGGTGACGAGGAGGCAAAGGGCGCCCCCCCCCCCGCTGTTTTGCGTCGAGTCGGAACTTGAGCGGATGGTCGGGGTCCGTGATCGATGGTGACACGCTTTGCGCACAACGGGGTGAGTGAGATGGGTCAGACGACAGGCCTACATACCAGCGAGCATTCGCCAGCCGACATGGTTGCTGCGGCAATCGTTCGCGGCGTGCCCGCGTCGGATCTACTCGCGGCTCGCTTCCCGCTGCGCGGCGTTGAGAAAGTCGCCGGGCTCCATCTCGAAGGCCTTCGCGATCAGGAATAGCTGATCGAACGACATGGTGGTCTTGCCCTGCTCGATCTTGCTGAGCGTGGACACATGAATCCCGGTCATACTCGCTAGCTCCGTTTGGCGCATGTTTCGTCGTGCGCGCTCTGCCCTGAGCTGGGCGGCGACCGCGCGATGCGCACGTGGCAGCAGGGCGCCTTCGCTGTCACTGTTTTCCATATCGCCAATTCTGGGGGCCGATAGGCCAATTTTGCAAGCTCTCCCACCTGTGACTGTGCCGTGGGCGCGCCTAGCAAGTTATTGGCAAGATGGCCTTGCACTTGGTCATGTGGCGCGGTAACTTGGCGATATGACCAATTCTCGCGTGGAGCACCTCGCAGCTGAGCTGAGAGCGGCGCGAAGACATCGCAACCTCACTCAAGCTCAGCTCGCCGATGCTGCCGGTGTCAGCGTGTGGGCGATCAACCGGATCGAGCGTTGCGCTGCGACGCGTATCGACACGGGCCAGGTCATCGCGCTCGCCGAAGCGCTGGACATCGAGTCCAAGGACCTGGTGCCGTCGTTGGCCGAGGACGGCACCAAATGAATGCCGCCCAGCGGGCCGCTTCGCGCAAAGCGGCCGCCGACTATGAGGCACGCAAGGCCGCGTGGATCGCTGCACGCCTGGCCGAGTTCCCGCCGCTGACCGCCGCGCAGCAGCACGTCATTCGCCGCGCGTTCGCCGGGATCGTCGTTACTCCGCGCACCCCGAGCGCCGCCGCATGAAGCACTCGACACGCCAGACCTTCGCCCTCGCCACTGATCTCGCTCGCGCCAGCGTCCCGCTCGGCAGCGTCGTGATCCTGTGGTGCGCCCTGACGTGGGAATCGCCCGTGTACCTCGCGCTCGCCTTGCTGGCTGTATGCGCGTCGTGTGCGGCGGTCCGCCCCGAAATGTCTCACGGCTCCGACCGTGGGATCCCGTCGCCCGACGCGGGTGATCCGTACATCCCCGCGTCGGGCGACCTGCCACCAGCCCAGTAACCAATGCGTCCGCCGAGCAGCCACTCGACGGACGCGATCCCAGTAACCAACCAGAACACAGGAGATCCTAGTGCACGTCACGAAATTCACCGCCTGGCTGTTCGGCCGCGCGCCGAAACACGCGACCCTGACCGTCGATGCCATCCGCGCCCGGCTCGCCGACGAGGACGGCACAGCCGAAAAGCTGGCCGCCTACCCGTCGTCCGTCGCCCGGCAGACCGCGGTCGTCGCCGCCATGGATGCGCCGACGCTGACCCTGCCGATCGTCGACGTCGAGGTGATCGACGCCGAGATCGTCGACGACCCTCCCACGTTGCCGCTGCGTCGCGACGAGCTGCTCGCCATCACTGACGGCCGCCCCGCTCACGAGCTGGAGTTCGCGCTGGCTGGTGTGCGATGAGCGACTTCATTCCGAGTTTCTCGGTTCACGGCCCCCTCAAGACCGAGTACTTCGCCCATATCGACAGGATCATCGTTTCGGTCGGCGAGAGCTGGGCCGGGATGAGCTGGCACCTGCCAACGGAGCAGGCCACCATTCTGCGCGACCAGCTCGACGCCGCCATTGCAGTCGCGACCGGCAAGCAGGCCGGCGGGCACAAGATCTGCGACCCGTGCTCCGGGCGTGGCCTGATCCGGTTCGATCGTGGCGGGCTGACCCGCTGCGAGGACTGCGCCGGTGAAGGTGCGGTGCCGCGATGAGCGCCGACCCGATCGCCGAGCAGCTCACCGCCGAGCTCGCCGAGGTCTACGCCCTCACCGGCGAGACGCTCGATTTCCTGGTCGCGGCCACGACCGGCCGCAACGTCGACCCCGCGACCGAGTTCGCCGGGATCGCGAACTACCTGTCCACCAGCACTTCCGAACGACTCTCGGCCGTGCTCGCCGTGGCGATTCAGCGCCTGGTCGAAGCCGACCACACGAAAACGCGCCTGCGTAGGCGAATCCATCGGGCCCGTCGTACCCGCGCGGCCCTGCGCGCCACCCTCACCCGACAGGAGCTTGTGTCATGACCCGACGAACCGATGAGACGGTCTACGGCGAGAGCTGGGAGGCCGTCGCAGGCTCGCACGACTCAGCCGCGCGGGAACTCGACAAGCTGATCGAGAGCACCACAACCTGCGACTGCGGACATGCCGCGAACTCGCTCAAGCACTACGACGCGGTGATCCACGTCGCGATCCAACGGTGGCCTGCCGAGCTGCTGGGCGCACTGCTCGCGGTGGCGGTCACCCGCCTCGCCGGAATGAAGGCGGGCGAGCAGTGAGCCCGCTCGCGCACGTCGTGCAGGTCGCCATCCTCGGCGGCGCGTTCATCGGCGTCTTCGTTCTCTTCGGCGGCACGGCTGCCGTCGACTACCTCAAGGCCAAGGCCCACGCTGCCGCATTCCCCGTCGAGTTTCCGTTCGACGGGCCGTGTGGGTGCGACGACACCGGGTGCATCGAATGCGACCCCAGTGCCGAGGACGATCCCGGCGCCGAATGGGACCGGGCACACGACCAGTGGATCGACGAACAGTGGGGAGCTGCCTGATGCCCGCACGAATCCGGCTGATCCGCCGCTACGAGTACGAGGCACACGGGGTGACCAACCTCGGCGGCCCCGGCATCCCGATCGCGCAGCTACAGCAGCGAATCGACGAAGCCCTCGATGACTACAAGGCGGCGTTCGGCACTTTGCCGAAGCACGACTCTATGACCGTTCACGCCTACGACGACGGCCTCGTCATCCGGTTCGAGGCCGAGGAGGTGCCGTTCTGATGCGCGACACGAACCTGCGCGGTGAGGAGTCGATCGGCGAGGTCGAGGAGCTCACCGAGGACGACCGGCGCGCGGCGGTGCTCACTGTCTGCGGTCACGCCACCGACGCTGCTGACGCGGCCGACCTGCTCGCGATGCTCGGCTTGACCGCGTCGAGCACTGGTCGCGTCACGACGCCGTGCTCGGTGTGTCTACGGCCGATGTCGAAGCTCAACGGCATCGGGCACGTGCGCCAGCACGCGAAGGGCATGTGCAGCTCGTGCTACGGGCGGCAGCAGCGCGGCGGCTCGCCCGGCAAGCAGCTCGTCGAGGCGATCGAGGACATCGATACGCCCGTCGGTGTGCTCGCAGCCGGTGCGCGGGTGTGGGCGAAGGAGCTGCGCGGTGCGTGGCTGCTGCACATACCCGGTAGTGGCATCCCCTACGCCGTCGCGGAAAAGCTCGTGCAGGTAGTCGAGGGGGAGCAGCCGTGAGCGACATCATCGGCGCAACATGCCGCACAACCGATCCCGAACTGTGGTGGCCAGCCGCGGGCGAGACGGTCGGGCCCAAGCGGGCGAAGCAGGTTTGCGCCGAGTGCCCGGTGCGCGTGGCGTGCGGCAAGCTCGCTCGCGACGGCAAAGAGCGGTTCGGGATCTGGGCCGGGTTCAACATGCCGATCGCGCGTGAGCGTGAGGCGCTGCATGACTGGCTGAATTCCGTCGAGCTCGCCGAGTCGGTGAGTGCATGACGCTGGCACTGATCGGCGACACCGGCTACCCCGACATGGGTCTGTACCCGGACGTTCCCGACGAGGTCTACCACGCGGACCGCACCGCGCTGTCCTCGTCGGGGGCGCGCACGATCCTGTTCGACAGCCCGAACGAGTTCCGCAATCAGCCGCGGATCGAGAAGAGCGACTACGACTTCGGGCACGCCGCGCATTTGTATGTGCTCGGCAAGGGCGCCGAGCTCGTCGTAGTCGACGCACCGGACTGGCGGTCGAAGGATGCCCGGCAGGCGCGCGAGGAGATCCGCGCGGCCGGGCGGGTGCCGATCCTTATCGGCGACGACCAGCAAGCCCGAGATATGGCACAGGTCGCTCTCGAGCACGAGCTCGCCGGGGCCTACTTCGCCGAGGGAGACGCCGAGCTCTCGGGCTGGTGGATCGACAAGCCGACCGGCGCGCGGCTACGGCTGCGCCTGGACTGGCTGACTCGCCTGCCCGACGGCCGATGGATCGTCGTCGACTACAAGACGTCGAAGTCCAGCGGTCGCCGCGCTTTCGGCAAAAGCGCCGGCGAGTACGGCTACTTCATGCAGCAGCCGTTCTACGTCGACGGGCTGCTCGTGCTCGGCATCAAGGTGTCCGACTTCGTGTTCATCAACCAGCGCAAGACACCGCCCTACCGGATCACGATCGCCCGCATCGATGCCGCCGACGTCGAGCTCGGCCGCCGGTGCAACCGCCGCGCCATCGAGATGTTCGCCGACTGCATGGAAGCCGACGTGTGGCCCGACGACAGCAACGAAATCCCGACCGTCTCTATCCCCGCATGGACCCGTTACCGAGCTGAGGAGCTGCTCGCACTATGACCCACCCTGACCGTTACCAGCCGACCGACGCCGTTGCCCGGCAGTCGATCACCTCGCAAGCCACCATCATCGAACAGTCTCGCGCCGTCGCCGAGGTGCAAGCCGCGGTGACCGTCGCCCAGCAGCGCCCCCGCAACAGAGCTTTGGCCGTGCAGGAAATGCGCGACGCCACCGCACAGACCTCCGTCGCGAGCCGCGCCTACTTCCGCTACAACCGCGGCGGTGGTGACGGCAACGTCACCGGCGTCTCGATCCACCTCGCCCGTGAGCTGGCGCGCTGCTGGGGGAACGTGGACTACGGCATCAAGGAACTGCGCCGTGACGATGACAAAGCCGAGTCCGAGATGCTCGCCCATGCATGGGATATGCAGACCAACGCAAGGGCCTCGACCACGTTCATCGTCCCCCATATCCGCGACCTCAGCGGCGGGGCTTCGCGCAAGCTGACCTCGACGCGCGACATCTACGAGAACAACGCCAACGCGGGCGCGAGAAGACTGCGCGAACAGATCCTCGCGGTGCTGCCCGCATGGTTCGTTGAGGAGGCAAAAGCCAACTGCGACCGCACCCTCGAAACCGGTGGCGCGAACGGCAAACCGATCGCCCAGCGCATCGCCGACGCCATCGCGCTGTATGACGCGATCGGGGTGACGGCAAGCCAGCTCGAGGCGAAGCTCGGCCGCTCGTCGAACATCTGGTCGGGTCACGACGTCGGGCAGCTCGGCGTCATCTACTCGTCGATCAAGAGAGGCGAGACCACCGTCGGCGACGAGTTCTCGGCCGACGAGGTTCCAGAGGCGGGGGTGCCCGCTGCTGAGATCACCGGCACCGGCCGCCAGAAGCGCGCACCCCGGGGTCGCGCCGCGGCTGAGCCGAAGCAGGGGAAGGCGGACGAGAGCGCCTCGAATGAGGGCGAGAAAGTGGACAACCTGGCCGCGACCGACGCGCAGCTGAAGCGCCTCGGCGAGTTGCTCGGCGAGAACGGCCTCACCGACGACGCCCAGATCTACGAGTACCTGACCGACAAGGCCGGGCGCGAGATCACCGTGCTGCACCACCTCACCGCGGCCGACGCGGACCGGATCTCCGGTCTGCTCGTCGACAACCTCACGGGCCCGCCCGCAGACGAGACCGCCGGGGGTGCTGAGTGAACACCATCGACTACACGATCAAGGTCGGAACCTGCGACTTCCGGCAGGCACTGACCTCGGTACGCGTGCACGCCTGCGCCGACAAGGACATCTCCACCGTGCACCGCATCCGGCTGACGATCGACCACGAGCACGTCACCGTGATCGCGACCGACATGTACACCGCCGGTCTGGCAATCGTGTCGATCTGGGATGGCCCCGGCCCCGACGCCGCGGTCACCGTCGACCTTTCGCCCGGCGATGTCGAGAAGCTGTTGCGCATCCACCCCGGCGGCAAGGACAAGGCCGACGAACCCGAGTTGATGTTGCGGCTCGACGTCGGACCGGACCGGCTTACGATCACCGACTGCTCGGGCCTAGTCGACGGGCGCGCGCTCACCATCCCGCGTATGCCCACTGATGGTGGCACCTTGTGCTCGATCCCGGGCATGGTCCACAAACAGCACACGTCGCCAGAGATCGTGCCCACCGACATGATGTTCGGCGGCGACGCTATCGCCCGTTTCCGAGCCGCTGGCAACGCCTACAGCAAGGCGCTCGAGATCGAGGCACACGAGGGTGCGCGTGCCCTGCTCGTGCGCTGCGGCGAGAGCTTTCTAGGCCTGATCATGCCGCGCACGATCACCGAGAACCAGCGCGGCGAGATGGCCGACTGGGCGCGTGGATGGACTCAGCGGTTGCCCGCGATGGAGGCGGCGGCTCGCTCGGAAATGGTCGCGGCCGCGGTTAATCCGGTGAGTATCGACGCCGTCGAGTTCGACGAGACCACCAATCTCGACCTGTTCCTGACCGCTGTCGAGGCGGTCGTGCGCACACAGTTCGGCTCGTCGTCGATGTTGCAGCGGCGCTTGCGCATCGGGTACGCGAAGGCCGTTCGGCTCATCGAGCAGATGGAAACCGCGGGGATCGTCGCCCCGCGCGGCGAGTCGCCATTGCGCGATGTGCTCGTGCCTGTCGACCAGCTCGACGCGCTGCTCGCCGCGCTGCGAGACAAGGACATCGGTACCGAGGGCGAGCAGCCGGAGCCCGAGGGGGAGTCGTGAGCTCGCCGGTATCCATGCCCCGAGACGCGGCCGAGGTGCTGATCGTGGCCGCGATCCGCAACCGGTGCGCGGTCGTGCTCATCGGCAACGACCCCGCGGATCCGGACGCACTGTGCGCCCAGGAGATCCACAACGAGCGCAACGTCGACGACGCGCTACTCGCCCGCGCCCTGCGCGATCTCGCCGACCGGATCGACGCCCGGCACGCATCCCCGGGTGGATGAGATCCGGCGACGACATGAAGACCCACCACTATCGAGAGGAGGCCACGAGCGTGGCACGCGAGCATGCACGGATCTGGCTACGGATCTGGTCCGACGACCACTTCCGGGCACTGTCGCCGCAAGCGCAGCACCTGTACTTCGTGCTGCTGACCAGCCCGAGCCTCAGCTATGCCGGTGTCTGCGACTGGCGGCCCGGCCGGATCGCCGCGAACGCGCACGGCTGGACTGCCGGCGAAGTCGTCGAGGCCGGGGCCGAGCTCGTGCGCACCCTGTACGTCGTCATCGACGAGGACTCGGAAGAGGCGTTGTTGCGCAGCTTCATCCGCAATGACGACATCCTCAAGAACCCGAACGTCGCGGTGAGCATGTCGATCGCGTTCGGTGGGATCGCCTCGAGTGTTCTGCGCGGTGTGGTCGTGCACGAGCTGAAGCGGCTCTACGCAGACCGCCCCGAGTCGAAGGGGTGGGGTCGCGACGTGGTGACTGCGTTGCTCGACCGCACGGCGATCGACCCGGCGACGTACCCCCTCGGTGAGCCCGTCGCTCAGCCCATCGGACAGCGGGTTTCGGAAGGGGTTACCGAAGGGGTCGACCAGGGGATCGGTTCGCCCCTCGATCAGGAGGTCGGTTACCCCGTCGATCAGGGGATCGGTTACCCCTTCGATTACCCCCTAACCGAAGGGCTCCATAGGGGGGTTCATCAGGGGGTCGCCTCCCTACCTGCCCCTGCCCCTGCCCCAGCCACATACCCCGATGGTGGTCACCCCGGCGAGGTAACTCACTTGGCGACGCCCGCCGAAACGGACACCACCCCCACCCCTCAGCGATTCCACGACGAGCACCCCGACGGACGAGTGTCCGGCTGCCCCGAGTGCGACATCCTCGAAGCCGCCGAGGGCGACCGGCTCGCCGCCAAAGCCGCCGAGGCTGCCCGGGCCGTCCCGCCCGTGCGCTGCCCCGAGCACCTCGACAACCCGACGACCGCCCCGTGCGGTCCCTGCGGCGAAGCCCGACGAGCACGGGCAGCGTGGGACGCCGAGCGGGACCGGTGGCGGGCTGAGCGAGACGCTGACGCCCGGATCGCCGCCGCCGAGGACCGTGCCCGCGAGGTCGCCGACTGCGCGCTGTGCGACGACGACGGGTACCGGGGAACCGCGGTGTGTGATCACGACCCCGACACCGTCGACCGCGCCAAACGAGGATCCGCGCTTGTCCGAGCCACCCTCGCCGCCAAGCGGCCCGGCGCCGTCCCCGAGGTCGAGCCGTGATCCGCGACCGCAGCGGCGACGAGCTCGACGACGAGCCCGATGCCGACTGGCACGACCCGAACTGTCGCAACGGCTGGTTGTCCCCGCCCGACGCCGACGTGATGCGAGCCTGCCCGATCCACCGACCAAGACCCCGCGACGTCACCGACTACGCCGAACGAATCCCCAGCCTGCGAGCACAGCAGGCGATAGCAGCCCAGGAACGTAAGGAACAGGACCGATGAACGAAAACACCCAGCACGCAACGGAATTCACGACCGCCAAGGGCCGCACAGTGCGGCTGGGCGAGCACTACCGCGACGCCAACCGCGCCGAGTTCCGAGACCTCATCGTCGAGAGCATCGGCGTCTACGAGCGGCCCGGATACGGCATCGTCGAGTCAACGACGGTCTGCTCGGTCACCTGCACCGTGTCCCGCACAACCGCGGCCGGCACCCAGCAGATGAAGCCGACCACCATGACGGCCGAGCGCCTCACCGGCCGCGACTTCGAGCTCGTCACCGACGAGGCGCCGACACGGGTCGACGCGACGATCTTCGCCCCCGCAGCGACCGCGGCCACCGCCAAGGACGATGCGCGATGACCACGCCCATCCCCGATCCCGTAATCACCATCACGCGCTACAGCGTGTCGTGCCTGCCGCCGGACCACTGCGGCTACGGCCGGTCCCTCGTCACCATCGAGCCCCGCGGCAAGAACCTGGGCGGTGAGTGGTGACCGCCCCCGACCTGACCGACCTGATCGCCGAGGGCCGCCGACTGCTCGACATCGCGATCGACCCCACCACCACCAAGCTCGTCATCGAGCAAGGCGGCATCGCGATCGAATGCCATTGCGGCTGTGGAGTTCCCAGTCATGCCATCACCGGCCCGCTGTGCACGTGGGCCCGCCCAGTCGCCGAGTACATGGCGTGGGCTGCGAACGCCGCGCCCGCGCTGCTCGCCGAAATCGACGCGCTGAACCAGGATCTCGCGGCGAAGCAGTCCGACTTCGACGCCGCGATGCGCAGGCTGGGGGAGCGATGACGTTCCCCGCCGACCTCACCGGCGAGCACCGCGACGCCATGCGCGACGTCGTCGCCATCGTCGAAGCCGTCCACCGCGGCGACCCGGTCGCGTTCGCCGCCATCGCCCCGCACGTCTACGTCCCCGAGGTGCTCAACGCGTTCGCGTACCTCGTGATCAAGCTCGCAGACGAGTCCCAGCTGATCGGCCTGCGCCGCCTCGCCGACGCCATGACTGCCGAGGAGGTTGATCGTGGCTAACCCGTTCTTCCCAGCCGAACTCCAGATACCCGGCGGATATCCGGCCCGGCATCGACCGCGACCCGAGGTAACTGAAATGGCCGACGACTCCGGGCTAACGATCCGACTGGACCCCACCGAAACGCCCGCGCGCCGCATCCCGGTCCGGTTCTGGCCGAGCCAGGGCGCGGTCATCTTCGGGCACCTCACGCTCGGGGAGCCGATCTCCGAGGGTGACGTCGTCCGCTACGACGCGACATTCACCGCGGGCCCGCTAGATGGCGAGCAGCCGGTCTACGACCTGCGCGTGAACCAGAAGGAGGCGGTCTCCGATGGCGAGTGACCGCGACACCCTGACCGACCTGATCTTCTGGGAGTTCGACCGCGGCAACACCGAGCCCTACGAGCTCGCTGGCGCGCTGCTCGCGAAGGGCGTGCGTCCGCCCGCCCAGGTGATCACCGACCCGGCCCAGCTCGACGCGCTGCCTGTGGACTCGATCGTGGTGGACCACCACGGCGCCGGGTGGCAGATGACGGACCGCGACTACGACGGCACCGCCATCTGGGAGTACCGCACGACCGCGAGAACCAGCGCCGGGCTACTGGCCGCCGGCGCGCGGGTCCACCTCGTGCATGTCCCCACCGAGGAGGTCGACCGTGGCTGAGCTGACGTTGTTCGCCCTGCCTGACGAGATCACAGTGACCAACCTGCCGGACCGTGAGCGATGGAAATTGGACATCGGCGACTGGACGATGTTCGTGGGCCACACTCTGTGCCCGACCGAGCGGGCCGTTCGCGCCCTCGCTGCTGGCATCGTCGCCGAGGGCGCCGACCATGGCTGACCTCACCGCTCGGCAGACCGAGGAACTCGCCGCCCTGCTCGCGCTCGCCCAGGAGCACGGCGTCGACATCGACGACGTCAGCGCGTTCGTCATCGGATACCAGCCCGAGGAGCGCCCCGGCCGCGGCCATGACATCCGCGTCGCCTACGTCGACGGCGAGCACGCCATCAGCGCCTACATCGACGTGTACGGCCGTACCACAGTCGGCATCGGCGCCGTCGATTGGCTGCACCGCGAAGGCGACGACGGCGACGACGAGTGCGAGCTCTGCAACCCCGTCGAACTGCCCGACGTGCACCGCGACGGGCGCCCCATCCGCACCGTGTACCTGCCCGAAATGGAGACCGAACATGTCTGAACGACTGACCGACGAGCAGCTACTCGAGCTCGTCGACACCGGGGATTACGGACTGGCGGACCCGCGCGCGCTGGTTGTCGAGCTGCTCGAGCTGCGCCAGGTGGAAGTCAAGGTCTGCGCCCACATAGACCAGCGCCCGGAGTACATCACCGCGTGCACGAACGCGGGCCCGGACTCCGCGCACGACTACTACCGGTGGCAGGGCGGGGCGGAAGCTCGTCGCCAGCTCGCGCAGCAACTCGGATGGACCGTGCCCCATAAGCCCGGCGAGAAGACCACTCCGAAGGAGACCGACCGTGATTGACGTCCTGATCGTTCCCGGCACCGGCTCGCCCCGCGGCGACGCCATCACCACCACGTTCTCCAACGCCCTCGACCAACAGCGGTTCGCGCCGAGCATCGTGCCCTACCCGGCCACGTACGGCGGGCTCGAGGCGCCCTACGCCGAGTCTCGCGCCCTCGGCCGGGCGGCGCTCATGCGAGCGATCTGGCGCGCATCGAACCCGGTCATCATCGCCGGGTACTCGCAGGGCGCCGGGATCGCGGGCAGCCTCGCCGCCGAGATCGGCGCAGGGGCGCACCCCGACCTCGAGGTGTACGCGTGCGCGCTCATCGCCGACCCGCTCCGCCCGCCGGGCGCCGGAATGCCGCACCGGCCACCAGCGCCCGGCTACGGCATCGCGGGGGAGCGACCCATCTACGGCCTGCCGACATGGTGGGCCGCCGCGCCCGGCGACCCCATCACCGCGCTGCCCGCCGGCAACCCGCTGAGATCCATCGCCGACCTGACCGAGTGGTGGGCGCTGGGCAACCCGATAGCCGCGGCGAGATGGGGGCAAGACCTCGTCGACAAGTGCCGCACTGGTGCGTTCCAGCGCTGGTGGTCACTCGAGAACTGGCGCACATGGAACGGCGCGATGAACTACGCGCGCGGTTACCTGTTCGACGGCAGACATGGGGCCGCCTACATCGACGAGGGGCACGTGCGCGACCTCGCCGAGATCGTCGGACGGGAGTTCGCCAATGCTTAACGTTGGCACCACCCTGCTCGACAGCGCGAAGGCGTGGATGTTGGCCCACGACTGGACCGAGATCGGCGAAGGGCCTGCGGGATGGATGTGGCAACACGCCACCGGCCGGAAGGTCGCGGTCTTCCGTGACCTGAGTGACCGTGACGCATGGGAGGGCCTGATCGGTCGTCTCGCGGTCGCCCATGCCAGCCACTCGGGCGACATCGAGCGGGAGATCCGCGGCGGCGACGAACCGGCGCTCCTGTCTGACGAGCAGTTGCGGCGGATCACCCAGTACGTCCATCCAGACGAGGGCACCGCATATGTGCGGCCGTGGCTGCACTCGATGGCCGCCGAGCTGCTGACCGCCCGCGACGAGAGCAGTCAGTACTGCTCCCGTATAGACGCGTTGTACATCGAGGGCACCGACTTGCGTGCCCACGTCGCCGAGCTGGAGGCCGCCGACCGCGAGCACTCCCAGCTCATCGAGTACCTGCACCACGCGCACGGCATCGACATCGACCGCGAGGACGACGACTTCCGCGAGTGGCAGCAGCAGTACGGGGAGGTGAGCGACCGTGACTGACACCACCGACACCCCGCTGTGCCCAGTCTGTGAGTGCGATGTGGTCGACGACCTCGTCCACATCGAGCACGTCCACCTGGGCGAGGTGGCTGCCCACAACGAGTGCCTGCCCATCGACACGATGCTCGACGCCATTCTCCGCGCGCGGAAGATAGCCGCCGATGCCCGCGCTCGTGTCGCCGAGCTGGAGGCCGCCCAGCCGAAGCCGATACTGCTCGGCTACCTGCCGCCAGTCACCAAGCCCGGCCGGACCCTGATGCCGAGCGAGCACACCTCGCTCAGTGAAACACCGGCCCCCGGCGGCGTGGCCGTCTGGACATCCGTCCCGCCCGGAGGACCCGGCACCCTCGTCGGCTACGCCGTGGCAGTCGACGACGGGCGCGGTTGGTTCATCGACACGGTGATCCTCGACGGCAGCCGCGACGCTGCCGACAACCGGTGTCACGACTGGCTGTCCGGCGGCGGGTACCAGGCGATCGTGGTCGAGCTGCGGGAGGTGACCGATTGACCATCAAGGGACTGCTCGCAATCCACGGCCATCAGGTTGAAAAGTGCGTCACCGATGACGGGAAGCTCGTTTTCAAACCGGCTCCTGGCCCGCTGTTCATCCCTGGCGCACCGGCGCCGCAGGGCAGCAAACGACACGTCGGCCGCGGCATCCTCGTCGAGTCGTCAAAAGCAGTCGGCCCGTGGCGTGAGCGGGTTGCGTTGGCCGCGCACGACCACGGGTTCGAGTTGATCGAGGACGGTGCGGTGCTCGTGCGGCTCGACTTCGTGATGCCGCGGCCGAAGTCGGCTCCGAAGACCCGCACGCCAGCGGCGACCAAGCGCCCAGACGTCGACAAGTTGGCACGAGCGGTGCTCGATGCGCTCACCGGGATCGCCTGGCGTGATGACTCGCAGGTGATCGAACTACTCGCCACGAAGGCTATTGCATTGCCCGGCGAGCCATCTGGCGTGCAGATCGCCATTCGTCGATCCGAGGAGGGCTGATGAAGATCGTCAGCAAGGCCGAGCTACAGGCCATGCCGAAGGGCACACCGTTTGCTGAGTACCACCCCGGCGCCGGGTGGCCGCAGGGGTTCGACATCTTCGTCGCTCCGTGTGGGTACATCGACGACTTCTACTACCGGTCGATCAGCAGCCCGGAGAACGACGGCACGAGCCAGTTGCTCGAGCGCGAAGACGAGATGAACGTGACCGGTGCGGCGTACCCCGTCGATACGGACATCGGTCGCGAGGGGCTGCACGACCCGGCCATGCGCTACCTCGTGTGGGAGCCCGAAGACGTCGCCCGGATCATCCACCTGCTGCAGGGCGGCGACGACCCAGCAGACGACCGCCCATGAGCGGCGAGGCGACCAGGCAACGACCCGAGGAGGACTGATGGGCTGGGCAGTTGGATACGACACCACGTGGAAGCGCGATATCGGATACGGCGTGCCAGCGCTCTGCGACCAACCCGGGTGTGGCGCCGAGATTCACCGCGGACTCGACTACGTGTGCGGTGGTGAGCCGTACGGCGGCGAAACGGGCTGCGGACTCTACTTCTGCTACAAGCACCTGCACTACTCCATCCCGGAGCACACCGAGGAGGAGGACGACGAGGGCCTGCGCCAGCGTTGCGAGCGCTGCATCAGCGGGGAGCGCTGGCACACGCCAACACCCGATGTGCCCGAGTGGATCACGCACAAGCTCACCGATCCGAGCTGGCAGCAGTGGCGCGACGAGCACCCTGACGAGGTACGCCAGATGGCCGCACCGGGGGCTAGCGATCCGGCATCGCGCGCCTTCGCCCGTATACAGGGCTGGTACGACCGAATTCGCGGGTGGCAGATGTGAACGCCACCGAGGCAGACCACCGGTATATCGCGCGCCACGACATCAAGCTGATCCGCGAGCACCTGTACAAGGTTCCCGAGCTCGCCGAGGATCTCGCCGTCACCGTCATGCGGCAAGACCGCCTCGGCGAACGCGGGGGAGGCGCACACCGGCGCCCGTCCGAGCAGCCGCTCCCGTACTCGATCGCCGCGCAAGAGGCCGCCGAGCAGCTACACAACACCCTCGGCGGCTGGGTGCGTGTCGTGTGCGAGCACCGCGAGTGCCACTACGACGGGGCCGACACCACACCCGGGCTCTCACGGTGGCTGCTGCGCAACCTCGAGACCCTCGCGATGATCCCGGGATCCGAGACAGCACGCGACGAGATCAAAGACGCCATCGATCGTGCCGAGTGGATCGCCTGCCCGCCCCGACGGATCCTGCACGTCGACGAGAACCGGCTCGCCGAGGCAAGAGCGCTGCGCCTCAACCCGGCCGGTATCGCCGCCCTCGCCCGCGAGCTCGGCGACGAATGGCGCTGGCTCACCAAACGGCGCGTGCACGTCCTCGCCGAGGCCGGGCTCATCCGACCCGCGCCCGGACCATGGCACCCGCGATGGCCCACACAGTGGGTCGTCGGCGAGGTGCTCGACGCACACCTGCAGCTGCCTATCCGTCGGCGAGACAAGGGGGCACGATGAGCGCGGCGGACGAGCGGCCCTGGACCGAACCGCCCCGAACGATTCGGCGGGGCGACAGGATTGCCTTCACGCACCCGGCAGGAGGGCTCACCTACGCCGAGGTGGTCGACGTGGAGGGCACCGGCGGCGAGTGGACGATCACCGCACGGACGCACGACGACGAGGGAAGGCGGATCCGGTGAGCGGCTGGCGCGAAGGCTTCCACCGGGACGTGCTGGCCTGGCTTCCGAAGTACCTCGAGGAGATGCGACCGCACGGCGATTGGGGTACGCCCGCCGAGATCGTCAGTATCGAGGAGGAGCTCGACAAGGGCTGCGGCGGCTCCGATGTGACGGCCGGTGATGACCCACGGATCATGCTCACGATCACGTGGAAGAACACCGCGGGTGAACAGCGCTGGATCTACGAGGAAATGACCCTGACCGAGCTGATGAGGAGGCTGGACGCATGACCATCGCGGAGTTCGTCGCGGCACGCCTGGACGAGGACGAGGCGGCAGCGACACGGGCAGCCCGGTTTCGGTACGACGACCCATCGGACGCGCCGTGGGTGAGGATGCAGCTCTATGTCGACCGTGGCGTGGCGATGACGTCGGACGCGCATTTCGCCCGCCACGACCCTGACCGCGTGCTGCGGCAGGCGAGAGCGGTCCGCAAGGTCCTCATCGCTTATGCCGCAGCCCAATCGGCCGAGGATGCGCGCGTGGATGACCTCGCAGCGCAAGGGCTCATGACGAACGGTATGGACGGCGACTCGGAGTATGCGAGTGGTCGGATCAATGCGCTAGCCGAGACGCTCGCGGGGGTCGCCGCGATCTGGGACAAGCACCCCGACTACCAGCCGGAGTGGACACCCGACCAGGGGTGATCGCTTACGGACGCGCAAATTGCTACGCTCAGCGCGTGGCGCGAGTTTTATCGCGCTAGGAACCCACCTCATCCCCTCCGAGGTGGGTTTCGTCGTTTCCGGCCCCGATTCAGGGATTCCGGGCCTACCCCCACTTATGACCCGAGGAGCATCATGCTGTTCTCTGCCCTGTCGTCTGCCGTGTCCGCTGCTGCTGGCGCCGTCGAGTGGGGCGAGGTACTCGCCGCTGTCGCCGTCGCGCTCATCACCGCGATCCTCTGATGCTGGAGCTGCTGTCGTTGCTGTTCGGGTGCGGGCACTTCGGTGTGCGCACGCTCGAACTGCCTATGACCGTGCCGATGGGCCGCTGGACCTTCTGATGGCCCACAGCCCCCCGACGTCATCAAGGCGGACATCCTGATCCGTGTGCACGGTGGCGAGACAGTCAACGTCGCCACGGTCGAGCTGCCGATCACGTACGCGGTTACGCCCGGCCACGTCGAGCCCGTGCCCGACTACAACGTCTTCGCCGAAGCAGGCAAGGCGATAGCTCAGAGCTTGTCCGATGCCGTCGTGGACCATGCCTGACTGGCTCGACCGCCTGCTCGCGTGGGCGGTCGGGCTCGTCGTCACCACAGCGAGGTGGAACCGATGGCCATGACCGAGCAGTGGATGGAAGGCGCAGCGGGACCGACCATGCAGGACCTGCGTGACGCGGGCGTAGCGGCTCACCTCGCACCCATCAGGCAGCAACTCGACGGAGTGGCCGCAGCCATCCGCGCCGAGGTGGCGACCATGAGCGACGAGCAGCGCGAACAGGTGCGGGCAGTCTGCCGGGCCGCCGACGTGTCGCCGTCGGTCGTGGGTCTCGCACCGTAAATCTTCCGGTGAGGTGATGCCATGCTGTACGTCGTCATCGGACCACCGGCCGCCGGCAAGTCCACCTACTGCCGACAGCACGCCCGCACCGGCGACATCGTCATCGACTACGACCGCCTCGCCCTCGCACTGAACCCCGACCGCGACCCCGACAGCCACGATCACCCCAACACCATCAAGGCCGTCACCAAAGCCGCACGGCAAGCCGCGATCGACAAGGCACTCACCCTCACCCACCAGTGCGACGTCTACCTCATCCACTCCACCCCCAGCGCCCAGCTGCTCGCCCGCTACAAGGCGGCCGGTGCCCAGATCATCACCATCGACCCGGGCAAGGCGGTGGTCATGGAACGCGCCAAGACCGAGCGCCCCTGGTGGATGCACGGCGCGATCAAGAAGTGGTACGACCAGCGCGACCTGCAGAACGGTAAGCCCACGCAAACCGGCAGGTCAGAGCCTCGAGTGCAAAAGCGTCGGAAGACAACCACCGAACGCGGATACGGCCAAGACCACCGCAAGCGCCGCGAAGCCCTCGCCCCGATCGTCCAATCCGGCAAGGCCACATGCTGGCGATGCACCGAGGCGATCAAGCCCGGCGAACCGTGGGACCTCGGACACGACGACCACGACCGCACCCGCTACCGTGGTCCCGAGCACGTCCACTGCAACCGCGCCGCCGGTGGCCGAGCAGGAGGCCGCGCCTCGGCCTCAGCCCACGACCGGAAATCTTCCGGTCCACCGCCCCGCTCCCGAGACTGGTGACCCCGGATGATCCGAGCCGGAGAATCCCCAGCTCAGCCACCGGAAGATTTCCAGTCTGGCCGGAGGAATTCCGATGCCTGTTTGAGTTGACATCGAGCCTCGGGTGTGCATGAGCGACAGTAGAGCAGGACAGGAAATATTCCTGTGTCGAATCCCTTGACAAGATGGCCAGTGACCGGGTAGGGGGAGGGGGGCTCGCGAGGGCATCGGCCCAGGTCAGCCCGACTCCTTTCGGCCTGTCGCTCTGTCTCTCCCTCACGAACGGCGAGGCGGCTTTTACCACGACGCAAGCCACGGTGTCAAGCCCAAACGGCGCGACACGCCGAGTAACTTCCAGCAAACCTCAAGTCAGGAAGATTTACGGTCGATTTCGGGCCGGATTCGGCCACCTGGCCACCGTAAAATTTACGTTGCCCCCATAACCGCAGGTCAGAGGGCTGACCGGAAGATTTACGGTCCCCCGGGCCCGGGTGCGCGGGGCTTGAGCGGAGGTGACCGGTGCGATACTGCGACTACTGCGCCGGAAAGCTTCCAGCCAGCAAACCCCGGAACGCCAAGTACTGCTCCCCGGAGTGCCGGAAATCTTCCGGTCGGCGATCGGTGAGCGACCCGCCCGCTGCGGCTCCCGTCGTGACGACCCTGCCGTCAGCCGCACCCCCGGCGAACACAAACCCGCTGGTAGAGGCGGTGCGCGCCACGCTGGACGCGGCCGGTCGCCTGGACACCGTGCTGGGTCGTCAGGCCGTGGCACTGGCCGAGGCGATGAGCAGCGCGTCCGGCACGGCGCTGGCGGCACTGAGCAGGGAGCTGCGCACGGTGCAGGCCGAGGCGATGAAGGGAGCATCAACCGAGGTGGACCCGATCGACGAGCTGAAGCTGCGCCGTGACCGCAAGTCTGGCTAAGCGCCGCCTCGACCCCGCGCACTTCACGCACCCGGACTACGTGGAGACCTACGGGCCCGAGGTCGCCGACCTCTCGACCCTGGCCGGGTTTCCGCCGGACCCTGAGCAGGAACTCGGGCTCGACGTCCTGTTCGCGATCCACCCCGAGACCGGCGGCCCGTTGGTGTTCGAGTTCGCCGTGATCGCGGCCCGCCAGAACCTCAAGACAGGGTTGCTCAAGCAGGCGGTGCTCGGGTGGCTGTATGTGCTCGAGCAGCGCACGATCGTCTGGTCTGCGCATGACATGACGCCTACCGAGGAGGCGTTCCGCGACCTGGTCGAGCTCATCGAGGGATGCCCATCGATGAGCAAGCGGCTGGCGCCCGGCCGGTCGAACGGCATCTACCGCGGCAACGGTGACGAGTCGATCGAGCTGGCGACCGGGCAGCGGGTGCTGTTCAAGGCGAGGACCACCAAGGGCGGTACTCGTGGTCTGGCGGGCGACAAGGTGATCCTTGACGAGGCGTTCGCGCTGGCGCCGACGCACATCGGGACGTTGCTGCCGACGCTGGCCGCACGCCCTGATTCCCAGGTCGCCTACGGCTCGTCGGCGGGCCGGGCGAACTCGCACATCCTGCGCCGCCTGCGTGACCGTGGCCGCGCTGGTGGCAGCGTCTCGCTGGGGTACATGGAGTACTGCGCGCCAGAGGGCGGCTGTGTTGCCGAGGATTGCACGCACGAGTACGGCGAGGTCGAGGGCTGCGCCCTGGACAACCGGGAGAACTGGCGGGTCGCGAACTCCGCTCTCGGCCGCCGGATCACGCTGGCGAAGATGCAGGCGTTCCGCGAGTCCGAGCCGCCCGAGGAGTTCATGCGCGAGCACATGGGCTGGTGGGAGGAGCCCATCACGGCCGATGAGGTCCCGACCGTGTTCAGCGAGGACCAGTGGACGGCGTGCAAGGACACGGCGTCGAAGCCGTCCGACCCGGTGGCGTTCGGGGTGTTCCTGGCGCCGGATCGGTCCGCGGCGGCGATCTCGGTGGCCGGGCGCCGGTCGGACTGGCTGATTCACTCCGAGATCGTCACGGCCCGGCGCGGTGGGGACATCCACACGTTGCCGGGCACGGCGTGGATCGCGCCGCGGCTTAAGGAGCTCGCCAAGGACTTCGGTCCGTGCGCGGTGGCGGTGGCCGGCGCGGCGGATTCGCTGATCACCGCGATCACCGAGGCGCTGAGCGAGGTGGGCGTCGAGGTGATCGTCGTGAACGGTGCCGACCGGGCGCGTGGATGCGGGCAGTTCTTCGACGCGGTGACCGAGGACCAGCTGCGCCACCTCGGCGACGAGGGCTTCGAGTTCGCGGCCACGACTGCGGCCAAGCGCGAGCTGCGCAACGGCTGGGTGTGGGCGGACGGGACGGACGAACGGCTGGAGGCCGCGACGGTGGCGGTGCACGCACTCATTGACCACGGGCCGGAAGAGCCCGCCGAAACAGAGGTTTGGGGGTTCTGGGAATGACGCAGGTAGCCCTGATCCTGCTGGCGATCGCCGTGGGCGGTGTGGTGTCGGTGGTGGCTGGTGTGGCCGTGCTGGCTGGTGCCGGGTGGGCGCTGGTCGCCGCCGGGATCCTGGCGATCACGGCAGCGGTGCTGCTGCTCGATCCGGCGGACCTGCGCAGTCCTCGCGGCGTGGGCAAGCGCTGATGGGGTCGCTGATCGCCCGGATCAAGGGCGAGCGGTCGGTGCCGTCGATCACCACGATCGACGACTACGCCGAGCTGCTGAACACGTTCACGTTCAACGGGATCGGCTACGGCTACGGCGGTCTGACGCAGACGCTGGCCGGGCAGACGACCGAGCAGGCCGCGAACACGTTCGTCGGTCTGGCTGGCGCGTACGCGGGCAACAGCGTGGTGTTCTCGTGCATGCTGGTGCGCCAACTGGTGTTCAGCTCGATCCGGTTCCGGTGGCAGCGGCTGCGTGACGGCAAACCGTCCGACACGTTCGGTGTGCCGGATCTGTCGATCCTCGAGCGGCCCTGGCCGGGCGGTACCACACAGGATCTGCTGAGCCGCACGATCCAGGATGCCGACCTGGCGGGCAATGCCTACTGGGTGCGGATCGGCACGGAGATGGTGCGGCTGCGCCCGGACTGGGTTGATCTGGTGCTCGAGCCGCGCCAGATGGCGGACCGGCGCGGGCAGGTCGGGTATCGCAAGCTCGGCTACCTCTACACCGAGGGCGGGAAGAATTCCGGCGCCGAACCGGCGGTGTTCATGGCCGATGAGGTAGCGCACTACGCGCCTATCCCTGATCCGATGGCGCGGTTCCGGGGGATGAGCTGGTTGACCCCGATCCTGCGCGAGATCCAGGCCGATCAGTCGATGAGCCGCCATCAGCGCGCGTTCTTCGACAACGGGGCGACACCGAACATGGTCGTCAAGCACGACGTGAACGCGTCCATGGAGAAGGTCCAGCGGTTCGCCGAGATGATGCAGGAGAAGCACGGCGGCCCCGCGAACGCGTACAAGACGCTGCACCTGTACCCCGGTGCTGACGCGACAGTGGTCGGCGCGAATCTCAAGGACATCGATTTCAAGGACGTGCGCGGCGGTGGGGAAACCAGGATCGCCGCAGCGGCTGGTGTGCCGCCGGTGATCGTGGGTCTGTCTGAGGGTCTGGCCGCGGCGACGTACAGCAACTACGGGCAGGCGCGGCGCCGCCTGGCTGACGGCACCGCGCATCCGCTGTGGCAGAACATCGCCGGGTCGATCGAGCCGATCATGCCGCGCCCCGGCCGAGACGGCGGGCTGGACGTCCGGCTCTGGTACGACGCATCGAACGTGCCGTTCCTGCGGGAGGACGAGGCGGACGCGGCCACGATCGCCGAGACGAAGGCCCGCACCATCCGGTCCTACATCGACGCCGGGTACGAACCGACGTCGGTGGTGGCCGCGGTGGAAGCCGACGACATCCGCCTGTTGGAACACACTGGCCTGTTCTCCGTGCAACTCCAGAAGCCCGGCGCCGGCGAAACGCCTACGACGCCCCCGAGCGGGGACGATCCCGCACCGACCGAGGGAGATTCCTGATGCGTGTCACCGAGCAGCGCCGTGCTGAGCGGCCCCCGATCGAGCAGGTTCTGCGCGAGGCCCCGTTCTCGCTACGCGCCGTCGACGAGGACGACGCCGACGACGGGCTCACTCTCGACGGCTACGGCGCGGTGTTCAACCGCGAGACGATCATCGACTCATGGGAAGGCAAGTTCCGTGAGGTGATCGCCCCGGGCTCGATGAAGCGCAGCTTCCGGGAGACCCCGCCGAAGGTCCAGTTCGATCACGGGCACCACCCACTGATCGGGTCTATCCCGATCGCACAGTTGGAGACGATCCGCGAGGACACCGACCCGGTACTCGCCCCCGATGGTGGCGCACACGTCATCGGCCGCATCTTCGACAACTGGCTGATGCAGCCCGTGCGCGACGCGATCAAGGGCAAGGCCATCAACGGCATGTCGTTCCGGTTCAGCGTCGTGCGTGAGGCATGGGCGGACGCGAACGGGACCCCGATCCGTGACGAGGCCGTGCTGCGCGAGAAGCTGCGCGAGACCTGGTACGAAGACATCCCGGACGAGGAACTACTCGTCCGCACCCTGAAGGAACTGAAGGTCCCCGAGATCGGCCCCGTCGTGTGGCCGGCCTACGCGGAGACCTCGGTGTCGGTGCGCTCGAAGGTGATCGACCTCGCGCACCTCGATGACCCCGAGCAGCGCAAGCTGCTCGCTCGTGCCGTGTTCCTCGCGGACATGGCCGACACTGCCCCGCAGCAACCCACCGCCCCGGCGGTAGGGGAGCGCCCGGTATCCGACGCGCAGCGATCCACGCCTTCCGTAGGTGAGCGCCCGTCATCCCCTCAGCGCGGCCAGCGCCCCATCGATCTGTGGGTGCGTAAGTCGCGTGACGTGCTGCTCAACATCGAACAGAAAGGCAAGCGCAAATGAGCGTCAATCTGCCCAAACATGCCGAGACCGGTCTGCGTGCACTCGGCGTGACCAAGCGCGGCGTCCCGATCTGGCCGGTCCTCGGCGGTGACGGCACCGGCGACGGCAACACCGGCAACGCCCCGACCCTCACCCACTCGCAGAGCGTGAACCGCCTGCGCGAGGTGCAGTCCGAGCTGGAGCGGCTCGCGGAGTTCGACACCCTCACCCCCGAGGACGAGACCTACTTCGAGTCGCTGACCCGCGAATTCGGTGAGGTCGACGAGCACCGCAAGCGCCTCGAGCGCAGCGCCGAGCTGGAGCGTGTGCGCTCGGCGGCGACCGGTCTCAGCGCGACCGGCCTGCGCACCGAGCGCGGCTCGGTCGGCTCCGCGGCGCCCGGCCGCGGCGACTACGACCGCGACGCCATCCTCGAGCCCGACAGCGTCGAGGACGCTCGGTTCCGCAACCCGTGGGATCTGCGAGAGGTTCGTACCTTCGGCCGCCCGCAGGAGGAAGTCTCCGCCGAGCTGCGTGCGCGTGCGCTGTCGGCGATCGAGAAGATGCAGGGCGCCAACGACAACGTGCGTCAGGCGGCCACCATCATCGTCGAGCGGTTCGACGACAAGCAGTCGACCCTCGCGCGGCAGGTGCTGGCATCCTCGAGCCCCGCTTACCTGCGGGCGTGGTCGAAGATGGCGCGCAACCATCAGGATCTGCTGACCGAGGACGAGAAGCGGGCTATCTCCGAGGTGCGCGCCATGTCGCTCACCGACGCGAACGGCGGCTTCCTGGTGCCGTTCCAGCTCGACCCGGTGGTCATCAACACCTCGGCCGGGTCGAAGAACGACATCCGCCAGTTCGCGCGGCAGGTCGTCGCGACCGGCGACAAGTGGCACGGCGTGAGCGCGGGCAACGTGTCGTGGTCGTGGGACGCAGAGGGTGCCGAGGTGTCCGATGATGCCCCGACGTTCGCTCAGCCGACGATCGACATCTACAAGGCGCAGGGCTTCGTGCCGATCACCATCGAGGCGCTCGAGGACGAGGCCAACGTCACTGCGACCGTGGCCGAGCTGCTCGCGGGCGGCAAGGACGATCTCGAGGCCGTCGCGCTGATCACCGGCAACGGCACCACCCAGCCCAAGGGCATCGTCACCGCCCTCGACGGCACCGCCGCCGAGACCAGCCCGGCCACCGCCGAGACCTTCGCTCTGGCGGACGTGTACGCCACTTACGACGCACTCCCCGCCCGGTACCGGGCGCGGGCGGCGTGGCTGGCGAACAACCTGATCTACTCGCGTCTGCGATCGTTCGATACCGCCGGTGGTGCCGGGCTGTGGGCGACGGTCGGCAACGGCCGCCCCGACACCCTGCTCGGCCGTCCGGTCGGCGAGGCCGAGGCGATGGACGGCACGATCAACGCCGCCGCGACCTCGGACAACCACGTCCTGATCGCCGGTGACTTCCAGCACTACGTCATCGCGGACCGGATCGGAATGACCGTCGAGTTCATCCCGCATCTGTTCCACACCGGCAACAACCGGCCGTCCGGTCAGCGCGGTTGGTACGCGCACGCCCGCATGGGCGCTGACATCACCAACGTCAACGCCTTCCGGATGCTGAACGTGGCCACCACCGCATAGCAATCACCACCCCATCGAGGGCGTCCATCGTGGGCGCCCTCGATGGTTTCGGGCCAGCGAGAGAGGAAACCAGTCATGATCCTGCGAGCACGAGAAGCGTTCTCCTACACCGACAAGTCCGGGGTGCCGCGCGTCGTGCGTCCGGGCGATCTGGTCGACAGCGACGACCCGGATGTGAAGGGTCGCGAGCACCTGTTCGAGACGGTGGAGGTCGCGGCGAACCGCGCCGCCGGTGCCGTCGAGCAGACCACTGCCGCGCCCGGCGAGAAGCGGACCGTCAGTACCCGCAAGACCAGTGGGACGCCGAAGTCCTGATGGCGCCGCTCATCTCGACCACCGAACTGAGGCAGTGGAAACAGCTCGACGAGGACGAGTTCGACACCGATGCCGCGAACCTGGCGGTAGCGGGTGCGTCGGGGATGGTCCGTGCCTGGTGTGGTGGGTGGTCGATCAGTGAGGAGACCGTCACCGACGCTGTGCTCGACGGGCCTGGTGGTCGGTCGCTGTGGCTGCCGACGCTGCGACTCACCGCGGTCGAGTCGGTCGCGGTGAACGGCGATGTCCTCACGGTCGGCAGTCAGTACGACTGGACCGGCTACGGCAAGCTGATCCATCGTGGCCGGTGGCCGTGCACGCCGCGGTCGATCACCATCACCTACACCCACGGCTGGAACCCTGTTCCCGACGAGGTGAAGACCGCGACCCTGATCATGGCCGGGATGCTGTACGACAACCCGGACATGCTCGCCAGCTTCTCGGAGGCGTGGGGCCCGTTCAACGAGTCCCGCACCTACGGAGGGTCGGGAGCGGGGTTGCCGATGCCGGTCGCGCAGATGCTGGGCAACTACCAGCTGGAGACCCTCGGATGAGGTTCCGTCTCCAGCACACCGCCGGTCACCGCGTCTACTCCGAGACCGGTGGCAGGGACGATCACGGCAACGAGATCCCCGTGTGGGCCGCCCCGGTGGATGTGCCTGCGATCTGGTGGCCGGCCTCGACATCAGAGCCTCAGCTCGCCGGGCATGACCGCGTCGTCGTCGACATGGTCGCCGCGGTCGCTTCCTCGCTGGCGGTGTCACCGCATGACCGCCTGGTGCTCGACACCGCCGAGTTCGAGGTGATCGGCGCACCGTCGGGCTGGGACCGCGGGCCCGGCCGTCGCGCGCGTCGCAAGCTGCTGAATCTGAGGAGGGTCGATGGCTGAGGACCGGCTCGAATTCAACATCGACGCGTTCTACGAGCTGCGGTCCGCGCCCGGTGTCGTCGCCGATCTGGAACGCCGCGGCAGCAAGATCCTCGAGGCGTGCGGCGGCGAGGAGGCTGGCTACTTCATGTACAGCGAGCAGGGCGCCCGGGACCCTCAGGGCCGCCACCAAGTCACGGTCGTCGCGGGCAGCGAAGAGGCCCGCATCGACAACGGCGAGAACAACACGCTCGTCAGGAATTTCGGGCGGGCGAGTGGCTGAGGTCGTCGCGTCGCCGGATGTCGAGACCGCGTTCGTGGCCTACCTCGTGTCGGCGTACAGCGGCCGGGGCGAGACCGCGTACGTGGGCACCAAGGTCCCACGTACGCGCCCAGCTCGAATGACGCGCGTGCAGCAGATCGGCACCACCCGACCGACGCGCGGGCACTTCTCGGTGCGGCTGCTCGTCGAGTGCTGGGCGGCCACCGAGCCCGCGGCGTCGGGTCTGTGCCGACTGACCTACGCGCTGGCGGGCGCGACCGAGGGCGAGACGCTCGGCGGTGTGTTCGTCGCCGATGTCGTCACTGTCGGCGGCCCGGCCAATTTCCCGGAGCCCGACATCGGGCCCCGGTACCAGTTCACCGTTGACCTGTTCGTCGACGGTGAGGTGATCTGAGACTTCCCCCGGCAGCGGAGGGAGACACCCACCCATCAGGGCCTGCGAATCCTGAAGGGAAACAACGAAAATGGCTGGTAACTCCGTTGCCAATATCGCCGTTGCCGTGCCGATGGCCACGGGCGGTGTCATGGTCGCACCCGCCGGGACGGCTCTGCCGGTCGGCGTCGACTCGGCGACCACCGGATTCACCGCGCTCGGCTACGTCGCAGACGACGGGCTGCGCCCTGCGGGTGAACGCACCTCGACCTCTATCTACGACTGGGCGGGCAAGGAGATCTACTCGCCCCAGGAGAACCACAGCTCGAAGTTCCAGATCAAGCTGTACGCCGCGCTCGACAGCGATGTGCTCAGCGAGGTGTTCGGCGAGGACAACGTCACCACCGTCGGGAGCCTGACCACCGTCCACGAGACCGGCTCGCCCCTCGGTATCCACCCGTGGCTTTTCAACATGCGTGACAACGCGAAGCGGACCCGGTTCGTCATCCCGAACGGGCAGATCACCGCCTGCACCGAGGGTCCGATGGTGCGCAACGCGCTCCAGTCCTTCGACGTGACCCTCACCTGCTACGAGGACGACAACGGCCGCAAGGTCTACCGCTACTACGACAACGGCACTGCGGCGTCGGCTCCGGTGATCGCCAGCCGTGCGCCGAGCGGGAACCTCGCCACCGCTGGCGGCGACATCCTGTACCTGACCGGCAGCAACTTCGTCGGCACCACCGGCGTCACGGTCGGCGGCACCGCGGCGGCTGACTTCTTCATCGTCGATGACCAGCACCTGGTCATCACCACTCCGGCGAAGTCGGCGGGCGCCCACAACATTGTGGCGACCAACGCGACCGGCGCATCCGCCGGGTTCGCGGTGACCTTCGCCTGACCCCCCTGAACCCCGACGGCGCGGTTCCTCGCAGGCCCGCCGCGCCGTCGGGACCCTTGTCGTGGCCTGCGAAATGAGAGGGCCTGCGATGTCCGTGTTCGAAATCCCGCCTCCCGCGGGACAACTGAAGATCAACCGGTTCGAGTTCAAGCTCGGCGCGAAGACGGTGAGTCTGCCGAAGCTGGAGTTCCTTCCACCGGAAGGCGAGGAGTTCATCGACAAGGCGGCCATCACGCCGATGTCGAACCGCGACTACTTCCTCGGGCTGGTCGACGCGATCGGCGAAGCCGAGGCCGAGGACGCAGCGATCGGGAAAACGCTGCGCAGGATGCGTCTGCACCGCGACCAGCTCACCGCCTTGCACACCGCGTGGAAGGACTCGTCGAAGGTGGACGAGGGGGAATCCTCGGCCTCCGACGCTTCCTGAACGAGCACTCGGAGGCCATCGCGGTCGACATGCTCGCGATCGGACGCAGCATCCACGAGATCGGCCGCACCGTCTCGTGGTTCGAACTCAAATCGTGGATCGCCAAACCCCCGGAGTCCTCCGTGCTGCTGCGCGACCTACGCCGCGCAGCAGCCGAGGATGCCGCGGTGGCGGCCAACGCGGCCCTACCCGAGGACCGGCGAGTGGTCGGCACCAAAGCCGACGCGATGCCCGTCGACGAATTCGACGCCTGGTGGACAGGCGCAGCGAGTGCAAGGAGGTGATGCGCCATCGCCGTCGAACTGGCAACCGGTGTAGTGAATCTGGCCGCCGCGACCGACGATCTCGCCCGCGACACCGGGCGAGCGTTCGGCCGGATCGCCGACGATGCCCGTCGCCAGCTTCAGCGTTCCTGGGACCAGTCCGCCACCGACATGCGCACCTCGTTCCAGGCCGGGGCCGGGCAGACCTGGAACAACATCGGTGACGACGCTCGCCGATCGTTCAGCCGGTCATGGGATCAGTCGGCCGACGATCTGCGGCAGGCCATGCAGCGCGGTGCGCAGCAGGCGTCGCAGTCCTCAGCCGACGACATGCGCCGCGACTTCGGCCGGGCGTGGGATCGATCCGCTGATGACCTGCGAGAGGCGTTGCGTCGCGCAGCGAATCAGGCGGGCGGCGACATGCGTGACGCCATGGGCGACGCCGGGCAGGGCGCCGGTGAGGCCGGTGGCGAAGCAGCCGCGTCCGGGCTCGCTGAGTCCCTCGGCGGTAAGGCGGGGGTGATCGGCGCCGCGCTCAGCACGGTGTTCAGTGTCGCGGGATTCTCGGCCGGTGGCTTACTCGCCAAGGGCGTCATGCAGGGGATGGAGCGCGAGCAGGAACTCGACCTGACGCAGGCTCGCCTCGGCGTCGACGACGCCACCATGCGCACCATCGGCGCCGCCGCATCGCGCGCCTACGCGGACGCGTTCGGCGAGTCCGTCGGCGACAACCTCGACACAGCGCGCATGGCGATCCAGGCCGGTCTGCTCGACCCGAACGCCACGGCACAGAGTGTGCAGCAGGTGATCTCGCAGCTGTCGGGCCTGAACGACTTCATGGGCGGCGACATGCAGGAGACCGCCAAGGGCGCGGGCAACCTGCTCAAGAACAATCTGGCCGGCAGTGCTGAGGAGGCGTTCGACGTCCTCGCCGCCGGATACCGGGCTGTCGGTCTCCAGGGCGACGACCTCATCGACTCGGTGAAGGAGTACTCGGCGGGCTGGAAGCAGACCGGCCTCGACGGCAAGACCGCGATGGCTCTCATCGCACAGTCGATCGACCTCGGCTCCGATAGCACCGACCGGGCAGCGGACGCGCTCCGCGAATTCGGTCGCCGGATGTACGAGGAAGGCGACACGATCAAGGAGACCCTGGTCGGTCTCAAGCTTCCCGCCGACGAGCTGTTCGGCAAGCTCAAGGGCGGCGGCCCCGACGCGGTCGCCGCGTTCGACCAGATCTTCGACGCGATCCGCCAGATCGAAGACCCGATGGAGAAGGCCGCGGCAACGCAGGCGCTACTCGGCGACACGGCAGGCGATTTCATCGGCGTCTTCTCCAGCTGGGACCCGTCGGCGGCAGTGACCAAACTCGGCGATGTCTCGGGCGCGGCACAGGGTGTCATCGACACGATGGGTGGCAACGCGGCCACCAGCATCGAATCCGCGAAGCGATCCATCGAGATGTCCACCGATGAGATCTCGATGGCACTGGCGCAGGCGTTCGGCCCCGAGCTACAGAAGGTCGCGACCTGGGTGAGCGAGCACCAGCCCGAAATCCTCGGATTCATGGGCAAGCTCGCCGAGGCCGCGCTCGTCGGCGGAGACGCGATGCTGGCGATGGCCTCGGCGGTCCTGCGCGGCATGTCGATGATGGGGCAGGCCACCGCCGGGATCATCGAGCAAGTCGTCGAGCCGCTGGGCATGGTGGCCACGGTCGTCGGCAAGCTGACCGGCTCCGACGATCTGGAGTCGTTCGGGCAGGCCATGCAGGATCTCGACGACAAGTTCGCCGGATTCTCAGCTGCGGCAACGTCGATGGCAGACGGGATCGACAACACGGTGCGGCCCGGCCTGGACAGCATGCGGGAGGGGATCGCCACCAACATCGCCGAGGCGACGCAGGCTGAGATGGTCACGCGCGCACTCGGTGACGCCGTGTACGCGCTGCCGAACGAGCACACGATCACGATCACCGAGAACAGCCCAGCGGTGATCGCGGAGCTGAGCAAGGTCGGGATCAAAGTGCAGGAGATCCCCGGCACCAAGGACTTCAAGCTTCTCGCGGAGACCGCCGAAGGTCAGAACGCGATCGACGCGTTCCTCAACCGCAACACCAACCGCAAGGTCACCCTGCAGGCCGAGGTGACGCTGTCGGCCCGCGTCGCCAACGGTGATCTGGTTGTGTCGCAGGCGTCGCCGTGGGCGACCAAGCAGGCAGACGGCGGGATCCTGTCCTTCGCCAACGGCAAGCTGCCCAGTGACGCGCTGATCATGCCGGGCCGCGGTGACGGTCTGGTGCAGTGGGCCGAGAAGGACGCGGGGCCTTGGGAAGCTTTCATCCCGGGCGCGGAGTCGAAGCGCTCGCGGTCGATCCCGATTTGGTACGAGACCGGGCGTCGTCTCGGCGTGCTCGACTCCTACGCCGACGGCGGTATCGCCGGGCAGCGCGCGGTGTCGTGGGCGAAGGGCCGCGACGGTCTGCCCTACATTTACGGGTCTCAGGATTGCTCGTGGTACCAGTCCGGCATCTACAACCAGCTGACCGGCAAGAACACACGATTCACCACCGACTCGGACTTCGCCTCGTTCGGCTTCGTCCGCGGCTCGGATCCGACCGGCTTCACCATCGGCACCAATGGTGGCGTGGGCGAGGGCGGGCACATGGTCGGCGACCTGTTCGGCACCAACGTCGAGTCCGACGGCACCAACGGCGTGCAGTACGGGCGATCGGCCGACGGTCCGGAGACGATGCCGCAGCAGTGGTATCTGCCGCGTGACCTGTGGTCACCGCCCGCGACCGACGACACCAGCCTCGGCGGGTCTGGTGGCGCGTCTACCTCGCCGGGTGGCGGGTCCGGTGGGGCCGCTGGCGGCGGGACGGCGAGCGGTGGCGGGGCTGCCGGTGGCGGTGGTGGTGGTGGTGGCTCTGCCGGTGGTGGGGGCGGCACCTACAACGGGCAGGAGGTCCCCGCCGGGGTGACGCCGGTGTGGATCGTGGGCAGCGGCACCGGCACCACGAGCACGCTGCAGGAGACCTCACCGACCACGGCCGACACGTCGGACACCGCATCGAGCTCATCGAGCAGCAGCACAGGCACCTCCGATGTGCAGACCCTGGAGGAGGCATGGAACACCGGCGTCGGGCGGTTCGGTGATGTCGGCACGTCGTTCCTCGACGGACAGATCGACGACGCGCTCGGCACGGTCGGGCTGTCCCGCTCGGGCGGCGCAATACAGACGCTCGTGTCGACGATCTACGACAAGGTCACCGCGGCGATGGCGAGTGAGCTCGCGAAGCAGAACGTCAATCAGTCCAGTGCGATCAGCCAGTTCGGAGGGTCGCGATGATTGACCGCAGCTCGACCGGGTTGACGATCATCCTGCACGGGTGCGACGGCTCGACCTGGCACGTACACGGCGACGGCGCAGGCGCCGAGGGAGTGTGGTGTGCGAAGGATCAGATGAAGGGGCTGTTCGTTCCCCCGACGCGCACGGCGTGGGCGTCGGGGGCGCGGCAGCGCGGCGGCAAGATGAAGGGCCTGTGGTACGACCCGCGCGACACCGACCTTGGTTTCCACCTCGTCCCCGACCGTGTGCGTGTCGACCCCGAGACGCTGATGTCAGCGTGGTGGAACGCCGTCGGATTCCGTGAGGACGAGTACGACTGGGACTCGAAACTTGCGCGGATAGAGGCGATCTCGCCGAAGGGTGTGTCACGATTCCTCGACATTCAGCTGCGGCAAGAAGTCGACTTCAACCCTGGCATCGACCCGCTGGTGCGGCGGCACGCAAACCCGGTGTTGCCGCTGAGGTCGGGGCAACCGCTCTGGTACTCCGAGCCGGAAACCTCGACGTGGTCGACGGGCTCGACGTCGGGTACCGGGTCGGTGTGGGTGAGCAATCCATCGCCGATCCCGATGTGGCAGAAGTGGATCCTTACCCGCGGTGAATGGACCATCCCCGACCGGTCGATCGAGGGCCCGCCGCGTCACCGTTACCTCGGCCGGTCCAAGCGCACCGGCCGCGACGACAGCGGGCGCAACATCCTCATGCCGCCGATCGGGCCCGTGCAGGGCGGCGCGACGATCGACCTGGACCCCGATGCGCTCATGGTCCGCGATGCGCACGGGACGAATTTGCTCGGCCAGATGCCAGTCCCCGGACGATATTTCGAGTACGAGATCCCGCCGTGGACACAACCAGTCGAGCTACCGGTGAGCGTGACCGGCGCACCCTCGGGTGTCGGCGCCATGGCGAAGCTCGTGATGCCGCGGCTGTGGCCGCTGCCGATCGGAGGGTGGTAGATGCCCGCACCGACAACACCGGTTACCGACATCAATTTCGGGCTGTCCCTCGAGGAGCAGTGCGAGGCGATCTGGGTAGCGACCCGCGAGCAAGAGCGGCGACAGCTGCGGCTAGGTGCGGCCGACCCGGTCGTGCGCCTGTTCGACGCCGAGATGCGCCTGCAGCACCTCGTGCAGAACGAGTACTCGCAGGCGCTCGTGCTGCCGTCGAACGACACCGGCACGATCTCTCTGCCGGTGCCGTTCGATTCGCCTGTCGGACAATGGCTGTTCGATGAAAAGCAGCGACTCGACAACAACGAAGGTCGCGGCGTCAACATCATCGTCACGTACTGCGGCAGCAAGATCGGCGGACTCGTCGAGACTATCGATCTCGATCTCGATCCGCAGACCGGCGATCAGATCATCACGGCGAATTTCCTCACCGATTATGAACGGCTGAAATGGTATTCGTGCTGGAGTAATCCGTGGTTCCCCGAGTGGATCCAGTGGCCGCAAGTTTTCATTCTGCCGGGCCCGATTACGTGGATACTTTCTGCCATGCTGGATTTCCAAATCCAGCGAGAGAAGAATTCGGGGTGGGCAGTCCCGTCCGACCCCATGGACCCGGACCAGCGCGGGGACCTCGACCAGTCCACGTATTCGATGGTCGTCAAGCCGATCAGCTTTATCGAAGCCATGGCCTCGGGTGTGCTGTGGGGAATCGCGATCTCGCGATTCAAGAATTTCCACGACATGGCCGGGCCGATCATGGACGACGGCGAAGTCTGCTGCCAGATCGACATCTACGAGGAGGGTGACCCCGAGCCGTGGCCCGGCGCGAACCTGCGGCCCGGTACCAGGATCGTCCGCTTCGAGGACCGGTCCGGCACCTACTCGGGCACCGCGCACGGCGGCACCATCTGGGACGGACTCGTGCGCACTGTCCGGGAGTTCGTCGGCGACATGATCGACTCGTCCGAGTCGCTGATCGCCGATGGCTCGATTCCGCCGGAGTACTACGACCCGAACGCGCCACCACGAACGCAGAAGATATTGCCGTTCGTCGTATGGCGAGACGGAGAGATTAGCGGACTCGACCGATACAAATACCGAAGAACACCAAGCAAGGGAATCCAAGTCGTCACAGGCGGGCACTCGATGCCGGGGGTCGTCGGTGCCCCAACTCGTAAAGGGTTGGGGCACCGGCGATCTCGCCAGTCAACGAGGGAATTTCCGCATTCATTCAAATGGTCGGCGACCTCATCGCCGCCGCCATCGTCGTGCCGCCTATCGGCGGAACGGTCGATGCAATTTTGTCGCCTATATACACCGACGCCCTGCTCGCGTTCATGGTCGCACGTAGTGCGGCACGCGCCGCGACGCAAGGTTGGACCCGCTACTTCGAATTGTTCCAGTCGTCCTCGGGAAAGGCGTACACCCTTTCTTCGCTGCTCGTCCTCCGCGCTGGCTTCTGGGCGACCAGGGCATACGACACCGTCCAATTCGGTGCGCGTGATGCGAGCCCGTTCGTCATCGGCGAGGCCGGGCACGTGTGGCTCGACGACAGGTGCGGCTTCACCATCCGCGGCGACAAGTCCGGCCGCATCTACATGGACCGGGTGTCGAAGGTGGAGCTCAAGTGGGACCGGCAGACCAAGCCGACGTGGTTGATCACGATCGGGTCGTCTGCGGCGCTACAGGATCCGGTCGCCCGTGCGTGGGAACGGCTCGAGGAATTCACCGACGCCATCCAGCAATTGGGGCTTTTCGGCTGAGGCAAGGAAGGGTCTGCGATGGAAGAGACGCGACAGCAGCGCCGCGCGCGGGAGCGCACGGCGAAGCAGAAGAAGACCAGCGAGGACAAGCAGATCAGCCGCATCGTCGGCGGCCGTGTCGACGGCAAGACCTACGACAAGTGGCCGGGCTGGGAGGGCCGCGGCGTACCCACCCGCGAGAACTGCGACCTCGCGAACCCGAGGCAGGCGTTCTTGTGGATGTACACCGCGCCGCCCGGACAAGCCGGTGCGCCGCTGATGATGCCGACCGAGTACTTCGAGCTGCTGTCGTGGCGCATGTGGGTGCTCGGCGCCCGGCCGGTCGCCGAGCCAACGCAGAAGTGGCAGGCGCCGGTGAACGCGACCGCCAATCCCTGGACGGCCGCGGGCAAGTGGGTCGACGTGAACACCCCCGAGCCGGAGCGGAAGACGGTCGCGCAGATGATGCGCGAACTGCCGGCCGCGGACCGCGCGGAGATCCGCGGCGCGGTTCTCGCCGAGCTCGGCTACGACGGCGAGGCCCTGCCGGACAAGGACAGGCCCGGCCCGCCCGCGATGACCTACACCGTGGCCGCGCTGGCGCAGCGACTCAACACCACCGTCGACGAGCTGCTCGTCGTCCTCGGCAATCTCGGCCTGACCAACGCGACCGCTTCGACGACCGTCGGCCGTGACGTCGCTGACCGGATCGTCGCTCACCTCGGGCTCGGCTGATGTTCGACCCGACCGAGCACAGCATCGCGCAGGTACTCGACTACCTGGTCGATGCCGACGCTGTCGAGACCGGTCGCGTACTCGCCCTGGAACGCAAGGGTCTGGCACGCATGCAGATCCTGACCGCCGTACCCGTCTCGCTGGGCGGACGTCCACCAATTCAGAAGGAGGCCAACGATGCCAAAGGCTAAGCCCGCTTACCGCGAGATTGAACGATGGTCGGGCAACAGTCACGGGCGCGGCGGCGCTCGTGTGACGAACTTCTTCCTGCACACGCAGGAGGGAAATGGCACGGCCGAGTCCCTGGCCGGGTACCTGCAGAACCCGAGCTCGGGCGTCAGCTACCACTACACCGTCGACAACAACGGTGTGGTCTGCGACGTCGTCGACACCGACCTCTGCTCGTGGTCGGTCCTCAATGCGAATCCGATCAGCATCAACCTGTGTTTCGCCGGATCCCGGGCGGGCTGGTCGCGACAGCAGTGGCTCGACCTCATGGGCAACGGCATCGAGATCGCTGCGTGGCTGGCTGTGCAGGACTGCCGCCGGTACGGCATCCCGACCACCGTGATCGCCCCGCCGTACCGGCGCGGGTCCGGCATCTCCGATCACAACTACGTGACCCAGATCCTCGGCATGGGCACACACACCGACGTCGGCCCTGGCTTCCCCTGGGATGTCTTCGCCGCGCACATCCGCGATTTCACCACCGAGCAAGGAGGCCCTCTCATGGCACTGAACGATGCGGAACAGAAGCAGCTTCTCGACGACGTGCGCTACATCCGCGAGCAGCTCGGCCCGAAGCTGCCGAAGTGGGGCGAGGATTCTTCGCTCGGCCGTAATGCCAAGGGGGAGGAGCTGACGCTGCGCGACGGGATCGCCGCGTTCATCCGTAAGGCGGTCGGGAAGTGAAGCGGCCCAACAGGCTGCCCGAGCCTGCGTTGTTTCGGTCCGTCGGCGTGACGATCACCGCGGTCGCGGCTTACCTGCTCGGCCGCGAGGTGTCGACCGAGTGGGTGGAGACGCTGACGACGCTGTACGCGCTGGCCGCGCCGGTGATCGCCGGTCTGCTGATTCGGCCTGTCGTGCAGCCGGATCCGGCACGGTACGGGCCTCGGTCGCTGCCCGGTCAGGAGTGAGGCCCTGTTCGCCTCGGACACCCCGAAGCTCGGTAGCCAGGGGACAGCGGATGAGGAGTGTGTGAATGGGCGGGTCCGAGTACGGGGTGTCAGTGCGGACACTGACCGTCGTGGTTTACGTGGTCACGGTGGCGTGGGCAGGCAACATCTTCGCACCGTTGTTCATCTCGACGTACCAGGGCAACGCGGGCGTCAACGGGATCATGGGCGCGGTGATCGGGCTTCTGGGCGCGGCGCGATATCAGGCGTCTCGGAGCCGCGCCCGTCTGGACAAGGAACAGGCGGATGATGGCGATGAGTGACGTTCTGCTGCAGCTGCTGTTCGGGCTCGCGTGCATCGGCCTCGGGTTCTTCGCGGGCCTGTCGATGGGCTGGCGCGAGTACCGCATCGCGGGCAAGGCGGTGCCCGCGCCGACGCTGCCGAAAACCGATCGGCAGCAGGCGTACTGGCTGATCGTGGTCGGCGTACTTGCCGTCGCGTCGACGACCTTCGCGGGTATTCAGTCGTCACACCAGGCCGAATGCAACGCCGAATTCCAAAGCACGAGCCTCGAATTGCGGCGCATCGCCAGCGAAGACCGGGCACTCGAGGCGCAGGACGACCAGCTGCGTAACGAGCGAGACGACGCGATGACGCTGATGATCGAGACTCTGCTGACGCCGCCTCCGCCAGGGCAGCGCGTCGACGCGGTGGCGGCACTCAATCGCTACCGGACGACCGCCCACTCGATCGACACCAGGCGCGATCAGCTCACCGCCGAGCGCGCGGGCCTCGAGCGCCAACGACAGGAGCAGCCGACACCGAAGGCGAGGTGCTGACGTGACCGCCCCCGATGGGGGGTCACCCCCCGGCAGTATGGCCGTGGGTCTGTTCCGTGGCCTGCAAACAAAGTCGGTCGACGATGCGAAGTCGACGATGTCGGGCGGCGTGATGGGTGCGTTCTCGCACCTGCAGGACACCGCGCACGATACGTACAACGATCCGTTGGCCGAGAAGCCGAGCATCGAGCAGGTGCCGATCGATTCGACGATGTGGCACACGATGTCGCCGAAGGAACAGGCGACGTTCCCGCGCGCGCAGCTGGTGAAGCTCGTGCGGAACTCGACCAACGCGGGCGGCTCTGGCGATGGCTCGCACTCTCACGCCATCCAACAGTTCGCGACCGTGCCCGACTACCAGCCCGCCGGCAACAACAACGACTTCGCCGAGATCGGGTTCATCCGGATCAGCAAGGACTGTGCCTTCAACAAGGCGGGGTTCATCACCGGAGACTCGGCGACGTTCCTCGATGTGACCGGCGCGTACCTCGGGGTGTATCGAATGCACCCCGATACGGGCGACATCACCTTGCTGAACACCGGCACGTACACCACCAACATCAAATCCGCGATCACCCAAACCAACACCGAAACCTTGGTGGGGCTCGGCGGAACATTCACCGCGGTGCAGAACGAGGTGATCGCCGTCGCCCTGATCCAGGACACCAGCGTCGTCCAAACCGCGGCGTCGATCATGTGCGCGCGGATCACCGACCTGAGCCGGGAGGCATCGTCAGCGCGCCCACGCAAGGCATACGCCTACGCGGGCCCGTACAACACAGGGTTGCTGCCGACCAGTTTGACCGAGTCGAACCTCAAGTTCGACGCGTCGACGAAGCTGCCGTTCTTCTACCTGAGGGAGGTGTGAGCGTGGACAAGCTCGCCCACACGAAGGCGTTCTTCTGGTCGGTGGCCCTCGACGGGTTCGGGATCCGCCGGCACATGGGCATCGACTCGCTGCCCGACGACGTGAAGGCCATGCACAACCGCATCGTCCCCGCACTGTTCCATGCGATCCAGGCCGACGATCCCGACTACGACCCGCACGCCTGCCACTACCTCGGCAAGCCGGGCACAGAGGCGCGCGGCACCGGCGGCGTGAAGTGGTTCGTCGAGCTGCTCGAGGCGAACCGCGCGTTCATGGAGATCACCGGCGAGAAGCACGGCCCGCTGTACGAGCGGCTGTACGCACCCGGGCAGCACAGCTGTTTCCTCGACGACCTCACCGAGGCGCTGCGGCGCGACGATCCCGAGTGGAGAGGGCCGCTGAAATGACCGTCATCTCTGAGCCGATCGCCCACATCGGCGGTGCCGACGACCGGACCGGGTTCGAGTTCTCGTCGCCGATCCTGCGCTCGTCCGACGACGGCACTGCCACGATCACCCGCGCGCCCGTGCACCTCGTCGCCGTCGAGGGTGTGCTCACCACACCGGATCTCGACCCCGGCCCGTGCACTGTGCGGATCGGGCAGCGTGAATATCAGATCGAGATCCCCGACAGCCCGACCTCGGTTCGGCTGTGGCCGCTGATCGAGGCCGGGCTACCCGTCCCGCCCGACGAGGAGGCCGCCGCGGTGCGCAACGGCGGCGGGGTCGCGCGGGCACAGAGGATCACCGAGAGCGACTACGCGGCATTGGTCACGCCGGATCCAGAGACTTTGTACCTCGTCGTCGAGGACTGATCGACCACATCCATTCAGGGCCTGCGAATCCTGAAGGGACACAACGACAATGGCTGTGACAGCGAAGTGGTACTCGAAGGCTTACGACGCCGCGTTCAAGAAGAAGATCGACGTCAGCGCGGACACCTTCAAGGGCATGCTCGTGACCTCGAGCTACACGTTCGACCAGGACGCGCACGACTTCAAGGACGACATCACCAACGAAGTCACCGGCACCGGCTACACCGCGGGCGGCGCGACGCTCGCCTCGGTGACCTTCACCTACAACTCGAGCACGAACACGTTCGCGCTCGACGCGGCGGATCTCGCGTGGGGCAGCTCGACGATCACCGCGCGAGGTCTCGTCATCTACGACAGCACCCCGGGCACCGACGCGACGCGGCCGCTGATGATCTTCATCGACTTCGGCGCCGACGTCAGCACCACGGCCGGAACGCTGACGATCACCTTCGACAGCGCGGGTATCGCCACCGTCACCGTGGCGTAGTCCCGTGAGCATCTTCGCGCGGGGCACCGCGCCGAAGCTGCTGCGCCTCGGTGTCGAGCATGTCCTACGCGCGATGCTCGATGGCGTAGCGATCTGGGACGGCACCGTGCCCGCGCAGGTGCAGGTGCCGCGCGCGCTGGCCTCCGCTGCCGCGGTCGTGCCGGTCGTGTCGTCGACGCCGGGCGCTATCGCACCGCCCCCGGCTGCAGCATCGGCCGCTGCGCTCGCGCCCACCCCGTCGAACTCGTCGTCGATCGTGGCGACCGTGGCCACGGCGACTACGGACGCACCGGTGTCTGCAGTATCGGCGGACGCTGTCGTGTTCGCCCCGGCGGCGACGAGCTCGGCGACGGCGGTCCCGATCCTGTCGGACGCGAACGTGTCGGTGCCTACTGCTATAGCGACAGTCGAGGCGCTCGTGCCCGGTATTGAGACAACCGGGTCGACGATCGTCGTGCCGCCTCCAGCGATGGCGACAGCCGATGCGCCGGTGCCGATCGTGTCGGCGTCGAAGTCGGTCACCGCGCCGATAGCGACGGCGTCGGCAGCGGCGTCGGCAGGTACTGGAATCAGCATCGGCCTGCCCGTGCCCGCGGCTACCGCGTCGGCTGCTGCTGTGGTCCCAACGGTGGCGGCGATGAACTTCGCGCCCTCTGGGATGACGAAGAACGGTTCGGTCGCCTGGGCTGGTTCGGCGACGTGGGTCGCCATTCAGAACTGGACGGCGAATACTGGCACCTACCCGGGCAGCTCGGTGGACGGGTCGCACCGGCTCGTCATACAGGGCAGCAAGACCAACGCGTCGATCAGTGGGCAGGCTGCCTACACCGGCGGCGGATTCGCCCGCACGCACTCGATCCGAGTGGTCGACCAGTCGGGCAACGTCATCGCCACCGGCTCGCCGAATACGAACACCTCGGGCAACTGCACGGTGTCCGCCACTGGTGTCGATCTGACTGGGGTCACCGCTCTCGCCTTACAGATGTCCGGCGATTTCAGCGCTGGCACTTTGTCATCCGGCGCGAGCACCTTCCTCACGGTCACCTGAACACCGAACACGAAACGCGCCCCGCCGAATTGGCGGGGCGCGTTTCGTCGTTTCGGGGACCTAGTTGTAGCCGCTGGCCTGCGCCCACTTCCAGGCGCACATGTCCACGGCCTGTACCTCGTCGCCACCGAGGTCGATATCGAGCACATCGGTTGTCGTCGGCAGGTCGGTGGTCCGGCGCGCACCAGCGGTCGCCGCGGTCATCCCGCGAGACTTCGTGTTGACCCACACGTCGGACTTCTCGACCATCAGCCCATCGGCGGCGACGATCGACGCACCGATGTAGGGCGCACCGGTCGCCGAGGTCAGCAGCACCGCGTGGGCGACACGGTGGCCCGGGTCCTTCAGCTTCGCCGTGATCTTCTCGACCAGATCCGCCGGCGCCTGACTGCATCGTGGATCGAGCCCGGCCGGGAAGTCCGGCGACGGGGTCACGGTCGCAGTGCGGGTGAACTTCGGCGCGGTGGTCGCCGCTGGCGCCGCGGGGGAGGGCTTGCCCGAGGTGGTGGGGTCTGGCCGTGTCGCCCAGGTGGACGGCACATTGACCGTAGCCGCCGCGTCCGTGTCGTCCTTGATGACGTTGCCGATGATGGCCAGTACGGCGAACAGGATGACCACACCGATCCCGATTCCCCACGCGATCCGTGTGTTCGACTTCGGTCGGGGTCCTGCGGGGACGGACGGTCCGGGCCGGTGCGGCGGCGGTGGCTGGGTCAAGGTTCCCCCTCGATCGGTGTGGGTACACCGGTCGATCGCGCGGTGTGCGCGCGACGTTAGCGCAACACGCGCGAGAGCCCCGCCGAATCTCCAACGGCGGGGCCCTCAATCGTCAGGACTTCATCACGAAGCTGACAGCGAATTTGACCTCCCCGGGTCCCTCGGCCGTGCCGAACGCGCACATCGCGCGCCATGTGTAAGGGGTGTCCAGTGCGAGATCCTTCACCGTGCTGTGCCATTTGTAGTCGGCGGGTACGGGGGAGTGATTGTCGTGATAGTTCGATACCCCGTCGACAGATGCCGTGCAGGCCATCGTGTTACCGGTGATGATCGCCTGCACCTCGGGGGCGAGCTGCAGTGTCCAGAACAGTCTGTTGCTGAACCCTGTGTCGGACGCGTAGGCGACGTCGCCGGTCCACGTGCCGTGCTTCTTGAAGGCAGCGGATTGGCCGCTGTGGGTGAAGGTGACGATCTCGGGGACCTGTGCGGCGGCTGTGCCGGTGAGGAGGAGAGTCGCCGCTAGTGCGGTGAGTGCTGTGACGACGGACGTACGTGTGCTGCTCGACATTCGAATTTGTCCTGTGGTGTCTCGTCGATCACGACGTCGACCTCCAGTCCCTCGTGTACATCCGCGTAGCGGAGGCCGTCGAGATCGCTGACGTGAAACCACACGTGTCGGCCGGTCGCGGTTTCGAGTACGCCGGTGCCGTTGGTCGGCTTCCAGCGCCACACTGTCGCGGCTTCCATGGGTCTCCCTCGGGCGGTTGGGCTGGGTGGGCGAGTCAATGATCGCGCGGGGCGGAACGGATTGGCTACTGCCTGCGGTCGCTGGGCGATTCACCCCCTCGACGTGCGGCCGGGTTGACGTTGGGGTGATCGAGCGCGCGACGTAGGTCGGCGAGCTCGACTTGCTCTCGGCCAGAGTCGCGAGCGATTCGCTCGGCGATCTCAAGGGCATGGCGGGCGGCGAGGCTGTACAGCGGTGGTGGTGCGACCGCTGACAGTGCGTCGTTCACCTCGGCCGTGAGTGCGTCGAGCTCGGCGCTCACAGCTTGCCCTCGATCCGGTGATCGGGCACCAGCTTGTTGGCGTCGGCGAGCACTCGCATTGCCACCCGCTTGCACGCGCACGCGTCGAGGTCACATGCCCTGTGTCGCTGCCAGGCGCGATGCGCGCCCGCGAGGGTGAACGGATTGGCGGGCTCGGTGTGATCCTCGACCAGAATCTCCCGGTCGAGGAAGGCTTCGACGGCGACGAGATGCTGCGCGAGATCGTGAGACATCATCCCTATGCCCCTAGCGCTGATCGGCCGATGCTCGTCTGCGCCCACCCGCGGGCCTGCCCGGTCATTCCCCACAGGCGCGGCCTTGCACTGTTCCCGGCAACCATTCCGTCGGCGGCGAGGTGGCGCAGATGCTCGCCGACCTGCGTGTGCGATACCCCGGTGCGCTCGGCGATCTGCGCTGTGGTGAGCGCGCCACCGGTGAGCGCGGACAGTGTGCGGGCGTGGGCCTCGATCATGGATGCTCCCAATAGGCGGCGAAGTGATTCGCCCCGGCGCCAGCGAGTCCTAGCTCAGAACTGGCGCCGCGGCGTAGATGAATCGTGCGCGCCACCGATTGCCGCCGTAGGTAGCCACGCCCCACCCCGCAGGTAGGGAGAATCTCCCCACCTCACCGTTTCCGATATCCCCACGGGCACAACGCATCTATGCTGGGGGAACCTCTTCGCGGAGGACATCGCCCCCGGCCGACGGGCCGGGGGTATCCGCGAAGAAGGTCGACCCCGCGAAGGCAGGCAGATATGCCGACCCCAGACGAGCTCGCTGTGAAAGCGATCGGCGAGCGCATCCAGAACATCCGCGAGCGCACGGGCAAGTCCCGCGAAGTCGTGGCCGGTCTCGTCGGCCGGTCTGCCGACTGGCTACGCGACATAGAGAAGGGCCGCCTCAAGAACCCGCCGCCGCTCGACATGCTGCTGCGCGTCGGGCAAGCTCTCGGCGTGCGCGACCTGACCGAGATCACCGGCGACCACGAGCTGCTCGTCGGTGTCGCCCGCCGTGCCGGACATCCCGTTGTCCCGGCGATCCGTGAGGCGATCGAATCCGTCTACCTCACCCCGACGCCATCACCGGTCGAGCCTGTCGAGCTACGAGCGCGCGTCGAGCGGGCCTGGCGGCTGTGGCACACCTCGACCACACCGCGTGCCGATGCCGGCGCGATGCTGCCCTCGCTCATCCGCGATGGTCGCCGCGCGGTCCGCACCCTCGACGGGCAGGACCGGCGCGCCGCCGCGGCTGCGCTGTCCGGTGCCTACGCGCTGTCCGAGCAGGTGCTCGCGTGGGTCGCTGACGCGCCGCTGTTGTGGCTTGCGGCCGACCGGTGCATGTCGGCGGCCGAGGATGCAGACGACCCGGTGACCCTCGCCGCGGCGAGCTGGGTACTCGGCAACGTCTGGCGTGCGACCGGTCGCGAGGACGACGCGTATCAGCTCGCCACCGATGCTGTCGCACTGCTCGAGCCACGCCTCGACGGCGACCAGGACGCGCAAGCCCTGTGGGGTGCGTGCCATCTGCACGGCGCGATCACCGCGGCGAAGCTCGGCCGAGAAGGCGACGCGCTGCGCGGGATCGATCAGGCGATGGGCATGGCCCGCGCGCTGCCCACCGGCAGCGCTCACCCGTGGACGTTGTTCGGTATCGCCAACACCGAGATCTCGGCCGTGTCGGTGCAAGTCGAGCTGCGCAAGTCGGGCGGTGCGCTCGACGCGGCGAGCATCGTCGATCCCGACGCGGTGCCGAGTGTCGATCGCCGGGCCCGGCTGTGGCTGGAACTTGCACGGGCGTACTCGCAGCAGCGCGATTGGTTCGGCACGCTCGGCGCGCTGCGCACCGGGGCTTCGGTGTCTGAGGAATCGATGCGGAGTCACCCGCTTGCCCGGTCGCTCTCGGCCGAGCTCGTGACCCACGGCGGGAAGATGGTCGAGCGGGAATCCCGCGCGTTGGCCGGTCGGCTGGGAGTCACCGCGTAGACCTGGGGCATACGCCGTCGTGAACATACATGTTTCGTGACGGCGTATCTGCTAACACATCCGATACAGACCGAGCCTCCCGTCGTCACACTTTCTGTCGACAATCGACAACATGACAGGCTCTACGGTCACGGAAATCCTCGCCCAGCACCAGGGCGGCAACGGCTCCCCGACCAGAACCGCGGCGCGAGTGGCCGACGCGATCGCCGCGCGCGGCGACGACGGCACCTGGATCACCCCGGTACCCCGTGACGAATTGCTCGCTGCCGCAGCGGCTGTCGAACGCATGCCCGGCGCACGCACGCTGCCGCTGTACGGCGTTCCCTTCGGGGTGAAGGACAGTATCGACGTCGCCGGCTATCCGACAACGCTGGCCTGCCCCGACTACGCCTACCTCGCCACCCGCACCGCACCCGCCGTGCAGCGCCTGCTCGACGCGGGCGCGCTGTTCGTCGGCAAAACCAATCTCGACCAGTTCGCCACCGGCCTCAACGGCACCCGAACCCCGTACCCGGTGCCGCGCAGCATCTTCGGCGGCGATCTGATCTCCGGTGGTTCGAGTTCGGGATCGGCGCTCGCGGTGGCACTCGGCCAGGTGCCGTTCTGTGTGGCCACCGATACGGCGGGTTCGGGTCGCGTGCCCGCCGCGCTCAACGGCATCGTCGGCTGGAAGCCGTCGCGCGGCCTGATCAGCACCGTCGGGCTGGTGCCCGCGTGTAAGTCGCTGGACTGCCTCACCCTCATGGCGACCACTGTCGAGGACCTGGACCTGGTCGCCGAGGTGATCATGGCGCTCGATCACGACGATCCGTGGACCCGCGCCAGGGGAGGGCGATTCCCCGGTGGCTCGATCCGGCTCGGTCTACCGGCACCGCAGGAGCTCGAGTTCTTCGGCGACGACGCCATGCGCGCGGCACACCTCGGTGCGCGAGACAGGTTGCCGGGTATGGGGTTCAGCTGTGTCGACACGACACTCGCACCGTTCCTCGCCGCGGGCGCGCTGCTCTACCAAGGTCCGTGGGTCGCGGAACGTCTGGTCGAATTCGAGGAGTTCCTGACCGATCGGCCCGACTCGATTCTGCCCGTGATCCGGGAAATCCTCGACAGCGGACGCCGATTCAGCGCCGTGGACGTGTTCCGCGCACAGCAGCGGTTGCAGGAACTGCGCGCCGAGGTCGCCCGGATATGGGACGAGGTCGACGCGGTGGTGGTGCCGACCATCGGCACCACTTTCACTGTCCCCGAGGTGCTGGCCGACCCCATCGCGACCAACACCGTGCTCGGCCACTACACCCATTTCGGCAATCTGCTCGACCTGACCGCGATCGCGGTTCCGGCCGGCACCACCCGCGACGGCAGGCCGGTCTCGCTCATGGTGTTCGGCCCGGCACTCGCCGACGACGTCGTTCTCGCCGCCGCCGCACGGCTGCTGGACGAACCGCGCACCACCGCACTGCCCCACCACCTCGGCCCGGTATCCCTCCAGGAGCGACGATGACCGAAATCCCCGCCACCCCGAGCCCGTTCACGTTCGATCCCACGACGACCGCGCTCGTCATCATCGACATGCAGCGAGACTTCCTGCTCCCCGGTGGCTTCGGCGAAAGCCTCGGCAACGACGTGACGCTGTTGCGCACCGTCATCGAACCCCTCGCCGGTGTGCTCGCCTCGGCCAGGGCCGCGGGTATCACGGTGATCCACACCCGAGAGGGCCACCTGCCGGACCTGTCCGATTGCCCACCGTCGAAACTTCGGCGCGGCAACCCCTCGCAGCGCATCGGTGATCCGGGGCGATTCGGGCGCATCCTGATCCGCGGTGAGTACGGCCACGACATCATCGACGAACTGGCGCCGCTCGACGGCGAGACCGTCATCGACAAGCCGGGCAAGGGCGCGTTCTACGCGACCGAACTGGCCGCTGTGCTGCAACAGCATTCGATCACCACCCTGCTCGTCGCCGGCGTCACCACCGAGGTCTGCGTCCACACCACCGTCCGCGAGGCCAATGACCGCGGCTACGAATGCCTCGTGGTCGCGGACTGCGTCGGCTCCTATTTTCCGGAATTCCAGCGCGTCGGACTGGCGATGATCGCGGCTCAGGGCGCGATCTTCGGCTGGGTTGCCGGCTCCGCGGATGTCATCGCCGCACTCGGCACCACCGCCCCCGTCACGGCCTAGCGAACAGGATCCACCATGTCCGTCGACACCTCGAAAACAACAGTCACACCGGAACAACCTGCGCCACCGGCACTTCCGCGGTGGACCAGGGGAGACACGAACGCCTTCTTCGGGCTGGCGTTCAACATTTTGGTCAACGTCCTCACCCTGACCACACTCACCATCGCGGTGGTGAAGATTCCCAGCACCGATGTCCTCGGGACGGTGCTGCCCGCCCTCGGCGTCGCGCTCGTGCTGGGCAACCTGTACTACATGGTGCTGGCGCGGCGCCTGGCCCGCCGCGAAGGACGCGCCGACGTCACCGCACTGCCCTACGGGCCGAGCGTTCCGCACATGTTCATCGTCGTGTTCGTGGTGATGCTGCCGATCTACCTGGCCACCGGAGATCCCTTGCAGGCGTGGGCGGCCGGTCTGGCCTGGGCGTTCATGATCGGCGTGATCGTGATGATCGGCGCCTTCGTCGGCTCCTACATCCGCAAGGTCACTCCGCGTGCCGCGATGCTCGGCACCCTGGCCGGCATCTCGATCACCTTCATCGCCATGCGCCCCGCCGCGCAGATGTGGGAGGTGGCCTGGATCGGACTGCCGGTGCTGGCCATCATCCTGATCGGCTTCTTCACCGACATCAAGCTGCCGGGCAATATCCCGGTCGGGCTGGTCGCGCTGCTGGCCGGCACGGCGATCGGCTGGATCGGCGGGTACATGTCGGCACCCGATGTCGCCCAGGCCGCGCACGACATCGCCCTCGGGCTGCCCGACCTGCGCCTGGACCTGCTCTTCGACGGCCTCGGCAACCTCGCTCCGCTGCTGGCCACCGCCATCCCGCTGGGCATCTACAACTTCACCGAAGCCATGAGCAATGTGGAAAGCGCGGCGGCCGCGGGCGACAACTACAACCTGCGCAGCGTGCTGCTGGCCGACGGTTTCGGCGCGGTGATCGGCGCGGGTTTCGGCTCACCCTTCCCACCCGCCGTGTACATCGGTCACCCGGGATGGAAGGACGCGGGCGGGCGCACCGGCTACTCCCTCGCCAGCGGCCTGACCATCGGCATCATGTGCCTGCTGGGGCTTTTCGGCATCCTCGCAACCCTGCTGCCCATCCCGGCGATCGTCCCGATCCTGCTCTACATCGGCCTGCTGATCGGCGCGCAAGCATTCCAGGCGGTGCCGCGGATCCACGCGGTGGCGGTCGTGGCCGCGCTGCTGCCCAACCTGGCGGAGTGGGCCGTCACCCAGATCGACAACGCGCTGTCCGCGGCGGGGACTTCGGCGGCGAAGGTCGGCTCGGACGCGCTCGGTCAAGCGGGCGTGGTCTATGACGGGCTGAAAGTGTTCGGGTCCGGTGCGGTACTGGCCGGTCTCGTGCTCGGCGCTATCGTCACGTTCATCCTCGACAAACGTTTCCGTGCGGCGGGAGTGGCGGCGGTTATCGGCGCCGGATTGAGCTGGATCGGACTGATTCACGCACACGCGGTCGAATGGGCCGCCGCGCCCGGCGTGGCACTCGGTTACGTGTTCTTCGCGCTCGTCTGCCTGGCGTACTCGCTGTTGCCGGCGACAGAGCCCGCTGCCGAGGAGACCACGGGGTAAGGCCGGTCGGCGCGACTCACCAGAGTTCAGGAGTTCTTCGGCACTGTCGCGAGGAAATCGCGGAAGTCGATGGCCGGGTGGCCCGTCAGGTGCGGGACCGCGTCGGTGACCTGCGCGAGGTCGCCCTGGGCGATCGCGGTGTAGGTGCTGACCCAGCCGTCGACCTCCCATTTCGGCGCGTTGTACTTCGCGCGGGAGGCGTAAGCCTCGTCGACGGTCTGCTCGACGTAGCGGAACGGTCGGCCGAGGACTTCGGTCATGTCGGCGGTGGCGGTGGTCAGGCTGAAAGCTCGCGGGCCGGTGAGGTCGAAGGTCGTGCCGTCGTGCGCGTCCGAACCGAGCACCGCCACAGCGCAATCCGCCACATCGGCGCGGGTGACCGCAGCGACTTCGCCGTCTCCGGCCGGACCTTCGATCACCCCGTCCCCGTCGGCGAAATGCGGGATGATGTCCTGGTACTGGTTGTCGCGCAGGAAGGTGAACGCGAGGCCGGAGGCGCGGATGGCCTGTTCGGTGTACCAGTGATCACGGCCGAACGTGAACGTGGCATCGGGCGCGGCCCCGACGAACGACAGATACACGATCCGTTGCACGCCCACGTCTTTCGCGGCGTTCACCACCGCCGTCTGCTGAGTCGCGCGGTCGGCGCTCTCGGTGGCCGAGACAAAGAAGAAGGTCTGCACGCCGTCGAGCGCGGCCGCCACGGTGGTCGGATCGCCGAAATCGATGGTGGCCGTGGTGGCGCCGTCGATCGGTGCGATGTGCTCGACGTGGCGGCCCAGCAGTCGCAGGCGAGCGCCCGAGGGGGCGAGCAGACGGGCAACGCGGCCGCCGATTTGTCCGCTGGCCCCTGAAATCGCAATCGTCTCCGGCATCGGTCCAGGCTAGGGGCCCCTCGCGGCACGGTGGGCCGACACGCCCATCGGGTGCGACGACGCGCGCGTCGATGCGCGAATCGCGCCGAGAGATGGTGGAATCGGCGCGTGCGCGTATCGAGTGCAATAGCCGCCTGTGTCGCCGTCGCGGCACTGATTCTGCCCGCAAACCCGGCCGCGGGCGCGGCCGGGGACACGGCCTGTGGGTCCACCCTGTCCCAAAACGACATCGACGAGATCGCGCGGTTGTCGGACACGTCGGCGATCTCCGGCGCCGACAGCCTGGGCCGGCTCGAGGACGCGGTGGCCCGCCATCACCGGATCACCGAGATCCTCGTCGAGCATCGCGACCTACGCGGGCTGTTCGCTATCGGGCTCGACGGCGTCGAATACGCCGCGGTGATGCCGATGCAGCGCGACCCGGCCGCGTTCGCGAACCGCGAGTACGCGCACGCGATCAGCTCGGAACTGCTGCGCCGATTTCTCGACAATCTGCATGCCGAATTCACCGGTGGCATCGCGGAACCACAATGGGCACATTATTTCGCACTCGCCCGCGACTGCGGGGCGTCGCGCGCCCGCACCGCCATGGCCGGCTACAACGCACACCTCACCGTCGACCTGACCTACTCGGTGGCAGCCGTGGGCAGCAGGCCGGAGAACGCGCCGGACTACTTCAAGATCGTGGCCGGCATCGCCTCGGTCGGCGACGTGATCATCGACCGCACCAAGGCGGCCTACGGCGCCGACCTCGGCCCGCTGTGGCGGTTCTATTTCGTCGGTGAGGGATTGGACCAGCTGTTCGGCGCGGGCGTCGCCACCGAACAGATGCTCATCGCCGCGGACCTCGGCGCGAACACGGTGATCTTCACCAACGGCCTCGCCCTGCAAGACCCCGCTCTCGCACCGACCATCCGCAGCGAGATCACGGCGTTGTGGCAGGCCGCCGATCTGGCTTTCGAAGCACTGGCCCGGATCAACGCACTCTGAACAAGTCTGCGAAGCCAATTCGAGACGGCCCCGGCCCCGCGGTGGGTGACCG